>JAHQWD010000001.1 GCA_019634005.1 Candidatus Kaiserbacteria bacterium
CTACCTTCAGTTGCCATCGGGTCAAGCCGGGGACTCTGGAGGGACTGCCTGCGCAAGCAGAGAGGAAGGCGGGGACGATGTCAGGTCATCATGGCCCTTACGCCCAGGGCGACACACGTGCTACAATGGCGCATACAGAGGGTAGCTACCTGGCAACAGGATGCCAATCTCAGAAAGTGCGTCTCAGTTCGGATTGGGGTCTGCAACTCGACCCCATGAAGTCGGAATCGCTAGTAATCGTGGATCAGCAACGCCGCGGTGAATACGTTCCCGAGCCTTGTACTCACCGCCCGTCAACACAAGGGAGTCGGGAGTGCCCGAAGTCCCACCTAGAGTGGGCCGACGGTAAGCTCGATAACAAGGTGTAAGTCGTAACAAGGCACGGCTAGCGGAAGCTGGTCGTGGATTAATTCCAATTGGAAACGTACGTGCGCATGACGCACACGTGCTAATTGGTCGATTCAGTACCTCATATGAGTATTGAATAAGGCTCTGATACTGATCCTTAAGTAAGTATCTAGACACTGGGAAAGACCAGCCAGGATAAGACAAAAGAGAGTATTGCTGAACTATGTAGTTTGCATAATAAAAAACACCCACCGATCGGTGGGTGTTTTTTATGAATTAAGCTCTATGAAATCAGAATGGATTGGTGTTGTTCGGTCAAACCCGAGTCCCTCTACCAGTAGGTTTACAACCCCCCACAGAATAACAATCAAGACGAAGGCAGCAATACTATAGAATGCAGACCGCCGAGCTTTCTCTCGGCCTTCTTTTGTCGCACCTTGCGCGATGAAGTATTGAAAGGTATTCCAGAGGAAAAATAAAAAAGCGATTGCAAGTATAAGCGGAACGAGCAGATCGTTTACAAAGACAATAAAATCAACGAGTAGAGACGAAATAGTTGTGGTCATATAAGACATTCTACCGCATCTGGACAAATATAGGGAGATATTGTGTACATTGACAATAGATTTGGTTGTGATATAATTAAGAACAGTTAAGAGTTGTTGGGAGTTCAAACCCGTAAGAGGGGGAAGAATCCAATGAATCATAAAAAGGTAGCCGCACTGCTATCAGAGAGCAGTATGCAAGTAATCAAATTTGCGGGAGGATGTCTCTTAGTGATTGTCATTTTCAATATGGCATATCACGCAATCTGAAACCGAGACTATCGTCCTCAAAACAAAGCGCCAGACCCTTCGGGTCGGCGCTGTTTTCTTTAGTTGTCTTTACCCCCTATATTTGATAGTATCTTGAGACTTATATAGTGCTTTCTGTCCGCGCTTAGCTCAGTTGGCTAGAGCATTCGACTGATACTCGAAAGGTCCTAGGTTCAAATCCTAGAGCGCGGACAGAGGGTGGTAGAAACTAAAGGACTCCATTTTGGAGTCCTTTAGTTTATGGCATCAAGTGAATATTCTTCAAGATTTGCGTCGGAGTAGGTGCTTAATTCGTCAGTAACACGGTTGAGCTCCTGTGTCAGCATAAATACACCGCCAGCGAAAAGGACGATAATAAAAATCGCAATGTATGAAAACATCTTTTGTCCTTCTAACGCATGCCTCATTACTTAAAGTATAGCAGACAGCGACTGGTGTTTTTGGGAGTTTCTCGTATGATACGTGTATATGTTAGAGCGGTGGAAAAAAGAATTTGAAGGGAGACGGGTGACGGTCATGGGACTGGGACTTTTAGGGCGTGGAGTTGGAGATGCACAGTTCTTGGCTGAGGCTGGTGCTGAGGTGCTCGTAACGGATCTAAAAACCAGAGAAGAACTACAAGAGTCTGTTGAAAGACTTTCCCAATATCCAAATGTAACTTTTATACTTGGAGAACATCGCATGGAAGATTTTGAGAATAGAGATTTTATATTGAAGGCAGCGGGTGTGCCAAAAGATTCTCCGTATATAGCACACGCGAGAGAGAGAAATATCCCCATTGAGATGAGTGCGTCTCTTTTTGTACGTCTTGCGGGTATTCCGATTATTGGTGTGACGGGAACAAGGGGGAAGTCGACTGTAACCCATATGGTTCACCACGTGCTTTCGCAGATGACTGAAGGAGGCTCCGTGCTTCTGGGTGGGAATGTGCGTGGTGTCTCTACACTGGCGCTTTTGAATGAAGTAAAGGAAGAATCGCTTGCTGTCCTTGAATTGGATTCTTGGCAACTACAAGGATGCGGTGAAGCAAAAATAAGTCCACAGATTGCTGTCTTCACAAACTTTATGGCAGACCATCTCAACTATTACAAAGGAGATATGGACGCATATTTTGAAGATAAAGCGCAAATCTTTCTCTATCAAGAAGAGGGGGATGTGCTGGTGACTACGCCAGAAGTATTTGAACGTATACAAGGGTTTGTAAAAGACCAGTTGGAACAACAGGTGTTGCTCACTGATACCTCAGTACTACCCGAAGACGCACTGCTTTCTATGCCTGGAGAGCACAATCGTCTCAATGCCGCACTTGCGTATCAGGCGTTAAAGGCAACCAGTCTTTCTGACGAAGAGATCTTTGAGGGTCTTGCGTCATTTCCAGGGGTGCCAGGACGGCTGCAGTTCCTTCGAGAAATTGATGGTGTCAGAATCTATAATGACAACAATGCAACGACACCCGCAGCAACGCTCGCTGCGCTTCGCGCGTTAGGGGAGGGTAAAAACATCATACTTGTCATGGGAGGTGCTGATAAAGATGTGCCGAGGGAGGAACTTGTAGCGGAGATTGATACGTACGCAAAGCGTGTGTTATTTATCCCAGGAACAGGAACAGATCTTATTTCCAAAGAAATTGAAGGGGTGCACGCACAAAATCTCAAAGATGCTCTGTCTCAGGCGCGGGAGGTTGCGCAGGAGGGAGATGTTATTCTCTTCAGTCCAGGGTTTGCCTCTTTTGGGGCGTATGCGAATGAGTACGAGCGCGGGGATGAGTTTGTATCGTTAGTGAATAGTCTATGAGTGAGAAAAAACACATACATTTCATAGGGATTGGTGGTATCGGTATGTCTGGGCTCGCACGACTGTATCTCCATGAAGGATATGCGGTAAGTGGATCAGATCGTGCTCCGTCTGCAATTACCACAGCACTCCAAGAGGAAGGAGTCGTCTTTTTTGATACTCAAGTAAAAGAGAACATAACTGACGATATTGATATGGTGGTCTACACGGAAGCAATGCCAAAAGACCACGAGGAACTCGTCGCTGCAAAAGAAAGAGAAATACGTACCATCAGCTATTTCGAAGCACTGGGAGAAGCGGTTAATCCATATCACCTCATCGCAGTTACAGGAACGCATGGGAAGACGACAACGACAGCAATGCTTATTGATGTATTTGAGGAAGCAGGACTCGATCCAACTGCTATTGTGGGATCGCTTCGAAGTAAGACGGGAAGCAATTTTCGAGCAGGGAAGAGCAAGTATGCAATTGTCGAGGCATGTGAGTATCGCAGAGACTTCCTCACCCTAGAGCCTGATGTGCTTGTTATCACCAACCTAGAGCATGAGCATGTCGATTACTACAAAAATCTCGCTGACGTGCAGCGTGCCTTTAGGGAACTGGCAGAAAAAGTTCCCGAAGATGGTGTCATCATTGCAAACACAAAGGATCCCAATGTGAAGCCAGTACTCGAAGGGTTATCCTGTACGATCGTGGATTACACACAATATATAGATCCTTTTCTCACACTCTCTCAACCAGGGATACATAATCAGATGAATGCTGCAGCAGCACTGGCGGGGGCACTCTTTGTTGGAGTTTCTAAGGATGAAGGAAAACGTGCACTCGAACAATTTGCAGGGACGTGGCGACGTTTTGAATACAAGGGCGAGGTGAATGGCGCAAAGATCTATGATGATTACGGACATCATCCAACAGAAGTATCTGCAACAATACAAGGTGCGCGGGAACTCTACCCAGAGCGGGCAGTGACCGTAGTGTTTCAGCCCCACATGTACTCACGTCTTCAGGAGCTGTTTGAAGATTTTGTATCAGCACTCCAGAAGGCAGACCGAGTCCTTGTAGTGCCCGTCTATGATGCGCGAGCGGACGGAGGTTCTGAGGTCTCAAGTGAAAAGCTTGCACATGAAGTAGGAGAGAAAGCGTATTATGCTTCATCTTTTGATGAGGCAGTGAGCATGCTCCAAGACAGTCTGAGTGAAAAAGATGTCGTGCTGGTAATGGGGGCGGGGGATGTAACAAAAGTAACCGAGAAACTCATATGAAAGGAATACTCTCAATAGTTGCAACTCCTATAGGGAATCTCGAAGACATGACACTTCGCGCGCTCCGTATACTCAAGGAGGCAGATTATGTACTCTGCGAAGATACTCGCGTGACAGGAAAGCTGCTTTCTCACTATGAGATAGATGCATCATTAGTACGATACGACGCACACGCTTCAGCACATGTGCATGAGGAGATACTCAGAGATTTAAAAGAAGGGAAGCACATTGCATTGGTGTCAGATGCAGGGACTCCTGGAGTAAGCGATCCTGGTGTACTCTTGGTGTCGCAGGCACTGGTAGAGGATATTAAAGTGGAGACCATTCCCGGTCCGTCTGCGGTAACGGCCGCGTTCTCCATTGCGGGAGTATCAGGGAATCAGTTTGTATTTCTCGGATTTGTACCACACAAGAAAGGACGTCAGACATTTTTTGAGCGTGTTGCTGAATATGAGATCCCCGTCATATTCTATGAGTCTACACACCGTATCATGAAGACGTTTACGTCACTCTCAGAGGTGCTCACGTCACAGACGGTGATTGTTGCGAGGGAGCTTACCAAGCTTCATGAGGAAGTGGTGAAAGGAAGCATAGAAGAGGTGGAATTGTACTTCAAAGAGCACCCAGACCATCAAAAAGGGGAGTTTGTGGTTATTGTTACTCCGTAAGGTATACTAGAGGCATATGTCACGAGAATCATTAGTATTTGTCATTGGAATTGTACTCTTTTTGATACCTTTTTTGGGAGTACCGCAGGATGTAAAGGATATTGTTATTGTAGGAATGGGCATTATCGTCATAGTGCTTGGTATAGTGCTTCGCCGCGCAGCTTTCCTCCGTTCTATCGAGAACGGTAATGGTGAAAAAGAAGGAGAGATGTTTACTGAATCAAAGATTCCAGAAGAGACTAAAGAGACAAGGATATGATGAAATGGGGCATAGCATCGGTTGCATTTGTCGGCGCCTCGGCGTTTGTCGGTTTCGCTATGCCACAACTGGCTACTGTAGAGTATGACCGAACGGTAGCGGTTCCAGAAATAGTAAAGGAGACAGTTGAAGATGTTATCGATGCGCGAGAAGTGGTGACACATGTACCGCTTCCCGAGCAAGTGCGTGCTATTTATATGACGTCATGTGTTGCTGGAACACCAAGTTTTCGAGAAGATCTGGTGACTCTCATGCGAGAGACAGAGGTCAATAGTGTCGTGATTGATATCAAAGACTATTCAGGCACGATCTCATTCCCACCAATGCACGAATCATGGATGCCTGCATGGAAAGAAGCTCGGTGTGGTACCAGTGATATGAAAGATCTCATCGCAGAACTTCATGAGGATGGAATCTTTGTCATTGGACGTATCACCGTTTTCCAAGACCCATTCTATAGCGAAACACATCCAGAGCTTGCGGTTAAAAAGGCAGACAGAGTGTCTGTCTGGAGGGACTACAAAGGATTAGCATTTATTGATGTGGGGGCGCAGGCGTATTGGGACCATCTTATTGAGCTTGTTGTGGACTCCTACAACATAGGATTTGATGAGCTCAACTTTGATTACGTGCGCTATCCATCAGATGGTCCGATGTCTGATATCGCCTTCACGCACGGAGAGTATGGTGATGATAAGCAGGCAAACCTAGAAGCATTCTTTAAATATCTCAATGAAAAACTCGATGATGAAGAGTTGTTTGCCGCAGTACGTCATGAGAACACAGGTCGAGAGAAGGACACTCCGTGGACGTCAGCAGATCTTTTTGGGATGACTACAACAAACACCGACGATCTCTCCATCGGGCAGATTATCGAACGGGCTGCACCGTATTTTGATTTCATCGCACCGATGGTCTATCCATCACACTACCCAGATAGTTTCTTGGGTCTTGGTAATCCAAATAACCATCCATATAAAGTGGTCAACTACGCAATGGAGAGTGGAGTGGAGCGTATGGTCGCAACCACAACCGTTGTTGCAGGATTTGAGCATGAACGGATTGGTACCACCACTCCTGCACGTTATACAAAGCCAGTGTGGGGGGCGGACAAGCTTCGCACGTGGATCCAAGATTTTGATTACGGTGGAGACTATGATGCAGAGGATGTGCGTGCGCAGATTCAAGCAAGCTATGACGCTGGAGTTATGTCGTGGATGATTTGGGCGCCATCAAATGTGTACACGCGTGCTGCGCTATATGACGCAGAGTAGGGAACTGACACAAGGTTATCTTAATATACGAAAGTTAAAAGGACACGACACGCTCTATCGTGTCCGTGTTGGTAGGGTGTGCATTATTTACCGTGATGAGGGAGACATCACCATCGAATATGTGGGTATGCGCAATGAAAAAACATATCGTGGCTTTTAAATATAAAGTGTCTGCTATAATTCACCTATGAGTTTTGATCCTGATAAGATCACGTACTTTGCGAAAACTGATGCTCGTGGTCAGCAGAAGCCTTTTGGTATCAAAGCAAAGGATAGACAGCGTCATGTCTACGTCATTGGTAAGACAGGAATGGGTAAGTCTACCTTGCTTGAGAATATGGCGGTGCAAGATATAAAGAACGGGGAAGGACTCGCTTTTATTGACCCTCATGGTTCTACCGCAGAAACACTTCTTGATTTCATTCCAGAAGAACGCGTAAAGGACGTATTATATTTCGCTCCATTTGATATGGAACATCCAATATCCTTCAATATTATGGAGGATGTAGGGCCAGACAAACGACACCTCGTTGTATCTGGACTGATGTCTGTGTTTGAGAAAATCTGGGTGGATGCATGGTCTGCACGTATGGCATACATTCTCCAGAATACGCTTATGGCACTTCTGGAGTATCCAGACTCTACGCTTCTTGGGGTAAACCGTATGCTCTCAGATAAAAAATATCGAGAGAAGGTGGTAGACAATGTCAAAGATCCTGGCGTGAAGTCTTTCTGGGTAGACGAGTTTGCAAAATACAATGAGCGATACATGCAAGAAGCAGGAGACGCGATTAAGAACAAGATCGGACAGTTTACCGCCAATCCAGTGATTCGAAATATTATTGGACAACCACACTCCAGTTTTGATATCCGTGACATCATGGACAACAAAAAGATCCTTATTATGAATCTCTCAAAGGGCCTGATTGGAGAGACGAATGCGAACCTTCTGGGGTCGATGCTCACCACACGTATCTACCTTGCTGCAATGAGTCGTGCAGACCTTTCACCGCAGGAAATGAAAGAGATGCCAAACTTCTATTTCTATGTAGACGAGTTCCAGTCGTTTGCGAACTCTACATTTGCCAACATTCTCTCTGAGGCGCGTAAGTATAAGTTGAACCTCACTATCGCACATCAATATGTGGAGCAAATGGAAGAAGAGGTGCGGAATGCAGTATTTGGAAACGTAGGAACGGTCATTGCATTCCGTGTTGGTCCATTTGATGCAGAAGTATTGGAGGCAATCTTTGCGCCAGAGTTTACCGCAACGGACCTGGTGAATCTGGGGTTTGCACAAATATACCTCACGCTTATGATCGACGGTATTGGGTCACGTCCATTTTCTGCGGTAACTCTACCTCCAATTGAGGCGGGGCATACGTCATGCAAAGAGATGGTTATTCGATCGAGTCAAAAGAACTTTGGTTCTGAACGTACACAGGTTGAAGAGATGGTTAATGCGTTCCACGAACAGAATCGTACACCACCAAAGCCGCCAAAAGAAAAGAAAAGGCCAACACGGAAGCCAGAAGGAGGATTCCAGCCACCACTTCGGAAGAAGGAAGAAAAGGATGTCAATGATCTTCGTAATGTGTTGAAGATCATCACAAAGACGCCTGGCGGTGGACAGCAAAAGAAAGAAGCCCCAAAGCCACCAGCAAAAAAAACAGAAGATCTGAAAGCGGCACTTGCGGGGGTGATGAAGGAGGCCCCAAAGCCTGAGCAGAAACACACTCCGCCTGCACAAAAACAGAAGGTGCCCCGACAGCAAAAGAAGCCAATACCAAAACAGAAAGAAGAGTCTGTGTCAGCAAAGAATCTTGAACGCATGATGCGAGTGACCACACAGGATAAGCCACCGATGACATAGCCTATGCGACTGGTGGTGCTCTATGTTCTTTTGTGTGTTCCATCCGTGCTCTCTGCAGAAACGTTGGTTAATATCAACACCGCGTCAGCAGAAGAACTGGAGACACTTCCAGGTATCGGGAGTGCCTATGCAACACGTATCATTGAGTACAGGTCCGATGCACCGTTTCAGACTATTGAAGACATACAAAATGTAAGCGGGATAGGACCTGCAACATTTGCAAAAATTGAAGACCACATTACTGTCGATGGTGAGAAAGAGTCCGACACAAAAGAGACGACGACACCTTCAAAGAGTGTCCGTGTAAAAGAGACATACAATGAGGAGATAGTCGTTGATGCACCAGCGGTAACCTTCGTACATCAAGAGGTGTCATTTGATGTGTCTACGCATATGAGTGGCAGACTTGTTCGGTATGCATGGAACTTTGGAGACCTATCATCTGGTGAAGGAAGGGCTCCCACACACCGTTTTGAGTACCCAGGAGAATATGTGGTAATTGTGGAAGGGAGGTATCAAGGAGAAGATTTCTCGGCACGCCATGAGATAGTGGTCCTTCCAGTTGCGTTTTCTATCACGCGTTCTCCTGAGGGAGACATACAGATACACAATGATGCGTCGGAGGAAGTGGACATAAGTCACTTTATTCTCTCAGAGGTAGATGCAGTCGTTATTCCCAAGGGGACGACACTACTTCCGCACGCGACACTGACTGTTCCAAGAGAGAAGGTTGAAACGGGAGGAACCTATGGTATACCGAGACTCTATGATGCTATTGGAACACTGGTGGCAACATATGATCCTCAGTACGTTGCTCCAGAAAGCGATATAGTTCCTGTTGATGTTGAGAGCCAGCAAGCCTCAGCCATTGAGGCGGTTGAGGAGTCGGGAAGTAATCTTGCGTACATAGGCCTTGCATCGGTGCTTGCCATAGGCATTCTCGGTGTCTATACCAGGCGAAGAGAATCCCCATATATTGAAGATATAGAGAAAAGCGTATAGTATGACTGCTATGGATCAAAAACTCATAGTGGTGACAGGTGGAGCCGGATTTATCGGTTCCCATTTATGTGAGCGTCTCACCAAAGAAGGACATACGGTGATTTCTCTTGATAACTATTTCACGGGGACAGAGAAGAATCACGTAGAGGGGGTAGAGTACAGAAAGGGACATACGAAAGATATCGAAAAGCATATTCCTGAGACACCAGACTTGGTATATCACCTTGGAGAGTATCCTCGAGTGGCACCAAGTATCAATGAGCCAGAGAAAGTGTGGGATCTCAACATTGCAGGAACGTTGGGGGTCTTGGAATTTTGGCGTAAGAAAGGTGGCAAACTTGTCTATGCTGGATCGTCTACCAAGTTTGCAGATGATCGTGAGGATGGCGTGGAGGGGAAAAATCGCTCACCATATTCTTGGGCAAAGGCAGCGAATAGTGAATTGGTCGCTAATTATGGGAATTGGTATGATCTTGAGTATTCCATCGCATACTTCTATAACGTCTATGGTCCTCGAGAGCGTGCAGGACAGTATGACGGTTCTTATGGAACGATCATTGAGACATTCAGACAGTGTCATCTTGGTGACAAGGCCTGTACGATAAACGGAACAGGGGAGCAGACACGAGCATTTACACATATAGATGATACTGTGGACGGACTTGTACTTATCGGACAAAAAGGTGGACGAGACGAGTACGGTATTGGTGCGAAGGAAGTATACTCTCTTCTCGATGTTGCAAAGATGTATGGGCTAGAGATAGAGTTTGCGCCAGCCACAAAGGTGACTCGTTCTTCAGGATCTACCGACACGACCAAACTAGAGCTTCTTGGTTGGGAACAGAAACACACATTAGAAGAATATATTAACGAGTGTAAGAAGTAGTATGAAAAAGATTCTTATATTCTCACTTGCGTATTATCCACGGTTTACGAGCGGCGCAGAAGCTGCAATTCGAGAAATTACCGATCGTATTGAAGACATTGAGTTCCATATGATTACCCTTCGTTTTGGTAGAGAGGATGTTGTGTACGAGAAAGTAAGTAATGTGCATGTGCATCGTGTCGGCTTCGGTTCACTCTATGTGAATAAAGTATTGTTTCCTCTACTTGCGGCATTGAAAGGAATATCACTTCATAAGAAACATAAATTTGATGCATTGTGGGCGATGATGACATACATGCTTCTTCCTGTTGCGTTAATGAGAGTGTTTGGTACACGTGTTCCGCACGTACTGACACTTCAGGATGGTGACCCATATGACAAAGTGTTTGAGCGATGGTTTATCCGCCCTGTTGTACCACTCCTGAATCTTGGGTTTCGAACAGCAAAGGTGATCCAGGTTATATCAACCTTCCTTGGCACATGGCCAAAGAAACGGGAGTACACTGGTCCTGTTGAGCTTATTTATAACGGGGCAAACCCGAAAGACCTACATCCTGAAGACGTTACTAAAGAGATAAAAGTACTCCACGAGAAATGGAATAAAAAAGAGGGAGATATTTGGTTGGTAAATACGGCTCGTCTTGTCTACCAGAAAGCGTTTGATGATGTCATTCGTGCACTCCCAGATCTCCCAGAGAATGTGAAGTTCCTTATCGTAGGGAGTGGAGAAGATAGAGAAATGCTTGAAGACCTTGCAAAAGAGCTTGGTGTAGACGAACGGGTTATGTTTACAGGACAGATCGATCGTTCGGAGGTGACACTCTACCGTCGTGCGTCAGATATTTTTGTTATGCCGAGTCGTTCAGAGGGACTGGGCAATGCTGGGCTTTCTGCAATGGCGTCACGTCTCCCTATGATCGCAACACGAGAGGGTGGACTTGCAGAGTACGTTGTTGACGGAGAGACGGGGTGGGTGGTTAAAAAGGATTCACCAGAAGACATTGCTCGAGCAATTCAAGATGTGCTCAATAACCCAGAGAAAGTAGAAAAAATTACAGAGAGCGCCAGAAAAATGGTGCTTGAGAAATATGATTGGGATAAAGTAGCAGAACAGATGCGGGAGCGTGTGTTTGCGAAAGTACTTGATTAGGTTTGCTTTTTATTATATATTCCTGTCGAACGTACATTACTGAATGGAGGGCATAGTGCCTAAAGAAATTTCTCTTGAAGAAGCAAAAGACCTGGGTTTTCAGGTTGGTTGCAAACGTATGGGCAATGGCGAGATTAGGGTTCGTCTGATGCGTGGTACAGAGCGCGGAAGCTCTGGCTACATTGCTACCGTTATGCCAGATGACGACTGCGGTTGGCAAAACAGCCATCACCACAAAGGTGTGCAGGAAACATACATCGTGCAGTCTGGCTGGATCGGATATGCAATCCTGATGCCGGACAATTCGGCAAAATTCTTTATTTATCGGGCAGGTCAAGTGTTCACCACGCAGGTCGGCGAAGTACACAACGTGTATATGCCGTGCGGTGCTTTCATTCACACCGTGAAGCATGGCGACTGCTCACAACAGCATGACTGGGTCGGTTCGGAAGAACTCGACAAGCTGACACAACATGTGGATGAGGAAGAACTCCACTTTCTTGCTTCCGAGCAATGAAAAAAGGACGTGGCTTGCGAGCCGCGTCCATTTTTAATGTAATCCAATCTGTCGCTTCTTTTCGTCTGTACTTCGAAGGACATCTCGCTTTGTCATATACGTGGTGCGCACATCTTCAGGGAGTTCTTCCTTCTCCAAAGTGTGGGCCAACACCTCTGCCCAGAAATGCACACGCGCTGTGTTGAGTTCCTTCAAATCCCCAGAGCTCTTCGGGAGTGTATTGGTGTAGTAGAGCATGAGTTCCGTAAGACGATAAAGACGCATGAGCCAGAGCGCAGTTGACTCCTCCTCTGTTCGGTTATCTTTCACGTACTGTGTAAGAAGTTGAGCCAGTTCTGGGTTATACAGTGTCATGAAGTTAATGAATCGTGCCCAACCTTCGTATTTGTTTCCAAAACGAAGCGAAGAATGATCAAGAAGATAGACGGTGCCGTCTTTTACTCTGAAATTATGTGGTACAAGATCCGTGTGTGTGAGGAACTGTCCATAGCGTTCAATAGTTGTCTTGTGTGAACTGAGCACCTCCGCCACTTGTTGGAGTAATGAGGTGTACTCAGGGAATGTTTTAAGAATGTCCCTTCTAAATCCATTGAAAGAGGTAAGATAGTCATCTGCATTTCTGGCCTCAAATGTTTTTTTGATAAGTCGTAAGTGACTGAACGTAGTCGCGCGAGCACCTTCCTGTGCCTTGAAAGCTGTCAGTGCTAACGTGAACTGTTCCTCAAGAGGACGTTCGATGAACATTGACGGCTGTTCAATATATTCCTGAATAAAGATGACGTACTCACTAGTCTTTTTAAAGAAGCACTCTTTAGGAGAAGCAAAGGTGCCATAGGCGAATTGTAATTCCTCAAGGACGCTGCGGCACAGTCTTTCGTGAAGTATCTCACGCATACCACCCTTGTCTCTGGTTACTTTGATCACGACACGAGTACCGCGGGTATTTTTCCCAAGGAGAATGAGTTTTGTACCACTCTCTGTAGTGACCGCGTGCATAAGATATCTCTCTCCATAGATATGCGGCTGCTCTGTATCAAGTGTGTATCCGAGTTTTTTAAGTAGGGGGGTGAAATATGCACATTCCTTCTCTCGGTATTGCTCCCAGTATGCTTTTTGTGTCACGGTGGTCATACAAGTGATTCTAGATGTTTTTTCCAATCCTCCTCATACCGCTTGAATGCTTCAGCGGGGTATTCTTCAAAAGGGAGCACCTCGGGGCGAATAAGTGAGAGATTCGCGTATGAAATATCTTTTGAAGAAGTCTGCTGCAGCGTACGGCCAAAAGAGGTGAGTGGAGCAGTGGTGTCAAATGGAAGAAAGACGTGTGGAATCCTTCGTAGTTTTGTTGCAAAGAATACAGGCACTTCCACCGAACGCCCATTTATTATATAGAGCATATCGTGTTTTCGCAGTTCCCGAAGGAGTGTTTTGAAAAAAGAGAAGAGACGCATAACAATTGGTTTCCTCTTATCTACGCAGCAGGTTTCCACGTTCGAAAGTTCCTCGGGGAGATGGCCGTACAGTACAACGGTGACCTTGTGCTGGTCACTAAGGCGTTTCGCAAGTTCCTTCACATATTGCGCTGTTTCTGCCGTATCTGGTGGATAGAGCGGGGTTACAATGAGTATTCGCATTGCTTTTGAGTATAGCACTTTGTAAGGCGGGTATACATATGAAGTTTCTGCTATCATAAACCAATGCATATCCTTATAACGACGGGGATTTTTGAACCAGAATCTGGGGGTCCAGCAACATATACGCCTCGCATTGCCGAGAAGTTGGTTTCGGCGGGTCATACGGTGACAGTTGTCACGTATGCGGATAGGTCAGAATATGACTTCGATGGAGACTATCCATTTCGCCTCATACGTGTTGTGAGAAAAAAGGGGAAGTTGCTCAATTACCTCCGCTTCCTTAAGGTAATCCTCCCCTATGTGAGAGAAGTGGATTTTGTGTATTCATTAGACTGGCTTGCCGCAGGACTTCCGGTGGCGTTGGCAACAAAGATATATCGAAAGAAATACGTTGTTCGTGTCGGTGGGGGATATATCTGGGAGAAATATCTTGAGGGGGGCAGTCTACCGATGTCACTCAAAGAGTTTTACCGTAGAGGACTACATCGAAAGTACCTTGTATTGTTCTCTCTGATACGCTTTGTGCTTCGTGGTGCGGCACATGTCATTTTTAATACAAAAGATCAGGCACGGTTGTTCGGTCCTGCGTACAAATTGAGAAAGAGTTCGGTATCAGTTATTGAAAACCCTGTGCTAGAGGTTGAGGAAGGAATTACTCGGACAGAGGCAACAAAGGAGATTATCTTTGCAGGGCGTCTCATTGTGATGAAAAATGTGGAGTCTCTCATTCTTGCATTTAAACGGGCGCAACTAAAAGGGTATACGCTGAGTATTATTGGTGACGGACCACGTAAAGAACACCTCCGCGAACTTATTGCTAAACTTGGTCTAGAAGATGTTGTGCATCTTGAGGAGCCACTGCGGCAGAAGGATTTGTACGAACGCATAAAAAACTGTGCGTTTGTAGTGATTCCAAGTTGGACAGATATTTCACCGAATCAGGCGTATGAACTCTTGGCATATAAGATTCCGTTTGTGATTACCAAAGAAAATTACCTCAGTATCAGAGATCAGTTTCCTGTTACCATTGACCCGCACAGCGTGCAGGATATGATGCAGAAACTCCAGAAAGTGACAAAACCAGGGGCGTATAGATCATTCGTCTCTGCTTGCGCTGCTCTTCAGTATGTGCACACTTGGGACGATGTGCTTGAAGAACATCTCGCTGTTTTTGAGACACTATGAAATTACTCAGTATAAGTACAGACAGGAAGATTTTTGAGGAGGAAAGCGCCGTTCGTGCACGGATGACTACATACGGTGCTTGTTTTGAAGAACTTCACGTCATTGTCTTTGCAAAGAAGCGTCTTGGATTTGAGAAGACCCAGATTGCAGAGAACGTATGGGCATACCCGACGAACTCTTCGTCTCGGTGGCTGTATATATGGGATGCAATTCGTCTCGCAAGAGATATAGAGAGTGATGTCATAACCACACAAGATCCATTTGAGACAGGATATGTTGGTATGAAGGTATCAAAAGAGAAGCACATCCCACTTCATGTGCAGGTGCATACCGATTTCTTCTCTGCGGGATTTCAGAAACATTCTTTCCTGAATCGTATTCGTCTGGTGATTGCAGAGCGGGTAATTCGCCGTGCAGATCGTATCCGAGTGGTGTCGGAGCACATACGAAACCGTATTACACGACACTTTAAACCAAAGGCAGAGATATCGATTCTTCCCATCTTCGTTAATATTGAACGATACAGAGATCTCGCAAAAGTGTCGCACGAGAAGTTTGAACTTCTTTTTGTCGGACGGTTAGAATCTGAGAAGCGTCCATACTGGGCACTTGCAGCGTTGGAGCATCTGAGAGAAAAAGGGGTTGATGCCCACCTTACTTTTGTAGGGGGAGGTGCATTGATGAAGGGACTGAAGAGACAAGCGGGAGAGCATGTGACATTTATAGGGTATGACGACCCACTACCACACTATGCCAAAGCAGACATGGTACTTGTTCCGTCACTCTATGAAGGGTATGGCATGGTCATGGTTGAGGCGAGTATGACACAGATTCCTGTGGTTGCTACGGATGTGGGGGTAGCAAAAGAGATTGGTGTCCATATTGCTCCGCATGACATTGAAGGCTTTAGTGAAACAGTCTGGCAGTGTTACTCTGAAAAGTGTCCACCCGCATCCTTCACCTATTTCTATGAGAGTGAAGCAGACTATGTAGAGAAGTGGTGCGATGATATCAAGAAGACGCTATGAAGTTATTCATTTTGACACAGGCAGTTGATACCAATGACCCAGTACTTGGGTTCTTTCATCGATGGATAGAAGAATTTGCAAAAAACGTAGAGCAGGTAACCGTCATTTGTCTTAAAGAAGGGTCACATAATCTTCCAGAGAATGTGAAGGTGCTCTCTTTAGGAAAGGAGCGGGGAGTATCTCGTTTGGGATATATCTATAATTTCTATACATACATCACACGTGAGCGCGGCAATTATGATGTTGTTTTTGTGCATATGAACCAGATATACGTACTTCTCGGAGGGCTTCTATGGAGATTGTGGGGCAAGCGTGCCAGTCTCTGGTATGCACATGGGCACGTGCCATTTAGTCTTCGTGTTGCCACACTCTTTGCACACGCCATTGTTACATCGACAGAAAGTGGTTTCAGAATCCGTACGAAGAAAAAACACGTCGTGGGGCAGGGTATCGATATCAAAAAGTTTGCGCCGAGTGAAAAGAAAGATGATCACCCGTATACGATTATCTCCGTTGGGCGTATGTCTCCTGTGAAAGACTACGAGACACTTATTCAGGCAGTTGCATCACTTCCAGACGTTCGCGTGCTTCTGGTGGGTGGCGCAGATACAAAGGAGCAGGAGGAGTATGTGAAGCGATTAGAGAAACTTGTTGCAGAACAAGGTCTTTCAGACAGAGTCTCGTTTGTCGGAAGCGTTCCAAATCACGAAGTCCCGAGACTGCTCTCCGAAAGTGATCTTATGGTGAATACGAGCCACACAGGGAGTTTAGATAAGACTATGCTTGAAGCAATGGCTATGGAGGTTCCCGTATTCACCTGTAACGAAGCGATGCGAGAAGTGCTTGGGGAATATCAGGATATGTTTCTGTTTCCTAAAAAGGATGTCGCATCACTTGCAGAGAAGATTCGATCGTATAAAGATGGGGACGAAGACTATGGTGCGCAGATGCGTTCCATTGTGGCAGAGCACCATACGGTAGAGGGACTCATAAAAAAGATACTGAAGTATGTCTAAAGAAAAACCACATGTTGCGATTGTTATAAACGACTTCACGGTAGGTGGCGCGCAGAAACTCATTGTTGACCAGCTTCGTCATTTTGATGATCGTTGTACGTATTCTCTTGTCACACTTTTCTCTTTTCCCGAGAAGTCAGACTTCTACAGCGATATACCCGAGGGTATATCGCTGTACACACTCTCTTTCCGTAATTTCTTTGATCTCAAAAGTTGGATGCAGTTATTAAAACTCTTCCGAGAGATCCGACCTGATGTCGTCATATCTCATCTCTTTTTTGCAAATACAGTGACCCGTGTTTTAAGAATACTTTGTGGCTATGCGTGTATCGCAGTGGAGCACAATACGTATATTCACAAGACAGGTCTTCAGGTTTTTGTAGACACGGTACTCTCGTTTGTTACATTCCGTATCGTTGCTGTCTCTGAGACAGTTGCCACGTTTACGGCAAAGCAGGAACATATCTCCCCAAAGAAATTTGTGGTCATACACAACGGTATTGATATTAAAAAGATACAGGAGCAGGCAGTAGTGCTTCCAGAAAAAGAAGTGCTGAAGAAGGGGTTGGGATTTACTGATGAAGAGAAGGTGATTGTAAACGTGGGAAGACTAACGCCACAGAAGAATCAGTTACTGCTTCTCGATGGATTCGCAGATTTTGTGAAGAAACATCCAGAGTATCGGTTGGTGATTCTCGGCGAAGGTGGATATCGATCGAAGTTGGAGAAACGGATTGCGGACTTAGATCTCTCGGAAGTGGTCTCGCTTCCTGGGTATAAAGATCCGATTCCATATTATGTGGCAGGAGACTTCCTTGCCCTTACCTCAGAGATTGAGGGGTTTGCCATTGTTGGTATTGAGGCGATGGCATGTGGTATGCCTATGGTCTCCACAAAGACAGCGGGACCAGACGAGTATCTCAGAGAAGGGGAAAATGGATTTTTCATCAGAGAGAACAAAGTGTCGGAGGCATTTGAGAAGATGGTTGGGGTAGGGGACTCTTTTTCAATAGCATGTAGAGATACAGCGACGGCGTTTGATATCCGAACAAATGCAGAGAAACATACGGAACTTTTCTTAGAGACTACGAGGAAGTAACATTTCCATAGACTTTTTCAATCTGTTCAGTGGTCGCTTTGCTACTGAACTTTTCTCCTGCATTCTTTTTTGCAGCTTCACCAAGACGTGCACAGAGCACACCATCTGATGAAAGCATTTTCATGGCGTCAGTGAGTGCCGATACGTTATTAAGTTCTACCAAGATCCCGCTCTCTCCATCAGAGACAAACTCTGGTATTCCACCAGACTGTGCCGCGATAAGTGGCATACCCAAAGACATTGCCTCAAGCACCGCACGACCAAAGGGTTCTTTTCGAGAAGGGAAGACAAAAATGTCTGATGCGTGGAGATATTCTGTGGGGTCTTCGACATTTCCTGTGAGAATCACATTCTCTTCAAGACCATCTCCCCTTAGTATGTTCTCGAGTTTTTCGCGTTCTGGACCTTCTCCAACGATGTAGAGTTGTGCGTCAGGTCGTATGGCGAGGAACGCTTTAAAACTTTGGAGTAGCCATGAATGGTTCTTCCACTCCACCAGTCTCCCGACAGTGCAGAAGGTGAGTTTCTCTTTCTCTGGAATTGAATCGTAGTCTCTCTCTAAAGCAGGTAGAGGGTCGATACCGTTTAATACAGTGGTGCATTTATTTTGATCAAGACCGAGACCCACCCATACATCCTGTATGAAATCTGAGATGGTAATGAATTGATCGACATACGTATTTGCGAATCTTTGTGCTGCGGGTGGGAAACTAAGCATCTTCGCACTTCTTATGTGACTCACGCAGGGAATATGTTGCTTCTTTGCAACAAAGACTCCGAAGAGATCCCGTGCGATGCTGATGTTGAGGTGTATGAGATCTATGTTGTGTTCTCTAACGAGGGTTTCAAGTGCGCGGATAGAAGAACCGTGGATGAGTCTATAGAGGGGGAGATATAAAAAGGGAATATGTGCAGAGATTTTGAGAAGGTGGAGATAGAATCTGCGAAGCGGACTCGTCTTTGTATAGACGGCATTGTGGCAGGTAAACACAGGAACATTCATATCATGTAGTCTTTGCACATACTTTGTGTGGCTTAAATCATTCACAAAAAGCACATAGGGCTCATAGTGGGAGCGATCGAGGTGCGTGATTGCCTGAATCATGCTTTCGGAGGACCCGCCGCCATCCTCGCTTGTTTCGACATAGATAACCCGTTTCATACCCTACAATGTAGCACTTTTTATACCTGTACGACTATATGTGGCTGTGCTACTGTGTTTATACGCCTATGTCTACATCTATTATCACCTTCGCTAATCTTGGAGAGAAAAAGAATAACCGTACGGCAGGTACGGTGCCAGTGATTGATAAATTTGCGAAGGAGAATGACCTCATTCAGGTTATCTGCCAGATTAATAAGAACTATTGGTTTAAAAATACGGTCTCTGCGACACCGACGGTAATACGATGGTGCATTCGTATTGTTGAAGAGTTGACCCGTATTCCGCTCCGCGGGGTACACCTCAAAGCACTCGATTTCTTTGCACAGTTTAAACTTAAAAAGGCTGACCTCTATATCTTTCATACAGGAGAGTCGATGTCGCGCACTATCAAAGCTGCACGCAAGAAAGGAGGTATTTCAATTAGTCTGGCAACAATTTCTGACCCAGTAAAAAACAAAGAGATTGAAGAGGAAGAAATGAAACTGTTGGGCATTGAGGGATTTGAAACAGAATCTGAGGATGCAGTAAGACGATGTCCAGATTACAATAAGTTTGATTACGTCATCGCGTACTCTGAGTTTGTGCGTGATACCTACATAGAGAAAGGGTACCCAGCAGACCATATCTTTACCGCGTATTCTGATACACCCCTTCCCGCCAAAGTAGAGCGTGACTGGAATGGAACATTTAAGTTGGTCTATGTAGCGTACACCAGTCCACGAAAAGGACTCCACTATCTCCTTGATGCGTGGAAAGAATTAAACCTTCCTGACGCAGAGTTGCTTCTTGTCGGGAAGTACAATCGTACTCCCGAAGAGCTCAAGGAGCGGTATGATGCAATCATTGAAAGTGATCCAAGTATCACATGGGTCGGGCGAGTCAAAGACCCAACGCCATATTTTCATGAATCAACGGCATTTGTGCTCCCGTCACTCATTGAGGGAAATCCATATGCGGTTATGGAGGCAATGGGACATGGTCTTCCTGCCATTGTGACCCCGCCAGCGCAGAGTCTCGTGGAGGACGGAAAGAGTGGGTATGTTGTACCGATACGAGATGTCGAAGCTCTCAAAGAGAAGATTCTCTATCTATATAATAATCGGGATGTTGCCAAAGCAATGGGTGAGGAGGGTCGCAAGACTATGGAAAATAAACAGGAATATGGGGAGGTAGTATATGAGATCTGTCAGGACATCTTGAAGCGTGAAGGACGAATACAATGAGTATCTACGTAGAGTTTATGGGGTTATCAGGAGCGGGGAAGACAACGCTCGTTGATACGCTGTGTACACGTCTCAAAGAGCAAGATGTTTCTGTAGTGAGCAAAGACACCTTTTTTGTAAAGCCAAAGAGAGGACTTTCTAAATTGTGGTGGACAGTGACGCATCTTCACTATCTTGATAGAGAGACATTTCGTTCGCTACTTATGCTTGGAAAGACACGCCGTCTTGGCTTTCGGAGACTACTTGCAAGTATTCATGAGCACACCAAATTGTGGCACCAACTTGCATATCGTTCGCAATATAAAGTAATCCTCTGGGACGGTATTTTTATTCAGCGATTTGTCCATCTTGTTCTCGATGGTGTGTTTGATGTTCAAAAGACATTCGACTTCATCGTTTCTAGACTTCCAAAGGAAACTCTGGTGGTGTACATAGATGTTCCATTAGATACGGCACTTGAACGAAGACATGAACGAGAACCACGTCTCGACAGTGTGTCTGAGGTGAAGAAAGAAAAGGAAATGAAGTTTCTCACAGAGACACAACAAGTACTCCAAGAGGCTTGTACAGAACTTGAAAAAAGAAATGTACAGGTTGTGCGAATTGATGGCACCAAAACACCAGAAGAGAATGCGGATATACTGGTTAATGAAATCACTGAACGCCTATGAAAATTCTCTACGCAACACACGCTCGGCTTCCGACCGAGAAAGCATATGGTGCACAGATTGTGCAGACCTGCGCGGCACTTTCTGAACATGCAGAGGTGACACTCCTTGTCCCAAACAGAAACGGTGCAACACCAGAACGTATTCGTGATGCCTATGGAATCTCCAATACATTCTCTATCCATGTGGTAGATACTCTAGACTGGGTGCAGTTTGGGAGGATAGGTTTCCTTCTTTCAGAATGGTTCTTTGCACGAGAGGTGCGAAGGATAGTGCAGAAAGAAAAGTACGATGTTGTATATAGTCGGGATGCACTCCCACTTCTTGGACTACCAAGTGATGTTCGTACGGTATACGAGGCGCATACGCCACGGTGGAATGTGTTTATACGACGCGTCGCACGTTCTGTTGATGTGTTTGTTTCCATAACCAAAGGACTAGCAGACTGGTATACAGAGAAAGGAGTGACAAAGGATATTGCTGTAATTCCCGATGCAGTTGACCTCGCACGCTTTGAAAACATTCCAGATAAGGAGGTGTGCCGAAGAGAACTTGATATCCCAGAAGATATATTTATGGTGAGTTACATCGGACATCTCTATCCAGAAAAGGGTGCCCATATTCTTGCTGCTGCGGTGGGGCATCTTCCTGAAGATATTACGTGTTTCTTTGTCGGGGGACTTGAGCAAAACGTGGAAGACTTCAAAAAACACTATACAAGCAAACAGATTGTATACGTGCCACATCAGCCGCATGAAAGAGTGCCATACTATATGTGTGCATCTGATGTACTCGTGGTGCCAAACAGCGGAAAGCATGAGACGTCAGCACGCTTCACATCACCGATGAAACTCTTTGAGTACATGGCGTCAGGTCGGCCGATTGTTGCGTCAGATGTTCCTGCGCTTCGAGAGGTTCTATCTGAGGAAATGGCAACCTTCTTTGAGGCAGATAATCCAGAGTCACTTGCAGAGGCAATCATTTCTGCAAAGAATGATGGTGTAGAGAAGGCAGAGAAAGCAAAAGAAGCAGTGCAGAACTATACGTGGCAAAAACGTGCAGAACATATTATGAAGATTCTATGACCCAGATACAGTGTGGAGATAAAACATTTGATGTTACAGAGACAATTGCAACGGGCATGACCGCAACGGTGTACCGAACTACATGTGGGCATGTGCTGAAGCAATTTCATAAAAGTCCTTCACGGGGACATATCGACAGGGAGTACTTCTGGCTTACAAAACTTGCTGATGAAAACATTGCTCCGAAACCAGTCGCCTATGATGAGTCTCGAAGGGTTATTCTCATGACAGATTGTGGTAACCCTGTCATGGGAGACACTCTGCCTTCAGATTGGAGAGAGCAGATGGAGCGTATTCTTTCTGTCTTCAAAGAACATAATTGTAGTCATAACGATCTCTCAGAACGGGAGGTGCTCGTTCTTGAAGAAAAATTGTATGTCATAGATTTTGGCTTTGCGTCACTCGGTGAAGATATGTCCTGTGGTGGGAAGTTTGCGGATGATGTGAAGGGAAGACTTTTTGATGATACGCACATCATTTCACTTTTGGAATTTCTCCTTCTTCCGCAGAAACAGGGGACAGAACTTCACACATTTGTCCTGTGGGAGAAAGGAGAACAGGCCGCTGTTGAAGAGAAGATACAAGAGAAGTTTCGTGTGATTCAGGCAATCACATACAATCCAAAGACACTGAAGATGTTAGGAAGAGACCGTGTTGAGGTCTTAACAAAGTTCTATCACGGGAGAATGTCGCATCACGGGGAGAAGGGCATGAAGCCATTTGTTGTGTATGTCGTGTTGGATGAAAATCCAGTCTACGAGGAACGTACCAATGCGTTCAATGGCACAACGCAGATGGTGAATATAAACACATTCGATAACCTTCAAGAACTTCGTGCGGGGCGCACCAGTTTCATTCACGGGTCGGATAACACACAGGAGTCATATGAGAACTTAAAGACACTCTCCCTCTACACAGAGAATATTCCTGTCTGCTACTGGGAACACTGGCGTCCGAAGTTTACGTCGTTTGAACATTTCTTTGAAACACTAAATACAACCAACCTTTCATATGTGGTACTTCGTAACTTTGATACTTTGCCTGAGGATACAGACTACGGGAAAAAGAATGATATCGACATGCTCGTAGAGGACTACTACCTTTTTAAACGAATAACTGGTGCGCTGAGTTACAAACACAAACGGCCGAAGGCGCACAAGCGCGGTGGTCCTGCGGTGGAATATGGAGGGTATAAAGTGGCAGGAAAGGTTTCTATTGCAGGTAGAGAGGTATCAGTTGATGTACGCTTTGTCGGAGACAACTACTATCCAAGGGGGTGGGAAGAGGAGGTGCTTAAGAGTCGAAGAGCGTACAAAGGATTCTTTGTGCCAGATGAGGAACATTTCTTCTATACGCTCTTGTATCATACCTTGGTACACAAGCGGAACATGTCTGATGTGTATCGAAAACAACTGTCTCAGATGGCAAAAGAGAGAAATCTTTGTGAGGGGACCCTTTCTGGTACAGAAGCATGGACTATTCTCGATGCATTTATGGAAGAGAAAGGTTATACGTATGTACGTCCAGATGAGCTGACACTTCCGTTTACCGCGCGTGATCGGGCAGGGATTAGTATCTCAGAAGATATCCAGAAGGCACGTCAGTTTCGTGCATCAGGGCGCTTTGTAGAGGCGAGTCATCTCCTTCGACAGATTCTGAGCGATGAGCCACAGAATGTAGAAGCACGCATGCTCTTGTGTGCAGTACGCACGAGACTCTTCATCGAGGAGGAACATCGTCTGCCACTAAAGCGATTCCTGTATCGTATTAAGGAGTTACTTCGTTTGTAATATGAAAGAACAAAAACACATTCTCTATGCAACTGCTGCACGACTTTCTCGGAGAAAGGCGCATGTGGTAAGCATTCTTAATATGTGTGACTCGCTTCACAAGCGAGGACATGTCGTCACGCTCGCAGTTCCAAAAGAAGAAGAAGTCGAGGAGGTGGTTGCACAATACGACATTTCTCCTGAGGTGAATATAGTCCAAGTGCCCACAATTGATATCTCATGGCTTTCTGCAAAGGTTCGGGAGTGGGTACGGTTGTGGTCTTTCGGAAAAGCAGTACGCATGTTGTCTGAAGAACACGACGTTGTTCTCACAAGAGACTGGGCACTTACGTTATATGTAGAGGACTACATCTTCCTTCACGGGAAGCCAGATTTCTCTCGGAGGAATTGGAAGAAGAGATTGGAGAATGCACAGGGGATTGTGGTGGTGAACAGTATCATAAAGCGAATACTTGTAGACGCGGGGATTGAGGAAGGAAAAATCCACGTAGCGCCAAACGGTGTCGATATCGCGTCCTTTTCTTTGGACATGAACGCACAAGAGATGCGGGGGGAGTTAGGACTTCCAGAAGATGCAAAGATTGTTATGTACACAGGGAGTTTCTATCTCCATGACTGGAAAGGGGTACAAGTGCTTCTTGAGGCTGCAGCACTGCTTCCAGAGTATGCCTTTGTTATGGTGGGTGGCGGAACGGCAGAAATTGAAGGAATTAAAAAAGAATACAAAGGTGACAATATTATCTTGCGAGAAAAACAGCCACACAAGGATATTCCACGATATCTACAGGCCGCCGATATTCTTGTCATTCCAAATACCGATAATGCTAAAGAGGGGAGCCACTATACGTCGCCGATTAAACTCTTCGAGTACATGGCATCAGGTCGGCCGATTGTTGCGTCCAAGCTTCCTTCGATACAGGAGATTGCAACGGAGGATATAGTGCAGTTTGTAAAGACGGGAGATGCGGAGGATCTTGCACGTGGTATAACAGAGGTACTCAGCGACGAAAATACTGCAGCGACTTTAGCGCAAAGAGCGAGGGAAGAAGTGCAGAACTACACATGGGACGCACGAGCAAGAGTTGTTGAAAACATACTATGACACGACCGTGGGACACATTTTTTAAAGAACGCATAACACGAATCCTTAAAGAAAAGGAAACGGTTATTGATATTGGAGGAGGTCTTCGTGTCGCAAAGGATAAAAACAACCGATATGACAAAAAGAGAGCATGGGCACTGCCGCTTCTTGAGGGCGTAGATTATAAAGTGCTCGATCCTGTCCCAGACTATAACCCTGATATTGTCGGAGACATCCACAACCTTCCGTTTGAGGACGATTCTGTAGATGCGCTCCTCTGTATCGCCGTACTAGAGCATGTTGAGAATCCAATACAGGCAGCGAAAGAGATGTACCGTGTCTTAAAACCGGGGGGATATCTCTTTGTCTATGTACCATTCTTATACTACTACCACGCGGAAAAGGGATACTATGGAGATTATTGGCGCTTCACGAAGGACACACTCGACGTGCTCTTTAGAGATTTTTCCGAGAAGGAGATAGTTTCTGTACGTGGCGCACTTGAGACATGGGTGAAGCTGGGTCCTCTCGGACGAAGTGCATTTATATGTGGTCTTGCTCATATGCTGGACAAGCTCACAGGCAAGATACAGAGTGCACAGACAAGCGGGTATAATGTCTTCTTGGTGAAATAGTATGCAGAAAGAACTCCTTACAAAATTTCAAGAAGCAGAACGACGCGCACAGTCGTGGTATGAATTTTCTGGTACGCTTGGTGCAAAACTACGCCGCATCCTTTTCTTGAAAGGAAAATACCTTGTTTTTACACTGTATCGACTTGGACTTAAAAAAGAAGGCACCGCAAAGTTGTTTTTTGGAAAGCATATGCGTCTCCCGCTTAGAGACCCGAATGCACTCCGCATGTATTTCATGGGCACGCTCGGTGCGCCGCGGGAACGTGCCCTCACTGCCTTTTTGATCCGAACTCTTAAAAAAGATGACGTCTTTTATGACATCGGTGCAAACTTTGGTTTCTATGCGTTCCTTGCGGAAACATTGGCGGGGGAAGTACACGCCTTTGAGCCAAACGAGCGTATTTACGCGTATCTAAAGAAGAATGCGGCAAAAAATATTGAGACAATACAAATGGCAGTGAGTAACGAGGTGGGTATGGTGACCTTCTTTGATTCCATAGAGGACAGTAGTTCAAGTAGTCTCATTCAGTCAGAAGATAGGGAAGCGGAAGAATATGCATCAAACGAAGTAAAAGCAACCACCCTCGACACCTACACCAAAGACCACACCCCACCAACCATCCTCAAGATAGACGTGGAAGGCGCAGAACGTCTCGTACTGGAAGGAGGAAAAGAAACCCTCACTACACACAAACCAACCATCATTCTTGAAGTCTGGGGGAAAGAACGAGGGAAGAAACACCACAAAGAAGCAGTCTCTCTCCTTCACACCATGGGATACGTACCGCACCACATTACCGAAGACGGAACGTTGGAGCGGTTGGGAGAGGTGGATTTTGATGGAATTACTCGGTACGAGAATATTGTGTTTACACGGCCCTCTTAAAGAGCATTAGCGTCAGTACGGCATTGAATACGTACACACAGAAGATTGCTCCAACAATACCCCAGATTCCATAGAGTGGGAGGAGAACTGTGATGAGAACGATGCGTGCAAGTGGTGTCGCTGTACGAAGGATGTATAGCTGTCGCTTCTTAAGATGTGCAGTCAGTGCTTGCGGGAGTATGGAAATTGGAATAAAAAGAAGGGTGACGGCAAGTGTCTGTGAGAAATGTATAGAATCTAAATATTGCGGGAAGATGTACTGGTAGATATATGGTGCTGCAAGTATATATGCTCCAACGAACGGTAGAAGAATAAGGAAGAGGAGAAGCATGCGCGGAGGAAGTGAATGCTTCAATTCTGCAAGTGAACGATTACTTAATTTCGGGAAAGCAGGCGTTAAGAAGAAACTTTTCAATTTACGAAGCTCGCGTATGGGGGCAATTGCGAGTGCATAGATCGCGAGTTGTGCTGCACCAAGATAGTGAAAGAGGAGAATCTTATCAATGTTGCTCGCAAGGATTTCAAGAATGTTCATGACACTCAGATGTCTGCTAAATGCAAGTGTGTCTGGTTTTTCGGTATTAATATGTTCTTTATGTCTCGCGATGAAATAGGAAATGACCACAACAAGTGCTTGAGACACAAAATAGACTGCGATGAGAACGATCGGATTCTGTGTATAGAAGACCGTACCAATTAAGAAGAGGGGAGGAAGAAGTAGGCGGGGAAGAGAGTAAAAGGTCTCTCGTTTAAAATCTTTACGACCCTTGAGAAGCGGAGAGTAGAGATCAAAACTATATATAAGTGGAAGTGTTGCAGCGATAATAAGGAGACTAGTACCAAGAACGGTATTTTCATTCAAGAAATAATATCCTGCTCCGCCGAGAGAGAGAAGTATCATCCCGACACTCCACCGCAAGTTTTCACGAAGTCCTTCTGAGACGGCACCTTCAAATCCTTTGGCAACTGCCTGCATGACCGCAGTACTCATACCAGTCAGAGAAAATGCGGCGATGATGCTCGCAAGTGAGAGAACAAACTTATACACTCCAAATTCTTCAGGTGCCAGAAGATTAGCGAGCGCGATCGAAAGGCTAATGCCTACGATGATGCCGAGGATTCGTTTGATACTTACCCAAAAACCTCCTTTTGCAAGGTAGACCATATCTGTCTTGGTATATTTCTCACTCCACCGAAGTAATCGGACTGCTCGCTCTTTCATGTATCCTATAGTACTAAAGAATAAGTAGTTTTGGTACGGTATAATGCACCGTAATGGCAAAGGAACTAGACCCAACCAAACGCGCGGCAGAGGATCTCACTGAAGCGGTGGAGGAGACACTTACAGGGAGTGAAGACATTGCGATTATTGACCCGAAGTTGAAAGAGAAGTCTGCTGAGAGAGAGGCCGTGCGTGAGGCTTCAAAGCCAAAAGAGGAAAAAGTGCGTGCTGCCGATATGGAGCGTACGGCATCTCCAATTGTAAAACGAACATCGAGTCGTAACGATGCACGGCTTCTCATTATCACCCGTGATACGGGGGTGTTTACGGAGAACTCTCAATCCATCATTCATATAGCACAGTACGCGCAGATGTTCGCGGAGGTGCATGTTATTGTGTTGACCACTAGAAAAGAAGACGCGGTATATCAGACCACGCGTGTGGGGGATGATATATACCTCTATCCCACAAACTCTCGTTGGTGGTGGAAGACGATTGGAGATGCAAAGAAAGTTGCAAAGAAACAGTTAGTCTTTGGTGAGAGTTTCCGACCAGATCTTATTATTGCCGAAGATCCGTTTGAGTCTGGCATGGCAGGAAAAGCAATCGCACGAGCATATAATCGACCACTTGAAGTGCGTGTCACGGAAAACTTCCTTGACAATGGATTTGTCGACCTTGCACCGCATAATCGGTGGCGGAGATTTATGGCACACATAGTGCTTCCCAAAGCGGTTTGTGTGCGCACAGGCTCTGAATATCTCAAGGATCTTATTACTGCAGAGTTTAAGGCAGTGAAGGATCGGATTGAAGTACTTCCTATATTCTATGATATCGAGTCGTGGAAAACTGCTCCGCAAACCATTAACCTGAAAGAGAAGTTTCCACAGTTTAAATTGATTCTCTTGCACGTGTCTGCGATGAATGAACGCTCTCATACGGAGAGTGTTATTGATGGGCTCTACTATATTCTTAGACAGTACAAAAGTCTTGGACTAGTTATTATTGGCGAGGGTCCGAAACGTGCGGCTATTGAAGAGCGTGTTGCAGAATATGGATTGAGCACGCAGGTAGTATTTGCCTCAAAGAGTGTGGATGTGCTCTCAAGTATGCACTCGTCAGACATGCTCATACACGCTTCTTCTGACCCCATCAACGATGAGGTGGTGCTCAAGGGGGCTACCGTGGGCATTCCTATGATCTGCGGGAATGTCGGTATTGCAGCTGAAGTGTTTAAAAATGAAGAGTCGGTGTTATTGTGTCCCTTGGACAGCCCACCGTGTTTTGGAGAGAAGGTAAACAGGCTGTTGAACAACAATGCGCTTCGTGAGACATTGGAAATGAACGCTCGGACCGTCGTTGCGGAAAATATCGTACAGGATTATACGCAATATCTTCGTGTGTACCGCCAGAGCATAGAGCGCTGTTTGGTGTAGAATAACTGGTATATGAAAGACCTCTCAAAATGGATTACCTACGCAGGAGTATTTGTACTCCCGTTTTTGGTACTTATTGTCGCAGACTCTCTCTTTTTCCCATATATCACGGGGAAGGGGTTCTTCTTTAGAATCGTTGTTGAAATCATAACCGCCGCATGGATTGTCTACGCGCTCTATGAGTCGCGCGTGCGCCCGAAGGTGTCATACATAGCATGGGGCTTTATTGCGCTTGTGGTCATTATGTTTTTTGCGGATCTCTTCGGACAGTACGCGCCGAAGAGTTTCTGGAGTAATTTCGAGCGAATGGACGGCTATGTCACACTCGTGCATCTCTTCCTCTATTTTGTGGTTGTCAGCAGTGTTCTCACAACAGAGAAACTATGGTACCGATTCCTCACAATCTCTGTTGGAGTAGCATCAACACTGGCATTGTATTCTTTTGCTCAGCTTTCTGGTGAGATAGAGATTAATCAAGGTGGGTGGCGTCTGGATGGAACACTTGGGAATGCAGCATACATGGCCGTATACCAACTGTTCCATATAGCATTTGCACTCTTGTTATTCTTTAGGACACATACTAAGTGGTTGCGGTATCTTTACGGAGGGTTGGCCGTAGTATTTACGTTCTTGCTGGTGCAGACAGCGACTCGGGGAACCATCCTTGGATTAGCAGGAGGGATACTGCTCGCCGTACTCTACGCACTCGTTAGGGAACAAAAATATCGAAAGGTTGCAGGAGGGATTCTCTTGGGGTGGGTGATACTGGTTGCTGGATTTATCGTGTTTAAAGATGCTTCGGTTATTCAAGAGAACCAATATCTCTCTCGGGTTGCAAACATCACCCTCGACGAAGGAAGTGTCCGCTTTGCATTGTGGGATATTGCGCTTGAAGGGGTGAAGGACAGGCCACTCCTTGGATGGGGACAGGAAAACTTTAATTACGTCTTTAACACGTATTACACCGCAGAGATTTACAATGCGGAGCAGTGGTATGACCGAGTGCATAACATTGTCTTCGACTGGCTGATCGCAGGAGGAATCCTTGGAGCACTCGCATATTTCTCTCTTCTCTTCTTCACACTGTACTATCTGTTTCGACAGAGAGACATGTTTACGCTTCCAGAACAGAGTATTCTCTTCGGTCTTCTCGGAGCCTATATGTTCCATAACCTCTTTGTATTTGATAATACGGTTAGTTACTTCCTCTACATATCAGTCATTGCGCTGGTGCATAGTCGTGTTGGGAAGCCAGTATGGCAAGAGATAAGCGTATCGCGAGAGGTCACAGGACGTGTCATTGCGCCTGCGCTACTCATCGTTACTGCTCTTGTAGTTTACAGTGTCAATGTGCCACCGATGAAGGCAGGGGCGGCGCTTATTGATTCTTTCTCAGCATCATCGAGTGAGAAACATAGAGCGATTTTTACGGAAGCACTTTCATATGAGACATTTGGAAACCAAGAGATTCGTGAACAGATGATTCAAGTATTTCCGTCAATCTACCAGTCACAGAGTATCTCCGCTGAGGAAAAAAGAGCATTTGCACTTTTCATTGATGAAGAGATTAAAAATCAGGTTATGGAGAAACCGAGTGATGCTCGTGTGCATGCACTTGCGGCACCATTCTACAGAATAACGCGTGTACCAGATCAGGCACTCCAACATCTTGCAATCGCTATAGAACTTTCACCTGAGAAACAGCAATTCTATATCGATGCAGGGCTTGCGTATCTGCAAAAAGACAATCTTGCTGAGGCACTTGCTGTAGCGAAACATGCGTATGAACTAGAGTCTAAAAATAAGACCGCTCGTTTGTATTATGGGCTGATGTTGATTCTCTCAGGAGATCGGGAGGGGTATAGAGAGATCTCCGAGGGGTATGAGGAAGTTTTTGATGAACACACTTTCATCAAAGATGCCTTGGCGACGCAGGGCTGGTAGTGTACACTGTGTCCGTGAGCGTCGATTCGGCGTCTCTACATGAAAGTCTAGAGTAAAGATCCCTGGGGTGGGGATTTTTGCTTTTATGGGGATGGTACAATATGAGTGCTCGTTATTCTCTACGGCTAGCGGCGGCACTCACATTTAGACTTTCATTTTTTTGGAGAACGCACCCGCTGGCCATAGAGGATTGTGAGCAGATGGTATGAATATACAGACACAGGTATCACTTGCACCCTATACAACATTCGGCATTGGCGGTAATGCCGAGTTTTTTGTAGAGGTACGATCCGTAGAGGAACTCAAAGAGGCTGTCCTATGGGCAAAAGAGAAGGGAATATCGGTCACTGTCCTTGGTGGAGGGTCCAATGTGCTTGTTTCCGATCGTGGGGTTACTGGTCTCGTGATATGCAACAAAATTGAAGGAATTACCTACGAAGATGAGATGGTGCACGTGGGAGCAGGGGTTGTCTTCGACGATCTCGTCTTAGAGACGGTAGAGAAAGGATTGTGGGGTCTAGAGAACCTTTCCGCAATTCCTGGTACCGTTGGCGCGGCACCGATACAAAATATTGGTGCGTATGGGGTAGAGGTATCGTCTGTTATTGAGTCGGTACACACATCCCATCTTACTGATGGGAGTGAACGTGTATTCTCAAACAAGGCGTGCGCGTTTGGATATCGAGATTCTTTTTTCAAGACAGAAGAAGGAAGAAACTATATTGTAACGGGGGTAACATTTCATTTAAAGAAGGAGGGAGATCCGCACATAGAGTACAAAGATCTACAGAATTACTTTATCGACACACCAACACAGCGACAGGTACGTGATGCTGTTATAGAAATACGGAGCAAGAAGTTTCCAGACTGGCATAAAAAGGGTACAGGAGGGTCTTTCTTTAAGAACCCTATAATTTCAAAAGAGCAGTACGAGGTGTTGGAAAAGAAGTATCCAGAATTACCAGGTTTCCCTGTAGGGGATAGAGTAAAGGTTCCTCTGGGATGGATTTTAGATAAGGTATTGCATATAAAGGGGGTGACGAATGAGCGGGGCACTGTAGGAACGTACGAGGGTCAGGCGCTCGTGATAGTGAATCATGGTGGAGCGACGGCAGAGGAGGTAGATGCGTTTGCACAAAAAATTGCAGAAGACGTTTTTGGTATAACCGATATTCGGATCGAACGTGAAGTGCGAAGTATATAACAAAAAACTTTTATCCACACAAAAAGTTTAAAAGAATATTGTTATAACTTTTTTTTAAACACATAATATATACATAAGCACATGTTCTTATATAAGAGAACACATGCGGTCGATTTGTTAGTTTTGTAATCATGACAACCATGCCTACAAAGAAACGAGCAACACGTAAGCGAGCAACAAAGAAGACGACACGTCGTAAGACTGCGAAGAAAACAACTCGCCGAAAGGTTGCGAAGAAGCCAGCACGTCGTAAGGCTACAAAGAAGCGAGCAGCAAAGAAAACAACTCGCCGAAAGCCCGCTAAGAAGACAGCGCGTCGAAAGGTTGCGAAGAGAAAGACCGCAAAGAAAGCAACTCGAAAGACAACACGTCGTAAGCCTGCAAAAAAAGCGACACGACGACGTCGAAAGTAGTTCGACTGAGAGTCGTCAGTATACGCTAGCAAAAAACCGCTTAGATGAGCGGTTTTTTGGTGTGACAGAGTGGTGTCATCTATGGTATGCTGTGGTACACGAATATGGCATTTCTCGATAGGTTTTTTGGACCGACATACGAAAAAGAACTCAAACAGTTGCAACCAGTTGTTGCGGATATTAATGCGCGCGAGGAGGAGTTGCAGGCACTTTCAGATGAGGAGCTTAAGGAAAAGACTGATGCATTCAAGACTCGTATCAAAGCGGGAGAGAATCTCGATAATCTACTTCCCGAGGCATTTGCAGTAGTACGTGAGGCCTCAAAGCGTACACTGGGGCTTCGTCACTATGATGTACAACTTATTGGAGGTGCAATTCTGCACAGCGGAAAGATAACTGAGATGCGTACAGGTGAAGGAAAGACATTGGTGGGGACACTTCCTGCATATCTTAATGCACTTACAGGAAAAGGAGTGCATGTTATTACCGTGAATGATTACCTTGCACGACGTGACAGTGTGTGGATGGGGCAGATTTATGCGGCACTTGGCCTTACTGTCGGTGTGATTAATCATCAGGAGTCATATCTCTATGATCCAGGGCATACAGAAGTAGATGAAGAGCGGGATGAAGAGGGGTCATATAAGGTGTTCTACGAGTTCCTTCGTCCGTGTTCTCGCAAGGAGGCATATGAAGCAGACATCACGTATGGTACAAACAATGAGTTTGGTTTTGACTATCTCCGTGACAATATTGAGTTTGATGCAACGAATCTACGACAACGAGAGCATGCATTTGCAATCATTGACGAGGTAGACTCTATTCTTATCGATGAGGCACGTACGCCACTTATTATTTCTGCGCCTGCCCAAGACTCTGAGAATCTCTACGAGCAGTTTGCACGGATTGCATCTAGATTGAAGCAAGAGGAGGACTTTACGGTGGATGAGAAGTTGAAGAGTGCAACGCTTACAGATTCTGGTATTGAGAAAGCGGAGAAAGCACTTGGTATTGAGAATATTTATACAGACAAGGGTATTAAATATGTGCATCACTTAGAGACTGCGGTGCGTGCAAAGGCGCTCTATACGAAAGATAAAGAGTACGTGGTGCGCAACGGGGAGGTGATCATCGTTGATGAGTTCACCGGTCGTCTCCAGCCAGGACGAAGGTGGTCTGAGGGGCTGCATCAGGCTGTTGAAGCGAAGGAGGGGACGACGATCCAGAAGGAGAGTCGTACGTATGCGTCCATTACGTTCCAGAACTATTTCCGTATGTACGAAAAACTCTCTGGTATGACAGGTACCGCATTGACCTCTGAAGAGGAGTTCTATTCGGTCTATAAACTGGAGGTGATTCCAGTACCAACACATCATCCTATACAACGTATTGATCACAATGACCTCATCTTCCAGACAGAAAAAGGGAAGTACCAGGCAATTATTCGCCGTATTAAAGAAGTGCATGAGAAAGGGCAGCCGATCCTTATCGGTACTGCTTCTATAGATAAAAATGAGGAACTTTCTCAAGAACTTACCAAAGCAAAGATCCCGCATACAGTGCTCAATGCGAAGAATCATGAGAACGAGGGAGAAATTATCGCTGATGCAGGTAAGGTGGGGCAGGTAACGCTTGCAACGAACCTTGCGGGACGTGGAGTAGATATCAAACTTGGTGGTACGCATGCAACCAAAGAAGAAGAGAAGGAAGTGCTTGAATTAGGAGGTCTCTTTGTGCTTGGTACGGAACGCCATGAGGCACGCCGTATTGATAACCAGTTGCGAGGACGTTCTGGACGACAGGGGGATCCAGGTGAGACTGCATTCTTTGTTTCTATGGAGGATACCCTCATGCGTGTCTTTGCTGCTGATACGGTGAAAAACATGATGGGTCGACTTGGTATCCCTGAGGATCAGCCAATTGAAAATAAGATGATCACGCGGTCGCTGGAATCTGCGCAGAAAAAGATCGAGGGGTTCCATTTTGATGCACGTAAGCATGTGCTTGCGTATGACGACGTGTTGAATAAACAGCGACAGGTACTCTACGACAAGAGACGTACGCTTTTAGTTGGGACAGATGAAGATGTTGATGCCATTATTTCTGAAGTAGCTGCTTTTGCCCCGCAGACGGAAGAGGCCATTCTCGCAAAGAAAAATGAACTGGGAGATGATGCGTGGTATGAATTGGTGCGAAAACTCATCCTCCATATATATGACACACTCTGGGTAGAGCATCTTGAGGTGATGCAATATACGCGTTCGAGCGTAAGTCTCCGTGCATACGGGCAACAGGACCCACTCATTGAATACCGAAAAGAAGGAACACGACTCTTTGAAGAAATGCAACACGCCGCGCTTGATCGTCTTGCGCAGGTAATTCCAAAGATCGAACGGCAGAAAGTACTTGAGGAAGATAGGAAGATGCGTGAGGAGGCGTCACATGCTCAGCGTTCGGGAGGAGCCTCAGGCACATCTACAGGAAAGACACAAAAGCAGGAGGCGTCTAAACGCCATGATTATGGACGGAATGAGACAGTCGTTATCACAAACGGATCAGAGACAAAGGAGATGAAATATAAGAAAGCGGAACCGCTACTTGCAAAAGGGGAGTGGACTATCACTTCAAAGGATTCCTAGGAGAGGGTACAATATACGTATGACACATATTATTGCACGCGTGCTTTTGACCGCACTCACACTACTTGTTATCGAACGCTTCATTGACGGAATTACCGTTGAGGGACTGTATTACGCAATTATCGCAGCAATTGTTATTGGGCTTTTAAATCTTGTTGTTCGACCAGTCCTCTTTGTATTATCGCTGCCAATCACTATCTTGACCCTCGGCCTCTTCACCTTTGTGATCAATGCGCTTATCTTTTGGTTCGCTGCGTCATTCGTTGAAGGGTTCTATGTCTCAGGGTTTATGACCGCATTTGTTGGATCTCTTATCGTGACATTTGTCAGTACTATTGGAAGCAAGTTTTTGGAATAGTCGGGAGACCCTCTTTACTTTTCTTCCGTAATTCTTTACGCTACACGCAATGTTTGTCGATGAACTAATCATACATGGTATAGCAGGAAAAGGAGGCGACGGAGTCGTGCGCTGGCTTCGTATGCCACATCGTCCCATGGGAGGTCCTGCTGGTGGGGATGGAGGTAACGGTGGCGACGTTTATATACGCGCTGTACGTGATTTAGGGCTTCTTTCAAGGTATACAGGTGATAATGTATTCCGTGCTGGGAACGGTGAAAATGGCCATGGAAAGAGCCAAGAAGGCAAAAATGGAGAGGATATGTATATTGATTTGCCTGTAGGGTCCACTGTTACCGATAAGAAAGGTGGACATGTGTACGTTCTCGAGGAGGCTGGGCAAGTGCATAAGATCCTCTTGGGTGGTCGTGGTGGTTACGGAAATGAACACTTTAAATCTGCAACAAATCAGAGTCCAGAACAATCTACTCGTGGAAAGAAGGGGGAAGAAGGAGAGTTCCTTGTAGAACTTTCATTGCTTGTTGATGTCGGTTTTATTGGGTTCCCAAATGCAGGTAAATCTACACTTCTCAATACGTTTACCAATGCAACTGCTGCTGTTGGTGCCTATCCGTTTACAACACTGGAACCTCACCTCGGGGAACTTTTTGGTTTTATCCTCGCCGATATTCCAGGGTTAATTGAAGGGGCGTCTGAAGGCAAGGGTCTTGGGCATAAGTTCCTTCGTCATGTACGACGCACGAAGATGCTTCTACACCTCATCTCACTCGAGAATGAAGATGTCGTGGATGCATACACAAAGATTCAGAATGAACTTCGTAACTTTGATATAGACCTCCTCGAAAAGGAGCAGTGGGTGGTACTCACAAAGTCTGATCTCGTCTCTGAGGAAGAAGTATCCTCCTCCAGGACTACTCTAGAAAACATTGTTAGTACAAAAGTCTTTGTGATTTCAGCTGAGACAGGGGAGGGGGTTAAGTTTTTACAGGATGAACTTACCACTCACCTCCGCAAAACCTCAAAAAAGGTAGGTTAAAACCACACGAAACACAGTTTTGTCAATAAATAAAATACCCTTATAAATAAGGGTATTTTATTTATAAGGCTGTATTTTTTATTAAAATAGAAATACTCTTTGACAAAATTGTGTTTCGTGTCAAAAAAACTTGCTGGAGAGGGCCTGGAAGAGTACTATTAGCAGGTTATGTATACAGCAACTATTGGTCTGGAAGTTCATGCAGAACTTAAAACAAAGTCAAAAATGTTCTGTGGATCTAAAAACGATCCACACCATGGAGAACCAAACACTCATATTTGCCCTGTTTGTGTTGCGCACCCAGGAACCTTACCAGTTATTAATAAGGAAGCAGTCAAACATGTTCTTAAAGTAGGTGTTGCACTCGAAGGTAACATTGCTACTTTTACAGAATTTGATAGAAAGAATTATTTCTATCCTGATATTCCAAAAGGTTACCAAATTAGTCAGTATAAGTATCCTCTCGTAAGTGGAGGGACTCTTGCTGGAGTTGCTATCACTAGAGTTCATCTTGAAGAAGACACTGCTCGCTCTCTTCATGATCAAGGGAAGGGTAGTCTTGTGGACTACAATCGGGCAGGTGTACCTCTGATGGAATTGGTGACAGAGCCTGTCATCCATGACGCTGAAACAGCTGGGCGATTTGGCCGAGAGTTGCAACTTCTTTTGCGGACACTCAATGTCTCAGATGCAAATCTTGAAAAGGGGGAGATGCGTGTGGAGGTAAATATTTCTATTAGTAAGAACGACACACTTGGGACAAAAGTTGAGGTAAAAAATCTCAACTCTTTCCGTGCTGTCGAGAATGCAATTGCTTATGAAATTGATCGACAAAGTAAGCTTTTGGACTCTGGGGAGAGCGTTCTACAGGAGACAAGAGGTTGGGATGAGCAGAAAAGCCTTACTTTTAGCCAGAGACTGAAGGAGACCTCTGAAGAATACCGCTATTTCCCTGATCCTGATCTACCAAAATTAGATATTTCCAGCGTGCCAGAGTTCTCACTATCTCGGATAAAAGAGGAGCTCCCAGAATTACCTGAAGAAAAACGCTTAAAATATAGGAATCTCGGAATACCGAGAGAACAGATTGAATTACTAATCTCGGATAAAATCCTAATGCCATTTTTTAACGAGATTGTTGAATCGGAACCTCTAAAAGAAGACGCACTTAAGCGTGCTGCTAACTATCTTACTTCTGATGTTCTATCTCTATGTGCAAATGGTGCTCGAGATCTCAAAATTGACGCGGTTGGAGTATTTGTTGAGCTTATGGAGATGCTTAGTGAAGGAGAGATCACTTCTCGTGTAGCCAAGGATATACTTCCTGAAGTCGTATTTAACGGCCAATCTCCTAGAGAAATTGCTACAGAGCGAGGACTTCTGCAAGAGAATGATTCTGATGCACTTAAGGAGATTGTTGGGAAGATACTAGTAGACCATCCAGATGTTGTTTCTGAATATAAGGCTGGTAAGGAACAAGTTCTCAAGTTCTTGGTTGGTCAAGGAATGAAAGCAACAAAAGGTTCAGCGAATCCTTCTGTTCTTGAGGAGGCCTTCAAGAAGGAAATAGGTGTTCTTTAGAGAAACTCGAGTTTCCGAGATCTCCACATAATACAATGTAAAATTGAACTTTCTCGGAAGAAAGGTGTATACTGTGCTTAAGACTTATGGAGGTCATTACACTCAATGGACGGGAGTATATTAAAGCGAGTAAGGCGGCTCGTGAAGTTGGGTATACCTCGGACTATGTAGGGCAGCTTTGTCGAAGTGGAGCAATTACTGCAGAACGTGTTGGAAGGAATTGGTATGTAGATAGAGAAGAGCTTCGAGAACATAAGACGGATAAAAAAAGAAACGCACGAAGTAAGGCTCGTGAACATGTACGGAGAATTGTAAGAGAGGAGGCTACAGCGACGGAACATGCTTCAATAGAAAAGCAAGAAGAAAAGTTTGAGCCTAGGTATCTGGCACACGCTTCAGATACTCGGTATGTCTCAGATAGGAGTCCCTTGATTCCAGAGATCAAAAAAACCCCTAAAAATAAGGATTTTTCAGTACATATTGTAAAGGATGCACCCGAAATAAAAATAAAAAAAATCACTTCCTCTGAAGCTGTGTCTTCAAAAGAAAAGCCCACAAAAGTTCCTCTAAAGATTTCTTCTGAGAGGAATACAAAGAAGAGTCCCAGCAAGATGAGAAGTGTTCGACAAGATAATTCTCCTCCATCCGTACAGGGGGAAGATCTTTCTTGGGACAAATCTCTGCATGATGTACAGGAAGGTTCTCCAACCAGCAGTCCGATCAGAAGTGGGGTAGTCTTGCTCATAACCATGTTCATTGCATTTCTGGTTCTTGGTATGAGCTCTGAATCAAGTGTCCAAATCAGCACTTCAACAGGTTCTGTTTTAAATCAGTTTACCTCAGGCTACACTCTAGATTTTAGCTTAATCATCTCTAATATAGCGCTCTAAACATAGGTATAACGCGTATCTCCGAATAAAAAGTACACAAAATAGCATATTTTGTGTACTTTTTATATTTAAGCGCTTAAATAATAGTTATTCTGAAGTCTCTGAGAGCATAAAATAGTCTCTCAGGAGAAGGATCTCGCTAAAGCGAGTTTTTATTATTCTTGTATGACACTCAGATTTAACACAAAAACTGTACTCTTGTGTCAAGAGTGCTTTTTATACTTGAAAAATGTTTTTCCTGATCTGCTTCCAGCTAGGTCTGAAGAGTGGATTTATAGAAATAAAAATCTACAGGAGATTGTGAGCAAAGGAAGTGTGTATAAGTTTGGCAAGAAAACCAGAAATAACTAGTAAAATATAGTTATTAAGGAAAAAATAAATGTCGAGTTCCAGTAAGAAGAAGAAAACAGAAAAGACACCTCAGAATTTGATTTCCGCTGGCGACATTGCAAAGGAGGTTGGATATACCTCAGACTACATCACTCGTCTTGCACGCGAGAAAAAGATTAAAGGAAAGAAGGTTGGAAAAAAATGGATGGTCGATCCAGTCTCTGTTGCTGAGTTGTTGCGAAGAAAAAAAGAGGAGAAGGAACTACGAAGTCGCGCACTTCGCCGCGAACGAAAGAAGGAGCAGAATGAGACACCGAAGCAACAGGCGACGGAAAATATTAATCCTGCGAAGGGGATCTCTTCTAATATCCCTCTTGTCACTAGGGAGGTTCACGTAGAAAAAGTCTCAGAGAGGAAACTAACCAAAAGAACCTCTAAGAAATATTTTGACATTGGTCTCGCTGCTCGAGTACATGCGCTCGTGGTAACGAGTGGAGTTATGTTTGCGGGAGTGCTTCTGGGCGTGGTCGGATACATGACGCCAACAGATTCCTCCGAAATATTTTCACGGGCGCGTGCAGTGGATACGGTTGCTTTTGTAGGAAGTATCGGAGAGGATTTTTTTGATGCAACAGGACAGGTTGCAGGAACTTTTTCTGGAGCAATGGAGTCAGTGCTCGTTGAGATCCTTCCTGAGCCGCGACAGTATGTAGCAAATGTCTTTTGGAGTGATGTCTGGTGCGGTTTCAAATCACTCTTTGGCAGAGAGTGTTTCTTTGAGACAGCGGGTGAAGAAACATATATTGTTGAAGAAGATGTAACTGATGTCAGTGTAGTGGCACAACAACCGACTTCTGATCGTGTAGTTTCCCAGAGTACTAGTCAGACGACGGGTTCCGCTGTCGCTGTTGCAACACCAGTAACAACTGTTACCAATCCAGTCTCGGTATATGTACAGGAATTGCCTGACATATTTCCTGAGAAATGGCTTGATCAAATTACTTCACGAGAGGTCCATGTTATACAGGTCGGGGGTACGATGCGTAGCATCGAGAGTGTAAATGAGGGTACGAGTGATCAGTTTAAGCAAATAAGTGAGTCATTCACTACACAGTCTCTGACCGTTGATGGAGACGTAGTAATAAAGGATTCGCTCACTGTTGGTGAATTGCTTGCTACGTCAACAATTAGCACTTCGGTGTCTATCTCGTCACCGTACATCGTTGCAACCTCCTCAACAGCAACCTCAACATTTGCAGGAGGACTTGCGGTTGAAACCACGGGATTTGTATATGATTATGCTTCAAATAAGGTGGGTATCGGAACATCGGCACCTGAGACACGATTGACTCTGGTGCAGGAGTCGGATGCACTTGGCGGCGGCTTCCGTGTGAATCAGGTTGGTGATTCAGACTACTTTGAAATTATTGGTATTGCAGATCGGGTAGCACTCGGTCTTAACGGAACAGAGACATTTTCATTCCTTGAAAACGGGAGTCTTGGTATCGGAACATCATCACCAACATACAATCTTGAAGTGCTCGGCGATGCTCGGTTCACATCATCAGTTGATGCGACGTACTTTACAGCAACAAGCACAACCGCAACTTCTACATTCGCAGGAGGCCTTGCAGTAGAGACCACCGGCTTTGTGTACGATTACGCAACAAACAAAGTTGGTATTGGTACTGCGAGTCCAGTATTCCGCTTCGATGTCGTTGGAGATGGACGATTTACTGGTCTTGTGGATGCTTCTCGTTTTGTTGCAACAAGCACAACCGCAACTTCTACATTCGCAGGAGGACTTACGGTAGACTCTTTCGATTTCGTTGTTGATCCAGATTCAAACCGGGTTGGTATCGGTACGACAAATCTTACGTCACTTTTGACGCTTGGATACACTACGTCAATCATTTCTACTGATTCTTCTGACGGAAGTGACTCAAAGCGTATTCAGATTGCAGGAGGAGGTACTGCAGGGACAGAGCGGGGAGCATCTATCGAAGTGATGGGCAATGAGTATGCAGGAGAAGCGGGAGACCTATCACTCTATGCAGGTAATTCTGCTGTACTGGGGCAAGGAGCGCTTCGCTTCTTCACAGGAAATGTGCTCGAGCGCATGACCATTGATGCAAATGGAAGTGTTGGTATCGGTACGACAAGTCCTGCACAACTCCTTTCAGTTGCAGGGAATGGATACCTTACCGGAGGGCTTGGTGTTGGTGTTGCGACCACAACACCAGGGACACTCCAAACATCTGGAAATGGATGGATTGGAGGAGATTTGGTAGTAGTAGGAAACTCTACGGTGTTTGGAGACTCTGCAACACTCGGAGAAAGTGCTGCTGACACCTTGGTGATTAATTCATCAATTGGGTCGCCACTTATTCCAACTATTAATGCAACATACGATATCGGTAGCCCATCATTCTTCTGGGATGATGGATATTTCGATACCATTACAGCAAATAATATCTCTGCTGCATCGAGTTCTATCTCTGGAACACAGTCAGAAACGTTTACTATTAATTCCAACAACGCAACTTCTGATACGGAAAGCATGGACCTTATCTTTTACCGCGGAGCGGTAGTACCGAATGCACTTATCTCTTGGGACGCTACACTTGATCTCTTTGATATTAACCAGCCACTCTTCATCCAGAATGACTCCTCAACGACAACTATCCGTACGCTGGATGTTTGGGGTACAGCAGGACAGACTGCAGACCTCTTCCGTGTAGCATCTTCAACAGGAACTGCATTCTTCAACGTGCTTGCAGACGGCAGTGTAGGTGTCGGAACAACGTCACCTACAGCAAACTTTGCTGTTGCAGGGGATGCATATTTTGAAGGAACACTTACTGCATCTGGCTTTACTGCGACATCTACTATTTCTGCTCCATACTTTGTAGCAACAGATGCGAGCGCAACCTCTACATTCGCAGGAGGACTTGCAGTAGAGACCACCGGCTTCGTGTACGATTACGCAACAAACAAAGTTGGTATTGGTACTGCGAGTCCGTCACATAGACTTCATGTGGTTGCAGACACAGCAGTTGACCACGTTGCAAACTTTGAGAGTACAGACTCTAGAGCATTTATTTCTTTCAATGACGATGCGACTTCTGGAGCTAATTACGTAGCAGTTGGAGCAGTGGGTGATAGTCTTTATTTCCGTTCGAATAATGGAGACCAAATGGTACTTGATTCCTCAGGAAATGTTGGTGTTGGTACCACGAGTCCAAGTAACAGGTTACACATTGCAGGTTCGGGTACAAATACAACTGTTGCAAATCTTGATTCAGGCGGTCATGCAAACTACCGTGCTGATAGGGGAAGTACGTCGTATGATGCCGGGTATTTCTGGCTTACGGACGGTTCGATAGACTGGCGTTTTCAAGTTCCGTCCGCTAGTACAGATCTACGTATCCGTGATGAATCAACAGGAGTTGATATAATTACATTTGAAAACGATACTGGAAACGTCGGTATTGGTACGACATCACCAGATCGTAAACTCCACATCTTCGCAGGAGAATCAAACGCAACACCGTACTCACTCTCCCAACTTGTGGTAGAAAACAGTGGTCGTACAGGAATTGACATTCTTTCTGGAAGTTCAGAGCGTGGACTTTTGAATTTTGGCGATAGTGGAAATGTTCAGGCGGGTGTAGTTGAGTATGACCACAGCGCAGATTTCATGCGATTTGTTACAAATGGAAGTGAAAAAGTTCGTATTACGTCTACTGGAGATGTGGGAGTTGGTACAACTTCACCATTTGGTAATTTTGTAGTTCATTCTTCGAATAGTAGGTACTTGAATTATCTACCAGTATCTGGAGGACTAGCAGATTTTGAGTTGGTCTCAAATAATAATTCTCAGCCAGTCTTTGCAGTTCAAGGAACTGGGACTGCTGATTTGGTGAATATCTTCGATGATGCAACTGAAATATTTACTATACAAGATGGAGGTAACGTCGGTATCGGAGACACTACTCCAGATGCCCCACTAGATGTTGTTGGTTCAGCTGGAGCTGTTATTAGACTTGAGGGAAATACTACTTCAGGTTGGCTGCAGTTTGTTGACGGTGTTAGTAACATGGGATATTTGGGGTATGCAGATGATGGAGGAATACTTACTGGAGCTGAAACTGATTCCATATCACTACGCGCAGAAAATGCTCTTCATTTTGGTACAAATGGAAATGCACTACGTATGACAATTGATACATCAGGAAACGTCGGTATTGGTACTACGGATCCAGATCTAAAACTAACAGTAGACGAGCTTGAGGCAGGAACTACATATGGAGTATTGGGTGTTAAGTCAGATAGTAACGCACATGCGCTTTATATAGAAGAGCCAAGCGGTGGA
>JAHQWD010000002.1 GCA_019634005.1 Candidatus Kaiserbacteria bacterium
CACGAGCATTGTTGAGGTTTGCCTTGATGGCAGCGTCAGATCCCTTTGCACGAGCACTGTTGAGTGATGCGAGTACCACTGATGCGAGGATACCGATGATAGCGATAACTACCAAGAGTTCGATGAGGGTGAAACCGCGGTTTGTCTTCATATTCATAAATCTATGTTGCATTATGCTAATTTGTAATACTGTGTATCGTATGCAGTATCCTCATTATACGTCCTTTATCCCAAAATGACTATGTCCGTGTGGATAATGCTAGATAGCTGCGGTGATGTTGTAGATTGGAATCAATACCGCAGCAACCAATGATCCCACGCCAAGACCAAGCATCACAATCATTGCTGGCTCAATGAGATCAATAAGTGTATCCACTGCATTGTTTACCTCGCGGCGATAGAACTTGGCCAATGTGGTCAAAATATTTGCAAGATTACCCGTCTCTTCTCCCACTTTACTCATCTGTGAAAGTACACCTGGAATCTCTGGGTACTCTGAGATAGAGTCCGCAAAAGATCGTCCTGCCTTCACGTCCACAAGTGTTGAATCAACGATGTCTTTGAACACCTCGTTATCCACCACCTCGCTCGTAACTTCAAGTGTCTGCACCATAGAGACACCACTCGTAAGCATCGTAGAAAGGTTGTCACAAATACGGGTCAGATAGAGCTTCTGATAGAGGTTTCCAATGTACGGGAACGATAGTTTGAACTCATCAAAGAGCCGTTTTCCTGCAGCGGTCTTTTGGAACTGCCACACCACAACACCAATAATGGCGAGAATGACCACAATCAGTCCAATGTAGTTGCGGAGGAAGTCAGAGAGTCCAATCACCACTTTCGTATAAATCGGGAGTTCTTGTCCAGAGTCGGTCAAGATAACGCTGATACGCGGAATTACGAACGTAAGCATCAGTCCCATCACGATGAAGAAAATGCTGATCACAAACGCTGGGTAGATGAGTGCATTTCGTGCCTTAGACACAATCTCATACATACGATCAAGGTAATCAGCAAGATATGAGAATGTTTTATCAAGTGTTCCAGACTCCTCACCAGACTTCACCATAGAAATTGCAAACGGTGAGAAGATGTCTGGATGCTTTGCAAGGGCGCGTGAAATACTACTTCCCCCCTGCAGATCATCAGAAATTTCTGTAAGGGTACGCTGAAGGAGTGGATTTTCACTCTCATCTGCAAGAAGACGGAAAATACGAAGCGCCGAGACCTGTGCCTCAAAGAGTGTTGAGATCTGTCGGAAGAGAATCACGATCTCTTTTGACTTCACATGCTGGAACCAATTGATCTCAAGTGAAAGAAGTGACTTTTTTTCATTCAGTGGCTTCACTGAAATAACCGTGTATCCACGGTTCGATACCGTCTTGATCGCAGCCTCAAGATTCTGGGCATCCACCGTACCCTCTCGCATGACATTGTTTGCATCGGTCGCTTTGTAAGAAAATAACATAGCCTGCTCAATTACATCAGTCGCTCAAGTCCCTTTGGATTAATAGAATAGGAGAACGCATTCTCGACCGTAATCTCACCCTTCTGTACCAACTCTACCAACGAACGGTTCATGTCGATCATACCGTGCTCAAGACCAGTCTCAATCACCGTCTGAATCTCATGTGTTCTCCGTTCTCGAATGAGGTTTGCCACCGCGGTGTTATTGATGAGAAGCTCATACGCAGGAATCAGTCCCCCTGAGATACGCGGCACAAGACGCTGTGAAAAGATTCCCGCAAGCGACCCTGAGAGCTGCAAACGAATCTGATCCTGCTGTCCTGACGGGAATGAGTCGATAATACGATCAATGGTCTGCGCGGCATTGTTTGTATGCAGTGTTGAGAACACCAAGTGCCCTGTTTCCGCTGCGGTTACCGCAGTTTCCATAGTCTCTTTTCCACGCATCTCTCCCACCATGAGTACATCCACGTCCTGTCGGAAGGCACTGCGCAGTGCTTGTGAGAAATCCTCGGTATCAACCCGCACCTCTCGTTGATCAATCAGTGACTTATTCGGCTCAAACAGATACTCGATTGGATCCTCAATGGTCATGATGTGCTCCGCACGCGTTTCATTGATCATCTGTATCATCGCCGCAAGCGTCGTCGACTTACCCTGTCCCACAGGACCTACACAGAGAAAGAATCCTTGCGGACGCTGTGTAAACATCTCAAGAATTGGAGGAAGGTTCAGATCATCAAGCTTTGGAATCTTGTTCGGAATATATCGTAATGCAATTGCAACCGTTCCCTTCTGAAAGTATGCGTTTCCTCGGAAACGAACACCGTTCCGCCCCGCATAGGAGAAGTCTACTTCCTGAGTCTTCAAGAAGGTGTCGACCTTATCCGCCGAAAGCATTGCACGAAGAAAGCCGAGCGCATCGTCTGAGGTCAGCTGTGGTTTCTTAATAAGTGGAATCAATGACCCCGCAACACGAACAAGTGGATGCGAGCCTGCAGAGAAATGGAGGTCTGACCCATTTTCTTCTACAACAATATCAATAAGATCCTCCAACTCTCTTTTGTAGTCTACCGTTGCCATTACACTCCATTATATACGGAAATTATGCAGGCGTATCAGGGTTCTCAACAGGCAACGCCTGTTCTGGAGGAGTTGCGGGCGTATCAGTCACGGGTGGAGCCTCAGGTGCAAGGTCTTCATCAGCCTCTTCCTGTGCAATCATAAGCTCTCCCCCAAGCTGGCTCACCTCCTCAAATGAAATATCGTGGTTCAATGCCTTAATGAGCGCATCTTCTTTCATAGAAATAAAGCCATTCTTACGCGCGACTTCATAAAGTTTCTCTTCAGGTGCACCTTCAAGGATGAGCTGTTCCAGCTCATCATTCACTGACATCGCCTCCATAACCGCAATACGTCCCCGTGTTCCATTCGGACACTCTTTGCTTGCCTGTGCTTGAAGCACATTCTGCGGACGCGGAATGACATTCTTATACTGCTGATCAACATCTGCAAACTCCTGATCAATAAACTCCTGCATGCTTTCACTTACAGGCACTTCTTTTGCAGATTCCTTACATACCCGCCGTACCAACCGCTGGGCAAGTGCCAACTGGAGTGTCGGTGCAATCAGGTACGGATCAACACCCATATCAACGAGACGTGGTACTACCCCGATCGCGTTGTTGGTGTGAATGGTCGAAAGCACAATGTGTCCTGTAAGCGCCGCTTGCACCGCGAGCTGTGCTGTCTCTTTATCACGGATCTCTCCCACCATGATGATGTCAGGGTCTTGACGAAGCGCAGCACGGAGTCCTGCCGCAAAAGTATACCCGATCTCAGGACGCACCTGTGACTGACTCACACCATCAATGTTGTACTCCACTGGATCCTCAAGCGAGAGTACATTCTTCCCCGCTTTATCAACCTCATTCAACATCGCATAGAGCGTGGTCGACTTACCAGACCCTGTCGGACCAGATATCAAAATAATACCGAATGGCTGCTTCAGTGCCTTTCGGATAAGTGCAATATTGTGCTTTGAAACACCTGTCCCTTCCAAAGAACGAACACCCGCCTCCGTATCGAGAATACGCATCACCACTTTCTCTCCGTGGTTTGTGGGAAGTACCGACACACGAAAATCAATCTTTCGTCTATCAATCGTTGCAGAGAAACGTCCGTCTTGCGGTTTTCGCTTCTCATCGAGCCGAAGTGCAGCCAAAATTTTTACACGCGCGACCACCGCAGAGTGCAGCTTTTTTGGAAGTTCCAACGAACGAATCAGCACACCGTCCACACGGAATCGTACGATCACCCGCTCTTCATATGGTTCGACATGAATATCAGATGCGCCACCATCAACCGCATAGCGGAGGATCGTTGCAACAATCTTGGTAACAGGAGCATCTTCTTTAATGTGCTCGATCTCATCATCAGTCTTTTCAATTGTGTCTTCGGTGTCAGCATCGAGATTCACATCAAGTGACTCAAGTGCCTCACCCACCTCTCCAGTCAGGTTCTCATATGACGCGAGTGCGTGGTCGAGATCCTGCTCAAGAATAACTTCAAGACGATACGGTAATTGATGCCGCGCGGAGATAAAATTAAGTGCATCACGAAGTCCGTAGTCATCAGGATCCACGACACCAACAATGAGCACTCCTTCTTCAACCCCGAGCGGTGCCATACGATAGTGTCGTGCGGACTCCTCAGGAATATATTGCATTGCTTCTTCACTGAGCTCTGTATTCTCAGGAATCTCTCGTGTCGGCAGCTCATGATACGCAGCAAGCGTATCGCGCACCACCTGTGGTGTTACTCCTTCCTTCAGCACTGCGGCTTCTGCAGTTATATTTTCTGTTTCTATTGCGCGTTCAACACGCTCAAAAGCTGTCGCATCAAGCACCCCTTTTTGTTGCAGTAGTGTCAGTATATTCATGATGTGCGCCCGTTATTACTGAACGCTTCCAAACGGATTGATACGTCCAGTCGATTCATCAACAATCTGCTGACGAATATCAACAAGTGTTGAGAAACGTTCGTCACTAAAGAATGCCCCATCGACATTCACTGAACGAAGCCGTTGAAGACGAACGAGTAGCTCCTGTGCCTCAAGTGCGGCGGCGTCTCCCTCAACACCTGTGACAGAAAGTGGTTCTTCGTCTGTTGTATCCAGATTGAGATACACGAAATATGCGAGCGCAAGAACAGCGACAACGCCCAGTACTATGAATAGTTTTTTAAGAAGTGGTGTCATACGTTTGAAGGAGTCGTTAGCTCATCTGCCTCATTGGGAATACCAAAGAGACGAACTTTAAATTCATATTCGACCAACTCCCCTTCTCCAATAGAGAATGAGAGTTTCATGATCTCCATAAGGACAAGACTCTGTTCAAGATCCTCAAGGAACCCGCGGAACTGATCATACGTTCCGACAACTGCAAAATCGATATCTTGTGTGAGGAATTCGCTTGCATCAAATCCTGGGGAAACGGTCTCTGGCTCGACCTGCCCGCCGACCTCAAAGAGCTCATCCCCACCATCAACCTCTCCGATGACCCCCACCTTCACGTCCTGGAAAATCAAGCCGTGTGTATCAGCAAGTGCTTCGAGGTCAACGAGAACGGCCACCTCATCAATCTCTCCATGTGGTACGAATGCTTCAAGTCGTTCAAGGTCACCAATTGAAAGTGCGTTTCTTTTCGCGACAAGCTCATCAAGGCGCGCATTGAACTCTTGTACTTTCCGTACGGTCTCTTCGTACTGATCTGCTTCAGCCTGAAGATCGCCGATTTGTGAAAAAAGCGGGCGTACGAAGAAAAAGATGACGAGTAGTCCGACGAATATTGAAAGTGCTGGTCGTGCAAGTGAAAACATATTTCTATTATAACGTTGATTCTGACTCACTATCGAGTACCTCCTCCTCTGTCTCTGTTTCAGACACAGTGTCATCGACCTCCTCGACACTCTCCTCCTCTATCGGAAGTTCCTCAACAACAGGAGGAGCAAACTCAGGGGCAGTATATCCAACATCAGAGACAGGGAGACTCGTGCTCACCTTGAAGATCACCTCACTATCGGTGAGTACCTCCTGCTCTTCCTCAGAATCTGCTGCAAATGACACGCCAGTCACCGTTGCATTTCGGAGAATGTCCTGCTCTACATATTGCAGGTTCTGAAGAACGATCTTCCCAAATGTATCGGTTGCCCCATCGAGTGTGATAGTGAGATCGCCCGATGCCATACGGCGAAGTTCAAAGTCGGTGTACTGGACACTTACCTTTGTACTCTCTTCAAGTGCACCGAAGATCTTTGAAGGAGCGCTGTGCCGATCAAGAAGATACCGTGCTGCATCAAGATGTCGATTCAGTGCATATACGACCGCAAAATCCGCCTCAGAAAACCGACCACGTTCAGTTGCAAGTGTTTCCTGCGCTGCAGTGAGCGTCGTCCCTATGTAGTACTTATACGCAAATGTTCCCACGGCAAGTAAAAGTGTGACCCCAAGAAAGAGGCTCCCAAAGAAAGAGATATTGTTAAACACCCGACGTTTTTTCACACGACCAGGTGTTGCACTCTGTGCAACTTGTTTTGGAATGAATGATGAGCGCGGCGCGTCTGCCATTACCGTTTATTATACGATGGGTCTGGCGTAATCGTAGTACAGAAACTGTGGACAGTTCTATTCCTGGTTCATTTCTAAAAGTTGCAAGGCAACACCCATGGCCACACTAAACGATGGACCGATCTCTCGAAATGTCTTTTCAAGGAATGCAGGATACGCAACTTTTGCAAATGGATCACCAACAACGATGGGCTTCTGGAGTGCGTCCTGTGTAAACGCGGAGATGCCAGGAAGTAATGCTCCGCCTCCAAGTAATACGACACGAGAAACGGAGATAGCGAGCTCTTTCTCAGTGCGCGCAATGACATTAGAAAACTCTCGCAGACCGCGTGATAGTGCTGCTGTCACTTCTTTCACACCGCTCTCCTGCGCAGTCGTAATATCAAGTGTACGCTTTACCTCTTCCGCCGTTTTGAAATCAATAGACTGTGCACTCATATAGGTATTGGTAATTTCTGTACCTGAAAGGAGAAGACTGTGGGCATCAACCACTACTCCTTTATGCACGATATATAATTTTGTAGTTTCTGCACCGAAATCTACAAAAGCGAGCGCCTCATCCTCCGTCCCTACAGAACGAACAGCACTAAATGGCTCAAGTTCATTGTACGCAATGGTAAGTCCTGCCCCCTCAAGCACCCCTCGTGTCTTCTGTAGCGCCTCATTATAGATAGCAACCACTAATATCGTTGTGGTTTTTGCCTCTGTATCCTGAGATAACTCAATCCAGTCCAATGACACCTCCTGGAGAGAGACTGGTATGTACTTTCGCGCTTCGACGGGAATACGTGACGAAATTTCATCAGCATCAAGTGTTGCTAACGTGATACGTACCATAAAACTAGAGGCATATGGTATGGCAAACGCAACAGTATTTCCTGAGATACTCGACTCTCGCATGATATCAACGAGCGCCTCGGTGAGTTTCTTCTGATCAAGTGCGGTTACCGCACCAATGTCTGTGTCTGCGTACGGACCAAGCTGTAATTCTCCATAGGTATCAAGTGTCGGTGTTCCTTTTTCATCACGAAGCTGCACAACTTTGATCGATGATGCGCCGATATCAACGCCCACAAACTGCGTGAGTGCATTTTTCTGTGTTCCTCCTTTAAACAGAGACGTTATCTTCCCAAAATCAAATGCCATAGAAGTACCATCATAGTATCATGAGAGACAATGAACACAGAGTCCTTTTTCCGCTGGTGTGTAGACACGCTTTTCCCACCAAGCGAAGGGGCGCTCCTTGTACGAAACACGACCATCCATACTCTTACACCTCGTCCTCAGAGTATAGACGGCGTGACACACCTTCTTTCCTTCAAAGATGCGCGGGTTCGTGCATGCATACACGAAGCAAAGTTTTCAGGAAACACTCGCGCACAAAGACTTCTTGCATATGTACTTGAAACACACCTCAAAGATAGAAAAGTCTGCATCGTACCTATACCACTCTCAAAGAAACGACTGCGAGAACGTGGATACAACCAGGTAGCACGTATTGCGCACTACACCCACTTCCCCGTGCATGAAAAAGCACTCTCTCGCACAAAACACACGACACCGCAAACAGATCTTCCCAGAGAAGCACGCATTGAAAACGTTCGCAATATATTTGCAAGTACAGGAAAATACATATATGGAAAACATGTCGTACTCCTTGATGATGTCGTAACGACCGGCAGCACACTGCGTGAAGCACAGAAAGCGCTTGCACATGCAAATCCTGCCTCAATTACCTGTATTGCTATGGCACATTAAGTATGGTATAATTTTCAATTAGGAGTATAGTACATGAAGAAAAGACAAACGCTGCTGACTCACAGAGAGTCACCATTCGGAAGAAAAAAACCGAAAGGATCCCACGCTAAAGAGTTAGCAAAACGAGAGGAAGCTAGGGACACACCCAAAAAAATGGGTAAAAAACTAGACATCAAAGTATAGAGTAAGAGGTCGCATACGCGACCTCTTTTTATTTCTCTTCAAAGTTGAGACACACGGAGTTCACACAGTATCGCTTCCCTGTCGTCTCCTTTGGACCGTCAGGAAAGACGTGCCCTAAGTGTGAACCACACTTCGCACACCTTACTTCTGTCCGACGCATACCATGAGAGCTATCGTCTTTGAACTCTACTGCACCGGGAAGTGCCTCATCAAATGATGGCCACCCTGTGCCAGACTCAAATTTGGTATCAGACGCAAATAACTGATTCCCACATGCAGCGCAGGTATACATACCTTCTCCTTTTTCATGGAGTAGTTCACCAGAAAATGGTGCCTCCGTTCCCCCTTCGCGTAACACGCTATATTGTTCTGGTGTAAGTTTCTCTTTGAAATCTTTTTCTTCCATACGCTTATGCATTATATTCTTTTAAGAGCGTTGCGAACTTCTCTTGCACCTTCTCTAGCTTTGGATTGATGACCAACTGACAATACGCAGCATCAGGATTCTTTTTGAAATATTCCTGATGATAGTCTTCTGCTTCGTAGAATGTCTCGAGTGGTTCTACCGTTGTCACAATGGGGTCTCCACTATCATGAGAAGCATTAAGGTCTGCAATGAATTGCTCCGCCGTTTCTTTTTGCGCATCGGTTGTGTAGAAGATGACAGTGCGGTACTGCTCCCCCACATCATTTCCCTGTCTGTTCACCTGCGACCCGTCGTGTGATGCAAAAAAGACGGTGAGTAAATCTGTGTATGCAATTTGCTCTGGATCGTATTCAATACGCACCACCTCTACGTGTCCCGTTGTCCCTGAAGACACTTCACTGTATGTTGGATTAGGTGTATCACCACCGGTATATCCAGGAAGAACCGATGAAACACCGCGAAGCATTTTAAATACAGCCTCGGTACACCAGAAACACCCTCCACCAAATACCGCTATTTCTTTCATGGAGATAGTATATCGCATGTAAAGTAGACTGTACATGCGATATGTCTGCTATTTTTTCATGAAACCAAGGTGTAGTAGCCAGATAAGAATGAAAAACTCTCCGATAGATGTCCACTCACTCACGGTCCATTCTATGTGTGACAGAAACGGTGCAAGAGAATCAAACAGATATCCAAAACATGCAATGATGAGGAGGACGCCAATGAACTTTGGAATGAATCCAGATGTATATGCCAATACCCCCATTGGCAGTAGCCATAATCCCCAGAAAATCTGTGCGACATAAATACCATACGTATGTAACTCTAGAAACATCTGTATAAGTGCGTGTATCTGTGCTTCGGTAAACGCAGAAAGGTATTCTGCTCCACTGAGTAACACCAGCACTGCTGCGCGATTCACTTCATTAAGCATCGCAATAGATACTGCAGGAATAATGAGTGCAACAAGAAGAGCTGACCATACTTTACTTGTCTCCTTAAAGAGACGGTACAACGCAAGCACCAAAAATATCTGTGCGACCTGCACCGCGAGCGCAGAAGCAATACTGGCACTGAAGAGATTCTTGTGTGCCAAAATATTCCCTACTGTTGCAGCAACATCTCCAGACACTACAAGTGTTGGTGTGTATAAAATACCGAAAAGACCAAGTGGCACGAGCAGGAGATATAAAAGTCCCGCAGTTCGTGCATGTTGTTTGATTGTATTCATATAAGGCAGTATAGCACCGCAACAGAGTCAATATATTCTGTGTAGCTAATACGTACCACGAACAATAGGTTCGAGAACTCTTCCTACTCTCTCTGCGATAATTGCATACCCAGCATCATTCGGATGTATACCGTCAGACATCAACTGCGGGTTACCAAAAAGACCGTCGAGTACATTTGAGACATATGCGGTGTTATATGTATCTGCAAGCAGAGCATACTCATCTTCAAAGTTATCTCGAATCACCCCGCCCCGTACACCAAGAAGCACTACCACCGCACCAGACTCATGCATGGTTTCAATGGCACTTCCTAGGTTTGCAAAGGTTTCTTCTGACGGAATCTTTCGGAGATAATCGTTACCGCCAAAAAGAAGTATCACGACTTTTGGATCAAGAGCGAGAACATCATCGATGCGATTCAGTGCATCTCGTGTTGTTTCTCCTGGAACACCGAGATTTATAATCGGCTCGTTAATCTGTTGTGAGAGAAGGCTTACAAAATCATTTCCTTTGGTAGCACCCACGCCAGATACCAAACTGTCTCCGAATGCTACGATAGACTCACCTTCAGGTGGGTAGTTTGTTATTTCACTGCCCGAAAACAGCAGATACATAAGGATGGCTGCTGCTACCACAATCGCGTACACCGTGTATTTCATATACGTATATGTTTCATAGCTTATACCTCAAAGTAGGTCTGTAACTGCTTATGGCAACGCGGGAAAATATCTAACCCCTCCTGATGTGACCAAATAGTCTTATCAAGTGCGATAAGTATTTCATAATCTATAACACGTTCGTAATCAACTGAACGGCCATATCCTGCTAAAAATATTTTGCGCTCCTGCTGATCTAAATAGTAGAGACTCTTCGCAATATCCCAGCACGCATCACCAGCAATTGCCTTACTGAAGTCGATTACACCCGCTGCTTGGTTACCCTCTACAAATAGGTGTCCGCCATGGAAGTCATTATGAAGAAGAACGGGAGTATCGACAGTGCGCGCAATAATTTTCTGATAAATGTTTTTAATCTGATCAAGGTGGCTGTCCGTCAACAATTTCTCAGTCACAAGATCTTCCCAAGGTTTCTGCCAAGCTTGTAGGTAACCATGCCATGATTCGTAGGTGCCACACAACTCATCTGCAGCAGTCAAAGTACCAAAACCTGACAGAGGAATTGTGTGCATATTTCCCAGTATAGTACCAAACGAGCGTAGTAGTCGATGCCTGTCTGTTGGGTCGGAAACGGCATTCAGCGGTGCACCTACCACTACATGACGTAACAACACAAAACAGCCGTACTCGGTATCGTGCCAACTATCGTAATATTTAGAAACGGGGACACCTGCCTGTTGAGCGACTTCATACACTTGCCTGAGTACAAAAAGATTATCCGTTGTTATTCTCGCGTATAGTTTCTCTCCGTTTACTTCACAGTAAAAAACCTCTGTTGAATAACCGCTAGTCGCTTCAGAGACCGTAACTATTGCTGAAGGGTACCGTTTTTCTAAAATAGTTCTTGCTTGACTACTTTTCATGATTTTTCCCAACCAAATCCAACTCATTTACTCCATGAAATTCCATAGCCGCAGTATATCAAAGAAAAGTCTCGAACTTTTCGATTTTAAATATGCTTAAAACTATGGGTCAAATGATGCCTAGCCAAAGGTGGCGTCTCATTGTGCGGAGAGTATGGGATTCGAACCCATGAAGGGGTTTAACCCTTACCTCGTTAGCAGTGAGGCGCTTTCGACCACTCAGCCAACTCTCCAGTGGGAGTACTATACTGTATTTAGTACTCTGCTTCAAACTTACCGCCTTCGTGTCTTTTGCTTTACCGCTTTCGCCACTTTTGCCGACAGCCCCTTGGTCATCACACTTGGAATAATTTTCGCTGCGATTGGCTTCTTTACCATACTTGCAATAGCTTTCGCGGCACGGATCTTCATGTCATCAGTGATGTCTCGTACCTCGGCATCGAGTGCGCCGCGGAAAATCCCTGGAAACGCAAGTGCATTATTCACCTGATTTGGATAGTCTGACCGTCCTGTTGCCACCACTTTTGCACCCGCACGTTTTGCATCGTCAGGAAAAATCTCTGGCACAGGGTTCGCAAGTGCAAAGACAATAGCATCGTCCGCCATCTTCTCTACATGCATCTGTGCAATCTTTCCAGGACCAGAGACTCCAATAAGGACATCTGCGTCTTCAACTGCGGTGTTGAGTCCTCCAGAGAGCCCGTTTGGATTTGTGACCTTCGCAAGTTCTTTTTTATATCCAGAGATACCTTTCCGCTTTGTATGAATAACCCCTGCACGATCAAGGACAACAACATTCTTAATCCCCGCCTTTATAAGAATGAGCGCAATGGCGCGTCCTGCAGCACCCGCCCCCACAATGACCACCTTCATTCCTTCAAGTTTCTTCTTCACCACCTTCGCTGCATTGATAAGTCCCGCAAGTACGACGATTGCAGTTCCATGCTGATCATCATGCATGACGGGGATTGGAAGCTCCTTCTTAAGCCGCTCTTCTATCTCAAAACAGTGCGGTGCAGCAATATCTTCAAGGTTGATGCCGCCAAACCCCGGTGCAATGCGCTTTACGGTCTCTACAATTTCATCCGGGTTCTGCGTATCAAGCACAATAGGAAACGCATCGACATCCGCCATCTCTTTAAAAATGACACACTTACCTTCCATCACGGGAAGCGACCCCAGTGCACCAAGATTTCCAAGACCAAGCACTGCAGATCCATCAGACACCACTGCGACCGTGTTCCCTTTCATGGTGTACTGTCGTGCGTCTTTTTCCTTCTTCGCTACATGGCTCGAGACCGCACCCACTCCTGGCGTATACATAGTGCTCCACGCGTCTACGGAGTCCAGTTTCTGTTTTGGCACTACAGATAATTTTCCTCTGAGCTTTTTATGCGCAGCAAGCGCCTTTTTTCCGTAGTCTTTTTTGGTCGCCATGTAGATAGATATTATGTATAGAACCCACAGTATACCAGACTCTGGTATGATACCTCCATGAAGCCAACAGATCCGCTTGCGGAACATTTCCGAATAGATTCCATTCACAAAAAAGCACTCTCCCGACTCCGTATTGAGACGATCGAGGATCTGCTTCTCCACCTCCCAAAGCGCTATGAAGACATTGCAAACATACAATCTGTTGGAGGTCTCTCGCTTGGAGAAGATGCGGTGGTCTACGGACAGATTGGTGGACTGAAGAGCCGAAAGGCATGGAAGAGCAGACGCCCCATTGCCGAAGGGTGGGTTGAAGACGGGTCTGCACGCATGAAGGTGATGTGGTTTAACCAACCATATCTTGCAAAGATGCTTACCAACGGTATGTACGTGAAACTCTCTGGGAAAGTAACAGGAAGCGAAGGAAAGCTCTACCTTGCAAACCCTGAGGTGGAAAAGTTGGATAGCCTCCCAATTGATCGCCACGATTCTATCTTCAAAGACACCGAGAAACTGGATGAAACACTCTACCCCGTCTATCCAGAGACCAAAGGGGTGACCTCCAAATGGTTCTTTCATACGGTGAAGAAATGTTTTGACAAAGGTATCCTTGATGAACTCTCTGATCCCATCCCCGAAGCCATCCTTAAAAAATATAATCTTCCAGAACTGACGGTCGCGCTGCAGTGGATTCATACGCCAAAGAAAGCAGAACATACTGAAAGCGCTCGAAAGCGTTTCGCCTTTGAAGAGGTCTTTTATATCCAAACGCAGAAAGCGAGAGAACGTGCGACGGTAGAATCTGCTGCGTGTTATCAATTTACAACAGATGGTGTCGAAGAGTTCATCAGTCGCTTTCCGTTTACACTCACAGGCTCCCAACAAAGCGCCATTGATGCAATCCTTGAAGACTTCAATGGAAAGCATGCCATGTCCCGCCTTCTTGAGGGAGATGTGGGAAGTGGAAAGACCGCTGTTGCTGCAACTACTGCGTATGCAGTAGCGACCAGCCGCCCTGACGCAGGTAAAGACTGGGGGAATCTTCAAGTAGCGTATATGGCGCCAACAGAAATTCTTGCAAAACAACACTTCGAGAGCTTCATAGAATATTTCCATCACCTTCCGATACAGGTTGGCCTCATCACAGGAAGTGGTTGCATGAAGTTTCCATCGAAAGTAGACCCCACCAAACCAACAAAGATTTCGAAAGCACAACTTCTGAAATGGGTAAAAAATGGAGAGATCCCGATTCTCATTGGAACCCATGCACTTATTTATAAGTCAGTGGAGTTTAAACACTTGGCGCATGTCATTATCGACGAGCAACATCGCTTTGGAACAAACCAAAGAAAAGCACTTGCAAAGAAAGATGCGCGCATGCCACATCTTCTCTCCATGACCGCTACCCCCATCCCTCGCACCCTTGCGCTTACTGTCTACGGAGATCTCGATATCACACTTCTTGAAGAGATGCCCTCTGGACGAAAGCCCATCATCACTGACATCGTCACGCCAGAGAAACAAAAAGATATGTACGAGCATGTACGAAGTCAGTTAGACGAAGGACGACAAGCGTATGTCATCTGCCCCCGTATTGATGAGCCCGATCCAGACAAAGCCACCGCACTTCGCTTAAAATCCGTAAAAGCAGAAGCCAAACGTCTCAAGGAAACAGAGTTTAAAGAATATCGCATTGGCATCCTCCACGGGAAAATGACCCCAAAGGAAAAAGATGATGTCATGAAACAATTTGCAGACCATGAGATAGATGTGCTGGTCGCAACGTCAGTGGTGGAAGTCGGAGTGAACGTACCGAACGCAACAAATATCATCATCGAGGGTGCAGAACGTTTCGGACTCTCACAACTCCACCAGTTACGTGGACGCGTTATTCGTGGAACGCATCAACCATATTGTTTCGCCGTGACTGATAGTAAATCTGACAAGACAAAGGAGCGTCTGAAGGCGCTGACCTCCGCAAAGAATGGATTCGAGCTTGCAGAATACGATCTTGCCTTTCGTGGAAGTGGAGAACTCTATGGTGCAAAACAGTCTGGGCTGACTGATCTTGGTATGGAAGCACTTAAGAATATTAAATTGGTAGAGGCGGCACGAACAGAGGCATATGCGCTTGTCGAGAGTGATCCCGAACTGGAACAACACCCACGCATCAGAGAACGATTGCTGTCCGTCGAAGAAAGTTTGCACATGGAATAACTATACTCCAAGTCTTTCGAAAACCTCTTCTGCTGTATATCGTTTAGCATGCTTAATAGCCCACTCGGTCTCTCGAATGATCTCCGTCTCCTGTTTTGAAGTGAATCCATTTTCAGTTCTCTCTTCCTTCTTGTGGTTTTTTGTTTTCATAATTTTGTTTTTAAGTTATAGTTCTTTCACTAACCGCCTATAGCTCAACTGGCTAGAGCATCGAGCTTATACCTCGAAGGTTTCCTGGTTCGAGTCCAGGTGGGCGGACTAAAACATTTCTGAAAGCCTCTTGAGACCTTGAGAGACATATTCAGTTATGTCTCTCCCACTTACTGATATATCACATGTACCATGTCCAAATGTGGTAAATGTTATATCTGAGTACTTAGATTCTTTTATATAAGGTTTTCTGAAAAATCTGCGAGGAATCCCAGTCTCCCGAGACCAAAAAGAAATTTCTCTTCGTATACTCATGTCAGAATAGAGATGGAGACGAACTGATATCTGACTTTTTGGAATGCCCAACAACTCTATCCACCTAAGATAACATCGGATCATACTTGGATCAGTGTTTGTGAATGTACTACTGTAATCTTGACTCTTACCACCTTCTCCCCAATACAAGAAGAACCCCGCAATAAGAAGATCTCTCTCTGATAAAGCTCCAAGGTCTTTTGAGACCTTCTGATACACCTCCTCAAGCCGTTGATTCCTAGTCCTTCTCTTCGCTTCACGTATTTTTTCAATGACAGCTTCATTCTTCTGAAGCTCGTACAACCGCTCACGCGAAAGTGGCATGTCCCGAAGCCATGCGCTAAGCGTTCCCTTCCCTACGCCTAATTTTTCCTTAATCTGAGAATAACTGAGTCCTTGCTTCCGTAGACGTATGGCTTTTATTTTGTCTTCTCGACGTGCCATATCGTATTCAAGGGGTATACCGAAACAGTATACTCTGGTTCAGATCCTTGACGATGTACACATGTGTATAAGAAAAGACCGAGACACATGTCTCGGTCTTTTCGTTACTCCTTAAACTCTATAGCTTTGGTTGGATCACCACCCTTTCCTTCCTCATCTCGTCGTTCTTTGTAGATGTCTTTGATCTCTACCCCTTCTTTCTTGAGAATCTCTTCATACTCGTCTCGTTCAAGTGTCTCTACCTCCATCAAGCGCTCTGCGACTGCATCAAGTGCCTTTCGATGCGTCGTGAGTGCATTTCGTGCAATCTCCTTCGCCTCTTCAATAATACGAGACACTTCGTCATCAATTGCTTTAGCGACCTCTGGAGAATATCCGCGAGACTCACTGGTGCCACCACCGATAAGACGTCCGCCTGTACCCTCCAGTGCAACAGGACCGAGTGTATCGCTCATGCCGTAACGGGTCACCATGTCGCGTGCGAGGTTCGCAATGACTTGGAGATCATTTGATGGACCCGTGGTGAGGTCATCAAAGATCATGTCCTCAGCAACATATCCTCCGAGAGACATTGCGATGTCATCAAGAAACTCTTTCTTTGAATGCATCTTTCGATCCTCATCAGGAAGCTTGAGCGTATACCCTGCCGCACGTCCGCGAGAGATAATAGATATCTTCTGAACAGGATCTGCATACGGAAGGACTGAGGCAACCAGTGCATGTCCTGCCTCATGATACGCAGTGATCTCTTTCTCACGCTTTGAGAGCACGTGGCTCTTTCGTTCAGGACCGAGCATCACTTTCTCAATGGAGCGGATGAGATCAAATTGTGCGACCTTCTTTCGATTCTCTCGTGCCGCAAGAATTGCTCCTTCGTTCATCAGAGAGTAGAGGTCTGCCCCAGAGAACCCTGGGGTGCGCTGAGAAATAATCTCAAGGTTTACATCTTCGGCAAGCGGCTTCTTCCGTGCGTGAATCTTCAAGATATCTTCTCGATCCTTTCGATCTGGAAGATCGATGGTGACGCGACGATCAAATCGTCCTGGACGAAGGAGCGCGGGATCAAGGACATCTGGTCGGTTAGTTGCCGCCATGACAATCACCTTCTCTGTTGGCTCAAAACCATCCATCTCTACCAGAATCTGATTGAGTGTCTGCTCTCGTTCATCATTTCCGCCACCCATACCAGCACCACGTGCACGTCCTACTGCATCGATCTCATCAACAAAGATGATTGCTGGTGCAGATTTCTTTGCCATATTAAAGAGATCACGTACGCGAGACGCTCCAACTCCCACAAACATCTCGACGAACTCTGATCCAGAGATAGAAAAGAATGGGACCCCTGCTTCCCCTGCTACTGCACGTGCGAGGAGTGTCTTACCCGTACCTGGAGCACCCATCATCATGACCCCTTTTGGAATCTCTGCACCAATCTCCAAGAATTTCTTTGGATTCTTGAGGAAGTCTACAATCTCTTCAAGTTCTTGTTTCGCTTCTTTCGCGCCTGCAACATCTTTGAAGGTTACTTTCTGTGCCTGATCGTTTGGATCGATCATGCGAGCCTTTGACGACCCAAAAGAAAGTGCCTGCATGCCTGCCCCTTTCACTGAGCGAGTGAACATGTACACAATGAATCCCAAGAGAATGAGTGGGAAGAGGAATGGTGCGAGGGTGCTCAGCCAGAATCCAAATCCTGTCTGATTCTGCACGCTGATTGAGGTCGATGCGAGGTGTTCTGTAGTTACCCCAAGATTTGCCAGTGTCTCGGTAATCGCAGCATCGGTCTCCTTCTTTGCAGTACCTGCATTTTTGGTCTCATCAGTGTAAGTAATCTCTAGTTCATTTCCACGAACAATAATCTCGGATACTTCGCCTGTCTTCACCTGTTCTGCCACCTCAGAGATGGTGAGTACCTCAGGCTCTACACGCGTCTCACTAAAGTGAGAGTAGATAAGCGTGAGGACAATAAGCAAGAGTACTGTTGACGCAACATTGTTCCAGAAGTTTCCTGGCCCAACGGGTACTTTCTTTGCTTGTTTCTGTGTCTTTTTTTGTGGTGTTCGTGGTTTGTTTGTCATGGGCGTCATTATACAAAAGTGAGGCTATTTTGCTATAGTTACGACATATGACGCTTGTGTCTCATAAACGTGCATCCTTTGATTTCGAAATCCTCGATACTTTTGAGGCGGGTATTTCCCTATTGGGCACCGAAGTGAAGTCTGTGCGGAATCATCAAGGAAAATTGGAAGGGTCACATGTGGTGATTCGCGGTGGTGAGGCATTTTTACTCGGTGTATCTATTCCTGCTTTTCAGAAAGCAAACGCACCCAAGGACTATGATCCAGAGCGAACACGAAAGTTACTTTTGTCTAAAAAAGAGATAGATCTTCTCGACCAGAAGAGCAACCAAGCAGGTTTGACAATAGTACCCACTAAGTTGTATAATGCTGGGCGAAATATAAAGGTTGAAATTGCGCTCGTACGTGGTAAAAAGAAGCACGATAAACGAGAGGTGATCAAGAAAAGAGACACCGAACGCGATATCGCCCGTTCTTTGAAAATGTAGACGAATATCGAAATGTGGGTGTAATAATGCATTCACATGGCCAGAAATAGGGGTAAAAAATGGCACAAGCGGACCTTGACGGAAACATTTCACTGGACGATGTGACGGCACATCAAAAATATGCTGAGGAAATCCCTTGGACAGGAGCAGGTGGTGAGACTCATGACCCGCTCGGTCGCAGGGGTTGTTCACGCATTCGCCCAGCAATCGACGATGAGGATGATGATCGGGATTCCGACGATTTCCTGAACAGGCACTTTTAAGTTCTTTGTGACCGGTGGAGTGACTAGTATAGAGTAGTCTCCACCCCACATTTCGGTATTCGTCTCACGTATCTGTCATTCGCTGTAAGCGTTCGAGCACGTGCTCGTCTCCTTACAGGGGGTGACAGGCTTAGACGGTTGGAACCGTATATACGTGCAGTATCGAAGTTGGTTATGACTTCGTTAAAACATAACCACTTGTACGTGCAAAGAATAGCGTACCAAGTCCTTACGCAAACGCGTTTGGATTCGCCTTCGCTCGAGCGTAAACTTTTACTGCTCGCGATAGCGACGTCAGTACACCTTATGTCTGATACGGTGGTGCTGGTGAAATAATCATCAGACTCTGGGATGCTCTGTTGTTTCCATAGCATTCTGAATTTCTTGAAACTCGATGGATATCATCTTTGTTCACTTTGTGTGATATGCATTTAAATTAAAAAGTGGACTATATACTGTAGATTCTTATGTGCGCTCCTTCGCGGACGCGGGTTCAAATCCCGCCACTTCCACAGAGCAAAAACACCACTCAATTGAGTGGTGTTTTTGCTGTACTCTCAGAATGACAGACAGAGATTTCATTCAAAGAGCTATCGAATTATCAAAGGAATCGGTTGCCATCGGAGGATATCCTGTTGGAGCCGTTATCGTCAAAGACGGGGAGATTGTGTCCACTGGTCTCAGTAACGGAAAACAGCTTTGTGACCCAACAAGCCATGCTGAAACTGATGCGATTAGAAAAGCGGGCAAGAAATTAAACAAAAGAAATCTAGACGATGTTGTGCTCTACTCATCTCTAGAACCATGCGTTATGTGCCTCACATCTTCCTTTTGGGCGTACATCCCTCGGATAATGTTTGCATGCAGCAGAGACAGGGTATCGAGTGATTATTTTGAGGGTGCGCACAATATATTTGAACTTAACGAGGTTGGTAGAAGAAAGATTGATCTCGCACACTTTGATGAACTCGAGGACGAAGCATTGAACGTGATAACGGAATGGGAGGAAGCGGATAAATAATCCTATCAAGATCACACTCGTTTCAGAGATATTTTACTTTTTCAAAAATAAGCGTATGGTGTTCTTAGTCACTGTTCTGGAAGAGAAAGGAGTAGGTTATGTGCAAGATAGGTGACATAACGAATCATCTGCATGCAGTTGATGAGAAAAGTAGCGAACCTTGGTCAGACAAGACCACCGTGGACCTTCTCAAAGGGTTGGTGGACGAAATCCGTGAAGAAATGAATCTCTCTGAAGGGGCGGTCAGCAATCTTCCGCCTCAAACAGAACTCCCGCCGAAAGCTCAAAAGATCTTTGAGCGGCTAAAAGAACATTTGCCCTAGAAAGCAGAAAGGAGCTGAAATGGCTGAAGTTATTGGGTACCATGTCAAAGAGATAGACTTCCATACCCTCTGGTGGTACACCGACATCGCCGTCGCTGTACTTACCGACGAACATAACAGGGAGCGGAGTGGTGGAGTGTTTCATCTACGAACCGCCGCAGGAACAGAGCTCTACAACAAGCTCTTCCGCGATGTCCTTGAGGAAAAGGAAGAAAAATATCATCGCATTGCCGCGGAAAAGACCGCACGTCTCGCGCAACACACGGGACATATCCTGAGCTGGGAATCGAGGAACGAGGCGCTTGAGCAGTACCAAGGTGGCGTACGCGCACCGAACGGACTCATCGGGAGCTTCTCTGGCTTCACCGCCGAAGAGGACGAGGTCATCGTTCTTTGGGCCTTCAACAAGATGGGCTGGATGAGCGATGAAGAGGTCCTGGAAGCGGTCTCTATTTCGTCCAACACGCGCTATCGCGACCTGTTCCCTCTCTTTAACAAGGTTGCAAAGACAGCAGACTAGCAACCTGCATGACGCATCCTCGCGCCCTGCAACAAGAAAGCGCTCTATCTTTCTTGTTGCAGGGCGCTTTTTATTCTATTTGCATTATTTATACACATACTGCATAGTGCTCTACAGTAAGGAGACAAAGCATGCACACAAGTCCTTTCTATATCGAAACCGTGCGACCAGGACTCACTCTGAAGCAATTCAGCGAGGAAGACGCTGCCAAACTTTTTTCTCTCATTGATCAAAACAGAGATCACTTGAGTCAGTTTGGTGACGAGACGTCCGCAAAGTATCCCGATCTGGAGATGGTGCGACAAAGCATCGTCATGCCAAAAAATCTTGATCGGATCCGATACGGTGTCTGGATGGAGGATGTACTGATCGGATCGATCAACATTACTCCCCTCCCCGACGACCCGAGACTTCTTGAGGTCGGGTATTGGATTGGCGGTGCACACTGCGGACGCGGTGTGGCAACGACAGTGACCAGAACACTTGTTCGAACCGTCACATCCGCCCCGCAGGGAGTTACCCACCTCGTCGCATGGGTTCATGAAAAAAATAAAGCGAGTCAGCGTGTACTCTTAAAAGCAGGTCTGGGACTTTCTGGACATTTTGAGAGCTGTGCCTGGTTTTCGCTCAAAATATAAAAGGCCGCGCGGGATTCCCTGCGCGGCCTAATAACATTTAATTAAAAGGAGTGTCTCACCAAACGTCGGCATATCTCCTTCTTTAATTTCATCTAAACGTTCCTTCCCTAACTTCCCTTATGCACATGCAAGTGTCTCTGACGTAATCGTAAACGTATCCCCTTCAATACCGATAGCTCGGATACCTGAGCGTTGTGTCTCTGAGAGTGTCGTAAGATCTACTTCGATCACAACTTCCCCGTCTTTTGTCTCTACCGTAAGATCATTGGTTAATTGCCCTACTGTAAACCCCGCATAGAATACGAGTACAAGAACAATGAGCGTTCCAATGAGTTTAATCATATACAGACATGATACTACACTTTCTTCTCGAGATGCGGTATATTTTCACCTTATGGAACGACCAGCGGACGTACGTGTCGGACGATCGAGTGCAGGACTCGGTCTCTTTACCAAAGAAGACCTTGTGAAAGATGACTTCATCATCGAATACATCGGTGAGCATATTTCTCATGAGGAATCAGATCGTAGGGGTGGTAAATACCTCTTCACGCTCAACGATGACATCATCGTTGATGGAAAGGATCGAAAAAACAAAGCACGATACATCAATCATTCTTGCCGACCGAACTGCGACGCAGAAATTGAGGACGAAGAGCGCATTCTTATCCGCGCGCGGAAGAGGATCAAAGCAGGCGAAGAACTCACCATAGACTACGGAAAAGAATACTTTGCGGAACATATAGCCCCCTACGGGTGTCGGTGTGCAAAGTGTTCTGAGAAGTGAGAAAAGATGCTATACTGAGAACAGTGTTCTGCGTGGATACAACGATGTCCACTTTCCTCTCGCTGTCAAACTGCCCAGGCTTGTCCTGGGCATCTTTTTATATATAAAAAGCCCCAGGGAAAGTCGCAAGATCCCCTGGGGCCACCCAATGTGGAGAAGAGCTGTAGCAGCCGGCACTCTGTCCACGCACCCCGACGGATTGAAGGGGGTGTTGAGTGAGCGAAGCAACGCTACCCACGAGCATACGCTCTTCTTAATATATGTCAAGAACTCTTGCTCTTTATGCATCGCTATGGTACATTTACCCCCGTATTTAAGAGCTTCACGCTCTTTTTTTGAATCTTCGGATTCTGATAAATATAACAACCTTGAAAGACAAAACACGCATTAACCACGCTATACGAGCCAAAGAACTCCGCGTTATCGGCGCAGACGGCGAAAACCTCGGTGTACTCAGTACTGATGAGGCGCTCGCTGCTGCAGAGGAAGCAAATCTCGATCTTATCGAGATTTCTCCAAAGGCAAAGCCCCCGGTCGCAAAGATTCAGGATTTTGGTAAGTATCAGTACGAGAAAAAGAAGAAAGCCAAGGAAGTAAAGGCTAAATCTCATGTCACTGAGACAAAAAGTATCCAAGTAAAGATTGGAACGAGTGATAATGACCTCGCGCTGAAAGCAAAGAAATGTGCGAACTGGCTAGAAGAAGGACATCGAGTAAAGATAGATCTCTTCCTCTGGGGACGATACAAGTACATGGAGCCAGACTTCCTCAAGGAACGTCTCGAACGCTTCTTGAAACTTATCCCGGCAGAGTATAAAATAGCCGACGAAATCAAGAAGAGTCCAAAAGGTTTCAGCACCACAATCGAACGACAAAGTGGTAAAAAGTCCGAAAAGGAAGCACCTAAAGAGTAATTATGAAAACAAACAAATCATACACAAAACGTCTTAAAGTGACGAAGAACGGTAAGATCATCGCGCGTAAGCCTGGTCAGAACCACTTCAACGCAAAGCAATCAGGATCAAAGCGTCTCGCGCGTAAGCGTACGCAGCAGCTTTCCCTTTCAAAGCGTATTACTCGCCGCTTCCTTCCTAAGACGGGCGCATAGTAGTTTTTAAGTAAAGAAATATGTCACGAGTAAAAGGAGGAGTAACCGCAAACCGACGCCGTAAAGGTATTCTTGCAGAAACCAAAGGATATCGTTTCGGACGTTCAAAGAAAAAGCGTGAAGCACGCGAGGCAATTTACCATGCACAACTCCATGCATTCGATCACCGAAAGGACAAGAAGGGAGACTTTCGAAGCCTTTGGATCTCTCGCCTTAATGCAGCACTTCGTGCAAATGGACTTGCATACAGTCGTTTCATGAAGACACTGAAGGACAAGAATATCGATATCAACCGCAAGATGCTCTCAGAGATCGCGAAAGATCGACCAGAGGCATTCGAACGATTGCTTAAGAAAGTAGGATAAAGAAAAAATCGGCACATGTGCCGATTTTTTCTTTACATATCAACCTCCACCACCTCCCCCTTTTCTGGCGCCGCTGCATGTATATTCAAATAATCTCGGAGCCTCTGCACAAGAAAGAGCGAGGACTTCTCCTCCCCCATCGCTACAAACACTTTTGAATCTTTCTTTACACCTTTTGCAACAAAATCCACCAACTGGTCTCTATCTGCATGCCCAGAGTACCCTTGAATCATACCGATGGTAGCACGCACTTTCACCTTCTGGCCGTCGATGGTGACCCTTTTCGCACCATCAAGAAGTGCGCGCCCAAGCGTCCCGACCGCCTGATACCCCACCAAGAGGAGTGTGGTATCTGGGTCTTGAAGGAAGTGCTGCTCATGCGCGAGAATACGCCCACCGTGACTCATACCAGAACCTGCAATGATGATCTTTGCACCTTTGGTTCGAGAAATTTCTGCAGAGTCCTTGACCGTACGCGTAAAAGAAAGTCCTTCAAAGTCAAAGATGTCATCTCCTCCTTCAATCTGCTTTCGCACTGATTCTTTGAAGTACTTACTATACTTTCGATATATCTCTGTGACTGAAATAGCGAGCGGAGAATCCAAGAATACGGGTATCGGCTCTATCTCTCCCCGCTCCACAAAATTATTTATCTCCAAAAGCATTGCCTGTGTACGCTCCAAAGAAAACGCTGGGATGATAAGCGTTCCTTCTTTCTTTTGTGTGTCGAGAATATACTCCTTAAGTACCTGTGACCGTGTCTCTACTCCTTCATGAAGCCGATCTCCATACACAGACTCCATGAGGAGATAATCGTAGTCTTTGGGAATCTCTGGCGGATTCATCAGTGGCTGCGGCACGTTCCCGAGGTCTCCCGTGAACACCATTGTCCTGCCATTCCGCTCCACATGCACTATCGCAGACCCGAGGATATGCCCTGCATCAGTGAAATGCGCCGATGCCCCTCCTGGCAAAGAAACGTTTTCTCCATACTCCACAGTCTTCCAGAGAGAGAATGCTTTCTGTACATCACCTTCATCATAAAATGGATCCACCTTGGCCTTCTTTGATTCCACCACCATCACCTTATACGCATCACGGAGCATCACCTCTGAGAGCTCCTGTGCAGGAATTGTGGAGATAATCTGTCCGTTGAATCCATCACGAACGAGCTTTGGGATCCGTCCGATGTGATCCGCATGCGGATGGGTCACAAAGAGCGTATGGATCTCCGCTGGGTTATATGCAAACGGTTCGCTGTTTAGTTTTAAAGAATCTCTCCCACCTTGAATCATGCCGCAGTCTATAAGAATCTTTGCGTCTTCAAGATCCAGTAAAAAGTTCGCACCCGTCACCCTTCCTGCTCCTCCATAGAATCCAAGTGTAGACATAGTTTAGAAATTTTGTGTACGTGAACCAACAATATATCCGACGTACCCTCCGATAAGATCGAGGAAGAGATCGAGTGATGTATCAAACACGTAGTTCTTTGCAGCAAAAGTGGCTCCAGTAGCGTGCTCAAAAACCTCCCATATCAGTCCAAAGACAAGGACAAGTACCAATACAGGTACTGGACGGAGCAATCGCTCTGGAAGGGACACACGAAGCGTCACAAGGGCAAATGGAATGAGCGCAACGACTGCCCCACCAAGCGCGTGCATCGGCACATCAAGCCAAAGATACTGCCAATATAAATCCAGCATGAGTGCACTCCAGTGCACCACCGCAAGAATTGCAGAGGCGATGAGTAAAAATATAACAGGAAGTCCAATTCGCATGATGCATGCATTTTAACACGAAAAAACCACACCGATTGGTGTGGTTTTTTCGTGGAGCAGTACGTGCATGTGTCCTTGATAACGATCAAGTGGGCGCTCTTTCCAAGCACTGTTGAAGATTCCCATAAAGAATGCTCGCTATTGAGTATTCCGACGGAGTCCTCAGTTGCACCTGTGACTACAAGCAGCCCGATACGACACATCAAGCGGAACATGCATCATAACTACTCCATATGCAGTATAGCACAATTGATTTTTATAAAGGGAAACCCGCCGTTCGCGATTGCTACTAGGCGGGATTCTGCTATTTCTTGGTGGGAGACGAAAACATCTCAGCGACTTCACCAAGCCGTTGAACAGACTCGTCGAGTCCTTCTTCAAAAATTTGAGCGGCACGCGCGTCATGTTCTGCCTGATCAACATCAGTCCACGCTCCTTCTTCGGGAGGATTGTGGCGTTTGCTTTCAAGAAGCCCTCGCACAGCACTCCCCGGTTGATTCAACTCAGCAAACTCGGCAGCGGCCTGTCTGCGACATTCTTCATAGGTCTTTTCACCCATCTCACTTCTCCTTAAAGATCAATTTACTTCAGAATATCACAAAAACGGGCTTTCGCCCGCTTTTTCTTACTCCTTCTCTCCGTCTAGGTTCACGTCGTACATGATGCGCTCTTGGGCGGTCGTGTATTTCATAATCTCGTCTTCAGAAAGCCAGATAGCGATTTCTCGTTCTGCTTCTTCTGGAGATTCAGACTGGTGTACCAAGTTTCGTACGCCACGATCCTCGAGAGTAGAGTGCTCGTATGAATCAAGGGTAAAATCTCCTCGGATAGTTCCCACATCTGAAGTAGATGGTTCTGTCGTTCCCACAAGCTTCGTGACCACTGCAACCGCCTGATTCCCTTCCACAACCATCGCAACGAGTGGAGCCGCGGTCATATAGGTCACCATGTTGCGGATAATATCCTTTCCGTACTCAATTGGCTCCTTCTCTACTGGAATACCATTCGCCTTTAGGTTCTCTACAATGTTTTCACCTTTACGAAGGTACCATGCATCGTCCTTGTTGTAGTGATCAAGACACTGCTGCTCTGTAGCAACAACCATCTTAAGCGCAGAGATCTTAAGACCTACGCGCTCAAAGCGTGCAATAATCTCTCCAACAAGACTACGCTGTACCGCGTCTGGTTTGAGAAGTACGAGTGATCGTTCCTGATGTGGTTGTTTGTCCATTTCTATATAGTTAGCCCGTAAATTATGCCGAGAGTATAGCAAAATATGGCGGAATCACAAGGTAAAAGAAACAGCCTGCGGAACAAACTGTTCCTCAGGCTGTTGGATTACTCAACGCTCTCAAGCTTTTTACCTTCGAGTGTCTCGAGAATCGTGTTGGAATCCATATTTGCCAGCGTTTTTCCAAATGAACTACAAATGCTCTCGCCAAGGGAGATGCGTTGGATAGAGCCGTCGGGAGCATAAAATTGAAGAAGCGTGCTCCCTCGACGATACTCCATAAACGGTGGATAGCGGCGTTTTATCGCCCTTCCACCAGAATGACTGAGTATGGCCAACCGATCGTCACACACGACCAATTCGTCAGCATCTTTACCGCTCACAAAGAAACGCTCCTGCATGTCTTCGCACAGACAAACTGTCAGAATGTCGTGTGCAGTACGAATACCGCAAGGATGCTCTTCCCTTATACGGTCAGCACTAAACCCGAAATTGTGGTCACGCTCAATTACGAACGCCTTTTTGTCTCGGTCCCAACCGAACCTTTCAATTGTTCCCCACTCGGACGAACCTCTGCCAAATGTCGCTTCACGACTGTGCTTATGAAGCGCTGTGGCCAGATACCAGACATCTCTCTTATCCATTTACTTGCCTTTCTTGTCTTAAGACCTAGAGGCACTATACTAAAATCTTATTAAAACTCAATACCTACTCCTTCGTCAAAATAACTGGTCCGTCTTCGGTAATCGCAACCGAATGTTCAAAGTGTGCACTGCGAGACTTATCTTTTGTATAAATACTATACCCATCGCCATCGTCATCAAACCACACATCTGGACCACCAACATTTACAATAGGTTCAATGGCATACACATGCCCCACTTCAATTTCTGGTCCCGTACCTGCCCTTCCTTGATTCGGAATGTTTGGCTCCTCGTGTACTGCATAGCCTACGCCGTGCCCACAGAGAACTTCTACAAGTGAAAAACCACGGGACTCTACCAATGTCTGTATTGCGTTTGAAATATCTCCTATGTGATTCCCTGGCTTTGCCTGCTTAATACCAAGCGCAAGTGCCTCACGGGTTACTTCGATAAGTTTCCGTGCTTCATCGTCCACCTCTCCAAGGCCGAAGGTAATACCAGAATCGGTAATCAGTCCTTTATATCCAATAGACATATCGAGATTGATCACATCTCCTTCTTTCAGGATCTCTTCCTCACTTGGTACACCGTGCTGTACGGTGTCGTTTACGGAGATACAGATACCTGCAGGGTATGGAAAATCTGCAAAATCTGGATGGTACCCGAGGAGTACGGGCTCCACTCCATATTCTTCAGCAAGTGCAAGTGCCTTGTCATTTAAATCTTGAGTGCTCATACCCACCGTTGCGTACTCTTTTACCTCACGCAAAATACGTGCAAGCTTCGCGCCGCATTCCTTGAGAACTGCTATTTCTTCTGGTGTTTTTTTGGCAATCATAGGCCAAGTGCCTCCTTGATCTGGTCGAATACACCATCAATGGTGTCCGTCCCGTCGATATCATATACCACAGTATCCTTTCTTTTACGATAGTACTCCAAGACAGGGAGTGTCTCTTCACGATACCATGTAAGACGCGCTTCAATAGACTCTGGTGTATCGTCTGGACGCGCACGACTCACCATACGCTCTCGCACCACCTCCTCTGGAGTTTCAAGATTGATGATTGTCACATTCTCTCGCTCATAGAACGAAAGTGCACTCTCCAGCACTGTTGCTTCTGCAACGATACGTGGGAATCCATCAATAAGTACATGACAATCTGGTGTGAGGTGTTCTCGCATTGCATCTCCCCAGAGAGAGACTGAAAGGAAAAGCGGCTGAAGCATACCCGTGTCGAGCGTCTCAGAGATATGCTGCTCTGTGTACCCTTCCTCCTTTGCAGCCATCGCGCGGAAGCGGCGCCCTGTCTGGATATCCACCACTTTTCGTGTTGGATCTTTCTCTTTCAAGAGCGCATCGAGTTTTTTAATCTGTGTCCCCTTTCCACTCCCTTGTGGACCTACGAAAATGATTGTCTGTGGTGTCATAGCTCCCCTAGTGTACTAAAGAGCAGAAACAATACAAGTATGGTATCGTATGGCCACTATGAAAAAACACATCATCACGATTGCAGGAAAGCCAGGAAGCGGAAAGTCTACAACAGCACAGAAGGTGGCAGAGGCACTGAACTATGAACGATTCTCTTCTGGAGATCTCTTTCGTTCACTATCGCAGGAACGTGGGGTAGAACTCTATCAGGGGAATAAGCTTGCAGAAGAGGACACGTCCATTGATGAACAGGTGGACGCAAAGCTTCAAGAGCTTGGAGAGACAAAAGAAGAGATGGTTATAGACTCTCGTATGGCGTGGCACTGGATTCCACAATCTTTCAAGGTATATCTTGATCTTGATCTTGAAACTGCCGCAGAGCGCATCCTCTCAGGCATGGACGCGGAGAGACGGGCAATAGAACATATCCCCGATAGTACACAAGAATATGCTACGCAGCTTGAAAAACGGCTTGAGAGCGAAGCAAAGCGATATCTCGCACTCTATGACCAGAATCCTTACGACGCCGCACACTATGATCTTGTGGTAGATACCAAAGTTCACAATCCTGACCAAGTACGTGAGCTCATACTTGAGGCGTATCAAAAATGGATCACATCATAATATAAAAAAGCACTTCCCGAAGGAAGTGCTTTTTTATTATCGCTACTGTCGCATTGATATCTGCGAATCCAGTCGTCGTACGAGATCGATGACCACCGTCACAGCAATGAGGAGTGCCGTACCACCAAGCGCAAGGGTCTGGATACCCGTTGCCTGCTGCATCACAAGCGGAAGGACTGCAATTGCGCCGAGGAAGAGCGCCCCAACGAGCGTCAGACGGGTGATCAGCGCTCCAAGGTAATTCTCAGTCTGCTCTCCTGGACGTACACCTGGGATAAAAGATCCTCCACGCTGTAGGTTCTTTGATACCGATGCTGGATCAAAGGTCACTGCAGTGTAAAAGTACGTAAAGGCAAATACCAAGAGGAAGTAGATGATGCCGTATGCGTACTGATTAGACAGGAATGCCACTACCCACTGGGCTGCTGACGCTACTCCTGCCACATTGAATGTCGCAAGGATATTGAGGAGCATCTGTGGGAAGAGAAGGACAGAGATAGCAAAGATGATTGGAATCACTCCAGCCTGGTTAATACGAAATGGAAGGTATGAAGTGGTTCCACCATATGTCTGCCCTGCGCGTGCTGTTTTCGCACTGGTGATTGGCACCCGCCGCTCTGCCTGTGTCATTACCACCACTGCATACGTTACAAGAAGCGCTGCTGCGGTAAATCCGAGGTACATCGGAAGTTGTGACACGTCGAAGGTGAAGAGGAGCTGTGAGATCGCGCTTGGAAGACCCGCTACGATACCAGTGAAGATGATGATAGAGACACCATTTCCGATACCGAACTCGGTCACCATCTCTCCAATCCAGGTAAGGAGGACAGACCCTGCAACGATGGTCACCACGTTTGCGATGAACTCAAAGCTAGAGAGTCCTGAGATCACTCCCTGATTCTGAAGCAGTGTGAGGAACGCAAATCCCTGAAGGATTGCAAGCGGGAGCATAAGCATACGTGTAATCTGTGTAAACTTTGCACGTCCCGCGTCTCCTTCCTCGGTGTACATCGCCTTAATCTTTGGTGACATCACGGTTAAGAGTTGCATGATGATAGATGCGGTAATGAACGGCCCCACACCGAGCATCACGATAGAGAGGTTTGAAAGCCCCCCTCCAGAGAAGATATTGAGAAGACCAAGGAACTGGTTGTTCTCAAAAAACTGTGCGAGTACGACGTGATCGATTCCAGGAATCGGAAGCGTCGCAAGAATACGGAATACGAGAATCGCTCCGAGTACAAAGAGTACGCGGTTACGAATCGCTGAATCCGTGAAAAGAATGTGTAGTTTTTTAAGAAATGTATCCATGATCTAATCGTTAAAGTGTCCCTATAGTATCACAGAGCGCCGTTTGGCGCTCTGTGTGTCTTTTATGCTACTGATCCGCCTGCTTTTTCGATCTTCTCCTTTGCAGAAGCTGATACCTTACAGTCTGAAACAGAAAGTTTCTTTGAGAGATCCCCGTTTCCAAGAATCTTCACCATTGGTGCCTTTCCGCGCTTTGAGCGGATGATACCTGCCTCGACAATAGTCTTTGGTGTTACGGTTGCACCAGCATCAAATGCTGCCTCAAGGGCTGCAACGTTGACTGGTACTGCGAGTGCGCGCTCTGCGTTTACCGTCTGTGCACGGTTTACACCGTGTCCACGAAGCTTAGGCAGCTTCTTGATGATTTCACGCATCTCTGGGCGGGTACTGTTTCCGGCACGTGCCTTCTGTCCCTTGTGTCCACGCCCAGATGTCTTTCCGCGCTTTCCACCACGTCCAATACGGACTGATTTCTTGCGGCGTGTTTTTGGTTGTAGTTCGTGTAACTGCATAAGCCTTTATCCTTTAAGCTGTTTAAGCGCCTCGACGGTTGCGCGAGCATTGTTCATTTTGTTCTTGCTTCGTGAGAGAAGCTTTGCGGTAACGTCCTTCACACCAGCAAGCTCTAGTACAGTACGTACTGAGCTACCAGCCACAAGTCCGCGACCTGGTGCAGGCATGATCATTACCTCACTTGAAGCGTACTTTGTCTGTACGTCATGTGGGATGTGTCCATCCTTATTCATACGAACCGTGATCATGTTCTTCTTTGCATCACGGTATGCCTTCTCAATCGCGAGCTGTGTGTCCGTTGCCTTTCCAACTCCCACACCAACTTTACCGCGCTTGTCTCCGATCACCATCGCAACGCTGAAACTGAAACGGCGTCCTCCCGCCATCACACGCGTTACGCGGCGAATACCAATAAGCTGCTGTTCGAACTCTGGTCGCATACGCTCCCCTCGGCGTCCACCTCCGCGACGGTTCTGTCGTCGTGGGCGACGTGGGTTTCTCTTGCGTGGTGCGTCCGTATCGTTCGCAGGCTTTGCAGTCTTGTCTTCAGTAGCTGGAGCAGCCTTCTGCTCCTCTGTCGCTACTGCGCCTGTCTCCTTTTTTTCTGTATCTGTCATACGCTTTAGAGTATTTCTTATAATTAGAAGGTTAGCCCTCCGTTACGAGCACCGTCTGCAAGTGCAGCGATGTTCCCCTGGTACTTGAATCCACCACGGTCAAATACGATAGTGGTGATTCCTGCTTTCTTTGCACCCTCTGCGATTGCAGTTCCTACTTCCGTAGCACGCTCAGTAGGAGTTGCCCCCTTTGCCTTACGTGTGTCAGCAGACACGAGTGTCTTTCCAGTTACATCATCGATAAGCTGGGCGTAGAGTGCTCTGTTTGAGCGGAACACAGCCAAACGTGGCTTTTCTGCGGTTCCTGAAACACGCGCACGGATTCGTGCATGTCGGCGTGTTCGCTGCATTGTTTTACTTGTGTTCATACTACACTGCCTTCTTACCCTGCTTTCTAATAATGTATTCACCAACGTAGTGGATTCCCTTGCCCTTGTATGGCTCAGGCTCCTTCACGGCGCGGATGTTAGCGGCAAACTGCCCCACAACCTCCTTGTCCACTCCGTTTACGGTGATGGTGTTCTTTTCTACCGCTACCGTCACCCCTTCAGGTGCGGTGAGTTCCACTGGGTGAGAGAATCCAACGTTTAGCTTGATTCCATTTCCCTGTGCCTCTGCACGGTATCCTACTCCCTCAATCTCGAGCTTCTTCTCGAAACCTTCGGTAACTCCTTCGATCATGTTGCGTGCGTGTGACGCGTATGTTCCCCAAAGAGCGCGTGCGGCAATTGTCTCCTTTACGGGTGCAAATGAAACGGTACCGTCTGCAATGGTAACCTCCACGTCCTTCTTGATAGGGCGTGTCAGTGTTCCCTTTGGTCCCTTTACAGTGAGGATATCATCAGCAAAGGTAACCTCTACTCCAGAGGGGATCGCAATTGGTTGTTTTCCTAGTCGACTCATACCGTTACCAAATAATGAATAATTCCTCACCTCCTACGTTCTGCTTACGCGCCTCCTCTCCTGTGAGGATCCCCGCAGGTGTAGAGATGATGCGTCGTCCCTGTCCAAACTTCACGGGGAAGATGTCCGCAGACTTAACGTAGAGACGTCGTCCTGGCTTTGAAATACGACGTACGTCGCTCACCGCACCGTCCTTCAAGGTAAGTGCAAGTGTCTTCTTTGCCTTCTTTCCTTGCTTTTCTGCTCCTGCAAGATATCCCTCCTTTACGAGAACATCTGCAATAGCGTGCTTCAGCTTAGAATATGGAAGTTCTACCTCCTCCTTGCCAACCATGCTGGCGTTCTTGATACGAATGATCAAGTCTGATACTGGGTCGTTTACCATGATGATTTCTTTACGCCTGGTAAATGCCCCTGCTGTGCCTCTTCACGGAAGCAGATACGACAGAGATCAAAATCTCGCATGTATCCACGACCACGACCGCACTTAAAGCACCGTCGTACGACGCGGCTTTTGAACTTTGGTGTACGCTGTGAGCGTACGATGATAGATGTTCGTGCCATCTGTATATAGGGCTAACTATTAAAACGTTTGAAAAGTGGTCTCACCTAGAAGATGGTGACCGTTCTCTCCTTCCGCGACTCTGGGTAGCGTAAAAAACGCGTTCCCGACGGTTTTCCTTCTGAAAAACGGGTCAGGTGCGTCTGTTTCTACGTAAGAGTGCGTAAAACGTTATGGGGGCTACTTTACACGGTTTGGGGGTGGGTGTCAATGAGAAAAAGGATGTGAACAAAATAATTTTGTGATAGGATAATCGTAAGATAGTTATGGAATCAATGGGAATCATCACAAGCAAAAATCTTGCTCATCAGAGAGACAAGGGCGAAGATGTGCGTTTGTCGATACACTGTAATCTGAGCGAGGATACTGCTTTCAGCATTCTTAGTAAAAAACCAACCTTTATAGAAGGGTTCGCAGGTTTGGTTGACTTCAGGGGAATTGATAGTCAATTTGAATCAACATTACTGGAAGATGAAAGCTTAAGCGATACGTTTTTTGTAGGATGCGACTGGAAGATGGTCGGGAATTACTTTAATAAAGCATTCAAAAATTATGAGCAAGAAAAAGAAGAAGAACAAGGAACTTTCAGCAAGTAAGCCTGTCCAAAAAGATTCTGAACCGGAAGTTGAAGTAATTAGAGATCCAAAAGGACAAGTTGTTGGTTTCAGCGCTAGTAAAGCAGAGTTTTTCTCAGGACCCTTACCTCACCCTGATTTACTTAATAAATATAAAGAAGTAGACCCGAACGTTTTAGAGACAATAACACGCATGGCAGAACGTGAACAAACCGAAAGATTGAAACGACAAAATAAGATAGTCTTGTTTGTTGGCGGTAAATCAATATTGGGTCTGATTTTTGCTTTTTTTGTGGTGTTGGCAGGAATTGCTGCGGGAGTCTATCTGCTTATGCATGATAAATCTGCCGAAGGTTTGTTTGTAGGAATAGCACCTTTTGCAATAGTTGTTGGTACGTTTATCTTGCAAACCTATTGGGAAAAAGACGAGAAGGAAACAGAGAAGGACAAGGCTGATCTACAAGACAATATATAAACTATTCCCTAATGAAGACTTCTATCAACGTACTCCCTCGCTTTTTGCATACCGTGAACAAGTGCTCTGTCATCTGAAATATTACCCTCAACATTTTCTATGACAGCATGGGTTCCTTCCCATCCATTTTTAACTTTCCTCATAACTTCCCACCTAATAGCACAATGATTCTTTAAACGGTTGTGAATATTAGAAGTCAGTAGATAATTTTTATATATTTCTTCCATCATTGAGTTGTATTATAACCGACTACCATTTCAGATATGTTCTATTTAATATCCGATAAGGACTTAATGTCTATATCAGATTTAAATTCATTTTTAATTCTTTTGGACAAGCCAACATCTCCAGTGAACACATAAATTGTTTCAGTGGGATCGAAAAGTTGTTCTTTCTTCAAAGCTGCAAATCTCTCAATCAAAGTATGAACGGAGGCTAAAATTGAGATATCGCCAAAGCCAGTCATGTTGAAAAAAGATCTTCCTCCGTGATTATTTAGCATTTCCTTATACTTATTGACATAGATGGGCTCATCAAATTCATCAATGTCCGATAACCTCAGGATATTCTTGGGAAGCTTCTTACCAAAGATAGTTTGGGTCATCTCTACTTCTTCCACAACATCTGGTGCCATATAGTACTTTTTGGAAGGAGAAATTCCATTCTTAAAAATATATGTAATTCCATTTGAATCAATTAAATTCATAGACTTAGTTCACTTCTATACTTCAGAAAACCTTTTTTCTGTGGCGCTCCCCAGATTAAATGTTGCGCTTGAGTATTCGGCAATGTTCCACCTTTTATGCCCAAGTTTATTGTCTCAAAAGATTTTAGACCACAAAATTTACTTACAGAAGTTGAAACTTTAGGAGTTCTAGGATGGCCTGTGTTTTTCAATTTTATTGGTTTTGGCTTGAGACTATCAAATTCTGACGATGATATGACTCCTCTCCTTCTCAGAGTAACCAATAAAGCAGTTGGTGATACCTTGAACTTGTTTGCCAATTCATCTCGCCTACTCTCTGTGACCTTTGTCCCTCGAATTTTTTCTGTCTCTGAACGCGGTATGAGTAATTCTGAAGTTATTAAGTGAAGTCTTACCTCCTTAATAGTTGTTCCTGTAATTTTAATTGTAAAATTTGGCTCAAGTATAAATTCATATTGATCTAACCCAATAATCGTTAACAAATAAAACAAGGTGTATATCTGCCTACTGGCAACTTCGTCCTGATTAGTTTCTGATGGCAGAAAAATGAAGGGGACATGGTCGTCTTTTATTGCAAAACCACTCGTATTTTTATAAACGCTACTTGGTACCACTCGTGTGTTCGGGAGAATCTTATGTGCAAGTGTTCCTTGCGAAACATTTATATTTTTGTTTCCCACCTTTTTTATTAGTGCTTCCAGAGTAGCTTCCTTCCCCCTATCCCGCCACATCCAGTCTCTATCAATGTCAAAATGGTCTAAGATTTTATCTGCAGCAGATTTTATACTTTCATACTTCAAAGACCCGCAAAAACTATTTGATGGAAAGATTCCTGTACTTACAAGATAATTTTGCTGACGAATCAACCGATCCACAATGCGTTTCGGAGTGATCTTTCCTTGTCCTTTCCTCTTGGCAACAATTTTCTTTGAGACCTTATGCTGCCTTTGAGTCTCAATATGATTAATTGTCTGGTTTAGGTTTGTCGTGCTAAGAAAGAACATCTGCCAAGGAATGAGTATTTTTTCGCTTTCTTCTTTCAGATTTTTGAATGTAATAGAACCAGCAGAAAATGCCTGCTGAAATATTTTTCTGTTTATAAGTTTTTCTTCGGGATAAAGGTTGAGAATTCTTTTAATAACAGAGTCATCTATCTCTACCGAATTCTGCCCATTTACTGACACCCACATACTTAATAGGATATTTTTGAGTTCTTTCGGACATAGTGCGCAACATATAGAGAAAGTAGCACACAAAACATCCTTTTTCTAGGAGAGAATTGACAATACACTTATATATGGTATCATTCAACTTAGCATTTCCAATAGGGAGAAGACCGATGGAAAATCAAAGTGCTGTTCTCTACCAAGATAAACCCTGGCTGAAGATTCTGGCATTCATTGTCATCTGGATGATTCTTGCTGGCGAGGTTTGGGCGTATCTGGAACTTTTGCGCACCGTCAATGACCACAAGCGGAGCGCCTTCGGCGCACATGTTCCCATCCCCGACGGCGTTGGGATCATGTATATGACCATGCTGTTCTCAGTAGGGCCCGTTGGCCCCTTTCTGATACAGCTCGTCGGAAGCATGTTCGGCCAAATCATCATCGCCGCTGTTCTTCTGCTCGGAGCAGGGGGCAATTGGCTGCTCTACAGTATCCTCGAGAATTTCGGATACTTCACCTAAGGGATCCCGAGAACGACCCGACCAACCGCCGAACACACCCGTTCGGCGGTTTAACTTTACTCTTCCACCAAAAAACCACCCTCCCGGGTGGTTTTTCATCTACTCAGCCTCAACCTTCTGAAGCGGAAGTCCGACATGCCGAAGCAATGCCTCTGCCTCTTCTTTGGTTTTCGCAGTAGTCACGAGTGTGATAGCAAATCCAAACACATCTCGAATCTCTTCATCTGAAGTCTCAGGGAAGATCGTGTGCTCCTTGATTCCCAAGGTGTAGTTCCCCATCTCATCGATGGCGGTCACCTTAAGACCACGGAAGTCACGGGTGTTTGGAAGCGCAACGTGAATCAACTTATCGAGGAAGTCATTCATACGCTCCCCACGAAGGGTTACCTGATATCCAATGATATCTCCCTCACGAAGCTTAAATGTCGCAATAGACTGCTTCGCAGGACGTGGAGATGGCTTCTGTCCGGTAATCTTCGCAAGACGATCTTGCATAAGCTCGATCTTCTTCTTGTCGTCGATCTTTCCCGTACCAGTTGATACCACCACCTTCGTGATGCGAGGTGCCTGCATCACATTCTTGTAAGAGAATGTGCCTTTCAGTGCCTCAAATACAGATTGTAGTTTTTCTTTCATAATACGTTCTATATCTTAGTACCCTTTGGACGAGTAACACGAACTTTCTTGCCGTCCACCACATCGTATCCCACACGTGCTGGCTTCTTACCATCAAGGATCGCAACGTTAGAGACGTGGATTGGCATAGGCTTCTCCACAATCTGTCCCGTAGATCCACGACGACGTGCCTTCTGGTGGCGAACCGCAACGTTCACCCCATCAACGATGACCTTATCCGCAGAAGAGATAACCTCAAGGACTTCTCCGTCCTTTCCTTTATCCTTTCCGGAAATCACCATTACTTTGTCTCCTTTGTGTATTTTCATAGGCAATTCGTTACACAACCTCAGGTGCGAGGGATACAATTTTCTGATAACCCGCTTCAGCAATCTCACGTGGGATTGGACCGAACACACGGTTTGCGCGTGGTTCTGGCTTCTCCTTGTCCACGAGGACTACTGCATTCTCATCAAATGAGATGTATGAACCATCCTTGCGGCGGAATGGCTTTCGCTGACGTACGACAACGCCATACACAACGTCCTTCTTCTTTACGAGCTTACGTGGCTCAGCAGTCTGTACAGAGAGTACAACCTTCTCACCGAGCTCTGCGTAGCGCTTCTTCGATCCTCCGAGAACCTTGAACACGCGTCCAATCTTTCCTCCGGAGTTATCTGCAATCTTTACGATAGTCTGTGGTTGAATCATAAGTCAATTTATTACTTAACCAAGGTAAAGCGCTTACGCTTTGAAATTGGACGTGTTTCTGTAATCTCGACCTTGTCTCCCATCTGTGCAGTGTTCCCTGCATCATGCACAAGATACTTCTTGCGACGACGCATGAACTTTTTGTACTTTGGATGCTTCACGTACCGCTCCACAAGAACGGTGATCGTGTCCTGCATCTTTGTAGACACAACGGTACCACGTAGGGTACGTCCGCCGGTCTTTGTTTTTGTTTCGTTTTCCATAGACATTTCTCTACACGTTCTTACGCGCGTTTAATTCAGTGAGAGCCTGCGCAATCTCCTTTTTCGCAGATCGCATAGCCTTCACATCTCGCATGCCACTTCCTGCAGATGCAAAGCGAAGTTCACGAAGCGCCTCTCGCTTCTCCTTCACCACCTTCTGTAGGTCTGCATCACTTTTGTTCTGAATATCTTTCATAGGCATTATGCAGTTGTCTCTTCACGAGTGACAAAACGTGCTTTTATAGGGAGTTTCGCGGTCGCCTTGCGGAATGCCTCGCGCGCAACGTCCTCAGAAACACCGTCAATTTCGAATAATACTCGACCAGGGCGTACCTCGAATACGAAGTGATCAGGATCTCCCTTACCCTTACCCATACCTACCTCAGCAGGCTTCTTGGTAATTGGCTTGTCAGGGAAAATACGAATCCAGATCTTACCTGTCTTTCCGAGTGTACGAGAGATCACACGACGTGCCGCCTCAATCTGATTTGAACGTACACGTGACTGTGAAGTCGCCTTCAAACCGTACGCACCAAACGATACGGTGATACCACGAGTATCAGGGCGCTGCAGCTTCTCTGGGTGCTTACGCCCAACCTGCCATTTACGATGCTTTACTTTCTTTGGAAACAACATAAGCCTTATCCGCGGTTATTCTCTCGACCTCCTCGGCGTGGTGCAGACGCACCATCTTTGCGATCTCCGAAGATATCTCCCTTATAAATCCAGACCTTGATTCCGATTACACCGTACGGAAGAATTGCTCGCTCGGAAGCGAAATCAATGTCAGCACGAAGAGTCTGTAGTGGAATACGTCCCTTCTTTGCCTCCTCCTTACGTGCCATCTCAGCGCCACCAAGACGACCAGATACGATAATTCGTACTCCAAGTACGTCACGGTTCGCCATTACCTTCTCTACCGTCTGCTTCAGCACACGACGGAATGGCATACGCTTCTCAAGTCCTTCTACCACCATCTGTCCTACCACAGATGCACTTGATTCTGGAGAGCGGAGCTCTTCGATATCAAGTTTCACCTCAGGCTTTACAGAAAGCTTCAGTGTACGAAGCAGCATATCTACCTTCTTACGAAGTTTCTGTGCTCCCTCTCCACTACGTCCGATCACGAGACCTGGACGTGAAGTAGTGATGATGATGCGATAGATGTTCTCATCTCGCTCGATCTCAACGCTCGCAACGTACATACCCTTGAGCTCTTTGCTCAATAGCTTACGTACAGACGCGTCGGTACGAACATACTCACGAAAACGCTTTGGGTCATTCGTAATCCAGCGAGACTGCCAGTCACGAATGATTCCAAGACGCTGTGCATATGGATGTGCTACGTGTGTCATAGTGAATACTTTATCCGAGCTCCACGGTGATGTGGCTACTGCGGCGGTTAATAGGTGATGCAGATCCACGAGCGCGCGGCATATACTTTCGCATAACCGTACCCTTGTCGACTGCTACCTTAGTGATTTTTAGTGATTCGACCTCCTTCCCTGCCTGCTTTGCATTTGCTGCAGCAGAACGGATAACCTTTGCAAACGGCTCTGCAGCACGCTTCTCCACAAACTGAAGCGTATGAAGTGCCTCGTTCACCTTCTTCCCGCGTACAAGGTCTGCCAAGAGGCGTACCTTACGTGGAGACTGGCGATAATTTTTGAGTACTGCTTTCATAAACAATCAGATTATGCGGCCTTAGCTGCCTTAGCTGCTGCGATTTCCGCTTCCTTCTTCTTCTGCTCAAGCTCCTTCTGCATCTTACCTCCGTGACGGATGAACTTCTTCGTTGGAGAGAACTCTCCAAGACGATGTCCTACCATCTCTTCAGATACGAAGACCTCGACGTGATCCTTTCCGTTGTGTACCCCAAAGGTAAAGCCAACCATCTCTGGTGAGATCATAGAATCTCGTGCCCAGGTCTTGATAGTTCCTGCTTCCTTAGGATTCTTTCCAGAAACTTTCTTCAAAAGCTTCTCGTCAACGTATGGACCTTTGTATAGTGATCGTGACATAACGAAAAAACGCGCAAAAGCGCCCACTTGAGAGTCTCTTATAAAGGTATGTAACGGTCACCCTTAGTAGAGACCCCCAAAACTTATAATTGGTGCCATTTCCTTCCTGCCAGGGCCGAAAATGACTGAGGTTTTGGAACGGGGCTATAGTATCCGAAATACGTGGTGGTGTCAATATAAAAAGAAAACGCCGAGCCCGAGGGCATGGCGTTTTGGTTGTTTTGGTTGCTGCCGCTACGTCTAGTAGCTTGCGACCACCATAGCGGGAACTGCGATGCAGGCAACCACGGCGGCTGTTAGAAGCAGCCCTGCCAGCAGACACTTTGTCCAAAATAGGGGACGGTCTGCTGCTTTTGCAGCGGCGACGTTTTTAGCAAGATCAGACATTTGTTTTCTCCTTGTGAGGGCGATTCACCACCTGGTGAATACTTTTATACCCTCACTTTCTAATTATAGTATATCATCTATAGACACTTCTGTCAAGTAATTTCTATCGTATTCTCTGAAATATGGCTCTATGTAAGCGTAGAATACGCTTAAACACCCGTGTAGACGCTACCCACCGCTCTATAGGCTCTAATACACCACAGAGAATAAGGGCTAGTACGAGTAAAAAGAGCCCCAGAAGCACCTCAACCGTCGCTTCAAGCCCATAGAGGGCATAGGTAGTACTTGATATAAACGCAGACGGAATCACAATCGTTACATACGCAGCCGCTTTCAGGACACTCTTTGTCATTGTGCCTCCATTGTATACCGCATCCAAAGAAAAAGGCGTCCGTATCAACAGACGCCTCCTGGATACATCGGTATCCACTTCTTTGGATGGGATACGCCGTAACGCACCCGCAGATAGTGTCGGAGGGACCAGTCATTAACAATCTGACACACCCTCTGCCAACACTTTCGTATGAACTCTCGGTGTATGCCAACACGTATAGCAATCAGCAAATACGTGCCGATAAACACCGAGTATTGCAGGAGCCACAAAGCAACCAGAACGCAGAGTAGTATCTGCATCAGCCCGAAGTTCTGATAGAGCCACACAGAAATTCCTGCCGTACTTGCCCATGGACCGAGAACAAGTACAAGAAAAAACGAATGGATTCTCTCTAACATGTTCTCTCCCCTTATTTGATCAGCCGACCAAAATCCTACCACAAAACAAAAAAGCCCCCAAGGGGGCTTTTTTGATAAGAAATATCTCTATTTCTTTGAAGTCATAAGCTTACCTGGCTTACGACGAGATACGATAAGTCGATCAGAGTACTTCTTCGGCTTACGTGTCTTTTGTCCCTTACCAGTAGGGCGACCCTGCTTGGTACGCTGACGACGATGTCCTCGTGGTGAGCGTCCCTCTCCACCTCCGTGTGGGTGGTCTACCGGGTTACGTGCTGCTCCACGTGTCTTCGGACGAAGACCCATGTGACGTGCACGTCCTGCCTTACCAATAGTGACGAGCTGGTGCTCTTCGTTAGACACCTCTCCGACGGTTGCCCATGCGGTAGAGATAACCTTACGAATCTCAGTAGATGGCAGCCTGATCTGCGTATATCCAGAGTCATGCGCTACTACCTCAGCACGGTTTCCTGCAGAACGCACGAGACGTGCACCTGCGTTTGGCTTAAGCTCGATGTTGTACACGAAGGTACCTGAAGGAATCTTGCCAAGCGGAAGACGGTTTCCTGTCTTCGGCTTTGCCTCCTCTGACACCTCAAAGGTGTCTCCTACCTTCATGTCCTGTGGTGCAAGGATGTATCGTCGTTCTCCATCTGCATAGAGTACGAGTGCGATGAATCCTGAGCGATTTGGATCGTACTCGATAGATTCAATCTTCGCTGGTACACCCTTCTTGTCGAACTTAAAGTCGATCTGTCGGTAGGTACGTTTGTTACCTGCACCACGGTAGTGGGTGGTAATACGTCCCTGACTGTTACGTCCACCGGTAGATCGCTTACCCTTCGTAAGTGACTTAAGCGGCTTGTTTTTCGTAGTTGAGAGTTTCTCGCGGTAATCGATAACACTTGCTCCACGACGGCCGGCTGATGTTGGTTTGTATTTTTTCATACGTTTTTACTTAGGCAAGCGTAATAGTGTCTCCCTCCTTGAGGTAGACATACGCTTTCTTAAGCCCTTTAACACCAATAACTCGACCTTTTGTTCGCTTCATAACACGGCGTGGCTGCTGCGTTACCGTACGCACCTTCACCGGTGTTACTCCGTAGAGTTCCTTTACTGCATCCCGTACGTCGTATTTAGACGCATCACGACGAATCTCAAAGGTATATACATTGTTGTCTACACCAAGGAGCGCCTTCTCCGTCACACGAGGACGAATGATCACTCCAGAGATATCACGTGGCGCTACAGCGCGCGGTGCCTCTTTCTTCTCTACGGTCTTCTCTTCTTTCTTAGATCCAAAGATTCCCATACGCGTTATTTAGCCTTTGCGGAAGATCCAACACGAGTCTCGAAGATTTCGAGCGCCGCTTCTGGCTCTGCCACAATGACGTACTTAAAGGTGAGTAAATCGACCGGGTTAATGTCCTTTGCTTGAGACACTACCACGTTTCCAAAGTTACGGAAACTACGTTCTACGTTCTCATCACGTGATGGAAGAACGATAAGTGCAGCATTCTTTCGCTTTGTGGAAAGCATCTCAGACCCCTTGATGCTACCGAGAGCAGTGATGACGTTCTTCGCATCAGCTGCCTTTGGTGCCTCAAATCCGAATGCATCCACGAAGAGAATCTCCTTGTCTGCGTTCTTCTTAGAAAGTACGGTTGCAAGCGCCTTGGCACGCACCTTCTTGTTGATCTTCTTGCTGTAGTCCTTTTCAGAGAGTGGTCCATGGGTGACTCCTCCTCCTGTCCAGATTGGAGAACGACGAGATCCGTGACGCGCACGTCCAGTACCCTTCTGCTTCCACGGCTTCTTTCCTCCACCGCGAACCTCAGAACGGTCCTTCGCATCTGCTGTCCCCGCACGTGCGTTCGACTGCATAGATACCACCACCTCGTGAACGAGGTCTGCGTTCCATGCCACGTCAAACACCTCCTTTGGCAAAGTGATATCACTCACTTTCTTTCCTTCAATAGAGTATACGTTTGCTTTCATATGCTAGATGCTACGAACTTCGACTAATGTTCCCTTTCGACCTGGTACGGCTCCTGATACCACGAGGACATTGTCCTCTGTGTTCACCTGAAGCACTTTAAGATTCTTTACACTGACGCGGTCACTTCCCATGCGTCCCGCCATACGTGTTCCTTTTTGCACCCGCTGGATGCCTCCAATACCGATAGATCCCGGCGCACGAAGGGTATGCTTCTGTCCGTGAGATCCAGGACCTCCACCGAAGTTGTATCGTTTTACAACTCCCTGGAATCCCTTACCCTTTGAAACCGCAGAAACCACAATCTGGTCACCTGGCTCAAAGACGGATGCATCCATAGTCTGTCCTACTTCCATTCCTTCGATGTTCTCATCGAAGTTAGTACGTGGACGAAACTCCTTCATGAACTTCGCCGCTCCTCCCTCGATACCACGCTGTGCTTTCGCTACACGTGACTCTTTCTGAGGAACAGTCGCGATCTGTACGGCATCATACCCATCCTTCTCTGTACCCTTCACCTGCGTGATAGTTGCAGGGGATACCCGGAGGATGGTCGCAGCCATAACCTCTCCGTCTTCGTTGAAGACTTGGGTCATGCGCTCCTTAGTACCGACAATGAATTTCATTACTGAATATGTCTTTGTGACTTATAAAAGCTTTCAAGTGACCTCCAAAACAAAAACCGCATATAGCGGAGCACAAGCTCACGAATATACGCGGTCTTTGTGCCCATTGGTCCGTCCGTAAACGTACGTAGGTCTTTTAAAAGCTGTGGGCAGTATACGGGTATTTGGGGAGATTGCAAGCTTTGAGCTTATGCGTATCCCCGTGCGAAAGAAGTCCTACACACAAACTCCCAAAGCCGTAACCGTGAAATAATATCTGTGGCATCATTAGTATACAAAAGTCCCTTGAACACGCGAAGTGTCCAAGGGACAAAGGGTCAAAGACCAAAGTGCAGAGGTCAGACGGTCTGTTGCTGAACCACCAGACGACGGCGGTCGCCCGCGCCCCAGACGCCGTCGTAAGCAAAGCATTCCACGCTCGCCCTGAGCTTGCCAACGTACACGCAGACGCGGGCGACAAACAGCTCACCGTTTACCTCAAAAAGGAAGAACGTGCCGCAACCTTCTTGCCGAAGTGAGTAGCGATGATTGCGACAGAACTCGACAATCTGCCCTTGATGCAGAACGAGTTTACACGGATCGCCATGTGATTCAAACAGCTGTTTGAACGTGCCGTTGCGTGTCATTTCATGCACGTCAACAGCGGTCTCGGGAGTGTCTTTGCCGGGAACATTGGTGCCCCAGTTTCTGAAGTCACCGTCGAGGTAGCCCGTAAAGACGTCAGTCGCTTCGGCGAGCGTCGTCTCGCCCCTGGTCGGAGCGAGAGTGACGGTTCTGAGGTGGCGAGTGTATTCCCGTTCTTCTTCCGCCGCAAGACCGGAAAGAAATTTTTTCAACCCTTTCGGGTTGTCAATCCACCCCTGCATTACACCCGAAGACATGGCCGGCACATTCTCAAACATGCAGGCCCAGAATTTCATCTCTTGCTTACTCATGACGTTTTTTCCTTTCCAGGATTTCGTCGTTGACAAAATACTCTAAACTACTTTTTGGTATACTATATCTACAGAAGTTTGTCAAACACAACAAAACCCGCCAAACGGCGGGTTTTGTCTACTGTGACAACAATCCTTACATCATCTTCACGTCAATGTTGACGCCAGATGGCAAAGAAAGATTAGTGAGTGCCTCAACGACTTTCGCACTCGGATTCAAGATATCGATAACACGCTTGTGCATTCGCATCTCGAATTGTTCTCGCGCATCTTTGTACACGAATGTTGAACGATTCACCGTATATTTCTTAATCTCAGTGGGAAGCGGGATTGGACCAACAACCTTCGCGTCAAAACGCATAGCGGTGTCGATAATCTGCTTTACTGAGGCATCAAGAATTTTGTGCTCGTACGCACGGACTCGAATCCGGAGTTTATTGATGTCCCCAGGCATCGCGTCCTTCTTTGCTTTAGTGTCTGTTTTTGTTGTCATAGATCAGTTTTGTTTGAGTCTTCGCCTTACGCGATAATCTTTGTTACCACTCCAGCTCCAACAGTCTTACCACCCTCACGGATAGCGAAGTTCTTCTGCTCCTCGAGCGCAATTGGCGCTACAAGTTTCACCTTAAAGGTTGCAGTGTCTCCTGGCATAACCATCTCTGTTCCCTCGGCAAGCGTAACGTCTCCTGTTACGTCTGTCGTTCCGATGTAGAACTGTGGCTTGTATCCAGAGAAGAATGGTGTGTGACGACCTCCTTCGTCCTTACCAAGTACGTATACCTCAGCCTCGAACTCTGTGTGCGGAGTGATAGATCCCTTCGCAGCAAGTACCTGTCCTCGGTGTACGTCCTCCTTCTTAGTTCCGCGGAGAAGAATTCCCGCGTTGTCTCCAGCCTGTGCAGAATCTAGAGACTTGTTGAACATCTCAACACCAGTAACGGTGGTGACGGTAGTATCCTTGATACCAACGATCTCTACTTCGTCTCCAACCTTAACCTGACCGCGCTCTACACGACCAGTTACTACTGTTCCACGTCCTTCAATTGAGAAGATGTCCTCAATTGGCATAAGGAATGGCTTGTCGAGCTCTCGCTCTGGCTCTGGGAAGTACTCATCCATCGCATCTACAAGCTCAATAACCTTCGCTCCCCAGTCGCCTGCAGGCTCCTCAAGCGCCTTAAGTCCTGAACCCTTGATGATTGGTGCATTCTCACCATCAAATCCGTTTGCAGTAAGAAGCTCACGAAGCTCCTCCTCTACGAGCATTACCATCTCCTCATCGTCAACCATGTCGGTCTTGTTAAGGAATACGATAATCTTTGGTACTCCAACCTGCTTTGCAAGAAGTACGTGCTCACGAGTCTGAGGCATCGCTCCATCAGTCGCAGCTACTACGAGTACCGCACCATCCATCTGTGCAGCACCAGTGATCATGTTCTTGATGTAGTCGGCGTGACCTGGCGCATCGATGTGCGCGTAGTGACGCTTTGGTGTCTCGTACTCAGAGTGAGAAAGAGAAATAGTAATACCACGCGCCTTCTCCTCTGGCGCCTTGTCAATGTCTCCAACGTCCTTAAGGTTTGCGGCGTAGCCGTCTCCCTTTGCGTTGAGCACATTTAGAATTGCGGCAGTAAGCGTAGTCTTACCGTGGTCAACGTGACCAATAGTTCCTACGTTTACGTGCGGCTTTGAACGATCAAAATCTGCCATATTCGTAAATAATTTAGCTTATATTCTATCCGCACCGTACTGCCATTGTATTAAATGGAGGTACGTATGGAGTGGTAAGGGCGCGAGAACGCAGTGCCTTACCGCTACATACATAAATTCGATAAAGAGCGATGCTCCTCACCGACCCTCTACACGCCAAAAAGCGCATAAAGAGCGATGCGGTGTCCGCCATGGTACATGAGTGCGCCATATTTTGCAATACCAAAAAGCCGCGCCGATGTGGCGCGACTTTATTCATTGTCAGTGAACGAGCTTCGTTTCCTCGGCATGCTGAACGAGAAGGGTATCGAAAAGCTTTTGCTCTGCCGCAAAGGCATCCTCGAGTACTTCGTACTCGCCAGCAATAGTGCTTTCAGTAGACACGTGCACTTCTTGCTCTGTGTGAAGCAGTGCATGGTGTGCGTCTTGAGGAACGCGACCGCAGATACACGGTGAGCCAGTGTTGAACTGCTCCATCCAATGCGTCAGTTTCGGGCACTGCTTGCCCGAAACACGCGCTGCGATGATTACTGAGAAATACGGGTCTTTGCTGTTCGACCCATATGCGACAATCAGTCGCGTCACGGGAATTCCCAGCAAACGAACACTTGTTCCGTGAATCCCAACAGATCCGTGTATCTGGTACCAGCCCTCGTGCCTAAATGCAAACAGGGCGAGGGTACTTTTCATCGTTCTGAAGCTTGGCGTTACCACCAGAGCCTTCTTTCCGTCGAACGGCATGACACTCTCCCTTTTCTGTTTTACCGTAGTTTATACTACACCCAGATCTGTTATTTGACAATAACTCTTATACACTGTCTAAAATACACCGTATTGATTTTGTCTTTTGATACAATTGAGGGAATGCTTAAAAGTCTTCTCAAAAAGATACGTTCAAAAAAGAAATACGAGCGGCTTATAAAGGTGGTGATCGATAGTGCGGCAATCAAGCATAATCTCTCTGTATTCCAGACACAGTACAATGTCGCTGTCGCTCCAGTACTGAAGAGTAATGCGTACGGACACGGTCTCGTTGAGATAGGAAACATAGTAGACACAGAAGAGATTCCTTTTATTTGTGTCGACACGTTCTTTGAGGCACTCACACTCCGCAGTAGTGGTATACAAAAACCCATTCTCATCATCGGCTACACACCCCATGAGACAATCGTGCACAATAAACTGAGAAACACTTCTTTTGCAGTCATAAGTCTTGAAGAGCTTAAACGACTTGCCACTTCAAAAAAACCCGCTTCAATACACCTCAAGATAGACACAGGCATGCATCGCCACGGTGTCCATGTTGAAGAACTCCATGAAGCCCTTAATCTCATTGCACACTCTTCGCTTATACTCGAAGGTGTCTACACACACCTTGCAGATGCAGACACCAAAGGTTCTACACTTACCGATACGCAGATTGATGCGTGGAATACTGCGGTACAGACCATACGATCCCACATCCCAACCGTCACATACTTCCACTGCGGACACTCTGCGGGAAGTTTCTATTCCAAGCATATAGATGCTAATGGTATTCGCTTGGGAATTGGGCTCTACGGAGTCAATGTCGGACTTGATGACCTAGATCTCAAACCAGCGTTAGAGATGAAGACAAGAATCACCAGTATCAAAACGCTCAAACAAGGAGAAACCATCGGGTACAATGGCACCTTTACCGCAGAAAAAGACATGCGTGTGGCAACAATCCCTGTTGGATATAACGAGGGACTTGACCGAAGACTTTCAAATAAAGGGAGTGTGTTAGTACACGGAACAGTCTGCCCTATTCTTGGAAGAGTTAACATGAATATCACGTCTATTGATGTATCCCAGATCCCAGACATTAAACTCGATGATGAAGTGACCATCATTAGTGGTGACAAGACACAGCCAAACTCCATAGAGCACCTGGCAAAGCTTTGCGAAACTATCCCCTATGAACTCCTTGTTCATATACAGAGTACTCTCTACAGGAAAGTTATATAAATCAAAAAGCCGTCTTCTTTCGAGAGACGGCTCTTCAAGAACTCGGTACAAAACTTAGAACTTGTACTTGATCGCCACCTGAACAGTTGTGGTATCACCGAAGATGCCCACCTCTGTTCCAACTTCAAACGGCAGGGATTTCACGTTCATCCACACCTGTGGTTGGGCGACATTCGGGGCATTGTGCCGTATCCGAACGAAACCCGAGGTATAGATGTCGATGTTATCCGTCAGTCGGACATTCTCCGACAACCATGCGAACTTAACCTGTGCTCGATCGCCAGCATCATGCGTTACCGCAGGATACCAAGTGGCTCTTACGAACTTCATTCCCGGAACTGAGAGTTGGATACCAGCCCCAGCTTTGACGGTGAAGCCGCCGTTGGTGGCGCCAACCTCCGTCGAAGCGAAAGCGTATTTGCTCAGAGAGCAATCGACGACGTGGTTTGTGAAGAAGTCCTTCGACGTGTTCGTGACATAGAGATCAACGAACCCGAAACCTCCGCATGTGCCTTTTTTCCAGGCGTATTCGGGAGTAACGGTCGTGAGACCGCCGTTGTTCACCGCCTGTAGTATATGAACGTCCCCCACAAGGAAGTCATCTGCGTAGACTGGTGTGGCAAGTAGCATTAGTGCCAAAGAGCTTTTTAACACGCGATCCTCCTCTTTTTGATTGCGCTGTCCCTCGTATAATAACACACTGATAACCTCATGTCAAAAAAGACCCCTTTCGGGGTCTTTTTTGACTTACTCGTCTCCTCCTTTGTTCTGTACTCCTCGCTCTCGCTTGATCTCCTCCGCAACGTTTGGTGGAACAACTGCATAGTGATCAAACTCCATCGTCATCGATGCACGCCCTTGTGTCATCGAACGAAGTGAACTGGTGTATCCAAACATTTCAGAAAGTGGAACTTTCGCATGAATGATGGTCTTTCCACCAATCTCCTCGGTTCCTTCTACCTGTCCACGCTTTGATGAAAGGTTTCCGTTGATGTCTCCCATGTACTCTTCTGGAGTACGTACCTCTACCTTCATCACCGGCTCAAGGATAACGGCATTCGCACGCTCTGCAGCCTCTTTGAAGGCGTTGATACCTGCGAGCTTGAAAGCAATCTCTGAAGAGTCCACATCGTGGTAACTACCATCGAAGAGTTCGACTGAGATATCCTCCATCTTGTACCCTGCAACGAATCCACGACTCATTGCCTCCTTACATCCCTTCATTACTGCTGGAATGTATTCCTGTGGAATGGCACCTCCCTTAATATTGTTGACGAACTCAAAGTGGTCATCACGAGTCACATTCTTTGCAACCTCTTCATCTTCACCAAGTGCGACCAGTGGCTTGATGCGAAGCTTTACGTGTCCGTACTGTCCACGTCCTCCAGACTGCTTCACGTACTTGTGCTCTGCTTCAGCCTCAGACTGGATAGTCTCACGATACGCTACCTGTGGCTGTCCGATGTTCGCCTCGACGCCGAACTCTCGCTTCATACGATCGATAATAATATCGAGGTGGAGTTCTCCCATACCTGCGATAATCGTTTCAAGTGTCTCTTCGTCAGTTGATACCTTGAATGTCGGGTCCTCATCAGCAAGACGCTTCAACGCTACCGACATTTTCTCCTGGTCATTCTTGGTCTTTGGCTCTACACGTACTGCAACCACTGGCTCGGGGAAGGTAATCTGCTCAAGAAGGATTGGATTTGCCTCATCACAGAGTGTGTGTGATGTTTTCACTTCCTTAATACCCACCGCAGCAGCAATCTCTCCTGCGTATACTTCCTCGACTTCCTCACGCTTGTCTGCCTGAAGACGTACGATACGTCCCACACGCTCTTTGTTTCCTGTAGACGCATTCAAGATATATGAACCCGCCTTTACGGTACCAGAGTACACACGGAAGAAGGCAAGCTGTCCAACGAACTTGTCGTCCTGAAGCTTGAAAGCAAGCGCACAGAATGGTTCGTCATCTGATGGCTTTCGCTCAAGTGTCTCCTCCTCATTATTTGGGTTTGTTCCCTCTACTGGAGGAAGGTCAAGTGGAGAGGGGAGATAATCTACCACTGCATCAAGTACCAGCTGTACACCGATGTTCTTCAGTGCGGTACCTGTCATGATCGGGAAGATTGCGTTTGCGATAACCGCCTTACGAAGGGTCTTCTTAAGATCTTCAAGTGAAGGCTCTTCACCACCAAGGTATGCCTCCATAAGTGCGTCGTCGTGCTCCACCACACGCTCGATAAGTTCCGCTCGCCACTTCTTTGCATCCTCCACCATGTTCTCTGGTATATCCTCTTCAGTCACATCCATTCCCATTTCTCCACCGAAACGGTATGCCTTCATGGTAACGAGATCCACCACTCCGCTCATATCATCCTCTGCACCGATTGGAAGCTGGATACGTACTGCCTTCTTTGAAAGACGATCCTCAATAGACTTCACTGATGCATCAAAGTCTGCACCAAGTTTGTCCATTTTGTTCACGAAACAGATACGTGGCACGTTTGCCTCGTCTGCGTACCCCCAGTTTGTTTCAGTCTGTGGCTCTACACCAGCAGCACCGTCAAATACCACCACCGCACCGTCGAGCACACGCATCGAACGCTTTACCTCTGCGGTAAAGTCGATGTGTCCTGGGGTATCAATGATGTTAAAGGTGTACTGAAGATCCTTGTTCGTACGATCTGTCTCAAGGGTCTTTGCCCAGTTACATGAGATCGCTGCGGCAGTAATGGTAATACCGCGCTCTCGCTCTTGCTCCATCCAGTCGGTAACGGTCTCACCGTCGTGTACCTCACCGATCTTGTGACTCATTCCGGTATAGAAGAGTACGCGCTCTGATGTCGTCGTCTTTCCTGCGTCTACGTGCGCAACAATACCGAAGTTTCGTAGTTTCTCTAGTGGAAATGCTCTGCTCATAAATATATCTATTCAATAATAATTACCTCCTTTCAGTCCTTACGTGGCGAACGTAAAAGAAAAAGGTCCTCAGACCTTAGGTGCGCACACTATACGGTATTTAAGGAAAGAAAACAATACGTTTAGAGGTCAAAAAGTACAATTGTTGTCCCTCGAATAAAGTCCTGATGGTCTTTCGGCTTTACTCTCTCTACATAAACGGCAAGCTCATCAAGGGTAAAACCGTTGTAGTGTGGCTCTAAATCATTGAGTTCACACGCAATCTCAAAGACGAGACAAGCTGTGCGCTTATTCCCATCCGTGAATGGATGGTCTTTAATAAGAAAATAAAGAAGCGCAACCAGTTTTTCTTCTGGTCGCTCATAAATATCAACGCCGAAATGCGTCTGATTAATTATTCTCTGTCAAAGACTCAACTGTTTTCTGTGCGTTTGGAGTAAGTGGGAAGGCTATATGTCCTCGACTATGAAGAAGTTTGTACGTTAGACAGACGATCTGCCACGTTGTCGGTTGAAATAACTTTTTTTCCTTCATCGTAATCACGAAGCGATTCAATCACCTGCTTATTTTCTTTAAGCTGGCGCTCTGCAATTTGAGTGATATTCTTTTTTCGCTTCAAAAAATTAAACATGGTACTTATACTGTGCTACAAAGCCTCCTTACAAAAAAGCCCCTCTCGGGGCTTTTTCTCTTCTACCACGCAAAGTGTGCAAATGCGCGGTTGGCTTCTGCCATCTTGTGTGTGTCTTCCTTCTTCTTTACTGCTGATCCCTCCTCGTTTGCTGCGAGCATGAGCTCTTGTGCAAGTGCTTTATGCATAGGGGTTCCCTTTCCACTGCGTGCTGCTGAGATAATCCAACGGAGTGCAAGTGCAAGACGTCGCTCTGGACGCACCTCACGTGGCACCTGGTAGTTTGCACCACCGACACGACGGCTTCGTACCTCCATCTGTGGACCTGCATTAGAGAGTGCCTTTTCGAAGATCTCAAGTGGCTCTCCACCATTCTCCTTTGCATTCTTAATCTCCTCGAACGCTCCATACACGATCTTACGTGCAGTTTCCTTCTGTCCACGAAGCATCACGTAGTTGATAAGACGTGCTACTTCGATTGAATTGTACCGCTCATCAGGTTGTACCTGTGGCTTCTTTTTGATTGGTCTTCGCATATTATTTCTATCGTTATCTAAAGCGAATATAAACTATTTATGAGTAATTGTGCTATTCACCCTTCGGCTTCTTTGCTCCGTAGCGTGAACGTCCTCGTCGTCGTTCATCCACACCAGTCGCATCGTACTTACCACGGACAACAGTGTAGTTCACACCGATGTCCTTCACGCGTCCTCCACGGACGAGCACAACAGAGTGCTCCTGAAGTGTGTGTCCCATACCTGGGATGTATGCGGTAATTTCCTGTCCGTTGGTAAGGCGTACACGTGCAATCTTTCGAATCGCAGAGTTCGGCTTACGCGGAGTCTTGGTCGTTACACGCGTACACACACCACGCTTGAATGGTGAGTTATATGCGTTTGGTCGGTTCTTAACCTTGTTGAAACCAGACTGCAATGCAGCCACCTTTGATTTCTTTGCAGGGTCTCGACGACTCTTACGTGTTAATTGATTAATTGTTGCCATATTTGGTGGCAGTACTCTACTATATCTGTGTGAAACTGCAAGTGTTTGAGTATAAAAAACGCCCCTAAGTGTCTGCCGCAACAGACGCTTAGAGGCTTCGCACCCTGTCTTCTTGGCCACTAATCTGTTTACACGCATGTGAACAGACCCCGAGACACCATTCATGAAAGTTACATCGTGAATAACTACCACTAGAAGACATTGTCTCAAGAACGTGCGCAGTCCTTGCCTACCAGTCTCGGGTTCAAACTGTCTATTTGAAAGATACTAAAGAACACTCTACATTTGCAACAACAAGGCGCATGCGCCGTTGGAAGTATGGGGAGAGGGGTTTGCCAATCACTCTGGCCGTAGGCCGCTGTGAATTAATCAAGGAATCTTCTCTTGAACCCTCTCCCCCAAGAGAAGCGGCAAAACAATACTACAAACCTCCCAATCCTGTCAAGAGACCAAATACTTTGAACAACAGTACAGAAAACGGTGTCCACAGTACATTTATAAATAGAAAGAGAAGAAGGAATGTGAAGAGGAGTCCCAATCGTTCAATACGTGCAGTCATTTCTTGGTATTTCATGGCAGCGCGTGTAGGAAGCAGCGCCAAGAGTACCTTCGATCCATCAAGCGGTGGGAGTGGAATAAGATTAAAGAACCCGAGTAATATATTGATATATACAATGTAACTTGAAAGCTCTACCACCGCAGGGGTAAGACCGAGTATATCCGCAGAACGAATTAAAAGCGCAAAGATAATAGCAAGCAGAAAGTTCGCAAGCGCTCCTGCTGCTGCAACAAATGCCTCCGCATACCGTCCTTGCCCAAAGAGTGGTCGCAGATTATACGGATTGTACGGCACTGGCTTTGCCCATCCAAAAAGAAATCCTGCATTTGAAAGAAAGAGGAGTCCTGGGATAATCACGGATCCCAATGGGTCAATATGGTTCAGTGGATTTATGGTAAGCCTTCCCTGAAGACGTGCCGTTGGGTCTCCAAGCCAGTCTGCCGCATATCCATGCGCTACTTCATGGAGCACAATAGAAAGAATGAGGGCTACGATGATGATAAGTTCTGCCATAGTGGAGACATTCTATCATAGAGACACTTGCACTCCACCCTATATATGGTACGATGGCGCGCACATATGGCTAAGCAATGCGACATCACTGGAAAGAAAACCCAGATTGGGGGACGATACTCTAACCGCACACGTGCGACGCAGTTTAACCCGTGCGGAAAGACACGTCGTCAGCCAAACCTTCAGAAGAAACGAATCTTCGTACCAGAGATTGGAAAGACGGTTGTGGTTAATGTTTCAGCAAAGGCACTCCGCACTATTGCAAAGAACGGAGCATACAAGACGCTCAAGGAAGCAAAGATTATTTAAACCAGATACTCTTTCCGTCAGAAATCATGAAAATACTGCCCTCATCGGCAGTGTTTTTTATTTCACTGACAGAAAGATTCTCCAGAACCTCTGCATGTGGGTGTCCGTACCTGTTATCCTTCCCGGCGGAAATAATGGAATATGTTGGACGAACTACTTCAATAAACTCCTCTGCAGTTGATGTCTTAGACCCGTGGTGTCCCACCTTCAGCACATCACTCTGTATATCTCCTTCCAAAAGTTTTCGTTCCACCTCCTGAGGCGCATCTCCCATAAAGAGAAACTCGCTCTCTCCATAGACCAGGCGTGCGACGATTGAAGCCTCGTTACTTTCTAAATCTGATGCATCAGCCTCGGGGAAGAGGATGGTCAGCACCGCTCCACCGCCAAGGTCATAGGTCTGACCACGTCGTGCAAAGAGCATCTCTCCTTCAAGACGTTCTTCCACCGCCTGCCAAACTGCGGTCTCACTTTCCTTTTCTGTTCGAAGCACGTGCAGAATCTCATAGCGATCAAATACAGAAACCAATCCTCCAACATGATCACTGTCTGGATGGGTAATGAGGACATAGTCTATAGTCTTATCAAAAAAACCCATCACATCCGCAAGCGGTCGAAGCACCGCACTCCCTCGCCCACCATCGATAAGCATCTGTGTTTCCGTTGGAGATTGTATGAATATGGAATCTCCTTGCCCTACATCAAGAAAAACAACACAGAGGAGTCTCTCTGGACATGTGCCAGACTGAGACACCGCCGCAACATTCCGCTCTGGAAGCACATCAAGACTCCCAATGAGAATGAAGAAGAGTACAAGCAGTATCAAAGAACGAAGGATTCTCATATTTTGAAGAGTTGTTCTCCATACTATACAATGTGTGCATCATTATCTTTAAAACAATTCTATGGAATACACAGCAAAAACATTTAATCTAGGAGCACTCGAGGGTCTCTCAGAGAAACAACTCTCTGTACACCTCGGTCTCTATGAGGGATATGTAAAACACGTGAATCACTTGCGCACGCAGGTACATGATCTCGAATCACAGGACAAAGAGAAGTATGCATACGCAATTGCAGAACTTCGACGCCGTCTTGGATTCGAGTTCGACGGTATGCGTATGCACGAGTACTACTTCTCACAATTTGAAGGTGGTGCCACTGATGTGCCAGAAAACCTCTCTGCACTGGTATCAGAAAAGTACGGTTCGTGGGAAGGATTCATCGAACACTTCACTACCGTAGGCATGACCCGCGGTATTGGTTGGACTGTTCTCTACCAAGACCCAGACGTAAACACTGTCCATGTTGCATGGGTGGGAGATCACGAGCTCGGACAACTTTCTGGACTTCCTATTATCCTCGCCATGGATATGTGGGAACACGCGTTCATGGTGGACTACGTACCGAGTGAGAAGAAAACGTATATCGAAGCCTTCCTCAAGAATATAAATTGGGAGACGGTTGCGAAGCGCATCACCTAAGAAAAAGCCTCACGAATCTCGTGAGGCTTTTTTCATTTTCAGAAGTACAGCTCCCATCACGACATAACAAAGTGCAACGATCCAGAATGGGAATGTGGGAACTGCAAACGACGCGAGCGAGAGATCTCCAAACCATGATGCAACAGACACGATGTATGCAAGTAACCCAAACGCAAAAAATCCAAAAAGCATTCCAAGAGGGGCAGACACAAATCCAATGACTCCTGATAAAAATGAGAGGAGCATCGCAAGCGGCACTGCAGGTAACACGAGCACATTCACGAGCGGGGCAACTATAGAAAACTCTCCCATCATGTAGAGGAGAAGTGGAAGCACTGCAATCTGTGTTGCAATGGTGGAGACAACAAACTCGCGTATCTGTAATTGCGTCGGTACTCGGATGAAAACTTTTTCTAAGTGCGGTGCGATTAAGATCAGTCCGAGTGTCGCAAGAAACGAAAGTTGAAACCCTGGATCAAAAACAAGGAGATACGGATTAAAAAGTACCATCACTGCTCCAGAGAAAAGGAGTGCACGCGTAACCTGATACCGTCTTCCCATCGACCGTGCAAGGAGCACGAGCGCTGCCATGATAGATGCCCGCACGACCGTTGCAGAGAGTCCAACGATGAGTGCAAATGAAAGAATGGCTCCCCCACCAAAAAGTACGCGTGTCCGTGGCGTCGTGAAGTATGAGAGTAGCCGCATGATGCTTTCAACGACGATCATAATGTTGTATCCAGAGAGCACCACAATGTGAATGATGCCTGTCTTCCGAAATGCTTCTTCTAAATCTTCTCCGAGGGCTCGTTTCACACCGAGCAATAATCCTTCGCCCAGGCCCGCCTCTGGCTCTGGGAGTAGTCGTTCTAGTGAAGACATAAATGAGTGCTTCCACAAAAGGAGTCTTTCAATAACTGGATTCCCCTCTCCCTCTCCAAGTACTTCCACCTCCGCACCAGAGATGCGGTGTGTCACCCCACGTGCACGGAGATAGCCAGGATAGTTGAACGTACGACCAAGATCTGTTTCAAAAGACTCTGGACGTTCCACAACGCCATGAAACAGAGTACGATCACCATACGCTACATCTAAAAATGGATCCGTAGTGATGAGTATCAAAGCGTCATGCTCCTCATCCTGTACATAGAGGTGTTGTGAAACACTGCGCACATCTGGCTCACGCACCACAATGCCAACAAGAGAAACCGTAGTGTTTTCGAGTCCCACATACGGAGATGTTTCCCACGTGGTCACATCCATGCGGAATAATCCGACCGCGCATCCAAGTAAAAACACACTGAAATATAAAAAGAACGCAGCATATCTGCGTTGCCAAAGTACACCCAACACCAGAGACAGAAGAAGCGTCCAAAGTATCACCGCCTGTGAAACAGGTACGAACGATGCAATAAATATACCTATGCCAAAGCCACCGAGTGCACTATAGAACGATCCTGCACTCATGCACCACGATCCATTGCTTCGTTAGCAAGCCGATCTGCATCTTTGTTATATTCTCTCCGAACGTGAGTAAAAGTGATGTGCGGGAAGTATTCATCACGGATCCGAATGATCTCCTCATAGATTGGACGGAGAGTGTCAGATTTTACCTTATACTCCCCATTAATTTGCTTCTGTACTAACTCGCTATCGAGTTTAATCTCAAACTGCATGTGTGGCGTATCATCTCCATAGAGTTCTCGGAGTGTCTCAAGCGCCACCAACGCCCCAGCATACTCTGCAAAGTTATTCGTCTGCTCTCCGAGATATTGTGAAACCTCTTTCAACACATCTCCATCTTCGTTCTCAATATGCACCCCGAGACCTGCAGGACCCGGATTCCCTCGTGCACCGCCGTCGGTGTATGCGATGATTTTTTTCATAAAGATAAGTATGCCACAGATCTATACCTTTGGCAGAACATCAACAATTCGCAACCGCACCTCTTTCCGTCCCATGAAAAAAGACTCTTCGACATGTGCAATAAGTGTACAGCCATCAGTGGAGAGGTGTGTAAACTCTTCTGGCTTCTTAAAGAACGCAATTGCATTGATGGTGTCAAAATATATTTTCGTATGATCTCCTCCCTTTCCAAAACTTTCTACCTTCTTTGGCTTCACATTTTTCAGACGAAACAATGGCTTCGGATTTCCCATACCAAACGGTGCCAGTGTTTTTAAATCTTTGAGGAAAGACTCAGTAATGTCTTCTAGCTGTATATCCGCATCAACAAAAATCTCTTCTTTCTCCGAAAGTGTTGCAGACAATTTTTCATACGCCTCATTGAGTGCATCAGAAAGTATGTGCACCTGTTCATCACTGGTAGAAAATCCTCCTGCCTCTTTGTGTCCACCAAACCCAAGAAGTGCATGGCTCGCCTCCTGCATCAAGTCCACCACAGATACTGAACCATCTGATCGACACGACCCTTTGATAACACCCTGTCCGTCTCGACCCCATACAAAGACTGGTCGCTGGTATGTCTCCACCAAACTATTTGCAGAGAGTCCCACAAGTGCAGGCTTCCATTCTGGATTTCCAATAACAATGACATTTGGAATTTCCGAAAGTTTCTCAAGCCGCCGTTTCAGTTCTCGGCTCATCACCGCAACGGTTGTCTTTCGTTCTTTATTCAACTTCTCGAGATGTGCGGCACGTGTTCCTGCCTCAACCTCGTCCTTGGTAGAGAGGAGTGTAAACGCATCCTCTGGCGTATCCATACGTGAAGCAGCATTCACCCGCGGTGCGATGGTAAAGCCAATATCATCTTCGGTAAGCATATGTTGCCGAAGTCCATTCTTCCGCACCAAATGATGCAACCCTGGCCTTCGAGACTTATGTAATACCTTAAGCCCATAATGTGCGAGTGCTCTATTCTCTCCAGTCAGTGGCACCATGTCTGCAATCGTTGCAACACCCACCATATCCAAAAGCCACTTCTCCCATCCGAGAGGCAACTCGACCCTCTCTCGCTTTCGCCCTTCAGTGATAAGTGCCTGCACAAACTTATACGTTACCCCTGCAGCACAGAGTCCTTTGAAAGGATACGCGTCATCACACTTTGGATTCAAAAGCGCAAATGCATCGGGAGTCTCTTCTCCCGATTCATGGTGATCCACGATGATGACTGGAATGTTTGCCTCTTTTGCAGCGGCCAGTGCCTCATGATCCACCGTCCCGCAATCTATGGTGATGATGAGATTCACTCCATCCTCTTTAAACTTTGTAACTGCACCCGCATTAAATCCATATCCCTCTTCATGACGATGCGGAATATAGTTTTGAAAGTTCTCATACCCAATTGCTTTGAAAAAATCATGAAGGACCACTCCTCCTGGAATACCGTCGCAGTCATAGTCACTGAAGACGGCGATGTGCTCTTCGTTTTCGATTGCATCCCACGTACGTGAAACTGCCTTCTCCATATCAGACATGAGAAATGGGTCATGAAGGTGCGTGTCATAATCTGGATTTAAAAATCCTTCGATGTCTTTTTCTTCAGTGATTCCTCTATTTGCAAGCAGGGTATGAATTAAAGAATCTTTGGAGGTATCATGGAGTGTGTAGACTTTCTCTGGCCGCATAGTATGCCTATACTACCATGAGGCACAAGAGTTGATCTGTCACTTAAAATAAAAGAGGCGCCTGCTGTGTAAGCAGAACGCCTCAAATCTTATGCTGACTATTTCCTCCTTGATCAGCAAGCCAATGGCTAAAGGAACCAGACGCTGTCACCGTGCGGTTTGTTCGGAAACACGGTGTACACAAGAACATCATTTCTGATTTGCTTGCTGGCACTCACGTGCCGTGCGGTGTGCAACACCATTCTTGTCAATGTAGAGACACACTGGTCTTCTCCCTTATAATGATTTCAAGACAACTCAGTACTGGGACTAATATATCATATATAAACCATATTGTCAAGTAATTCAAAAGCCTGCTATACTACCCTCATGGAAAAGACCCTCTACGAAAAACTCATCGACAGAGATCTCCCTGTATGGCCAGTGTACGAAGATGATACGGCCTTCGCCTTTTTAGATATAGAGCCAACAAATAAGGGTCATGCACTTGTGATCCCAAAGAAGCCCTATCGAAATATTTTCGATATTCCGCACGATGTACTCGGACACCTCATGGGAGTAGCGCAAAAGATTTCCCATGCTATGAGAGAAACGCTAGAAGCAGACGGTATTACCATTGTTATGAACAACGAATCTGCGGGAGGGCAAAAAGTATTTCATACGCATATCCATATCATTCCCCGATTTGAAGGAGATGAGATCTTTCAAGACCCAAAGCACACAGAATATAAAGACGGAGAAAAAGATGCCCTTGCTGAAAAACTTCGTGATGCTATTTCATAATGTGTTGACATTGTGCGCACAATGTATACACTGCATACATGTCTACTTCAACGATAAATATCCGCATTGATGAAAAAACAAAGCGTCGCGCAGCCGCAACGCTTTCTTCTATTGGGCTCGACATGTCGAGTGCAGTAAAAATGTTCCTCCACCAGGTGATACTTGAGGACGGTGTTCCATTTATACCCTCTCGAAAGAGACAGAAGGAGATTCGTGCTGAATGGGATCAGGAAATCGCAGAAGCAATGAAAGGAACGAGCTACCGTACCGCAAAAGAACTCCACGACGCAATAGAATAACTCTTCCATGTATTCTATTGTTGCTTCAAAGAAATACGTGCGTTCTTATAGAAAGTACCTACGCTCTGGAGTTAAGAAGCAAACATTAGATGAGTTGCAACTCGTCATTGATACCCTTGCTGAAGGAAAGAAACTTAATCGTCACGCCCAATTATTTAAGTGAGTGCCTCAATTCCTGGAAGTGTTCCCGTTTCTAGGAACACTAACATCGCACCGCCTGCGGTAGAGAGAAAAGAAAACCTATCTTCAAGTTGCAGCTTTGCAATCGAGGCAATGGTGTCTCCGCCGCCGACGACAGAGTATGCATCACTTGTTGCAATAAGATCTGCGAGTGCCTCTGTATATTCCGCAAATCCTTCTTCATAATTTCCAAGCGGACCATTCCATAAAATAGTTTGTGCTTCAGCGACATAGGTTGCAAGCATCTTCATTGTTTCAGGCCCCGCATCAAGAATCATTTCATTGGATCGCACGTCATCTGGACTCGTCACCCGCACCTCACCCGTCGCATTTCTCACCGTGACATCCACAGGAAGCAGGATGTTCTCCCGACTAAGCAATGCATCATCAACCGCAACAGAAGAGACAAGGGATGTGCCCACCTCAAATCCTTTTGCTTTAAAGAAATCATTTGCAAGTGCTCCGCCAACAAACACACGGTCATATATATCAGCGTATTGTGTAATAAGCGGTGCTTTGGTCTCAAATTTTGCTCCGCCGAGTATAAATAGTGATGGAGATTCTGGAGTGCGCACTTCTTCAAGTGTGTGATACTCCTTCTCAAAATTCAGTCCCATGTACGAAGGAAGATGTTTCGGGATGCCAACAATAGATGCATGTGCTCTATGCGATGCGGCGAAGGCATCGTTCACATAGATGTCAGTAAGGGATGCAAGTTCTTTTGCAAAGGTATCGTCATTTTTTTTCTCTCCCTCATTACACCGAAGGTTCTCAAGAAGAAGTGCTTCTCCATTTTCCAACGCATCAGTCATCTCTTTCGCCTCAGAAAAATCTCCGCACCATAAGAGTGACATCCGCCGTCGCATCGCTTGGTACACCGATTCAAGTGTATCTGTTTTTTCTCGTCCGATGTGTGCAATGATTACAACCTTTGCCCCTTCTCCTACAAGGTAATCGATCGTCTTCATCGCCTTTCTAATACGAAAGTCATCGATCACCTCCCCATTTTCAATCGGTACGTTAAGTGATGCGCGAAGTAACACTTTCTTTCCACGGAGATCTGGTACGTCCACTATCGATTTCATAGGCGATCTACAATTTTTGCCACCTCGATAAAATTATCTGCTTTCAGACTTGCTCCACCGACCAAGAAACCATCTACTTCACCTTGTGTGTAGAGTTCCTCTGCATTCTTTTTATTCACTGATCCTCCATACAGCACACGAATTTTTGAAAGTGCAGTACGCCCAAACATGTCGCTGAGTACTTTTTGTATAAAAAGTTTCATTTCGTGTGCATCATGTGCTGTTGCTGTATTGCCAGTGCCAATTGCCCAGATTGGTTCATACGCAATAGCAACATTCCCAAGTTTTGTCTTCGGTACACCTTGAAGCGCCATCCGAATCTGATCCTCTACAAGCGCAAGGTAGTGTCCGTGGTCATCTCGCTCTTTCTCTCCGACACAGATAATGGCAGTATTCCCTGCTTTCACTGTCGCAGATACTTTCTTCGCCACCTCATCATCTGTCTCTCCCTGCTCTCGTACCTCAGAGTGCCCAATGATGACATGCTTTACATTGATGCTCGAAAGCATCGCATTTGAAACTTCTCCCGTATGTGCACCTAATTTCTCCCAAAAGACATCCTGGGCTACCAAAAATGTCTTCTTTCCTTTTGCTTTCTCAGCGAGTGCAGAGAGGAAGACCATTGGTGGTGCAACAGCAACTTCTACCTTCCTCAAGCGTGCCACCCCCTTCTGCACATCTGTATATAACGTATTCGCAAGCGAAAGCGACGTTGGATTAAGTTTCCAGTTCCCGATGACAATTGGTTTCATACGAAGATTGTAGCATGCTACTCCTCTGCGAGTATCCGAAGCACTTCTTCAATACTAGTCTGTCCTAGTGCCGCCTTAAAAAGTCCATCTTCTGCAAGTGTAGTCATACCCTCTTTTGCTGCATGCTTCTGTATCTTTTCGATGTCTGCTTCTTCAAGAATCAGTTCTCGAAGTGCAGGAGTGATACGGAGCACCTCGTGGATACCGATACGTCCAAGACCCTCCACGACAGCATCTTTCTTTGGTCTATAAAATGGAATCGTACTCCATGTTGCAGTCTTCTTCACCACACCTTCAGCCTTGAGGTGTTTAAGGACGGCATTCATATCTATATATTGCTCGAGTGCATCACGCTCTTCTTTTGAAAGTGTATACGCCTCCTTCTCTTCTGGGAGTTTCCCAACCAGACGAATGCCGATAGCAAGTTTTAACGTGTGTGCAAGCACAAATGGCTCTATGTCCATCTCCCGAAGACGGGTAATGACATCCACCGCACGTGCTGCATACATACCACCGAGCATCAGGTGTCCACTCTGTGCGGCGTGTGTGGTAAGTGTCGCAGTCTGGGCATCTTTAATATCTCCCACCATCACGATGTCGGAGTCTTGGCGAAGGAGTGCACGAAGGCCTGATGCGAAGGTGAGGCCGAGGTCTGGACGTATCTGGGTCTGATTCACTCGTGCGAGTTGGTATTCTATTGGATCTTCAATGGTTGCTACGTTAACGTCTGGTGTATTGAGCACATCAAGCATGGTGTAGAGAGTAGTTGTTTTTCCAGAGTCTTCAGGACCTGCAAGCACAATGAGCCCTTGCCGTTCTCGCATAACCTCGTGAATCTGTTCGAGAGACTCTCCGTGGAAGCCAATACCCTCAAGGGTAAACCCTGAGCGATTCTCTTCCACGAGGCGCATGACTACCTTTTCGCCAAAGTACACAGGCACTACTGACACACGAAATACAATCTTCTGGCTCTCGAGTTCCATCTTGAAACGTCCTTCCTGCGGAAGATACTTCTGATCCAAACGAAGTCCTGCAATATTTTTAATCCGTGCACTGATAAACGGTGCCAAACGCTTTGGGAGCACCATCGCATCATGAAGCACGCCATCGATACGGTAGCGAATGACCAACTCATTCTCTGCTGGTTCTATATGCACATCCGATGCGGACTGTGCAATCGCGTGACGAAGTAACATATCGACAATACGTACCACTTCTGGTCGTTCAATACGCTTTGCCAGTGCACTGATATCAATCTTTCCGTCTGCGGTTTGCGGACACTCTGCAACACCACGTGCTTCTTGTGCAATTCGGCTTCCAAACGCTGTTTTTAACCCTTGGTGATATTGCCCCAGTGCATATTTCATTGAAGCCGTGTCAGTGAGACGAGGGCGCATACGATATCCCATACGCTTTGCGAGCGTCTCTAACGCCTTCATGTTTTGAACATCAAGGGTTGCCACCTCTAGTACATTTCCTTCTTTCTTAAATGCAATGACATTGTGTCCACGTGCAATTGGCTCTGGAATAATGGAAAGCACGTCGAAGGTGAGATCTGTTCCGCTAAGTTGCACAAACGGTACACCAAGAATGTACGCCTCGATACGACGGAGATCATCTTCAGTAATGGTTCCATTAGAAATTAATGCTTCTGCAAATGACATGCTTCGATCTTCTGCAAGTGTCTCGGCAGCATCAAGATCCTTCCGAAGTGCCATACCGGAATCGAGCATAAATCTTTTCAATTGCGCGTCTTGAATGTGCATACCTCCAAAGTATTGTTTTTAGTATACCGCACATACTCCCACATCGGGAGTTGTGTGTTGTAGAGAATTAGAAAAGGCCGCACATGTAGTGCGACCTTGTTTTTGTTTTGGAGTATTTGTCATTATTCGACAATATTCTCCGGCTTGACTGTTGCTACCAGAGCATCCGTCAGCTGTTTTTCAATTGCAATCAATTCCAGCGACCGTTCATACGGCTGCCAGAACCCGAGTTCGTTTTTCTTGTAACAGTCGGCGACCTTTTGGGCGGGGATACAAATCTCCACCATTTTTTTCTGGTCCCGATCATAGAAGCCAGTGAGAGCGCCTTCCAGCCACGGGGCCTCCTCCTGGATAAGGAGGTAAGCATTTTTCATGTCCAGTACCTGAACGTCGCGGTACTCTTCAAGCTGAGCCCAATATGTTACCGTTTTGCCTGCTGTTTCTGCCACGTGTGCGATAGACAGGCCGACAATAGAAAAAAGGGCTATAACAACTGCTGTAAACTTCAAAGAACGTTTATTCATTGGATTTCTCCTTGCTACGGCCGACCCCCTCTTGGTGTCTCCTCTTCCGTAACTCTTAATTATATTATAACATATTTGTATATGTTGTCAACAGTATTAAGATATCGCCTATTTTGACCATTTGACACCCACCCACCTATCAGATATACTCTTATCACTGAAGGAAGTCGGCATGCGCCGACGTTTTTTATTAAAAAAATTACATACAGAACTATGTTTGACCTTAAGGTAATTAACTCCGTACTGGATCAGATGGAGGAAGAACGCGGCATTGGACGCGAAAAGATGCTGGATGCAATCGAGCAGTCTCTTGCAACTGCATATAAGAAAGAATACGGAAAGCGCGGACAGATTGTACGTGCGTCATTCGATATCAATACAGGAGATACTGCATTCGAGCAGGTAAAGACCGTTGTAGACGAGTCTCTTGTACGTATGGAAGAGGAGGGTGAAGAAATCGAGGAGGTAGAAACACCAGAAGTCGACGAAGACGGGGAGGAGAAACTTCCTCGCTTCGATGCTGAAAAGCACATCATGCTTGAGAACGCGAAGCTCATTAAGGGTGATGCACAACTTGGCGACGAACTCGTATTCCCCCTTGAGCCGAAAGACGATTTCGGACGTATCGCTGCACAGACTGCAAAGCAGGTCATCATTCAGAAGATCCGTGAAGCAGAGAAAGAGTCTGCACTTAAAGAGTTCGGACAGAAAGCAGGAGACATCGTCGTTGGACACGTACAGCGTTTCGAACGTGGAAACCTCTACGTAGATCTTGGACGCGTGACCGCCATCATGCCGTATGACGAGCAGATCCCTGGAGAACGATTCAAGACGGGAGATCGTATCCGTGCAATGCTTATGGCCGTAGAGGAGACACCACGCGGTATTTTCCTCAAACTTTCTCGATCAAGTTCCGACTTCCTTAAAAAACTCTTTGAAATTGAGGCACCCGAGCTTCAGAACGGTACCGTTGAGGTAAAAGCAATCGCCCGTGAAGCGGGTTCACGTTCTAAGATTGCGGTATACGCAACAGACTCACACATTGATCCCGTAGGATCACTCGTCGGACAGCGTGGAGTACGTGTCTCTACCGTTATGAGCGAGCTTGGTGGTGAAAAGATCGACATCATTGAATGGTCTGAAGCACCAGAAGATTTTATCGAAGATGCACTCTCTCCTGCACAGGTACTTGAGGTAAAAATCGAAGAAGAGGGAGAAGAGGATGCAGATATCAAAGGTCACGCAATTGTAGAAGTTGCTGAAGATCAGCAATCTCTCGCTATCGGACGAGGTGGACAGAATGTGCGCCTTGCCGCAAAACTTACTGGCTGGAAGATTGATATTGTCTCTGCGAATACTGGAGACCAGCTTGCAGAAGCAGATGAAACTGGAGAGGTAGAAGTTGCTGAACCAGTTGAAGCGGCGGAGGCTGAAGTAGTAGAAGAAACTCCAGCTTCAGAAGTTGAAGAAAAGCCAGAAGAGACTCCCGAGGAGGAACCTTCTGAGGAAAAGGAGGAAACCGAAGACAAGGAGTAGCTCAAAAATAAAAACCGCAGGATATCCTGCGGTTTTTATTATACCTGGATCATTGCTAACACCTCACCAAAAAGGAGAAGTCCCCCGAGAATAATCACTTCAACTACGACAATGAGGAGCGCAAGTCTCCAATATAGTGACCACGACATTCCGATCATTGTCTTTTTCGGATACTTCTCTACAAAATCTTTAAACCGAGGGTTTAAACCGCCTAGATTCCACCAACTCATAGATATATTGTTTAATTACTATGTATATATCCTAGCAAAGTTTTCATTACAAAAAATCCTGCTATACTGACTTCCACAAGTTAAATACACAAAACTATGAACCTACTTCACGATATTCCAGCAGGAACCGCTGATGAAATGAACGTCATCATCGAGATTCCAAAGTTCTCAAAGAACAAATACGAGATCGACAAAGAAACGGGTATTATTGCACTTGATCGTGTGATGCACACCGCGCAAGACTATCCATTTGATTACGGATTTGTCCCCCAAACACTCTTCGATGACGGAGATGCACTTGATGTAGTGCTCGTGACTACATATCCACTTCAGCCAGGAATCCTCGTGAAAGCACGTCCTGTTGCCATTATGGAGATGGTAGATGGCGGAGAACGAGATGACAAGGTCGTTGCAGTCCCTGTAGAAGACCCGCGACTTGAGCACATCAAGGATCTTGGAGACCTTAATCCTCATTTCACCAAGGAAATGGCACACTTCTTCGAGACATATAAGAAAGTGCAGAATAAGGAGGTCTCTGTTGGAGAATGGCATGGAAAAGAGAAGGCAAAAGAGGCTTTCGAGCACAGCCGAGAACTCTATACAAAGAAATAGAGCGTGAAATAACGTTTTGTGTACAACCGACCCCATCAATTTGATGGGGTCGGTTTATACTTAAAATAACCACATGTATCTCTCGTGGTTATTAACCCTATTCATTAGCGTAGTATGAACACATCAATATCAAATTATAAGATAGCAACCCTTGCAGGAGCGCTTGCGTTCCTTCTTGTTGCGCCATCGGTATTTGCACAAAGCAATTTCGACCGTGTACAGCGAACAGATTTGCAGGCACAGCAAGTAGAAAGGCAGGAGGCTGCAGATGCACGGAAGGCGGAGATGGAAGCGATGCAGGCAGAGCGTCAGGATGCGATGGAAGCGAAAAAGGTTGAGGCTGAAGCACAGAAAGAGGAGCGCATGGAAGCCATGGAGGCGCAAAAGATGGAACGTGCCGAGACTATGGAGGAGCGACAGACCATGATTGTTGAGAAGAAAGAAGAGCGTGAAGCCATGATGGAGGAACGCAAGGCGGAGATGGAAGCGAAACGCGAAGAGCGAGAGCTCGCACTTGAAGAAAAACGTGCCGAGATTGAGGCGCGTAAAGAAGAACGTGTTGCAGCGCTCAGCGAACAGCGACAGGCACGTATCGCAGAGGTTGCAAGCAATGCAACAGACCGTCTCGAAGCAGGAATCAGTAAGGTACAGGGTGCCATCGACAGCATCACTGAACGTGCAGAAAGTCTTGAAGAGCGTGGCGTTGACGTAGACGCAGCATTTTCAACGCTTGCAAGTGCAGAAAGTGCCCTTGATGAAGCCGCTGTACTCATTAACGGTCTTGATGTGGAGGTGGAATACACCACGACATCAGACGACCCGCAGGCAGACTGGGAAGGTGCACGAGCACAGTTTGATGAGATTCGCGATCTTATCAAGTCTGCAGCAGCACTTGTTCGAGAAGCAGTTGCAGAACTGAAGGATGCAGTCGCTGATGCAGATCTCGGTCAAGGAGTGAGTGACGCGGTGCGTCAGGACGATGCAGATGATACAGTAGAAGATGAAACTACTGAGTAATTTATTCGCATAATGTATAACTATGGACGAAAATAACAAAGACGGTATGACCACTCCAGAGGAGGGATCAATGGATACCGAGAAAATGAACATGCCAGAGCAAGAGGCACCACAACAGACTGCAACACCTGCTCCAGAACCAATGACTGAAGCCCCCGCTACAGAGCCAGAGAAAAAATCTTCTCTCCTTGGCCCAATCATTGGTATTGTCATCATCCTTATCCTTCTCATTCTCGTTGGACTCTATGTCCGCGGTGCAATGATTCGTGAGGATGCGATGATGGAAAATGAAGAAGCAATGATGATGGATGATGAAGATGCCGATGTAGCAGCCCTTGATGATATTGATGCTCTTGTTGAAGACCTTGATGTCGATGCAATCGACGAGGAACTTGAAGCAATTGATGCAGAGCTCGACGAAGCGCTCAGTGACATCTAAAGAGAGATACATACCTCCCAAAAATCCACGCATGGTGCGTGGATTTTTGCATATTTGCACACCCTCGTGTACACTGTCCCCCACTATGACAAAAGATGAACTAAAGAACATTAGCGTAGAAAAACAAGAGGGCTCAGCGGTGAAAATTACTGGTGAAATTCCGTTTGAACACCTTGCTCGTCACCGCGAAGCAGCGGTAAAGCACCTTGCAAAAGATATTGAAATCGATGGCTTCCGTAAGGGAAACATCCCAGAGAAAGTACTCGTAGAACGTGTCGGAGAAGGACCAATTCTCGAGGAAATGGCCAACCGTGCACTCCAGGATGCATACCCGAAGATTATCGAGGAGCACAACATTGATGTGATCGGGTACCCACAGATCTCTCTCACCAAACTTGCGATGGATAATCCACTTGGATTCACCGCAACAGTTGCAACGGTGCCAGAAATCAAACTCCCAGACTACAAAAAGATTGCGGGGGAGATTAACAAAGACAAAGAGTCTGCAGACGTGACCGAGGAAGATATTGAGAACCAGATCAAGGACATTCTTCGCCAGAAGACTGCGTACGAACGTCTCCAGAAGAAGGCAGAGCAGGCAAAGGAAGGTGAAGAAGCACCAACTGATGAACCAGAAGGAGAGGTAAAGGATGAGGAACTTCCAGAACTCACTGATGAAATTGTAAAAACACTCGGACAGCCTGGACAATTTGAGAATGTTGAAGACTTCAAGGCGAAAATCAAGGAACATCTTGAAATCCAGAAGAAGCAAGAAGTGGAGTCTGCCCACCGTGCAAAAATCACTGATGCCATTGTAGAAGAGACAGAGATGGAACTTCCGAAAGTGCTCATCGATGCAGAAATTGCACAGATGTTTGGACAGATGGAGCAGGATCTTACACGCGCAGGGCTGAAGATTGATGACTACCTCGGTCACATGAAAAAGACACGTGAAGATCTTGTGAAAGAATGGACTCCAAGCGCAGAGAAGCGTGCGAAACTGCAGTTGGTACTCAATGAAATTGCAAAGCAGGAAGACACAAAGCCTGATGAGACAGAATTGAAGAATCAAACTGATGCACTTATCGCACAGTACAAGGACGCGGACGAGACACGTGTACGTACATACGTTGCATCAGTGCTCACTAACGAAGCAGTGATGAAGATGTTGGAGAGTCAATAGACTTCGTGATACACTCACCTCATATGGAACACAAAAATACCGAGACAAATAACTTTCTCGTCCCTATGGTCGTTGAAAAAAGCGCCCAAGGCGAACGTGCGTTTGATATCTACTCACGTCTTCTTAAGGAGCGCATTATCTTTGTAACTGGTCCAATTGAAGACCATATGGCAAACCTCGTGGTAGCCCAACTTCTCTTCCTTGAAGCAGAAGATCCAAAGAAAGATATCTACCTCTACGTAAACTCTCCAGGAGGAAGTGTCACCGCAGGACTTGGTATTGTAGACACTATGAATCACATCAAGCCAGATGTCGTGACCGTCTGTGTCGGTATGGCAGCATCTATGGGATCCATCATCCTCTCACAGGGGGCAAAAGGAAAGCGAAGTATTCTTTCAAACGCCGAGGTGATGATTCATCAACCATGGGGTGGTGCACAGGGACAGGCGTCTGACATTGAAATTACTGCACGTCACATTCTGAAGACTCGTGAACGTCTTAATAAGATGCTTGCGAAAGCAACTGGTAAGGCATTGTCTCAGATTGAAAAAGATACCGACCGCGACTTCTTTATGACCGCAGAAGAAGCAAAGAAATACGGTATTGTCGACGAGATATTGAAATAATCTATACTCTCTTAACTTCCGCCCACCTCGTTGTGTACCGAGGTGAGCGGTTTTTTTGTTCTTTCTGTTTCGCCACCCTTCCGATAGTGAGCGTATCAACACCAAACCGCTCGTTAATACTGTCGAGCGTACTCATAAGGGTATTGTCAGTCTCCTCTTCTGCAAAAAGTGTGTGCTGTGTGTACTCTATAGGTACAATTCTCGAGACAGATACACCTACTTTTTTATACAAAACATCTGGTTCATACAGTTCTCGAAGTATATGGAGTGCTTCTTTAAGCATGAGACGTGTGTCGCTTGTTGGTGCGATGAGTACCACCTCCTTCCGTCCCCCACGCAGTGCCCAATCTCCAAATCGGCTCGTCCCTAAAGATACATTCAATACCGAACATACTGCGTCCATTTCTCTCAGCTCCTTGGCCACTTGCTCCACGTGATGCGCCAGTGCAGATTCCAAAACAGAGAGATCTATTGTTGTTTTGGTAAGGGAGCGTGTGCTCATGATGCTCTTTTGCATTCCCAGCCTATCCTTCGGATGGTACACAGGGTGTTCTCCGAGTTCTTTCTGCACTCTCGTGCCATGTATACCAAAGAGTGTCTCAATACGCGCAGGGTCTGCATCCAGGAGGTCTTGTACCATAACCAACTCATGCTCCCGCATAGCACGCGCTGTTTTTCCTCCAATTCCCCATATGGCAGCAAGCGGAATATCTGGAGTTAGCTTCTGCCACTTCTCTCCCTCAAGTACACACAGCCCACTTCCCCGTTTTTCGTATTCACTCGCGTATTTTGCGATGGTCATAGTCTTTCCAGCTCCCAAAGATACGGGAATACCAATGTGTTTCTCTATCAATGCTTTAATGCGAGGAAGCTCTTTCGCATCCTTGAGCACCATAAACGCTTCGTCGATAGAATATTGGTACACATGTCCCACCTCCTCTTCAAGTGTGCGCATCACCCGAGCTGAGATATCTTTGTATAGCTCAAAGTTTGCTGAGAAGACTGCAACATTATGTTTCTTCACAATGTCCTCCACCTGAAAGTATGGGGCAGCCATAGGGATACCGAGTTCCTTTGCCTCTTCACTCCGCGCAACCACCACACCGCCTCCGCCTCCCGCTACTATCGTGGGGCGTCCAACTAAATCCGGACGAAACAAACGCTCGCAAGAGACAAAGAAGTTATTACAGTCCAGAAGCACAAACATATTTAATATTTCCGTACGAGACCAATAACCACACCCCAGAGCGTCACCTCTTCTTTTTCTTCCCAGTATCCAAGCTCCATCTCCCCTTCTACAACCTGAATCACCAGACTTCCTTTCTTAGGTGTCTGCGACCGATCTACCGCCACCATGTCCCCTGCGTGTATGTCACTCCCTTCAGGACCATCTTCTTCTGTTTGTATAAAAAAGGTACTCTCTGGATTTTGTACGAGATATTCCCTGATATCGAGCGGATGATGCGCATCCTCTCCTTTGGTGAAGCCTTTTGCCATATGCCCATTGTACCAATAATAAAGAAAGGCCGTCGGTGCACCGACGGCCTGGACAGGTATTTACATGGAGAGGTTAAGATCCTTGCTACGCGAAAGACAACCCCAATACCTGATACTCCAGCATCATCTTATCACAAAATTATCCTTTCACCCCCACCACAAACGTCGTGTAGTTAAACTTAAGGTCTTGTATAGATTCTTCAAGAATCTCGAGTTCGTATAACTCAGCACACCTGCGTGGTGCAATAACTGCGGTAGTGTCTGGAAGTTCTCCGTCATGGAGTGCTTTTGCAGCTGCCGCAGTATCTTTATACTCTGCAATCTCAATATGTCCCCAAATACGCTTTAAATACATACGACACTGCTTAAGCGCCTGATCATGTGAGGTAATACTTTCAATGTGTGAGGCAGTCACCCCTGGTTTCACAAGGAGATTGTGATGGACATCTATCTCAAACATCTTTTCAACTTTAAACCGATGCTTCGCCATCGCGTGTACTGCCTCAATCACAATACCTCCATTGGAGTTCTCGATTGGAAAAATACCCTTATCTATAGCCCCCGTTTCAATAGCGTCAAGTACTGCCTCTGCAGAAACAAGTGGTATCAATGCTCCATCGGGAAGCTTCTCGTCTTCAATATACCGCTCCCCTGCCTGTTCAGAGAAACTTCCCTTTGCACCCATAATTCCAATACGTATCATAGAGAAAAGCGTATCACACTCGTGTGACGTAAAGATAACCAGAACACAAAAAATATTCTGTTACTAGTGCCTTGCGCCAAAAAAAGCGTACTATATAATGGTTTGAAGCCACAGAATTGGCATCAAGTGGAAAGTGCAAACATTTTTACTCACCACATTTAAAAAATTCAGTAACTACTATGAACAAGGCAGATATCATCAACAAAGTACACGAGACCCTCGGAGGGACTCGTGCTGACGCAGAACGAGCAGTTGAGACTATGGTTTCAACTATCGTTGACACTCTAAAAGATGGTAACGAGGTTTCTATCGCAGGACTCGGTATCTTCTCAGCTAAGATGCGAAATGCACGTACTGGACGTAACCCACGTACTGGCGAGACTATCCAGATCCCAGCAATGCGCGTGCCTAAGTTCCGCGCTGCGAAGGCTCTCAAGGACGCTGTTAAGTAAACAACCCTTTGTTCAAAAAACCACACGCCATATGGCGTGTGGTTTTTTGTCTATATCTCTGCGTAGTTAAACAACACACTAAACGGCACACACCAATACATCACGTAAGAATATTCTGTGATATCTATATCCTCAGGAACAACATAGTTGATATTCCCTTCTGTTCCCCGTATTGGTCCAAGATCTACAAACTCTTTTGCATCGAGATCTTTTGCAAGATATACATGAAGATTTGGTCCATTTATTGTTTTAAAGTTCTCGTATCGAATAATGGTTTCCCCGTCCACGCCTTCAATAATCCGTACTGTTCCTGATGCGGGATGGGTTGGCGTATCAATAATCTCCGCACTCTGTACCTCAGTACTCTCAGGAGCAGTCTCATCAAGTGAAACATTCCTAAAGAATGGAGAGATTGTATAGTATCCAATCCCGAGGACGATGACGATAATAACGATGCCGATGATTTTTTTCATACGGTAAGCGTAACATAAATTCCGGCGCATCATCTGATGCGCCGGCTGTGTTTGTGATTTTTTGGATTAATCTTCATCTGATTCGTTGATGATTGTAGTCCTTTCGATGTGAGAATTATTTACAGACGTACTGGCCACGAGGGGTGCGCCGATCATGACCGCACCAAGTCCACTTGCGACAATTTCGTCCGGAGGAACCTCCATTTTAGTCGCAGTCTTTTTGAGGACCTCTGCACGCATCTCTGCTGCAGCTTCCAGATTCACAATAGGGGCACTCTCTGGAGTGGGCGCAACCGTTGTCAATCGGAAGTCGATCAGTGAAATCCCCCATTCGTCTGTTCGTTCTTTGATAGTCTTAAAGATCTCCCTTGAGATCACCTCGGTGTCTGCAAGATCATGATGATCCTTGCGTTGCGCAATCTTGTCGCGAAGAACACCCATCGCAAGTTGCTCGATAGACTCATCGAGCATTTCAATTTCAAAGAGTGCCTTGTATATATCGTTGACACGAAAATACAAAGCGCCGGCAACACGAAAAGTGAGACCGCTCTTCAAAGTTATCACTTGCTCATCCAGAGTCACTTCTTGTTGCCGAACATGGCGACGACGTAATGTTTCCACAAATGGAATCATCCAGACAAAGCCGGGTTTGATCACTTTGGGAGTACCATCCCTGGTACGCACCACTTTACCAAACCGCAACTTGAGCCCAAGAGATCCCTCTTGCACAAATCTGAAACTCTGGAAAAGAGCAACAGCACCTGAACCAAGTACTGCAACTGACTCGACTATTCCACCACCTATCATGATGTTTTCTCCTGTTTGTCCAAACTAAGTGGAACTGTACACTAACTAATGGCCCTGTCAAGAAAACACAAAAACCGCCTTTCGGCGGTTTTTGCTTTGGTGCGGGTGAGAGGAATCGAACCCCCGACCTCTGCTTGGAAGGCAGATGTTTTACCACTAAACTACACCCGCAAGTGAGTAGGATTCTATCACACTTTTAGTTTTACTCAACAACAGCGTCAGTCGTTGTCGCAGTCTCTGTTTCGTCTTCTATAGTATCTTCCTCCTCCACAACCTCTTTCGCTTCTTCTAGGAGCATTTTGAGACTCTCAAGGTATCCTTTGGCAGCTTCCACTGCTTCTTCTGCGGTATCAAAATCTTTTTCTGCAAGTGTACTTGATGCAGTCTCTACACTTGAATCAAATGCAGTTGTTGTAGATGCAATATCGGTGTCCTCTTCGTCGAGCTCAAAAGCATTTCGTGCATTCATAAGTTCATCAAGAGCACCAAGAATCGCAGTGGTGCGTTCTTCATCTGTCTTCTCCGCTGGCACAAGGTCTTCAAGGAGTACGCTCTCTCGAACATCGATATCAGTGATGAAGAGTACGAGCTTCTGGATGTCACGAAGTGTCGTTGCAAGAATACTGATTGGATTCACCTTCTCTTCTTCTGCAACTACAGGAGTCGTTGTTCCTGTTGAAGTAGCAGTATCCGCTTCGTGTGCAAGGTGCGCAGTCTCTACTTTTTTCTCAATATCTCCGAGACGTCGCTCAATGTCTGTGCGCTCTTCGTCGGTGACTGAGCCATTAATTGCAGCGAAGAGATCCTCGACACGAGTAATCTCCTCATGTACCCGAGTATTGAGCCTCTCGTATGATGGCGTTGAGGTGCTCACTGCACTCTGCGCATCACGAAGGACGCCTGCAACTCCTTCTGAGGAGCCACCGACACCACGCGCTTCGTCACTTGAAAGTACCGCAGACTGTACTTCAAGGGTAGAACTAAATGCGATTTCTGCGATAGCCGCCTCTTCTGCATCACTGTTCTTAAGCTCATTAATGCCCTCCTGTACTGCTGACGCATGTCCTTTTACGGTCTCTGCAATCTTTGCATCAGTTTCTTCATTAAGCTTCCCTTCTTTTGCAAGAAGACGTGCTTCTGCAATACGTCGCTCAAGGAGTTCTGTCTCAAAGGCTACTTTCTCATACGGAGAATCTGCAAAGGATGCAAGAATACTTTCGTTAATCTTTGTCTTGATAGGATAAAGCACATCTCCTGGCACTGCTTTCTCTGCAGCAAATGGAAGTACGAGTACGACAAACACCGCCATGAACGCTCCTGCAAGACTGCGTGTATGTGACTGGCTCCACGCAAGCACTTCTCCAACATTAAATGATGGAACCTCCGTACGCTTCTCACGCATTGTTTCAGGAAGCGGATGATACTCCATGTATGAAAGGACACGATCACGAAGCATACGGCGTTCTGCCGCTTTCAAGCGTGTTTTTTCTGCAATCTTTGTAATGTCGTTATCAAAAGACTTCATAATCGTGTGGAACTATTTGAATGCACGACGCATTCGGGACGCTTCCTCTTCCCCGTCATCAATTTTTTGTTTCAATGCTTTCAGTCCGCGATGTAGGCGAACAGAAACAACGTTCTCTGTCTCCTCTATCAGGTGACTGATCTCCTTCGGACCAAGTCCGTCAATGAATCGAAGTACCAACACCTCACGATACGTGTCTGGAATCTCTTCAAGGAGTCCCAATGCACGTTCAGCATCCATCGAAAATGTTAACTCTTCGATGGAACCACCGTGAAGTTCTTCAAACTTCCCCTCATCAGTCCCCTCTTCTTCCATAAGCGCATCGAGTGAGTGTTCTTTACGCTTACGGTACTCATCGATGATGAGATTGTTGAGAATCTTGTACAGGAATGGTTTGTATGACTGTACTTCGTGTCCTCCGCGGATATACCCCCACACTTTTGTGAAGGTGTCGTGAACGAGTTCGATTCCCCGTTCGCGATCCGAGAGTCTGTACACAGCATGGCGAAAGAGCGCATCACTGTATTCATCAAAAGCTTTCAAGAAACGTTCCTCATGGTTCCCTCCTGAAGCGATGTTTTCGTTTGTGAGTCCATCTTTCTCCATGTGTGAACCATTATATACGGAGACGGACGAAATGCCGACTTCTTTCACAGAATAAGGCTCGATTTTTCCTCAAACAGATGGTATGATTGCCCCTGCACAATTTGCTTATATTTCTTTTTGTTTAAGTCGGGGTGTAGCATAATGGTAGTGTACACGGTTTGGGACCGTGCGGCCGGGGTTCGATTCCCCGCTCCCCGACTTAGGCTGAAAGAGAAAGAAAAGAACATGCAGTACTGCATGTTCTTTTCTTTTGGTTCCATGTGGAACTGACAGTATGAGTTTCACGTGGAACAAAGTTACCATTCTCCCTACCTGTTCCATATGGAACAGGTACATATTCCTATTTCGTACAGCGTATAGGTTCCATGTGGAACGTGTATTCCTAAAATCTATACAAAACTAAACACCTTTACCTCCAACCAGCTCAATTCAGGGAGTTTGTTCCATGTGGAACCGTCTAAACAGCTTTTGGCACACTAAATACTTCAAAATCATATGTTTCACGTGGAACAATAGGCTATATTTACTATGTCTTTTTATATAAGGTAATAAATAAGCCATATTTTAAAAAGACGTGCTTTTTGAATAAATGTCCTTTATACACATATCCCCTGTTTTATGCACAGTTTTGCACATTTCAGGTATACTATCTACATTATGGAACTATCTGAACGATATATACAAAAGCTTGAAGATGAAGGATTTTCTCACGTATGCGATGAACAAGATGATCCAGGTAAAATTTACAAAGAACATGAGTGTCAGAATAAAGTGTCTCTTATTATTACGGACGGATCTTTAGAAGTTATTCTTGATAATGAGGTTAAGAGACTTTCAACACACGATCGACTTGATATACATCCACAAACAAAACTATCTGCAGTTGTTGGTCCTGAAGGATGCGGATACGTCGTTGGAGAGATGATTAAGGGTGATTTTTAGAAAATACAGGTTTATCAACGTATTTTATAATATGAACCATTGTACTATGCTATTATAGTACATATGAGTACACGTAAGGAACGGGCTTTTGAACTCCGTAAAAAGGGGAAGAGCTATAACCAGATATCCGAAGAAATTGGCGTCGCAAAAAGCACTCTATCCAACTGGTTCAAAGGAATGTCCTTTTCAGAGGAGATAAAGAAACAGCTTCGTAAAGAAGCCCAGGGAGTGAGTATTGAACGAATTGAACGCCTCAACAGAGTGCGTGGAGAAAAATTAGATGCTCTCTACGCAAGGGCACAAGAAGAAGCACGCGCTGAAGCGGGTAAATATGCGTTTAATCCACTTTTTGTAGCTGCCGTAGCGGCATATTGGGGAGAAGGGGACAAGAAGTCTAAAAATCATGTTCGTCTAACGAATACAGACCCAAAAATGATAGCTCTCTTCCGTAAATTTCTTCTTGAAATATGTAAAATACCTGACGAAAAGATAAAAGGGGCGCTCTTTATCTACGAAGACTTAGATGAGGCCGCCTGCAAGGAATACTGGGCGCGTGAGACGGGTATCACACAGTTTCACAAGACGATGATACTGCCGAAACCTAAAGATGAGACACATGTTTCATATGGAACATGTTCTCTTATTGTCTCAAATACGTATCTGAAGACAAAAATGAAGGTTTGGATTGACCAATTGCCCGAAATAATATTACAATAGCGATCACGCGGCCATGGTTAAGTGGTATAACGGGTCCTTGCCAAGGATCAGTCGGGGTTTCGATTACCCCTGGCCGCACAAAAGCAAAAAGCCATCACGAACGTGACAGCCTCTTGCTGCGTCTAGTGCACCCGGAGGGACTCGAACCCCCAACAACTGATCCGAAGTCAGTCATGATATCCATTTCACCACGGGTGCAGTTGGCACATAATACGCGCCCTTAAGCGAAATTGCAATAAAAGTCTGTTAGAATAGCCGTATCATGATCACTAAAGAACATATTCCTCTTGAAGTACGAATTGTCGCAGAAACGCTTGAGAAAGCGGGTTTTGAAGCGTATCTGGTAGGAGGATGTGTGCGAGACATTCTTACAGGAAAGACACCAAAAGACTGGGACATTACGACAAATGCCCATCCCGAAGATGTTGAAAAGATATTTGAGAGCACCTTCATGAATAACGACTTCGGTACTGTTGGTGTCGTAAATGAGGAGACAGAAGACGAGTCTCTTAAGGTAGTGGAAGTAACTCCATACCGAAGTGAGTCTGGATATTCTGATGCTCGACGCCCTGATGAGGTGACCTTTGGTGTTTCACTCGATGATGATCTCACTCGAAGAGATTTCACGGTAAACGCCATTGCATACCGTGTAAAGGACAATACGCTCGTAGACCCATTTGATGGGCAAAAGGACGTAAAGGACAAAAAACTTCGTGCGGTGGGGGAGGCAAGACTTCGATTTGAAGAGGACGCACTTCGTATGATGCGCGCTGTACGCCTTGCTGTCGAGCACGATTTCATCATTGAAGCCGAAACCATGGCTGCAATTACCCAAAATGCATCTAACTTGGAGCGTATCTCAAAAGAACGTATTCGAGATGAGTTCGTTCGTATCATTAACTCTGCACAGCCCATGCAGGGAATTGTATTCCTTGAGAAGCTGGGACTTCTCCCCTATGTATTGCCACACATTGCTGACGGTATTGGTATCGAGCAAAACCAAGCACATGCATACGATGTATACGAGCATAACCTCAGGTCTCTCCAGCACGCTGCAGACAAAAACTATCCATTCGAGATCCGTCTTGCAGCCCTCCTTCACGACATTGGAAAGCCAGCTACCCGAGAACACAGTGAGGAAAAAAGAGACTGGACCTTCTACAACCACGAGGTAGTTGGGGCAAAAATGGCTAAAAATATACTCAAAGACCTTAAGTTTCCACGTGAAACCACTGAGACGGTCACAAAACTGGTGCGGTGGCACATGTTTTTCTCAGACCCAGACCAGGTAACACTCTCTGCAGTGCGACGCACTATACGCAACGTAGGAGAAGAACAGATCTGGAATTTACTCAATCTCCGCATCTGCGACCGCATTGGTACTGGACGTCCAAAGGAGCAGCCGTTCCGTTTCCGAAAATACAAATCTATGGTGGAGGAAGCACTTCGAGACCCCATTTCTGTAAAGATGCTTAAAATGGATGGTGGGAAAATCATGGGGATAACTGGTGAAAAACCTGGTCCTAAGTTGGGGAATATTCTTCACGCACTTCTTGAAGAAGTTCTTGATGACCCTAAGAAAAATACTGAGGAGTATCTCGAAAAACGAGTAAAAGAACTCTCTGGAATGCCTGAGAAAGAACTTCGTGCACTTGGAGAGAAAGGGAAGGAGAAGCAGGCGGAAACTGAAGCGCAGGAAATCAAGAAGATACGCCGTAAAAACAAGGTGTATTAAACATATAAAAAAGCCCGTGGGGATCGAATGCCGAGCCGTGCTCAGTGCCCGATCCCTACGGGCTTTATAGAATGGGGTGGTTTTACGAAGTGTTACAAGGGCCTCTGCCCAAACGCGATGAGTCATTCCATGCTCAAGTCGCACAAAAGTAATCACATTCATACTTCAAAATGATTCACATATGTTTCGAACCATCTTGGAAATAGATGAACTATAGAGTTATTTGGAGGTTTTACTCTTGTACAAAGATCTGCTTTGGGGACAGTAGTCATGTCGCCCGCCTTTCTGGCCTACCCAAAGTATATGTCCTTTAGAGACTTTGTAAAAGACATTACTGTGGATAAATGTCCTTTATAAAAAGTCCTTTAATCTAAGCGTATATCTACAGAAACAGGGCAATGGTCACTCCCCATAACATCTACATGGATCCGTGCATTTTTAATAAGTGATGTTAGTGCTTCTGAGGTCATCACATAATCAATACGCCATCCAACATTTCGCTCTCGTGCACCACCCCAGTGAGACCACCAGGTGTAGTGCCCGTTGCCTTTCTCAAAAAGACGGAACGTATCTATAAATCCTGCTTTGAGCATGTTATCGACACCTTCTCGTTCTTCATCGGTGAACCCCTTTTTTCCTACATTCTGCTTTGGTCGCGCAAGGTCATTCTCAGTATGTGCAACATTGAAATCACCGCAGAAAATAACAGGTTTCTCTTCATTAAGACGTTTCATGTACTCTAGATATGCTGGATCCCATTGCTGTCGCATAGGAATGCGTGAGAGATCTTCTTTTGCATTTGGCGTATAGACCGTAGAGACAAAGAAGTTTTCAAACTCCAAGACAAGTACACGACCTTCTTTCGTCGTGTCACCATAATCATCGGTGAGTTTGTATTTTTTTATAATATCTTCAGGTAAACCATAAAAAACCTCAATTGGCGGTATTTTTGTGAAAATAGCGGTGCCAGAATATCCTTTTTTCTCCGCGGAATGCCAATACTCTTCATAGTCTGGTAGATCTACCTCAACCTGATCCTTGTTGGCCTTTGTCTCTTGAAGACAGAGAATATCTGGCTGATATTTCTCAATAAATGGCAATAGTGCCTCTTTTCTAATAACTGCACGGATGCCGTTCACGTTCCAAGAAAAAATTTTCATGGAAATAGTATATACTAGAGAACATATACATCAAAAATAGTGATCAATATTATGGACGAGACACAAAACAAATCTATGGAAACACCTGAAACTATGAATCAGGAAGTAACTGAAACAGGAGAAGGACGTATGCACACCCGCATTATTATTGCCGTTGTTGTTATCGTTATTCTTGCACTCGGATATTTCTTCTTTATCGGAGAGCGCACTCCACAGACACCAACAACCGCTGAAACTGTTGGACTTATCGACACTAAGACAAAAGAGCCTGTCGCTCGTGTTAATAGTGACGAGATTGAACGTGCGTTCTATAACAGCATGGTTATAAACTTAACTAGTGTTGCAGAAACCCAAGGTCTTGATATTACCGATGCAACAATACAGGATGCTATAAAAACCCAAGCACTCACTTCACTTGTAAACAATGAACTCCTCCTCCAGAATGCGTCCGCTGATGGTATCACTGTTGATGACGAAATCGTTACAACCGAATACGAAAGTCTTGTTACACAGGCAGGAGGGAATGACGTACTGAAGGAGCGTCTTGCTGAAGCACGAATCACTCCTGACATGCTTCGCATAAATGTTGCCGAACAGCTTGTGGTAAATCAATATCTCGATGCATTCCTTGCAACGCAAGACCTCTCTGTTTCAGACACAGAGGTCTCTTCCTTCTATGATTCACTCGTGAGTCAGACCGAAGAAGGCGCTGAAGTCCCGACACTTGCAGACGTACGTGTGCAACTTGAACAGCAGCTTGTACTTCAAAAGCAGCAAGCGGCCGTCGGGTCACTTCTTGAGACACTCCGCGCAAACGCAACAATCGAGATTCTCATTTAGTCTCACTACCCAAAAACATCGCGGAAATACCGCGGTGTTTTTTGCTTTTTATGGAAGAGTGTGCTTCAATATGCACAACAAAGCAGATCTCCTTTGTGGATATTTTTGTGAAGTGGTGATGTTTTGTAGATTAGCACTTAATACACAAACGATGGTAGGAAAGATTGCACGTCTTACTGACCGTGGATTCGGATTTATTACTCCGGAGGACGGTGAGAAGGACCTCTTCTTCCACGCACGCGACCTTGTTGATGTCATGTTTGATGACCTCAAGGAGGGAGAGACTGTGAACTTCGAAGTTGTAGATGGACAGAAAGGTCCAGCTGCAGCTGAGGTTACACGTCCTGAAGCGGCGTAGGGAGTATAAAGAAAAACCCAGAGCATATGCTCTGGGTTTTTCTTATATATAAACAATTCAGGCCGCTGAGGTAATCCCCAGCGGCCTTTACAGCGAAGTGTTTACTTCACCCTTGATATTCCGAACGCCTTGAACATGTTCTCCTCAACGGTCAATGCATCTGGACTCATGTTTACAAGGAAAGTACAACCTTGTTCGGTTGTCTCTGCAGAGACAACTTGCGGGCGAAGCCCTTCGACCACTCCATCGATAAGGTCTCGAGTCATTGGTAGCAAAGGGCCGTCAGCATTGACGATCGTAATCATCGACTGGTTTTCCCCACAAGGGAAGATGTCGAATCTTGCTTCTTCTACAGTCATTTTGAACCTCTCTTAATGTGCTTTCTGTTTATTATACCATCTAGAGAATCTATGTCAACTAAAGACGGAGGATTCCTGGCAAATGAGCGAACAGACAGCGTGTTCGGGCAACACCTTGCAAAAATAGTCAATCTATGGTAGAGTGGTGGCACCTTCGCAGGTAGAAGAAAGACAGCAATTGGTTCAATTGCTTTTTATTTTCAAACATTATGCTAACAAAACGAAAGAAAGAAAACGCAACAAAAGATGTGAAGCGTCATGACTCTGACACTGGTTCTCCAGAAGTACAGGTTGCATTGCTTACCAAGCAGATTGACGAGCTTTCTTCTCACCTCAAGAAACACGCTAAGGATTTTCATTCTCGCCGTGGACTACTCCAGATGGTAGCTGACCGACGTAAGCACCTCAAGTATCTTGAGAAAAAGAACGAGAAAGCATACAAGAGCATCGTAAAGAAACTTGGTCTGAAGCGATAACGACCAGCGAAGGCGCACCACTTGGTGCGCCTTCATGCTACAATGCGAAGGTACTCTGATTCTCTTTTAATACTGGTACTTCAGAGAAACAATTTTTTAATATATAAACAACTATAAATATGTCTGTTATTAAACACAAAGAGCAGCGTGTGGCTCTCTTTATTGACACGCAAAACCTATATCACAGTGCAAAGAATCTCTACAGAGCAAAAGTAAACTTTGACGCCATCGTAAAGGCGGCTGTCGGAGACCGAAAACTTGTACGGGCACTTGCCTACGTGGTAAACACCGAGAGTGGGGAAGAGAAGCCCTTTTTCGAGGCACTTGAAAAGATTGGAATTGAGGTAAAAACCAAGGATCTCCAGATCTTCTTCGGTGGTGCTAAGAAGGCAGACTGGGACGTTGGTATGGCAATTGATGCCTGTAAGGTCGCAGACAAGGTGGATGCCATTATCATTGCAACAGGGGATGGAGACTTTATTCCGCTTGTAGAATATGTACGTTCGCACGGTGCGCAGATTGAAGCAATCACCTTTGGACGCTCCGCATCATCAAAGCTCCGAGAATTCGTAGATGACTTTATCGATCTCGATGAAGAGCCAAAGAAATATCTTATTGGATATCGTGCACCACGAAAGAAGCGAGGTGTCACAAAGAAGATCCAAAAGGTAGTGGGAACTGATACAGACGACATTTAGTCTTATTCCCGAATCATAATTCTCAAGAGAGAGTCTCTGCGATACTATAAAGTATATGGCGGAGGAAAAACCTCTTATTGAACGAAAACCTGGAACTGCAAAAGATTCGGAAATCTTTGACGTTGGGCGTGCATTTGAATCAGGTGAGGTTGCAGGTACTATTGTATCCGACAAAAAACGGAAAGGTGTTTTTGGACAACTGAAGGATGCTGCCACAGAGATTGCAGGAAGTGCAACAAAGGCGGTGCAGGAAGTAAAAGTTTTTGAAGAACCCGAAGAACCAAAAGTCACTCCAGGTACAGAGCGGAAAGACATCATTGAACGAGCAGTCCAAGATGCCGAGCAAGCACCACAGGATGATCATGATGTTGTTATTGAACGTATACGCACATTCCAGAAAGACGCAGAACGGGTCAGTGGGAAACCGTACCTTATAAAAAAGAATAAGGAACAAACAAAATCCTCATGGTCACATGTTATTGGTGATAAGCCCGCAGAGCAGAAAAAAGAAACGGAAACAAAACCTGCACCACAAGTAACGGAGACCATACGCCGTGCTCCAAAGCCACAGATGCCGCAGCAGATGGAACGTGCTGTCATTCCAACACGGAAAGTGCCGACAACGGAATCTGTGGTGGAACAAACTCCACCACCACAGCCAGAACCGCAAGTTGAGGAAACCCCGAAACCAACGCCGCCAGTGCCGCCTCGCCCGCAATCAGCACCACAAGAATCAACACGTACGCGTTCTCTTGTCACTATTGGTGTCGGTGTCCTTGCAGCTATTATAGTGCTCGGCGGAGGCGTGTACCTCTATACACTTCTCACCAACCCAACAAGTACGACCGTCACGCAAGAACCAATCGAACTGGATCTCAATGAATACCTCCCTCTGGAGCAGCTTGCAACGCTTCCTGTCCGTCTTGAGAATCAAGAAGCCACTATCTCTCAAGTAGTGATTGTGACACGCCAAGGAGAAACCACTCCGCTTACCACAACACAATTCTTAACTGCAGTTGCTGAGAATGTTCCAAGTACCCTTGTCCGTTCTCTTAATGGATCAATGGTTGCAGGCGGTATTCGCACAGGTGGTGGAACATACCCATACCTCCTCTTCCGTACTATTAATTTTGACAACGCGTTTGCAGGAATGCTTGCCTGGGAACGATCCATGGGTACTGATCTCAACGAGCTCTTCACGCGAGCGCAAGGAGATATATTTGTTGATCGTGTCCTAGAAAACCAACATGTACGTGTCCTCTATGATGTCAATGGTATCGAGCGTCTTGTTTATGGATTTGTGAGTGGACGTATGCTCATTATTACCAATACCAGCGCTTCATTCAAAGCAATTGTCTCTGAATTGTAATCTGCGTGCTATAATCCCTGCATATGAAAGACACAGTACAATACAAGACAAGACTTGAGGAAGAACTCAAGGAACTTACTGCAGAATTAAAAACTATCGGTGTACATGATCCAGAGAACACAGAGAACTGGATCGAATCTGGCGCAGACCTCAATGATCCATCTGCTGATCCACTTGATGTAGCAGATCGTACTGAGGAGTACGGCGAGCGCCGTGCAACCGTTGCTGTTCTTGAAACACGCTATAACAACATTACTCGTGCGCTTGAGAAAATAGAAAAGGGAACCTACGGGATATGTGAGATAAGCGGGGAAGAAATTAGCCCTGAGAGACTCGATGCAAATCCTGCTGCACGAACCTGTACAGCACACATGGAGGAAGAGAACTCGCTCTCATAAATAGAAAAAACCGCTTCAACACGAAGCGGTTTTTCTTTATTAAAATGGATTCCGCGCGCCACGAACCTCAAAGTGGAGATGTGTTCCCGTCGAACGCCCAGTATTTCCAACTCCACCCACTGTCTCACCAGCACCCACTGTCTCACCGACTGATACCGATACCGATGAAAGGTGTGCATAGAGTGTCTGGGTACCGTTCCCATGACGGATCACCACATAATTTCCATATCCACCATTCCACCCATACCCTTTAGCCACGATAACCGTTCCGCGAGCAACTGCACGAACTGCAGTGCCTGCAGGAAGGCCCGCAAGGTCCACACCGTTATATCCGTGGATACCCTGTGTCTTCACTGCGCCTGGAAGCGGATGTACAAATCCAGCACTTCCATTACCTGTAAGGGTGACTGCTGATGATGCACCACGTGAGACAACTGGTGCGGCCATAACCCCACTTGGAACTACGACAATATCGCCAACACCAATATCTCCCACACCAGCGAGACGGTTATACGCAACAATCTCGTCAGCATCACCTTCATACTTCTTCGCGATGGATGCAATGGTATCACCCTTCTTCACGACGTGGCGGACACCCGTGATAGGGAGAATAACGAGAGTGTCTCCTGGCTGGATAACACTTGGATCCTTAATGTCATTTGCCCACAGGATGGTGTTCGAAGATACATCAAACATCTCTGCAATCTGTGAAAGAGTATCTGCCTCACGAACAACATAGACACTAATTTCTCCTTTTTCTGTACGACTCTCAGTATCAATATCTTTTCGCACATCACCATCAGGCACAAGTGCTCCTTCTTCTATAAGAATGTCTCCGCCGCCCTTTGCAGGATTAGGATCTGAGTGGAGCGCTGCTTTGAGGAGGGACGTAGACTGTGCAGAGGCAAGCACTGTCTCTTCAGTTGTCTGTTCTTCAGAGGTAAGAAGGTTACCAAGTGACGAGAAAAAACCTGCTTGAACAGAGAGAGGGAGAATGATCGCAAGGAGCGCTCCAAGGACAATGGAGCGTTTCACACGAAGATATGTCATCCGTTTATCAGTATCGTCGGAATCGTGATGTGTAGGTTGAATAAGCCTTTTGTTTTGGTCTCGCCGCCTGTTTGCTTCCACTACGGTCACTTCGTTTTACCTCCCTACATTTTCGGGATACCCACAATACTATAGGAGCCTCTCTGGGGGTCAACCTTGCTATTTCACAGTATCCACCGTGCTATAGAAGGAGACTTTTCACGCTTCAATAGAGCCACATTTCCCATATTGACACCAAAATATATTGTTATCTAATATCTCTGCACTTTGTTATGGTATAGTGCTTGCGATTACGTATATATGCTTGATTTAAATACACTGAATGCACCTCAAAAGGATGCAGTGACCACAACCACAGGACCCCTTCTTGTACTGGCGGGTGCGGGATCTGGAAAGACACGCGTCATCACATATCGCATTGCATACCTTATTGAAAACGGTGTCGCACCACACACGATTCTTGCACTGACGTTCACCAACAAGGCTGCAAAAGAAATGCGTGAGCGAGTGACCACGCTCATCGCAGAAAATGAGACGACCAATCGTATCGAATCCACACCTTTGGTGACCACCTTCCATGCGCTTGGTGTTCGTATCCTTCGTGAACACCATGACCGCATTGGATTAAAACGACAATTCGCGATCTACGACCGAAGTGACTCCAACCGAGCAATTAAGAAATCTTTAGAAAAAGCGGGGTACGATCCCAAGCAATTTGAGCCGCGGAAGATGCTTAGCATCATTTCACGAGCAAAGGGAGACGCGCTCTCCCGCACTGATTTCCTTGATGGCGCACGATCTTTTCCAGAACGGGTCGCGGGGGAAGTGTGGGCACACTACGATGCGATTCTTCGTGAAGAACAGGCGGTCGACTTTGATGATCTCCTTCTTCTAACACTGAATCTTCTTCAGAAACATACCGATGTACGAGAGCAGTATCAGAATAGGTTCAAGTATGTTCACATAGATGAGTACCAAGACACCAACAAGGTACAGTATGAAATCGCTTGTCTTCTCTTAAATAAGGAGCGGAATCTCTGTGTTGTGGGAGATGTCGACCAAAACATTTATAGTTGGAGAGGAGCGAACGTTACCAATATTTTGAAGTTTGAAAAACATTTCCCAGGATGTAAGACCATACTCCTTGAAGAGAATTACCGCTCAACGCAGACGATCATTGCTGCATCAAATAGCATTATTGAAAAGAACGTACGGCGACCTGAGAAGAAGGTCTTCACGAATAATCATGAGGGAGATCTGATTTCTCTGTATGTCGCCATGAATGGAACCGAGGAGGCGCAATATGTCGCACGACGGGCGCAGGAACTGATCAGCAACGGTGCATCTCCAGCACATATTTCTGTTCTCTATCGTACCAACTTCCAATCTCGTCTTCTTGAGGAGGCTTTCCTTGATGCCAATATCCCATACCAACTACTGGGTACAAAATTCTTTGAACGAAAAGAGATCAAGGACATTCTGTCATATCTCCGCTATGCACTAAATCCTGAAATCACCGCAGACCTTGCACGTATCGTGAACACGCCAAAGCGCGGTATTGGGAAGGTGACACTATTAAAGCTCATCGAAGGAAACCGAGCTGATATAAAAGGGAAGACACTCGAGAAAGTTGCTCACTTTGAACAACTCATCGAAGACATCGGAGTATACGCACGAGCACACCCTGTTAGTAACACACTGAAGTTCATCATGAAGCAGTCGGGTATGGAAGAATCACTTAAAAATGATGGGGAAGAGGGATTGGAACGTCTTGAAAACCTTCGGGAGCTCGTGACACTTGCAACACGATATGATGCCTTTGAACACGAAGAGGCTATCGAACGGCTTCTTGAAGACGCTGCACTTCAAAGTGATCAAGATGAGATGGAGGAAGAAAAAGAAGCGGTACGTCTCATGACCGTACACGCTTCAAAAGGACTCGAGTTCCCGTATGTCTTTATTACAGGACTTGAAGAGGGACTTTTCCCGCATGAACGTATCGTAGAAGAAAAAGGGCGGAGCACTCACGACGATGAGGAAGAGCGACGACTCTTCTACGTGGCATTGACCCGAGCAGAAAAGAAAGTCTTCCTTTCTTTTGCGCACCTCCGTACCATCTTTGGAAGTGAACGCGTGAATGCACCGTCTTCTTTCCTCCAAGACATCAGTGATGACCATCTGCAGGAAGAAAATCCAAATGGATATGGCGGAGGAGGAGGAGAAACCGTTGTATACTTAGACTGATCATGACCAATCTTGAAGCGAAAAAATCTTTGGGTCAGAATTTCCTTACCAACCCCAAGGTGCCTGAGTGGATGGCGGATGCAGGGAAGGTGAAGAAGGGGAGCGTCGTCCTTGAGATAGGTCCAGGAACAGGAATGCTCACTCGAGAACTCCTTGCCCGCGGCGCACAGGTTGTTGCTATTGAAGCAGACCCTCGAGCAATGGAAATCCTTCACGAGACATTTCCCGAAGCCATTAAAAATAGAAAACTTCTTCTCATACACGGTGATATTCGGGAGATGACCGCAGAAGATATTCCTGTTTCCCCCCATGAATACACGTTAGTTGCAAACATTCCTTACTATCTTTCTGGACACCTCTTTCGCTTCTTTCTTTCGGGGAATATACAGCCAAAGACCTTGGTGTTCCTTGTTCAAAAAGAAGTTGCAGTGCGTATTGCACGAGATGAAAAAGAGTCTCTACTGTCTCTCAGTGTAAAGGCATTTGGAACACCACAATATATAAAGACAATCTCAAAAGGAAACTTTCGACCACAACCAAAAGTGGATTCCGCCATTATCGCCGTCACTGATATCTCACACGATAATTTTAGAAAGCTTCCTGAACCATTTTTCTTCAAGATACTTCATCTCGGACTCTCTGCAAAACGAAAAATGCTTCTCGGGAGTCTTGCGAAGGAATATGACCGCGATACTCTGAAAGAAATCTTTACAAAACTGGATATTCCACTAACGGTCAGGGGGGAAGATCTTCCTGTCAACAGGTGGTTCACCCTTATACAGACTTTATACACAACTTTTAAACAGTGACTTCAGGTGTTCTCCACGTATTTTTCCTCTCATTATCCAGACAGGGACACATTCTTGGTATACTGGAGACACAATGAATAGACGTATTGGAGGAGCGGTTATTTTTGGTATTGCACTTGTGGCAATTGCCTTTTTCGTACGCTTCCACGAACCTGCAATGACCTCCTCTACAGTCTCAACCATTCCGACAGAACAAACATCTTTTGAGACAAACCAAGATTGGGAGGCACTACTGAAGACGAGAATGGAACGGTCGACTGAAGATGAAGAGGCTATCGCAGACGACATCGAGCTTGACACAAGTATTACAGGAACGTTCGCACGTACGTTCTTCGAGAACTATCTATTCTTGAGTGCACAAGGCAACTTAACCGCTGAACAAGAGGAAAACCTCATCAATTCTTCTATTAGTTCTTTACGATCTGAGGCAACGGATAGGGTATACACCCTCTCTGACATTCCTCATACTACCGAACCATCTCTTTCGTATCTTCGTACGTACGGAAACGCGCTTGCTATTGCACTTCGTGCACATCCAGATCCAGCAGAAAACGAGCTTGTTGTATTTCAACGAGCTGTAGAGACCAATGAAGCAAAGCATCTTGCTGACCTTACCGAACACGAGTCAACCTATGATGCGTTTCTCAAGGATCTACTTTCTATAGAAGCCCCTATCGAACTTCAGGATGAACACCTTGTGATTGTGAACGCGACACTTGCACTTCGTAATGATGTTCGCGGCATGATGTTGTTCTTTGAAGACCCCCTCTACGCAACATTACGTGTCCAACGATACACGACTGATTTAGAAGCTGTGTACGCTGCTCTACGTACTATTTATTCATACCTAGAAGACCGAGGGATACGGTATACTGAAGGAGAACCTGCTGCTATCATAAAAGTACAGTAACGCCTTATGTTTAAGTCTCGAAACATCTTTACACAAAGTATAGTAAGCACACTCTTAATTTTTGTGCTTGTGTTGGCACCTCTCACACCAACTCTGCAAACAAAGAAGGCAGAGGCACTCTTTGGTGTTGGTGATACTTCAATCGTTATCGTAGACATTCCTCGCGTCGTCACCGAGATTGCCAACGGAATTGTCTACGCACTCGCGAAAGCGATCGTAAATCGTATCGTTGAGAGTACTATTCGATGGATCAACTCTGGATTTAGAGGAAGCCCTACTTTTATTCAAGATCTGGATGGATTCCTTCTTGAGACGCTGGATGTGACCGTCGGTGATTTCATATACGGAAGTGAACTTGGTTTCTTCTGTGAACCCTTCCAATTAAGTGTACGGACAGCGCTTGCCATTGATTACTATGGTACGGGGACTGAACGATATGCCTGTTCTCTCTCTGGTGTTGCAAATAACATTGATAATTTCATAGGAGATGCTGGAGAGGAAGGATGGGCTCGTTGGTTTAACGTGACAACACAACGGCAGAATAACCAGTATGGTGCTCTTGCTCAGGCGAATGAAGACCTTGGTGTTGTTCTTACAAATGCAAGAGGAAGGGAACTCCAGCTCCTTGATTGGGGAGATGGATTCATTACAATTGAGAAATGTGAAACTGGTGCAGATGGTGTCGAGCAGTGTTATAACACCACTCCTGGAAAACTTATCTCTGAACAGCTCATCAAAGCAGTTGGGGCAGGGCAGGACACCCTTATAGCAGCTGACCAGATTAATGAGATTGTGGGAGCACTCTTGAGCCAACTTGCCATTCAAGTCATCTCTGGAGCAGCTGGTCTTCTTGGTCTCTCTGGAGGAGGATACACTGGCTACACGGGATCCCGATCATATCTTGACCAGCTTGCAGATGAAGGAGCAGAACTCACTGCCGCTGGTGAAAGAGGGGAGATGGAACTGACAAAAACACAAGAAACACAGATACGTGATACGTATGTAGACGTGCAGAACCTTGTCACAGACACACAGAAAGAGGCAAAACGTCTTGTTGACGAGGAAGGTTGTATCGCTTCAACAGCAATTCCTCAAGAACTTAGTGATGCGTATGCTGAAGCAACGGAACAAATCCCTGTTGTTGCGGCAAACGTTGATGTCATCGATGCACTTATTGCAAATTATGATGGTGGAGACACAGAAGAGGCATATGATTCATATCAGAGACTCGTTGATGCAGATGTGTTCTCAACATCAGCTGACGCAGTAAATGCTTCTTCACTCCTTAACAGTGCTATCACAGCAAGTACATCATTCCTTGAAGACATTGAGAGTAAGTGTGAGATATCAACATGATGGGCATCATTCGAAATAATCGTATAGGTCATCTCTTCCTTTGTCTTTTTTTCTCTGCGTTCCTCATCAGTGCACCAATCGCAACCACTCTGGACACCCCTTCATACGCCTACGCAAATGAGATTGACAAGGCAAACGCCCTCTCAAACAGTGATAGTCTTGGTATAGAGATGGGAGAATGGATTCTCTCGCTTGGAGCATACGTTGCGGGAATTGGTGGAGTACTACTTGATCTCTCAATCAAGAGTTTTGCCATAGATATGAAACAAACACTCTTTGGAGACCAAGAGAATCCACGGAGTCTTGGTGGTACTATTCAAAACATGTGGACGGTAGTGCGCGACATCGCGAATATCGTCTTTATATTTGGTTTTTTATACATTGGAATAATGACTATATTCCGTCCTGACAGCTCTCGTGTGAAAGGGCTGCTTGCACAGCTCATCATCGCAGCACTTTTAATAAACTTCAGTCTTTTCTTTGTTCAAATTATTGTTGACATCTCCAGTCTCTTTGCAGGAGAAATACATAAATATATTCCTTCAGGAGAAGGAACTGACATCGGTCTTGAATATGCACATCTTATGGGACTCACTGGCCTCTACGGAGACCTCCCACCAGAACAGTTACAAAAACTTACGGGAGGGGGTGCCTTTGCGTTCTTTGTCATCGGAACCATCTTCATGATGATTGCGGGATTTGTTATGGCTGCGGGAGCGGTGCTTCTTATCGTCCGCTTTGTTGCACTTGTTCTTTTCATGATCTTTTCACCCCTCCTGTTTGCTGCAGCTATCTTTATGGACATGAAAGAATATTGGAAAAAGTTGATCAACTACGCACTCTTTGCCCCAGCATTTCTTTTTCTTCTCTATCTATCCTATAAAATCCTTGAAAATGCTCCATGGAATAAGACAACGAGCTTTGCTGAGGTCTTGCTCGTCAGCAACCTCGAGAATACGGATGCATACTCTGTCATCTTGCAGTTTACCGTTGCGCTCTTCTTCCTTATTGCAGCACTTAAATCTGCAGACGCTTTAGGAATCATGGGAGGTAAGGCAGCCGTATCGGTAGGGAATCGTGTTCGTGGAGTAGTGCAGTCTTCAGCTCTTGCACTTCCTCGCGGTATTGGATCCTGGACGGGTCGTACTGTTGTTGGCGGAGGAATGAATCAAATTCAGAAAGGATCTGAACGTATTCAGGCGCGAAATGGAGTGCTTGCAAAAAGCATACGTTTGACCGGTCTCGACCGAACAATTTCTCAAGCTGCTGATAAGGCCAATAAGAAGGAGTTCTTTGGGGGAACATCTCGTGCCAACGTGAAGAGTTATGAAAAGAAACGAGATGCAAAGAGTGTGAAACTTCGTGGCGCAATGAAGCTCAAAGATGCCATTGGAATCCCTGACACTCAAGAAAAACGAGATGCAGTTGGTGCAGCAGTGCTCAATCTAACAAAACAACAACTTGAAGAAGCGGGAGCAAAGACACTTAAGGATGCAGAAGTTATGCGAGTGCTCTCCAATAGCCAAATGGAGGCTATCCTTGGAAGTGATGAATTTAGTGATGAAACGAAAGCAGAGTTCAAAGAACTTCGTGGGGAAGCTATTGAGAAACTACTCACCCAGGCAGCAGGTGCTAATGCGACCTTGCTGGACGGTATTGGAAAGGCAAGTATCTCACAACTTGAAGCTTTGGGTACCGAACGATTGAAAGCACATGCAGCTGGGCTCTCTTCTGCGCAGTTAGATAAGATCAAGAGTAGTAAGCAGTTTACTGAAACGCAAGTGCAAGATATTACAACCGCCCGTGCACAGGGTCTCGTCGCACAATTTAAGATAGATCCAGACTCTGTCCTTGGAGGAAAGAAGGAGGAGGAAATTGCAAAGATGCCATTCGATGTCCTTAATGACGACAATGCAATTAAGTACATAACGGGAGGGGTGCTCAAGACCATTGTTGACAAACAAACCCTCACCCCAAAACAGCGTAATGAACTTGCTCTACGAGTTACCCACGGCCCATTACTATCTGAGATAGATCCGACGGTAGAAACATATCTAGATTCTCCACATGGACAATCTGCCTATAACCTTTAATAACACTTCATATGGACTGGAACACCCGTTACAAAAAATACCTTGAGTCGCCGACACATATACAGGAGGCGTACAGTGGCTCAGAGACAGGGAAGCTGCTCCGCAGTACTGCTGAGGCACATCACATTCCCGATAATGCGTACGCCCCATTTGCGCAACTTATTGGAGATGTCATCTTAGGAATATTGTCATTAGAAAGACTCCCTGTACAACTCCAGGAAGCAGTAGGAATCTCCCCGACAGACGCTGAGGGAGTTACTACCGCACTGAAGCCATTTATTACCGAGATGCATAAGACACCTCCTGCGCAACAAGAAGTAGCTGATCGAGAGGAAGATACGGTATCTAAACCCAATATAACTGAGTCTCCTATACTGCAGGCAACACGTACTATGGAGAAAGACATTGCAGAGGCGACAGATAATGAAGCGCCACAGTGGCGTACCGTAGAAGATGCCGAGGACACAGTTGAATCACCTGAGACAGCAATCCCCAGCTACGCTAAACCGTTAACCGACACACCAAAGTACGAATAATCCACCGTTGTTATTCTGTGAATGATGTACAATGAGGTCATGCGATTTGAGGTGCCACAGTTCATAGAGATTGAGGATAAGATCTTTGGGCCGCTTACGTGGCGTCAATTTGTATATCTTGCAGGTGGGGCAGCAGTTGTTGTTGTTACTTTTCTTGCCCTGCCACTCTTTATATTCCTACTTACTGGCGTTCCTATTGCTATCCTTGCTTTCTTCTTAGCATTCCACAAGATAAACAATAGACCATTCGTCTTTTTTCTCGAGTCTGCGATAAATTATTTCTTTGGAAATAAGCTCTATCTCTGGAGACGGAGGCACAAAGATGTCGTACATGCACAGACTGATACGCCTGTGTCGCCGAAAACGCAAGAGGTCCCAACACAAACACACCTCCCAAAACCAGATAGTAGTTCAATATCGTCTCTTTCACGTAAACTTGAGATAGATTCTCTTGAGATTAAAGAATAAGTATGGCTCAAAAAAACACCGCACAAGACTTCATCCCCATTAAAGATATCCGAGACGGTGTTGTTGTGCTTCGTGATGGTAAGTTGTGCATGTTACTTCTTGTCTCAACCGTTAATTTCGCATTGAAATCAGCTGATGAACAACGAGCTATTCTTTCACAGTTCCAAGGATTTCTAAACACGCTTGAGTTTTCTGTACAGATATATATACAGTCTCGTCGACTTGATATCCGCCCTTACTTATCTCAATTGCAATCGCGTGAGAAAGACCAATATAACGATCTCATGCGTATACAGCTTCGAGAATATATGGAGTTCATTCGCACATTTACACAGGAGGTTGAAATCATGACCAAAAACTTTTTTGTTGTTGTTCCTTACACACCAATATCGACTGACATTGGATCAAACATCAAGAGTGTGCTTGGTAAAAAAGACATTTCTGTTGAGTTAGATGAGAGTCGTTTTACTGAATATCGAACACAGCTTGAGCAACGTGTGAACATTGTTCGACAAGGACTTGCGGGTGTCGGGCTGAAGACGGTACTCTTAGAGTCTGCGGAATTAACAGAATTGTTCTACCATCTCTTTAACCCACACGAGATGAGCTCCGCACCCCAGGTGGACACAGGGACATAAAAACGACATATGGCACTTACTGATTTATTTTCATTCAAAAAGAAAGATGCTCCTGCTGAGCAATCCTCAGCCTCGCCTCGGGAAGGGGAATTGTCTGTCCCTGATGTGATTTCTCCATCTGCACTTAATGTGAACCCTCGGAACATCAATGTGAGCGGAAGATTGACTCGTGTCTTTTACGCAGTCTCATATCCACGATATCTCAATGATGGATGGCTCGAGCCAGTACTGAACCTTGAACAGGAAATGGATATTTCTATTGTTATCCACCCTATTAATACCGCAGAGACACTCAAGAAATTCCAAAAAAAGGTTGCTGAGGTGCAGAGTCAGATCAATACACGCGCTGCAAAAGGTATGGTTCGTGACCCGCAACTTGAGACTGCCTATCGCAATCTTGAAAATCTACGAGACAGTCTCCAACAAGCAGAGGAGCGGCTCTTTGATGTTGGTCTCTATATTGCAATTTATGGTGACACTGAACAGGAACTGAATGAGGCAGAGACAGAACTAAAAACAATTCTTGATGCTCGCTTGGTATACATAAAACCTGCACTCTTTCAGCAAGAGCAAGGATTCCGTAGTATTGCCCCAACGCTCCAAGATGAAATCTCCGTGCACAGTAAATTCAACTCGTCACCACTCTCAAGCTTCTTTCCGTTTACCTCATTCGATCTCACCTCAGACGCTGGTGTACTGTACGGTATAAATAGACACAACTCTTCACTTGTTCTTTTTGATCGTTTTTCTCTTCCAAACTATAACTCTGTCACGTTTGCAACCTCGGGTGCAGGTAAGTCGTACGCAGTGAAATTAGAGATTCTTCGATCGATGATGTTTGGGACTGAGGTTATTGTGATCGACCCTGAACGAGAATATGAATACCTTGCTGAAGCAACGGGTGGTCGTTTCTTTGATATCTCACTTTCATCAGAGCATCATATAAATCCATTTGATCTTCCAAAGCCACTCCCCGACGAGCGACCTTCTGATATTCTCCGTTCTCACATTATAGAGTTGGTAGGACTTTTCAAATTGATGCTCGGCGGACTGACCCCTGAAGAAGATGCGCTTATTGATCAAGCACTTCGTGAGACATACGCACTGAAAGATATTACGGGAGATTCTGACTTTTCAGAACTTAAACCGCCGCTGCTGTCTGATTTTGAAATGGTGCTTGCGGGAATGGAGGGAAGTGAGTCTCTTACCACCCGTCTCTTAAAATATACTTCGGGAACCTGGTCTCACTTTATGAATGAGCCTTCAAACGTAGATATTGACCAAAAATTTGTTGTCTTCTCACTTCGTGATATGGAGGAGGAGCTAAAGCCTATTGCCATGTATCTTGTTACCAACCACATTTGGGGACAGGTGCGACGAGAGCTGAAGAAACGACTGCTTGTTATTGACGAGGCGTGGTGGCTACTTCAAAATCAGGAAACTGCTGAATTCCTGCAAAGTATCGCAAAACGTGGCCGAAAATATTACCTTGGACTTGCAACTATAACTCAAGACGTTGATGATTTCCTACGATCCCCATATGGAGTTCCTATGATCACCAACTCTTCAATACAGTTGCTCATGAAACAGTCTCCAACTGCGATTGATACGCTCCAAAATGTCTTTAACCTCACTGATGAAGAAAAATATCTGCTTCTAGAATCTGGAGTGGGAGAGGGAATATTCTTTGTGGGATTAAAGCATGTTGCTATTAAAATCATTGCATCATATACAGAGGATCAGATTATTACCTCAGACCCTTCTCAACTACTTCAAATACAGGCTGCCCGTAAAGAACTCCGTGGTACCATGTAGGCATGGCACGCCCATCCTTAGCGCAAAATGCTCAATTGACCACTCGGCCGACTGTCGAAGGGGATTTTGTAGGTAAAAAAAGCATATCTGCACGGGCTCTACGTCAAAAACGTCCAAAAAAACAACGTGTTGCAAACGATAACGAGATGCGTGCAGAAGACAACACCGTATTCGATAGAAGTGCTCAGGTCGAGACTATAAAATCAGAGGCGACTGGAGCCGTTAAAGCTTTTGCCTTGAAAGCTGCAGGACCTTATATACTCTCAGGAGCAGGTCTTCTGTATCTTATTGTCTTTGTATTCCATATTGGTGGTCTACTTTATCTGCAGTTCCTCAGTGAGAACTCCTCACTTCTTACACTGTATCCCGATACATTCTCTACACAGATTGGGACTGTTTTATTCTCTGTTGCAATCGGATTTGCAGTCTGTTCTTTTGTCATACTGTACCTGATCTTTTATCTAGCCAATATTCCTGTTACAAAAGGGTGGTCTCTTGGATATGCCGCCCTTATTTTCGGACTTTCTGCCGCGCCAACAGTATTTCAACTCCTCCCATGGCAGATTCTTTGGGCAGGGAGCATTATTTATCTTAATAAGCGTGGTCTGAAGAAGATAAAAAGTTTGAAAAAACTTCGGAAATGACCACAGAATGGAACGTGGTTATTCTATGTGCGTGATACACTAGTGGTATGGTAAGACTATCGCGCTTCATTTTTGTAATGGTCTGTTTTTTGATGGGAAGTTTTGTGCATGCGCAGGTTTCTGATATTCAAACTGCATACCTAGAAATTGAACCCACATTCCCGCAACCAAATAGTGTCATCACGGTTACGCTCAATGCCTATGCGCTCAATATGTCTGGCGCTTCAATCTTTTGGTTTGTGGACGGTACGGAGCGTGAATCGGCACGAGATACGTACTCAACCTCCTTCACACTTGGAGAGGTTGGTTCAGTAACAGATATAGCGGTACAGATTCAGCGACCAGGGGATGCCCCTCTTGTGTTACGACAAGAAATCCGTGCCAACAGTGTTGATCTTGTTATTGAAGCGGACACAACCACGCCTCCATTCTATAAAGGACGCGCACTTCCTGCCCCAGATGAGACCATACGCGCAGTTGCTGTTACGCACACAGGAGCAGCGGTTGATTCTGAAATATATACATACACATGGAGGTTGGGGCAAAAGGTGCTTGGAGGAACAGGTACACGAGGTGGTGACGTGGTGACGTTTACTATGCCACGACGAAGTACTCTATTACGTGTTGAAGTTACTGATGATTCTGGTATCTATGTTGGCGGACAGAGTTTAGAACTGCAGCCAAATAATGCGGAGGTATATTTCTATAAAAAAAATCCTTTGCGAGGCCTCTCGCAGATAGCACTCGGAGAAAATGTGGTTATTCCTCAGGGTGAAATGTCTCTATATGCAGGTGTGTATAATGTAGGGGGAGATATTTTTGCACAAGCGCCCGCGTTGAGTTGGTCTATAGATAAAACAAGGACGGACAACTATACAGATCGGGGACAATCTATCACACTCCAGGGAGAAGCAGGTACAAGTGCACAGGTCGATTTCTCTTTACGAAATACACGTTCGCTTACGCAATTTGCGGACGGTTCATTTTCTATATTTTTTCAATAATATATGAGTAAGTTTCAGCTACCGATATTTCTAACGACGTTTTTCCTACTCTTTTTTGTGCAGACTGCCTCTGCGCAATTTAACCCGCTTGCACCAATACCTGGTATAACCGACACGCAAACAGACTTAGTGGGGTACATAGAACGATTCTTCTACCTCGCAATATTCATTGGGGGAATTCTTGCAGTCCTTCGTATTACCGTTGCTGGCATTAAATACATGCTCACCGATGTTGTGTCCTCTAAGTCTGAGGCACGAAAGGATATTCTCGGAGCATTTATGGGTATTGGTATTCTCCTTGTGTCAGTATTGATACTCACAACCATCAATCCCAACCTCCTCAACCTTGAGGTGTTGGACAAAGCAGAACCTATTACTAGTTTTGGAACCAAAGATAATGGACAGGTAATAGAACCAGTGCCCCCCACAAAAAAGTTTGATACAAATGAGGAAGCTGAACAATACAAGGATTCCCTTGAAGCGAGTGGGGCATGCCCAGAGGGCTTTGAGCCTTTTGTGAAGAAAGAAACTCTGCTTTCTGACGCACGAGCTGGCTGCGACAGTCCCTACATAGTCGATGAGGAATCATATCCTGTCGTAGACCCCGACTCTAATCTCTATGACGACTGGGAGGACTTGGGTCGTCCCGAAAAAATTGGACATATAGAAGAAACTGCTGGGAAGGTAAATGCGCTTGTTGATGACTGTAACAAGCAGCCAGGATTCCGTGGGAAATTGATAATTCCCAAGACTGTAGATATGCCATGGTGGCTTTTTGGAACTGGAAGCGCAATCGAGGATGTCTCAGGATTTGTTTTTTCTTATTTTGAAATCAGTACCACCATCGAAACCACTGATAATGAAGTCTTGAACAAGGCGCGCGATATGGAGTTTTTATTCACATGTGAATACGTTGGTTAATTATGAAAAAAATACTTCTCTACAGCGGTATAACCATTATTATCATCCTCATTATTGTATTTCTCTACATACTCTTTTTCGGCACACCAAAAGATGCCTCTGAAGTATTTACCAACTTTGGTATTGGGGGAGGCGTGGCAGATACACCTGTCTCTATACCTGACTCTGTTATCGACGAAACTCCGAGTGCTCTTCTAACAAAAGGCGGACCACTTTTTAGACTCTCAAACCGTTCGGTCGCTGGAATGACTTTTGTCGGCACCACCACCGTACGATACACTGAAAAAGGAACGGGACATGTCTACGAAATAGATCTCTTAGAACGCACTGAGGAGCAAGTATCATTCACCACATTCGAACGAGTCATGTCAGCAGAGTTCTCATCAGAAGGAACTGTTGTCTTGTATGAAATAGAGGACGGAAATCAGAACGAGACCCTTGTTGGTTTTCTTACAAAGGATGATGCTGGAGGAGGAAGTATTGATGGTTCGCTCTTACCAATTGGGGCTCACAGTGCAGGTTTTGTAGGGAACGAGGGCTCGATACAGTACATACTTCCAACCCCAGCTGGATCAAGTATTTATACCTATAACCCAACGACAGTTGAAGAAACATTTGTGGCACAGGTTCCACATCAGGCACTCAGAAGTGCGTGGCCTTCACATGTATACACAAAACCAACAGCCGAACTACCTGGATACGTATACAACATTGACCTCGGTACACCGACATATGTCACCGAAGGTGGTTTTGGGCTCACTACTGATACCTATGACAAAGGAATTATCGTGACCACCTTTACTGATGGGTTTGTAGAATCAATAAAAATTGAAGGTGACACCGTCCGTAACTTTGCTTTCCCGACATTTCCTGAGAAATGTGCAGACACACACCAGGCAACAACAACTATTGTCTGCGCTGGTTCTCAAGAATTCCCTGACGGAATGACATACCCTGATGACTGGTACAAAGGCATTATTTCTTTTGAAGACACGTTCTGGATCATACGAGAAAACAGTGGTGCTCGGCCACTTTATAATCCTGCTGAGGAGTCTAAATTCTTTGACGTCTCAAGACTCACTGCAAATACTGATGGGTCATTTCTACTCTTTACCGACAAGAATGATGACTCTCTTTGGTTGCTGGACCTCTCGAGTCTCTACTAAGCCCCCATTTTTGCACGCTCTCGCTTGACCACGTATTCTTGCGCGATAGCAACGATATTGCTAATGACGAAATAGAGTGCAATTGTTGCAGAGAGGCTGTAGGCAACAACAAAGATGATTATCGGCATTACATACTTCATCTGTATGTGCATACTATGTGCAAAATCTTCCTTGAAGTTTGGTGCTGCGTTTGGATCGCGCTTCTTTCGTTCGGGAAGTAAAAAAGATGTGTGTACATATTGAGTAATACCAGCAAGAAGTGCCAACGGGAGGTTGCGGGCGGCAATATCAATAATGCCGATAAAGATCATGCTTGCTGTGATTGGAACAGGGATAAAGCTGTATAAGAGATCTGTGTTTATTTCAGGAAGTGCAACGCCGCCGCCACTATACACTGAGAAGTAAAGTGCGATAACAAGAGGGATTTGGATAAAGAGGAGTAGGATGCTTGAAAACGGATTCACACCTGATTCCTTATAGAGATCCATTGTGGCACGAGCAAGTTTCTCTCGATTGTCTTTGAATTTTTCTTGTATTTCTTTGAGTTTTGGCTCAATTTCTCGCATCATCACCTGCGTACGAGACGCTTTAAGTGAGAGAGGAAGAAGAATCACCTTCACTACAACCACCGTGCAGACAATCGCTAGTCCAACGTCACCATTTGGAATAACGTCTATAAAGAAAACGAGGAGGTTGTACACTGGATCAAAGAAAATCGTGTGCCAAATCGTACTAAACATGTTTTATGCAATCGTTTTATTAAGGAATGTTTCGATCCCGTCTTTCAATACAGCGTATTCTACCTTAAAAGCCTCCTTTTTCATAAGGAAAATAAAGACGCCGTCACTGTTATGTTTCTCAACATAGGTTCTAACTGCGTTGTATACACGTCTCCGCAACTTATTTCTATCCACAGCACGACGTGCCACCTTTTTTGACACCACCACAGACACATGGAGAGTTGCGTGGGGAGTGTACACTGCAGTGAAGAGGGGAGTGTGTATTTTCTTACCTTCTGCAAAAAAAGTGTGAAATGCCCTTGTTGTGAGTCGTTGCTTTTTTGCGATCATAGAGGAAGTATAACAAAAGAAACGGCCGAATATATCGGCCGTTTCTTTTATTTATACAGAAAGTTTTGCACGTCCTTTTCTTCGACGCGCGCGAAGAATACGAGCTCCAGACTTAGAAGCGCTTCGCACAAGAAACCCATGCGTTGTTGCACGCTTTCGTTTCTTTGGTTGGTATGTTCGCTTTGGCATGCGCACAACTGTACACTAGCTGTGGGGGGAAATCAAGTCTTTTTTCTATGCAGTTATTCTCAACAGGTAATCCACATGGATATAGACAGAAGAAATAAAAAGTTCTTTATTCCTGCGATTTCTTTTCAAACAGTTTACAGCTTCCCCAAGGAGCGTATAATACGTGCTATCGCTCGCATGAAAAAATTCCTATGGGTTCAGTAACACAAACATCACGAAGTATCGTCCAAACAGAAAAAGTTGATGTCAAAAGCCTTTGGGATAATGCGCTCGTAAATATCGAGCTCTCCGTTACCGCTGCAAACTTTAAAACATGGTTCCGCGACACACATATTGTCTCTCTTGAAGATGGAACAATTACTCTTGGGGTTCCAAGTGTGTTTGTGCGCGACTGGATTTCTGATAAGTTCCAGTCACTTATCCTTAAGACACTTATGGAGCTCTCTCCACATGTGCGAAGCATCGAATATGCGGTAGTGCAACGGAGTAGTAAGAAGTTTGAGAGCACCAAAACACAGACGGTAAACGCCAGTCTTCCGCTTGAGGAGTACTATATTAATAAAAACGACAACCTCAATCCAAAATACACCTTTGATACGTTTGTGGTTGGGCCATTTAATCAGCTTGCACACGCTGCAGCACGCACCGTAGTGGAAAAACCAGGGATTACGTATAATCCACTCTTTATCTACGGAAAGACTGGACACGGAAAGACTCACCTCATCCAAGCGGTGGGGAATCACCTAAAACGTGTGGGGAAGAAAGTGTTTTATGTAACCTCTGAACGCTTTACGATTGATTACTTCAACTCACTTCAAAACGGTACGGCAAATAACTTTAAAGATCGGTATCGTCAGTACGATGTGCTTATCATGGATGACGTACAATTCCTCTCAAATAAAGAGAAGACGCAGGAAGAACTCTTCCACCTCTTTAACGCAATGCATGATAACAACAAGCAGATTGTATTCTCTAGTGACGTCCATCCATCCCTTATGTCAGGAATGGAAGAGCGACTTCAGTCTCGCTTTAACCAGGGGATGATTGTGGATATTCCTGCGCCTGATGTCGAGAGTCGTGCTGCAATTTTGCGTGCGAAAGCGTCACAGGCGGACATCACGCTCACTGATGAGGTGGTTGCTTACCTTGGCGACACCATAGAAGGGAACATTCGAGAGCTTGAAGGGGCACTCAACACCATTATGTGTCAGTCACAGCTGTCTGGACGGGCACTTGCACTCGATGAAGTGGTTACGTTGATTAAAAACAGCACTCGTCCACGCAAGTCTCTTGCAGTCAGTGATGTGGTAGATAAGGTTGCACAGTATTTTGATGTTGACCCGTCCAGTATTTACGAAAAAACACGTCGTAAAGAAGTAGTGAAGCCACGACAACTGATTATGTATATCCTTCGAGAGGACTTTAAGGTGTCATATCCTGCAATAGGACAGAAGTTGGGTGGGCGAGACCATACAACAGTCATTCATTCCTGCGAAAAGATCAAGCGGGAACTTGAAAAAGACCAAGATCTTGAAGAGGAGATCGCTCAGGTTCGTGCAATGCTAAAATAGTTTCTCTTTTGAGAAACTATTTTAGCATTCTATGAATGTGTGGAATGCAATGTCAGTTCTTTGTGTATAAGAGAGGTATAACGACAGCGAGTATCTGTGTACATCTTTGGTATAAAAAATAGGTACTGAGGATAAGTGAGGTTTTATCGATTTATACCCACACCTATACCACCTCTTTCGCTTTGTTATTCATACCGTTACGCAAATGACGAGAGGTGAAAAGGAGGGGGTAGTAGTAGATATTTTGGAGTTTTCCACTTATCTACAGAGCTAATAATAAGGAGTAGTTTAAGAAAAATAAAAAATAATTATGAACATCACTGTTCAACATGAAGCACTACAGAATCTTTTGGAACATGCGGCACGCATTAGTACAAAACATCTGACACTTCCTGCACTTGAGTGTGTGCTCCTTATTGCTGAGAACAACACACTTTCAATCAAAGCAACAAACCTTGAGATTGGTATTGAAGGATCACTTCCGACACAAGAAACAGAAGCGGGATCGGTAAGTGTGTCTGCACAAACGCTACTCCAAACCATTTCTCTTAGTACACAGAAGGAAATAACACTTAAAACAGAAGAGAATGTATTGGTGGTGGAAACACCAACATCAAAGACGGAGATTAACACGACTGATGTAGAAGAGTTTCCACACATCCCACAGATTGAAGGAAAAGGACAGAAGGTACACGGAAAGAACTTTGCACTTGGTATCAAAAATAGTGCGTTTGCAGCATCACAGTCCTCAATTAAGCCAGAGTTAGGAAGTGTGTATGTGTTTCAAAAGAAAGAACAGGCTCTCACGTTTGTAGCAACAGACTCGTTTCGTCTTGTTGAAAAGACGGTGCCGCAGCCAGGGCTCACACTGGATGATTCTATTCTCATTCCACACAAAAACGCACTTGAACTTGCCCGAGTATGTGAGGTGCACGAGGAAGACCCACAGTTTCTTGTGAATGAAAACCAATGTGCTCTCGCGTTTGAGAACCTTTATATCACCTCCCGGCTCACTGCAGGAACCTTCCCAGACTATGCGCAAATTATTCCAAAGGAATACGCAACACACACTACACTTCTTACCGCAGATTTGGTAAATGCGCTTAAGAAAACAAGCATCTTCCTTAACAAGTTTATGCAACTTACCCTTGAGGTGTCTGGTGGAGAACTACGGCTTACTTCAAAGGGAGAAATTGGAGTTACAAAAGAAAAGATAAACGCAGCGACAGAGGGAGACGATATTACACTCAATGTAAACCAGCGGTATATTCAGGATATTCTCGGATATGTTGTGGATGATAGTGTCGTGATCCATTTTGCGGGGATCGGACGTCCGTTGGTATTAGAGAGTGTGCACGACAGATCACTTCGGTACCTCGTGATGCCGATGAATAAATAATATGGCTCGTGGAGAAGGGGTAAAAAAACTGGGAGATCTATTCTCTGTGTATAAAGAGAGACTTATTGCACCACAAGGTGCGGTCATTGATATGTTTATTGAAGTCGTACAAGAGCTTCTCAGTGTTGAAATTAAGAAAGAGAAGGTTTCATACAACCCACACTCTAAAACCCTCTCCTTGGCGATAGGGGGGCCGCTGAAGGCAGAGATATTGCTTCGGAAAGAAGAAGTTCTGGCACATATGAAGGCACGACTTTCTGGAAAGAGTGCACCGAAAGAAATACTTTAGTTATTTAAAAGAGATCGTTTCCATTGTTCTACCGCATACTCCCAGTATCGATACTGGCTATCTTGGTTTGGATTACTTGGAATTGCTCCTGTAGGATTGTTCTTATCTACGTAATAGAGAATAGAGTGTGCGTCAGCAACACTTTCAAGCACATCAAGAGAACCGTCTTCTGTTCCAGGAATACTAAACCACACACCATTCAACACCGCTTTATTTGTTGATGGTTCCACTGCTTGAGGGAATGTTTCTTCATCTCGTGCCTGAAGTGCAACATCCATGTATGCCCGCCACAGTGGGGTGATAATCAATCCTGAAAGGTTATTCATAGGGTGATTGTCGTTATTTCCTGCCCATGCTCCCACCACAAGATTTGGTGTGTATCCAAGGATCCACGCATCACGCCTATCATTTGTGGTACCTGTCTTTGCCGCCACGTCTCGTCCAGGGAAGTACATCAAAGAATTTGCTCCATAAAGTGGCGTACGAGCTACGTTGTCTGAAAGTACATCAGAGATCTGTAGTGCCACATTACGCTCTAGTACACGAGACTGTTTTGTCTCTGCTTCTTCGATAACTTCACCGTTACTATCTTCAATACGGAGAATAGAAACAGGTTCAGTGCGGACACCTTCGTTTGCAAAGACACTGTAGGCAGAGACCATATCAAGAAGACTTACTTCCGCACCTCCAAGCACCAAGGTGAGACCAAAGTCTCCAGAACCATCAAGGGTGGTGATGCCCATGTCTCGTGCAAGTTTTATAGAGTCGTTAATGCCAGCAAGATACAGTGTCTTTACCGCAGGGATGTTCAAAGACTGTGCGAGTGCGTTTTTCATCGTGACTGGTCCACGGAACTCGTCATCGTAGTTGGTTGGAGAGTAACATCCGTCTTCGGAGGTGAGGTTGTCGGGTGCACAGGATGTAGAAAATTGTGTCTTGAGGTCAAAAAGGACAGTGTTTGGTGTGTATCCTTCACGAAAGGCTTGTGCGTATACGAAAGGTTTAAACGCAGATCCTGGCTGACGACCTGGAGATTTATTCACTGCGACATTAAAGTTTCCATCAATATCTTCATCAAAATAGTCACGCGAGCCGACCATGGTAAGAATCTCACCTGTCTGTGGGTCTGCGGCAACGAGTGCCGCGTTTGATGCATCAAATGTTTGTTCGTTAGAGAGTGCGTATTCTCGTACAATGTCCTCCGCTTCCCGTTGCAGTTCCCAGTCCAGTGTGGTTACCACCTTAAAACCACGCTCTGCAAGACTGGTCTCCCCATACTTTCGTGCGAGGTATTCACGAATGTAGAACACAAAGTGTGGCGCACGAAGCCCTCGAGACTCTTGTTGTCGAAAGGAGACTTCTTCACTTTTTGCGGCTGAATGTTCTTCTTCGGTAATGAAGCCATTCAGAAGCATACGATCAAGAGCATGATTCTTGCGTGCCTCAAGATCATCAGTGTTGCTTCCATATGGAGAATAGTATGTCGGTGCCTGAGGGAGGGCGGCAAGGTACGCAGCTTCAGCAAGCGTTACCTCACTTGCTCTTTTCCCGAAAAACGCAAGACTTGCTTCTTCGACACCATAGATGGTTCCACCATACGGTGCTTCGTTCAGATAGTGGGTCAAGATCTCCTCTTTTGTAAGAGATTGCTCAAGACGAATCGCGAGGATGGCCTCTTTAATCTTTCGGGTCAGTGTTTTTTCTTGTACGAGAATAGAGTTTTTAATTACCTGCTGGGTGATAGTGGATCCACCAGCTCCACTAAACGGACTGCCGCCATTTTTAATATTGGTCACCATAGATCGGAGAATAGAGAGTGGGCGGACACCGATGTGTTCAAAGAATGCATCGTCCTCAAGTGCAATGGTTGCGTTTTTTATGTGGTGAGAGATATCATCATACCCAACCACAGTACGTTTCACGTCCTGGTGGAGATCATAGAGGAGTATTTCCCCTGTGCGATCGTAGATTTTTGTAGATTGAAGGACACGCCTTTGATCAAAAGCACTGAGATCTGGGATATCAAGTGTTGCAATCCAGAGTGAAAGCGTTCCAAATCCAACAAGCCCTAATACAAAAAGAACCAACAGTACATCGACTGCGATTTCTTTGAGACGTCCATTTTTCCGCTTTTTAGCCATAGGGTAGTAGGTTCAGTATACGCTAAAATAATGGAGAATCTCAACAGTTATGCCGAGATGTGGTACAGTGGATGCACTATGACAATATCAGAGGAATTGGAAAAACGTGGCTTGGTAGAGCACTCTAGCGCAGACGTGGAAAAGATTTTTAGTGAGAAGCGAACTGTCTATATTGGCTCTGATCCAACAGCAGACTCGCTCCATGTTGGACACCTTGCGTGGATCACACTTCTGAAGCGTCTTTCAGACGCAGGACACACACCAATTCTCCTTGTGGGAGGAGGTACAGGTATGATTGGAGACCCAAAAGAAAAAGGGGAGCGAAGTCTCCTTTCTGAGAAGGTGGTGGACAAGAATGCAAAGAAACTCCGAAAACAACTATCGGGACTTCTGAAGACAACAGGACGATTACGTATGGTGAATAACGCAGACTGGCTGCGGAAGGTAAAACTGATCCCGTTCCTTCGCGATGTCGGGAAACATTTCACCGTGAATGATCTCGTAAAGCGAGATTTGATTAAGAAACGTCTTGAGACACCCGACGAGAGTATTTCATATACAGAGTTCACCTACTCTCTTCTTCAGGCGTATGATTTCTGGCAGTTACATCAGAAATATAAGTGCGACCTCCAAATTGGTGCGAGCGATCAGTGGACGAATATGCTCTCAGGGGTAGATCTTATTCGGAAACAAGAAGGGAAGGAGGTTTTTGCACTTGCTATCCCGCTCATTACCGATGCCTCAGGACGAAAGTTTGGAAAAAGTGAGGGGAACGCGGTGTGGCTCGATGCAGAAAAAACATCACCATATGAGTTTTATCAATTCTGGCTTGGTGTAGAAGACGAAAAAGTGATTGATTATCTCAATATCTACACATTCCTTTCACTCGAGGAGATAGAGAGTATTGAAAAGGAACATCAAGCAAATCCAGGAGCAAGAACAGCGCAAAAAAAACTCGCTCATGAAATAACAACATTTGTGCATGGGTTAGATAACGTGGAAAAGGCAAAGAATGTATCCCATATTCTTTTTGAAGGGGGAGATATACAGAGTCTCTCAAAAGATGAGAAAAACATGCTTATTGATGGAGCACCCTCGTATAGATTGGAGAAAAACATGACCCTCTTGGAATTGGTGACTGCAACTGAACTTGCCTCAAGTAACCGAGAGGGACGTACATTTATTGAAGAAGGTGCTGTTTCAATTGATGGAGAGAAGAAAATGGATGCGACAGAGGAAGTATCGCTCTCTTCTGGGGAATTAAAACAGTTACAGAGAGGAAAAAAACAGAAGGTGATTGTGTATAGATAAAGTAAAAGCCCCGCTTTTTATACTCGTGGGGCTTTAGTACGAGTGTGTGGTTAGGCGGAACGTTTATTCTTGACCCTCCTATAAAAGACGCCATATCCGTTCTTGGGCATGTAGCCCAAGACCTTGAGGGTGTTGAATCGAGTGTTCACAGCATCTTCTCGAAGGCGCAATTCCCATTTCCACCTTTCGGTCGAGAGGTTGCATCCATCACCGTCTTGCAGTTCAAGGACTTTTCCACAAACCTCCTCCATCAGTGTGCTCATGAGCGAACGAACCTCTTTTTGTCTTAGAAGCGCAAGTTGCTCCAGAGACAACCCTGACCACCTTTCAACTTTTTTGAGAATGGGAAGCAATTTACCCACTTCTTCAAATCTTGTTGCCAGCAGGGAAACTTTAATGGCTGGAAAAGAGAAGCAAAGAAAGAGGATTGCCCATAAATCCCATACCCAACTTTCTCTGTACCCAAACATGTCGCCAACAAGAGAGAGGGTCATGATGGTGATTAAAATAAGCGATGCTATACAAACCCACAGTCTTTGCTGTCGTTTTATTTTTTCATAGTTCAACAGAGTCTTCCTTACTTCCTCTTTTTGTCCCCACAAAAGTGGGCAATTATGCTTTTGTGCAAGTTCAACAAGCTGCTGTATATCAGTCATTTTCTTTACTCCACCCTGTATTGACCGTTCGTGGTAAGAAAAATAAGAGCGTTCGTGCCCCTGCGGTTTTCGGCCGCGCAACATCAAGTTTTATTTTTCTTTGCCTGCCAAGGAACACAAGCTAATCGCACTATATAGGATAAAAAGGTCTGGTGTCAAGAAAAAGAAAAAACTCCCAGTTGGGAGTTTTTTCTTACATCAAGTCCTGATCATCAAAGGAATCAAAGTCTACATCCTCAGCATCTTCTTCAATAAGAGGTTCTTCGTCCTCTTCATCATCGAGATCCTCCTCCTCAGATTCTTCTTCTGGCTCATCCTCATCTAACTCGTCATCCATGTCTTCAGAGTCGTCATCGAGATCAAGTATGTCATCATCAAGTTCAAACTCGTCTTTTTCTTCTGGCATATCCATATAAAATATTTACTCCGTATTTTTAACAAAACAAAAACAGGTGTGCAAGGGGATATCAACGATGTGTTGCAAGGTGGGTGATACCAACAGCAATTGCGTCATACTCATCATCAAGTGCATCCTTCGGCACTCCCTCTGCAAGCATATGCACCATGTCTGTCACTGCCTTTTTATCACTCTTTCCGTATCCTGTTGTCGCTACTTTAATACTCTGTGGATTGTACTCAAAAACCTCGCATCCTGATTCTTGCGCAAGATACATAATGATGCCACGCACCTCGGAAACCATGAGCGCGGTTGTTTTGTTGCGACTAAAAAAGAGGGTTTCAAGCGCACAGGCTTCAGGTGTATATTCCGCAAGCAAGTCTTTCACAGCCCCACCTATTTCAAAGAGCCGTTCGTAAGACTCTTTAGACTTATCAGAAGTAATACAGTCTGAGAAAACCACCGTTTCCTTTCCGTTCACACGCTCAAGCACCGCGACACCAAGTCGGTCATATCCTGGGTCGAGAGCAAGTACACGCATAGCTATTCTGTATCAGCGGTGGTGTACACCTCCTGAATATCATCTTGGTCTTCTAATTTCTCTATAAGGTCTGCAAGCTTCTCACCATCAGCATCACTTAACTCCACTGGATTGTTTGGGGTATACCCTTCGGCAGTCTTGGTAAATGCCCATGTTGCAGAGCCTGGAGCCCCAAGCTCGTACCCTGCTTTGCTGAGAATGTGTCGCACCTCCGGAGCAGTACGATTATTATTATCGGTCACGGCAGTTGCAATAATGGCAGTTCCGCCAGGACCAAACATCTCAAAGAGAACCTCCTCAAGAGATCCTGCGTCAGCACCACTTCCTTTAGCAACCGCCTTTTCGATATTGTCCTTCGGCATCGAATCTTTCTTCGCACGCTCAATAGCTGCCTGAAGTCCTGGTGCGTTCATATCACCATTCGCTTTCTTCGCCTCCATAGTAATAAGTGCAGAGTGCTTGCTAAAGATCTTACTCTTTGCCGCATCAGTGACTGCTTTTTTATGCTTAATTTTTGACCATTTATTATGTCCTGCCATAGTGGAATCTAGTTATCAGTAATATGGGCATGTGCCTCAGTGGTGGTAATACGTCCTTTCGGGGTGCGTTCGAGAAATCCTTCTCGGATAAGATACGGTTCGAACACATCTTCAATGGTTGCCTGCTCCTCTCCTGTTGCTGCTGCAATGGTGTTCAGTCCCACGGGACCACCATTGAACTTCTCAATAATAACCTCAAGGATGGCGCGGTCTGGCTTATGCAGTCCGCGGCTATCGATCTCCAAGAGATCAAAAGTGCGATCGACAATATCTTTGTTGAGAGACCCTTCTTCAAGTTGTGCAAGATCGCGACAGCGTTTCAAAAGATAGTTTGCCGTACGCGGTGTTGCACGAGAACGTGATGCGATGTCGGTCAAAATATCTTCAGGTGCCTCCATTTCCAAGAGAGAGGCAGAGCGTTTTAATATCTCCGCAATCTCTTCATTCGTATAGAACTCTAAACGGAAGGTTCCTCCAGAAAATCGAGAACGAAGGGGGGAAGAGAGAAGCGACATCCGTGTTGTTGCGGCAACAAGCGTAAATGGAGGAAGTTCCAACTGTACCGTGCGCGCAGACGGTCCTTTTCCAATGATGATATCGAGTACTCCAGATTCCATTGCAGGGTAGAGCACCTCTTCGATACTCTTTGAAAGACGGTGGATCTCGTCGATGAAGAGTACATCACCTGGAGAAAGGTTGGTTAGAATTGCAGCGAGGTCTCCAACACGCTCAATGGCAGGGCCAGAGGTGGTTTTCATGTTGGTTCCCAATGTTTTAGAGATCAGGTGCGCAAGCGTCGTCTTTCCAAGACCTGGAGGACCATACAGAAGGATATGCTCTGCTGCATGTCCACGTTCTCGTGCTGCAGTAAGAAGAATACGAAGGTTTTCCTTTACTTTTTCTTGCCCCACGTACTCCTCCCATGTCTGTGGACGGAGCGTTTGGTCGAGATTACTCGCAAAATCTCGTGATATTTCTTTCGCAGGCTTTGCCATAGAGACATTCTAACAAACATACCGCAGGAGCGGTATGTATAGGGAAAGGGTTGACAAAAAAACTGAATATGTTAGAATGGCAGCGTTCAGGAGTTCTCCAGTCGTGGAGTCGAGCTCTACGACACATTCTTTACAACAAAGGGTTATCGAGAATATAACCCTCTAAACAACAAAAGGTTGCTTTTCGAGGACAACGTGGTTTTCACCTGCGAGTGAAGTCGCGACGTTTATCCTTAGGTCTGTAACCACTTCTTCCGGGAAGTTTTGCTTAGAGGGTTATATTCTGGATAGAAATATCTATCTCGAGAGGTGTGCGCTCTCGTAACTCCACTCACTATAGCACAAGCGACCAGGTCATTATATTGACCTGGTCGCTTTCGTATTTCTTATACAATATGATCGGAAAAGTCTGTTTCAGAATCATCGTTGGCATCTTCCTCAGGAGCTTTTCCAGTATTATAGAGATCAAGGACACGCTCAAGTTCTGCAAATGAGGTGATACCATCATACATTTTTTGTACGCCATCTTGTTGCATGCTCGGTATCTCTTGTGGCTCTGCGGCTTTCAGAATGCTGTTTTCGCTTGGGTCAGCAATCACTGCTTCCGCAACTGCATCATCGACACGAATTGCCTCAAAAACACCAATACGTCCTTTATATCCACTTCCGCCACACGCATCACATCCTTCTGGGCCGTATATGGTTCCTTGTGTCGGTGTCTCTCCCATAATACGAGTCACGATTTTTTGTTCTTCTGCGGTGAGTGCGTGAGGCTTTTTACAGTGTGGACAGAGTGTGCGCACAAGACGTTGTCCAAGCACAACATTATAGGCACTCCCAATAGAACGGTAATCAACACCAAGATCTGTAAGGCGAGGGAATGCACCTGCTGCGTTATTGGTGTGGAGTGTTGAAAAAACTAGGTGTCCTGTCTGCGCAGCCTGTGTGACGGTTTCTGCAACATCGCGGTCACGAACCTCTCCTACCATGATCACATCAGGGTCTTGTCGAAGGATAGAACGCAATCCTGATGCAAATGTATAGTCTTCCTCAACTTGTGTCTGCACCAGTCCAGGAAGTTTATACTCCACAGGGTCTTCAATGGTGATTATCTTTTTTTCAGGACTATGTACCTTTTGAAGAAAGGCGTAGAGTGCCGTAGTTTTTCCAGATCCTGTTGGTCCAGTAGTGATAATTGCTCCATTTGGACGCTTCAATTCTTCCTCCATTACCTCTTGTAACTTTGTGTTAAGACCCAATTCTTCGAATCTGAAACCAGCAGTTTTTGGGTCGAGGATACGCATAACAATGGACTCTCCATGAGCACCAGGTATGACTGATGTACGCACTTCGAGATTTCGGTCACCAACGTCAAGCGTAAAGCGCCCATCTTGCGCTTCATCTTTGATGTTGAGTGTGAGCCCTGAGAGTAACTTGAGTCGAGAGACAAGCAGTCGATACATGTTGTGTGGAATCTCAATAATATCGAACAGGAGTCCATCAACACGATAGCGAATACGTGCAACATCATCCTCGGGCTCTATATGGATATCTGAGGCGGCAAATGCAAGCGCTCCACCAAAGAGTGTTTCAAGAACATGAGTTACTTTCTCTGGATCAGATGCTTCTTGGATTGCACGTAACCGTTCACTGGCATTAGCTTGTGTTTTTAGTGTTGTTGCAAGCTCTGCAATGGTGTTTGGGTCAATTCCAAGCACGCCCTTCTTCTCCGCTTTAGCTTTTGGCTTGTCACTATATCGAGTGAGTGCGTGCTCAAAACTACTGCGAGAAATGTAATACCCTTCAACGGCATAACCATTTTTCTTGAGCATATCAAGCACCTGTGCCAGGTTTGCATTGTTTGGATTCTGTATACCAACAAGAAGCGTTTTGTCTTTTTTCTCAAAAATAACGGCCTCAGCTTCAGTGGCGGTTGTTTGAGGAATGATACTAAGCGCCTCAGGATTAATCGGCGTTCCGAGTAGATTAATGTATGTGAGATTGTACTTCGGAGCCATTGCTTCGACATACTCTTCTTCACCGCGTTCGCGAAGCGCACTAACACGTCTTTGAAGATCTCCATCCTTAAAATCCTTCATGCGCTAATGATAGCACGCATATGGCTGGCCATTTGTAGGGAAACAAACAGACATTGACATAACTTATTTATTTTGATATAATCTGAACAGAGAATAGTAGCAATACAGGAGGTGCATATGCACAAACTATTTCTTATGATCGCATGTGCACTAACACTCAGTGCATGTGGCGGGATTACCATCAGGTACACCAGTGACGGAGCTCATGCTGCTGCAGTATCGGCTCCGCGGGTGGAGCTTCCGTTAACGGAATTGCCATACATTGTGTGGCAGTCCTTCAAAGGGAAAACGAAGATCGGACCTGCGGAATGCAGGTTCCAGTTGAGGAACCAAGGTCTCTGGTTCTGCCAGAACCCTGATTTTCCAAACTTCGATCCCCGAGCTGGGATCCCGAACGAGTTCGTGAAGCTGGTCTGCCTGCCAGGCCAAGTTGGAACGGAGCATGGTCTACGTGTCGTGTACAAATGCGACACGCAGGCCTACCCGCCAAACGACAGGTTCCAACTACCACACCAGGTGGTTATGCCGTACACCGTATGGCGGAATATGGGTCCTTCGTACCCAGTTCACGATTTTCGTGAGCCACTCATGTGTCGTAAGGTGTCAGGTATGGAGCTTTGCTACAACATGCAGAGCAGGGACGCGAATCTTCGGACACGTCTCCTTCGCATTTCCGAAATGGCACCGCAAATGCGGTTCACGCTGACGCCAGTCCATGAGCCACATCGGCGACGGGTATTCCCTGGGTATCGAGGGGAGGTAATCCCGCCGATATCATCGCAGGCTCCGATGAAGCGTAAGCGGTAACAATGCTCTCAAAAGAAAACGGGCGGAATCAATCTGGATTCCGCCCTTTATTGTATTTGGTGGTATGATGTACCTATCATGGAGACGCGGAATATAGAAAATACGGAGGCGTTTGAGGGTTTTGCACAAGATATTCTTCGTATACTTCCTCAAAAAGAGACATCATCTGTTCTCGCCCTTACGGGAGACTTGGGGGCAGGAAAGACAACGTTTACACAGGCATTGGCAGCATCTTTGGGAGTAAAGGAACATGTGGTCTCTCCAACATTTATGATCATGCGGTCATATGACACCACACACGAGTATTTTCAGAAGCTCGTGCATATTGATGCATATCGTATTGATGACGAAGAAGAGCTCAGGGTGTTGAATATTCCAACGTTACTTGAAGACCCACATAATCTCATCTGTATCGAATGGTCTGAGAAGGTACCGAGTGTCATTCCCAAAGATGCACTCCACATCACTATTGATATAGCGAGTGATAATACCCGTGTAGTTACCTATGGTACAAAAGACTGACAAAAAAACATTAGTACTCCTTGATGCGCACGCCATTTTGCACCGTGCGTATCATGCGTTGCCAGACTTTTCTTCCCCGACAGGAGAACCAACGGGGGCACTCTATGGAGTGGTGGCAATGCTTTTGAAGATTGTTGAAGAATTAAAGCCAGACTATATTACTGCCTGTTATGACCTCCCAAAACCAACCTATCGACATGAAGCCTACGCAGATTATAAAGCAGGGCGGGCAAAGACCGATGACACACTCGTTCAGCAAATAGAACGGTCACGGGATATTTTTGAAGCGTTTGGCATCACTATCTATGAGCACGAAGGCTTTGAGGCAGATGACGTACTTGGTACCATCGCGGCACAGACAAAGAAGATGAAAGACCTACAAGTCATTATCGCGTCGGGAGATATGGACACATTACAACTTGTAGAAAAGAAGCGGGTGCAGGTGTATACGCTTCGCAAGGGTATCAAAGACACCGTGATGTATGACGAGAAGACAGTTAAAGAACGTTTTGGATTTGGCCCGCTTCTCATTCCAGACTACAAGGGTCTTCGGGGAGACCCGTCGGATAATATCCCAGGTATTAAGGGTATTGGAGAAAAGACTGCGACAGATCTCATCACCAACTTCGGAACGATAGAAGATATCTATACGAAACTAAAAAAGGGCGAGGCCGTATTTGAGAAGAAGGGGATTAAGACACGCATCATCACACTCCTTAAGGAAGGAGAAGAGGAGGCGACCTTCTCAAAAATGCTCGCTACGATCAGGCGTGATGTTCCTGTTACGTTTACTCTTCCTGATAAAACATGGAGAGAAAAACTGGAGATAGAACACATATTGAAACTCTTTGCAGAGCTTGGATTTCGTACGCTCGGTACGAGAGTGCAGACATTGTTCGGAGACGGGGAGCAGATTGATGAAGAGGGAGAGGTGGTGGATGAGGAGGCACTTGAAAAAACAGCACTTGCGCTGTGGCTCTTAGAATCTGATACCACAAACCCAACACTTGATGATGTGCTTGCTTATGCACGTGCAAAGGGAAAGGAAGGAGATTTCAAAACAGCAGAGAAACTCATTCACGAAGATCTTAAAAAAGAAAAACTTGAGAAGATATACAAAGACATAGAACTTCCACTCCGTGAAGTTATTGTTGCTATGCAGGAGTACGGTATTAAATTGGATGTCACGTATCTGAAGAAACTCAGTACACAGATGCATGCGGAACTCTCAAAACTTGAGAAGAAGATCTACAAGTTGGTTGGTGAAGAGTTCAATATCAACTCGCCGAAACAATTGGGAGATGCACTTTACGATACGCTTGGATTGAAACCAAAAAATCAAAAGAAGACTGCCACAGGGCAGCGCTCAACAAGAGAGTCAGAGCTTGAGAAACTTCGTGATGACCACGAGATCATTGATCACATTCTTCGATATCGAGAACTTCAAAAACTGGTGTCTACCTACGTCGACGCACTTCCAAAATTGGTGCAGAAAGACAAGCGACTTCACACAACATTCCTTCAGGCAGGAACAACCACAGGGCGCATGGCATCAAAGGATCCAAACATGCAGAATATTCCTGTTCGTACCGAGGAGGGGCGTGCAATCCGTAAGGCATTCATTGCAGAGAAAGGATACACACTGGTTGCCATAGACTATTCACAGATTGAACTTCGTATTGCTGCCTTTCTTTCAGAGGACGCGAAACTCATGGACATTTTCAAGCGGGGAGAAGATGTTCATACGGGGGTTGCAGTACGTGTCTTTGGCGTCAATGCAGATGAAGTCACTCCAGAGATGCGCCGTCGGGCAAAGATTATAAACTTCGGCATTCTCTACGGTATGGGAGTGAATGCATTGCGGAAGAATCTTGGTGGAGAGACAACACGCGCAGAGGCGCAGGAATTTCTGAACGCATACTTCAATACGTTTACGAGACTCGCAGAGTATCTCGAAGAGACAAAGTCCTACGCACGGGAACATGGGTACACAGAAACGCTTTTTGGCCGCCGTCGCCATTTTCCTGGTATCACGTCTGGAGCGCCGTTTATCCGTGCACAAGCGGAACGTATGGCGATCAATGCCCCTATTCAAGGAACGGAAGGAGATGTGGTACGTATTGCCATGGTATCAGTGTATGAATATCTTAAAGAAAACAAACTCCTTGATGAGGTGCGCATGTTGCTTCAGGTGCATGACGAGCTCATCTTTGAGATTAAAGAAAGTGTTGTGAAAGAAGTGGTTCCTGAGATTGTTCGTCGTATGGAGGACGTGGTACCGAAAAAAGATCGGCATGGTGTGCCTATTGAAGCGGAGGTAAAGGTCGGAAAGAACTGGGAAGATATGAAGAAATACTAGTATGCTCTACTCTTTTTTCGGTACAGATGTTATTGCAACACGTGCGAACGCACAGGAGTTTATTGCGTCAGAAAAAGAGAAAGGGGCATCGGTTACTCGGTTTACTGGCAACAACTGGACGGTAGGAGATATGGAACAAGCGCTTGGAGGGACATCACTTTTTGGGGATGTTCATCTCTTTGTTCTTGATACACCAGGGGACAATACAGACATGCAAACATACATCTTTAAGCACATAAAAGAAATTGCAGAGTCTCCCAATACATTCGTACTTCTTGAAGAAAAACTACTGGCACCGCAAAAGAAAAAGGTAGAGAAATATTCAGAACAGACATCAGAATATACGCTCGAGAAAGAAAAACCATTCAATATCTTTGCACTTGCAGATGCGCTGCTTCAAAGGGATAAGAAATCATTGTGGATACTGTACACACAGGCGCAGCGTGCAGGGCATTCGTCTGAAGAAATAGTGGGAACACTGTTTTGGCAGGTAAAGATGATTGCGCTCGCAAACAGGACACAAGGCGCCGAAGAAGCAGGTGTAAGCAATTTTCCGTATGGCAAAGCAAAGCGAGCATTACATCACTTTAGTGAGGAGGATATAGAAACAATGCTCACACAATTGGTAACCATATACCATGAAGGACATGGTGGTGTGAAAGATATGGACGGTGCGCTTGAGGAATGGATATTGCAACGCTAGGTCTCAATCTTCTTTGAGCCGAACATAAGGCGCTTCACAGAATTCCCAATAACGGCAATAAGGAGACCAAAGAGGATAAGACCCGTAAATCGAGCAAGCACAGCCACAATTTGTCCCAATACCGTCACAGGTTCTATTTGAGCCACCCCACCAAGGAGTGGCTTAAGCGCCCAAAGCATTGCGCTTGGAATGCTACTAAATGTCGGATTCGTTCCTTCTACTATATAAATGAGGGTTCCGAAAAGGATAATAGAGCTAAAGAGGGCAAAGAAATAGATCCCGACGTTGAGCCGATAGATGTCACCATATTCTTCAAGATCTCTTCGTTTTTCAGAGCCAAATCGGGCAATTTTTGCGAGACGAATCATACGAAGTAGACGAAGAATACGGAGAATACGCGTGGTCTTCAAGAATGTGAGATTAGAGAATCCGAGATATGTTGGGATGATGGCAAGGAGATCGATGATGCCAAAAAAACTGAAAACGTAAGAACTCACCTGTTTCCGATTCACCGCAATGCGTGCGAGATATTCGAGAGTGAAAAAGAAGACAGCGATATATTCTATGGCGGTAAAGTATGGTGCGTATGCTGCAAGACGAGGTACCGTTTCAAGGATGAGTGAAAAGACAGAGACAAGTGTCAGAAGTGCAAGAATGTCATTAACAATCACAAACGGTCGTGTACCTGGCTCGTAGAGTGCGCGTCGGATAAAGCTTCGTTTCATATATACAGTGTAATATGGAACGTGTTGAAAAATGGAAGTGGTGAGGGTATAGTGTGGGCTACCCGCCCATAGCTCAGTTGGTAGAGCAGCTCCCTTTTAAGGAGATGGTCCTAGGTTCGAGTCCTAGTGGGCGGACTAGATAGGAAGATCAAATGCGAAGAATCCTGCGCCAAGGAATAAAAGCGCCAAGGACATGATGAAAAGGAAGAAGTACTTCGCTTCTTTTCCAGAGTACATAAAAAGAAACAGTGAGATTCCCGCAAGGATGATTGCTCCAAGTTGTGTGTAGGCTCCAAGAAGCACAGAGACACTGGCCACACATGAAAGCAATTGAAGTATCCATCGTAAGATCGGAGACATATTTGCAAAGAGCCTTCGAAGCGTAAAGAGGAAATAGAGCCCGATAGTTATGCGCAATATAAGCGGCACCAGTAAGGCGAACGCAAGGAAAGAAGGAAAGAGTGACAACATGATGGTAGTATAGCATCGTCATGAAACGCGACACCTTTGTCATTTTGCATAATATACGAAGTGCCCATAATGTCGGGTCTGTTTTTCGAACCGCAGATGGTGCGGGCGTTACAAAAATATATCTCACGGGATATACGCCAACACCGATTGATCGGTTTGGAAGAGTGGTATCGGAAATAGCGAAGACCTCTTTAGGTGCCACAGAGAGTATGCTGTGGGAATATGAAGAAGATATTTCAATTGTTATAAAAAAACTCCATGAAGACGGAGTAGAAGTTATTGCAGTGGAACAGAGCGAAACTTCTATTCCGTATGATACATACAAAACAAAGGCTTCTCGCGCTTACATATTTGGTAACGAAGTAGACGGTGTTCCAAAAGAGGTGTGCACCGAGGCAGATGCTGTCGTAGAGATTCCGATGATGGGAGAGAAGGAGTCTCTCAATGTCTCAGTCTCTGCAGGCGTTATTTTGTATCAGGATCTCCGCCAAAAAGAGCCTTCATCTCCTGCGTAACCACCTTTGCGTCACTCCATGGTGTTTTTATATTGTGCGGCCCCATGATATACGGGTCAGTTCCTTTCCCAGAGACAAGGACCACACTGTTATTCGCTGCCATCTCGAGAGCGTTCCGTATTGCCTGTCTACGATCCATGATAATAGTGAGATTTTCTTCATTCTCAATACCGCGTGCCATGTCGTCAATGATTTTTGCAGGGTCTTCATCATATGGATCCTCGTTGGTAAGGATCACGTGATCACAATATTGTTCTGCAATATGTGCCATCTCTGGCCGCTTCCAGGTATCACGACCACCGCCAGTATTTCCAAGTACACAGATTTTCTTTTCTTTTTCAAACGCTTGGTACAGTTTTTCAAGTGAGTCTGGCGTATGTGCGTAGTCGACAATGGCAGTCACGTTCTTCTTTGCACCTTTGGGAGACTTGAACCGTTCAACACGTCCTTTAATAGGAGGGAGATCTGCAAGGGCTTTCCCAATAGTATTCATCGGAATACCAAAGGCACGCGCAACTGTAAGTGCTGCGAGCACATTATATATATTGAAGAGTCCTACCAACGGTACGCGGAGTGTCGTGTCTCCAATGACAAGACTGCTGTCCTCTTTATTTAGGGTGTAGAGTTTCAGGTCTTTGAGTGTGTAGGGGAGCACATGTTCGACTTTTGCGGCAAGAAAATCTTTTCCATGTGCATCGTCTGCATTTGCCACTATATATCGAGGGCGTTTCTGGGATTTCTCAAGCGCACGAGCAAGTTCCAGTTTTGCCGCCACATATTTTTCATATGATCCATGGGACTCTATATGTTCTGGAGAGAGGTTGGTGAATGCAAGCGCGTCGAGATGGATAAACTTATGTCTAAATTGTTTAACGCCTTCAGAGGTCATCTCCATGATGGCAACATCGCACCCAGCATCCACCGCATCACGAAGAAAACGATGTACAAAGAAACGTCCTGGCATGGTCATCTTATAGAGATTGCGGGTACTCTTTTCTCCAATCTTGAATCGAATGGTGCCCGCAAGTGCAGTACGCCTCCCGTCTGCTTCAAAGAGTGCGTTGATAAGTTCTACAACGGTGGATTTCCCCTTAGTCCCCGTAACGCCAATAACGGTAATTTCTTTTGAAGGGTTTCGATAAAGGATATTCCCAACCACCGCAAGTGCATAGTGGTAGAGCGGGCGTACGGCATTTAAAAGAGGTGTGGGTATCAGCCTTTTAACATAAAAGAGTAGGTTCTCCATGTCCTCAAGTATAGCGGGGAGTGGAGGTTTCTCAAAGTGGAGAGCTATGAAGAGAGTAGTTTGAGCGCAGCGGCAATACGAGCACGTGTCTCAGAGACATCATCAGGAACTTTCTTGAGTGCCTCGCGTGCATCCTTTTGTGCATAGCCGAGTGTGATGAGTGCCTCAATGATTTCATGGTTCTCATGGACATTCTCGTCACCAGACTCAAAGAGTGCTTCTGCATCCAGTTTTCCTTTGAGCGTCATGACAATATTCTCTGCAGTCTTCTTTCCAATTCCTGATACCTTGGTCAGGAAGGAAGGGTCTTCGTTAATGATTGCTTTTTGCAGTGCAGTCACATCAGACTGGGATAATATTTGCAGTGCACTTTTGGGGCCAATCTTAGGAACAGAGAGTAGGAGTTCAAACATCTCCAACATCATCTCACTCTCAAATCCGTAGAGATCCATCGCGTTCTCTCGAACAGCGAGATATGTATAGAATGTGACAAAACTCTCAAGAGAAGGGAAATCGGTGGTATATACGAGATATCCAATCCCTTGTATATCAACAACAACGCCTTGCTCCTCGTGCGCAATGACAGTTCCAGAAATACGTCTAATCATGCAGGTATAGTAGCATAAAATAACGGTGTATTGACAAATACATTATATATAGTATTGTGCGAGTGGGTCAAAGACCTATGACAGACTACCCGTAAGGGTGGATACATATCAATCAAACGAGAGGAGAAGAAGGATGTCATATCCCTTTGTCTTTAGGGACGGTGACACGTCTGTCGTAGGTAATTCGACAGACGGGTACCAGGGAGTGAAGACGGTTGTCGCCACTCCCGAAGGACCAGTTGAAATCTGGTACGACGCCGCGCAAGGCTCAGCCTTTGCGCAGGTGTATACGTGGGACAAACAGAAGGTTGGCGATGAAATCGCACTTCCCGACGTAAATGCCTGGCCTTCCGGCGAGTGGACGGGGAGTGAGATCGCCCTCACGTGGACCGACAACACAGGTCTGCAACTCGATGGGGATGGGAACGGGATCTTTACCCAGTTCCTCGACCTCGAGACCCGTACAACCAGCGAGATCGAGCAGGTGAACCAGACCACAGAGGGGAACCAGGTGTTCTCCGAACTGGACGTCTTGTCGAACGGCGATGTTCTCTTCGCATGGCATTCCCATGAGAAAGACAGCGACGCGGTTGACGTCTTCTTCCGAATCTATGATCCAAGTTCAGGATCATGGCAGGATGAAGTGAATGCGACCGCCGATATGGCTGGCCGACATCTCTATGCCACACCGACTGCACTCCCCGACGGAGGTTTTAGCCTCCGCTGGACTGGGTACGAGTACGAGGATGCTCCCGAAAACGGAGCCAGCCTTGTACAATCGTACACGGCAAGCGGCGTCCTCCTTGAGGGGCCACTTCAAGTGAACCAAGCTCCAAACTATGACACCACCTTCGTTCAGAAGAATGCTGTCTTGGAGGGAGGTAACGTCATTTATGTGACACGCACCGAGACCGACGAGGGGAACCCCTCGATCTCGGTACGTCTGTACGCATCTGACGGCGTAACCGCTCTTGGGAACGAGCACCAACTCGATATCCCGAGTGGATGGGATCTGCTTCAACCGAGTGTTGTTGCACTTTCTGGTGGTGGCGCATTGCTCACCATGGTTGGCGCAACCTCGTTAACCGACACCATCTGGGACGTACTCGCCGTGCGTCTGAACGAAGACGGTGCCCCTGTCGGGGACATCATCTTTGTTGCAGAGGTGGACGCGGCTGACCATTTCTACGTACAAACCGTTGCATCAGATGACGGAAAAGTACTGGCAGTGTTCAGTTCTACCGTTGATGGCGACACCAATATCGAGCACCAGTGGCTCAATGTTGGTGAAAAGTTCATCACGGGCGACGACGGTGATGATCTCCTGATCGGTACCTCTGGTGCCACCATGGTATATGGTGCTGCTGGTAACGATACAGTCTGGGCTGGGTCAGGTGACCAAGGTTCCGATACACTTTTTGGTGGCGATGGGGATGATATCCTCGGCGGCAACAAAGGTGACGACCTCATCATTGGCGGGAACGGCAGTGATGTTGGATTCGGCGGCGAAGGGAACGATACGCTCCTCGGCGGCGACTGGAGTGACGACAACCAAGACGGCGTCCTTCAGTGGTCTGAGGGAGATCGGGATCTGGCCAGCAACGAGATGTGGGCTGGGTCAGGCAACGATGTGCTCTTCGGAGCAGACGGTGACGACGTTCTCGGCGGCGGTCTCGGCAATGACTTCATCCAAGGATATCGTGGTGACGACATCCTCTATGGTGGAGGTTCAGGTAACGACCGACTCAACGGTGGTTTCGGTAATGATGTTGCGTTCGGTGGTTCAGGTAACGACCGACTCAATGGCGGCGCTGGCAATGACGAACTCTATGGCGGCGCTGGCAATGACAGCATCAATGCTGGTACGGGTGACGATGACGTCTTCGGTAGCGCTGGTGATGATACACTGACCGGCGGTCTCGGTGACGATGTTTTCTACTTCAACGCCACTGGCGGGGAGGACGTCATCACCGACTTCACCGTTGGCGATGACACACTCTCCCTTGCCAATACGGTGACGGATTTCCAATCCGCCGCCGCCGTTGAGGCCGCTTCCATCGCAACCACAGACGGCATTCTCGTCGATTTGGGGGGCGGCAACTCCGTTCTCCTTATCGGGATCTCGTTGGATGATGTGTCGGATCTTGGTCTGATCTTTTAAAAATATCCGCAAGGATATCCTGCCCCTGGCGTTCGCGCCGGGGGTTATTTTTTGTGGACAGCACGAGAAGGTTGTGGAGACAAAGACTGTTACACTGGACATATTACCGTTAAATCTTCGTCATTATGCGCATATATCTTTTTCTCCTCCTCGCCTTCTTCCCAGTAGTTGGTTTTGCGCAAGAGACAGAGACCGCACTTGTTGCCGATGTTTCAATAGACAATATTCTCGTTGTCCAGAATGAACCGCGTATGTATATCATGGCATTTACCATTGCTAATGGTTTAGGAGTGCAACCCAATGTGCAGTATGGGTTGCGTGTTGTTGATGCAGCGGATAACCGTACTGTTGACGGAGTCTTTATGGAGGAGACACTAACACTCCGTGAAGGAGAGGGGGTGGAGAGAATAATAGAGTATGTTGCGCCAGAGACTTTGAATGGAGACCATCTCCTTATTCTGGAAGCGAGAGGACTCTCAGGCATTCCGCTTGCAATAGCGAATGCAGACCTTATTACTGTCGATGGCAGCGGAGACGTGTCAGAGACCACCGTATTCCCCAAAGTGGTCTCTTCATTGTATGAGAATATCATCCTTGATAAAGAAGTATACGAAAGTGGAGAAACAGCACAGGTTCTCGTATCTGCTGTTGTTCCCGATGTATATGATGTGTCAGTACGCATCGAGGATAGAGACGGGAACGTCTGCGGTGAGGCTACTAGAGTCTATACCCCCACAACACTTCGTACAGATATGGATGTATCGATAACACAAGATTGTACAGTATCCTCCGCGTATCTCATTTTCACAGATGGTTCGGGAACAGTAGTGTCAGAACAAACCTATACATTCTTTGCTCAAGCAAACGCCGAAACACCTCACATTCCCTATAAAAGTATTTTCGCTGTTTTGATCCTTGTGCTTATTGCAATCTTCATCTATCAACAACGATCGCAAAAAGAGAAAACTCAAACACTTACGCTCTCTTCAATCGCACTCATATTTCTCGCAAGTTCATTTTTTGCGGTAGTGCCTCATGCTGAGGCTGCGACATGGAGGTTGGGAATTGGGACAAAAGCTGGAGGAGGGGGTGGAGCATATAACTGTATTGTGTTTGCAGGATGGAATCGGGGAAATAGTACCGCAACTCCTGGACAGAGACTTTCTACTTCAATCTGGAAAGACAGTGATTGTTTCTCAAATGTGAACTTCCATGTTCAGATAGGCTCGTATGGAGCAAATAGTCCTACAATTTCAACAGCGGGATATGGAAATGGCACAATGCGATTTACAGCTCCAAGTAATCCAGGGCAGCATACAATGTACGTATCAGCGGGCGCGTGGAATCAGTTTGGAGGTGCGCGGGGACAGGCGGCAAAACAGTTTACGCTTACTGTACAGGCACCAACACCACAACCAACAGTCGAACTACAGATTCGGAATGTAACACAAGGTGGCTCATGGACACGCGCAGATGGCGTGCGTGTGCTTGCACAGGATGCTTCTCTTATTGAAAGGGTGGGCGCATATGTACAGAACATGCTCTCACCGTATGCATTCGCGGGGGGGACAGTTAATGCAACAGAGGGGGATACTATCGGGTTACGGTGGGAGTCAGAAGATGCGCGACTTTGTACGGGAACAAATGTCAGCACTGGAGGGAGGACAGATGGAGGCGACACAGACAGGCCAAACCCAGGTACAAAGACATATTCGGTACGTTGTAACGGTGATGGTGGCTCTGCAAGTGATTCAGCGCGAGCCGTGGTTGCCGCACTTGATCCGTCAGCGTCACTTTCCGCGAGTCCTTCCACAATTACTGAGGGAGGAACAACAGTTCTCACGTGGGACAGTGAAAACGCAGATCGGTGTGGTAGTTTGACCAATCCACTTAAAACAAATGGTGCAACAAGTGGGTCACAAAATATCACACTCGCTAACGCACAAGTAAAAACCTTCAGAATAGACTGTGACGGTGCAATTGCCACTACCCGCGTAACGGTGCGCGAAGAATCGGTACCAGCTCCTACCGTAAGTATACGAGCACGGGTGAAGACACCGTCTACTGGTCCATGGCATACGAGCGCTTTCACTATTGAGCCAAATGAAGGTATCCAGATCAACTATTCGTCAACTAATGCCACCACCTGTACCAGTAGTGACTTCAATACATTTGGCGAACCAAATGGATGGCGGGGAACCATAAGTGAGCCAAGTCCAGGACAGAGTAAGACATACGCGGTTACCTGTACGGGGGACGGTGGCTCTGCAAGTGACTCCATCAGAGTATCGACAAATGAGTCAGAGCCTGAAGAAGAGCCCGAGGATGAGCCATCCTCTCCATCAACACCCACCCCTTCAGTAACGCTCCAAGTCAGGAACACAACACAAGGAGGTTCCTGGACTGGCAGCAATATCACCATAGATCCAGAAGATCAAGTGAGTCTCCGCTGGTCTTCATCAAACGCTACCACCTGTAATGGAAGCAACTTCAGTACTGGTGGCGCTGACGATGGGACACAGAGTTCTGTCTCTGAACCATCTGCGGGAAGCAACAAAGTCTATTCTGTCTCCTGTACGGGGGATGGTGGCTCTGACAGCGACTCCCTTCGGGTGACCACGCAGGCAATAGACCCGTCTCTCTCGGCAGACAGCACAAGAGTGCGCGAAGGGGAAAGTGTCTCCATCTCCTATAACATGCAAGGGAATGATCCCGCGCAATGTTCCCTCACTGGACCAGGTGTCTCTTACTTGGCAGGCTCCTTCAGCGGACAGACTGGCTTTGTGAACGTTTCCATCTCTGGAGATTCTACATTTACGCTTGCGTGTACTGGAGGTTCTGACGAAGTCAGTATAGAGTTGATACCCGTTGTGTTTGATTCATAGAAAGAAAAACAGTGCTCAAGGCACTGTTTTTGTGCATATTTCCAATTCCTGACACTTTGGTCAGGAAGGAGGGGTCTTCGTTAATGATTGCTTTTTGCAGTGCACTTTTGGGGCCAATCTTAGTGCGCAATGACAGTTCCAGAGATACGTCTAATCATGCAGGTATAGTAGCATGCCACAGGTATAAATGTGGGTAAATGCGTGTCGTAGTGTTCGTTTTAATACTATACTTTAGATACTACTGAACATGGCTGTTATTAGTTGACCCCATATATATGTTTACACGTTACACGCAGTACCTTAGCAGCGTCCTTGTCGGATTATTTCTATTCGTAGGAGTCACACATGCGCAAGAGGAGGAACTCACGCTCGTTGCAGATGTTGCAATTGAAAACGCAGGTGTGGTGTACCAAGAGGACGAAGTGGCCGAACTTTTTTTCGAGTTTGTAAACGGAGCTTCGTATCAACCGGATGTACACTACGGAATACAGGTTTTGAGTCTCGACGAGCCAGGAGTACTTGTTGATGAATATGTTGTATCTGAGACAACGGTGCTCGAACCAGGTGAACGTCAAAGCCACTACATTTCCTACCAGGTGCCGAAATGGCTTGATGGGGAGTATCAGGTACTTGTTGTAAGTTTCAATTCTGAGGGATACCCTCTCGCTCTTGCGCCGATTGCTGAGACGATCGCGTTTGAGGGAACTGGTGAGTATCTAGAAATTGTTCCCAATTCTTGTGAGTTTTTAATTGAAGGTGCGCTCACTCCAGCGGATACTCCTGTAGTAGTTATGGAAGGACAAGAGGCGTCATTTCACTGTACAGTCGTGAGCCATTTCGATGAGTCTGTTTTTGCTTCTCCGGTAACATTCGTCTTCAGAGACTCAACATTTAGTCTCGGGGTCGGTGCATTTCCTGAAGAACGTCCAGTATCATTTGAGCCGGACGAAGAAAAGGAAATATTTTTCTCTGTTCCAATGCAGGACAAAGGAGTATTTGAACACCAAGTCTTCTTTGAGTCTGAGGGTGAGATAGTCTCCAACCCAGTATTCTATGCATACAACACAGAAATGCCGCGGGCGCAGATTATAAACCTCACCACCGATAAGGGGTCATATGAGCCTGGAGATGAAGCGGTCGTACATACTTTTGTACAGGGTTCTGCAATTGCTTCAGTCCGTGTCGATATCTCCTCTCAAAATGGTCGTTCATGTACGCAAGAACCGCTCAAACAGGTTGCTTCTGAAGAGCAGATACAAATAACAACCATGGGAGAAATAAGTAGAGATTGTGAAAATGTTGTTGTTACAGCAACTATCTTTGACGCTGACGGAACAACGCTTGATGCAAGGATGGCCGGTGAGCCGTCTGTTGGCACCCGAGACACTCTCGTACTCAAGATCCTTGGAAGTATCATCCTTCTCATTATATTGATTCTTGCCATCTATTTTGTATCCGGACGGAAAGGAAAGAAAGCGGTGGTAACAAGTACGCTCTTCCTCGGTGTACTCTTCGCGGGAGGAATGATCGGCGTTGAATCTGTAGAAGCAAAAACATGGAGTGGAAGTAAAACAGGAACTTCATGTAATTATCGTGTTGAAGGATCCATCAATAAATCAACATATGATGTTGATGATACGATTCGAGCCACTGGTTCATCTATGGTGTGGTGCACAGGAAATGGTGCGCATGGTGGCGGACTTGTCTCAACAAACATTTCTACGTCTGGAGACTCTGCGACCGCAGCATCTGGGGGACAAACAGTAACCCTTAATGCACCCAACTCAAATGGAAGTTATTCGGTACGTTTTAGAGACGGTGCATACAATAAAGGAGGAAACCTCAGTTACACTGTAACAGGTGCAACACCACCAGCGCCAACTGCGAACCTCTCTGCATCACCTACATCTATTACAAAAGGGGACAATACTCGTCTGACGTGGAGTTCAACAAATGCCAATGGGTGTTCCGGAAGTGGTAGCGGATTTAGTACCGGCAATAGAACCTCTGGGGGAGATAATGCTTCACCAACATCAGATACACGTTACACCGTCACGTGTACTGGAGGGGGTGGTTCAGATAGTGACTCTGTTGATGTAAGTGTCTCAGAACCAACACCAACCGCATCAATCTCTGCTTCTCCTCGAACCGTTGTTCGTGGTGCTCAGACACGACTTACCTGGAGTTCATCAAATGCAGAATACTGTACCGGCGTTCGTTTTGGTACCGGTCGTCGAACGTCTGGATCTACCTACGTGACGGTTAATAGTGATACAGACTATGGAATCCGCTGTTACAACAGTGATGGGGATCTGAAGATTGCAGTTGTGAGTGTAAGTGTCACCGATCCTGCACCATCCGTCTCACTCTCTGTCTCACCAAGCAATATTACCGAAGGAGGATCTGCAACCGTGACCTGGTCTTCAACAAATGCCTCCTCATGTTCCGGAAGTGGTAGCGGATTCTCAACAGGGAACAGAACATCAGGCTCAGATGGAGTCTCCCCAAGTTCAACAACGACATATTCTATTACCTGTACGGGGCCCGGAGGTAATGATAGTGACACTGCTCGACTGACAGTAAATGCACCAGCGCCGTCAGTGAACCTCTCTGCGTCACCAAGCAGTATTACTCGGGGGAATAGTTCGACCCTTACTTGGAGCAGTAGCAACACTTCAACATGTGCAGGAAGTGGTAGTGGCTTCAGTACCGGTGGAAATACCTCTGGCTCAGACAGCGTTTCTCCAAGTTCAACAACGACATATTCTATTACCTGTACTGGAGAAGGGGGAAGCGACTCTGACACACAACAGGTCACGGTAAATGCACAATCACCAAGTGCAAGTATTTCCATTTCACCAAGTAGTATTACCGAAGGAGGATCTGCAACCGTGACCTGGTCTTCAACAAATGCCTCCTCATGTTCTGGTAACGGGAGCGGATTCTCAACAGGTGGTTCTACCTCAGGAAGCGACTCTGTTTCTCCTTCGAGCACTACAACGTATACGGTCACCTGTACAGGTGCAGGTGGAAGCGACTCTGACAGCGATACATTGACCGTGAACACACCGGCACCAAGCGCTTCTCTTGAGGTTCGGAATGTGACACAAGGAGGAGGTTGGACTGGAAGCAATATCATCATTCTCCCAGGTGATCAGGTATATCTACGATGGGATAGTGATGACGCCACAAGTTGTAACGGAAGCAACTTCAGCACTGGTGGAGACACTGATGGAACACAAACATCAGTTTCAGAACCATCTGCCGGGAATCAAACGGTGTTCTCAGTCTCTTGTAGCGGATCAGGTGGTTCAGATAGTGACTCACTTCGAGTCACCGCTCAGGCGACCGACCCATCTCTTTCTGCTGACAGCACCAACGTACGGGAAGGGGAAACAATCACATTCTCGTATGACATGGAGGGAAATGACCCAAGTCAATGTACACTTACGGGACCGGGCATCTCATATCTTGCTGGTTCATTCTCTAATCAGACAGGAACAGTGGAAACAACAGTGTCTGGAGACTCTACATTTATCTTGGATTGTGACGGTGGTTCCGCAGAAGTATCCATCGATATCATTCCTATTTCCTTCGATTCCTAATTCCTCAAAGTGGTCAGAAAACAGCGCAAGTATGCGCTTTTTTTGATGTTAAGAACTCCTCGGAAACTTGATCTATTCGCCATAATATGGTATTATTGCGATGGGTTTAGAGTACTTCGACAGCCGCTTGCACGCGGATAATATTGATGTAAAAGAAAGGAGGCAGTGATGCCTACGACACTAAGTCAGTTAGATCTGGCACCTCTTCCGGTTCCGGGCACCCCGCCGGCTGTCGTAAATGACTCGACAGCGGGCTATCAAAACGTGTTTGCCATTGCGCAAATGCTGGATGAAAACGGAAACCCCGATGGCACGATTCGTGTCATCTGGTACGATGGCGAACAAGCTAAAAGCCTGCAAAAACTCTACAATGCTGACGGCTCCGTCGCGCAAGAAGAAACAGAGTTCCTTGCGGACTCAGTTTCCGGCGTGAGCTGGCCAAACATTGTGGCGTTGAAGGGTGGAAGTTTTATCGTCAACTGGACCGAAACCCTTCCGAATATCACTGACGGACAAGGTAATTTCGTTGCCGAGGATCATGATATCCTCGCGCAACGATTTAACCCTGACGGCACCCCTGCATGGGAGCAGGCTGTTACGGTCAACGATACGACCTACAGCAGTCAGGTATTTTCCCACGGGACGCTTCTGCAGAACGGCACGGTCGTTATTACGGAGCATTCCTATGACGAGAAAACCGACAGCAACGAAACAGTCCATGTCTACGGACGTGTGCTGGATCCAGTTACCGGTGAACTTGGTAACGAGTTCCTGTTTGACGAGGGCATCGGTGAGGGCGGTCGTTTCGTTGAGCCCTATGTCCACCCGCTTGCGGACGGTGGTTTCATCGTCGCAGCAAAAGGGTATGTCTATGACGAAGGCGAGGGTGAGGCACTCTTTGTGCGCGCTTACAACGCTGACGGCACCTCTCGGGGTGCGGCGGTTGCCATCGACGACGGCACGTCGTTTGATGGCGATTTCTTGCAGTGGGCGACACTGAAAAGTGGCCTGATTGTTGCTGCATGGCGCAGTGACGACGGCACCACCTTCTCGTACCGCCTACTCCAAGCAGACGGTGTAACTCCGGGAAGTGATGTGATCACCTACCCAACCGTTGAATGGGCCGGTGCAGGTCAGCCGAGCGTCTCGGCTCTTGCAGATGGTGGCTTCATCATCAGTCTGCGAGGATTCACCCATCTGCTGGACACTACGGCAGACGTGTTCGTCCAGCGGTTTGATGCTGTTGGCAATACACTGGGGGACCTCGTGCAGGTCAACGACACTCCCATTGAGGGGAACTTCGTGTATCCGGTGGCGTTTGCGGACGGTAACTTTGCCATCTTCTACAGCGCTGGTAATGGTGATGTCTTTGGGAACCAAGAGACGGATATATACAACCGTTTCTTTGTCTCTCCAGACAACCTGATCCAAGGGTCAGACGATGCAGAACTGCATCGTGGTACTCCTGGGAGGGACCAGGTCAATGCTCTCGGCGGTAACGATACCGTCTGGGCTGGATCTGGCGACCAGGGTGCTGATACGCTTCATGGCGGCGAAGGGAACGACATCCTCGGCGGCGGTGCTGGCGATGATGTGATCCAAGGCGGTGCTGGCGATGATGTGCTCTTTGGCGGTGTCGGCGACGATTCCCTCTATGGGGGTGCTGTCAATGCCGGGGGAGTCCTTGCTGGAAACGGCTCAAACGAGATTTGGGCTGGATCCGGTGATGACTTGATCAACGGCGAAAATGGTAATGATCGTCTTGGTGGCGGTCACGGCAATGACACCATCAATGGCCTCGGCGGCGATGATCTCATCTACTCCGGTTCTACGGGGAATGAGGTTATCAATGCTGGCAATGGCAACGACGTGGCCTTTGGTGGTACCGGTGATGACATGGTCAACGGCGGTAATGGTCGTGACGAACTCTATGGCGGGTCTGGTACCGACACCGTCATTGGTGGTTTCGGTCATGACACGCTGTATGGTGGTGCTGGTGATGATCTCATCAAAGCTGGTCCAGGAAACGATGTTTTGAACGGAAGCCTGGACGGTGATGACACCCTTGTTGGCGGCGATGGGGACGATACGTTTGTCTTTAATCTCGCCAATACGGGGGAGGATCGTATCACCGACTTTGATGTCGATGGAGACGCTCTCCGCTTTGTCGGTGAGGGGCTCCAGTCGGTAAGTGATGTGGTCAATGCTGCGACAGAAGTCGATGGCGGCGTTCTCATCACGACACCGGGCGGTGAGGTTTTCATCGATGGACTCTCACTCACCGACCTTTCCGACACATCAATGGAGTTTGGTCTTTAGGGCTTTCTCAAGCCCCCTGTCCCCGGCACACTGTGCCGGGGGCTTTTTTTGTGCGGTGGAGATACAAGTACACATCAACCTCTGTCTTGCTGGTTTTGACAGCATTAGAATATCTTCCTCGTGACGGTATCTCCTACAACTACAAGGGCATTGAGCCCGATGTGGACGTGGGGGATACTCGACACGACGACAATGAAACGGCAACAGAACGTGACGCCCAATTTATGGTTGCAGTTCGCTCTTTTAAGTAGTTCCTTGCTTTGGGTCTGTGCTTCGGCGCAGACCCATTCCCAGCCCTATAAGCCAGATACTTGATTTTTTATGTAAAGTATGGTACTATGAAATCAGTATTGAGTACCATGAAAACTGCATATTGGAGGAAAACCAATGTATATCCGAATCAGTGCATGTGCACTACTTATTGCGGCAGCAGCTTTCGCTCCCGCATATGCTGGGTCACTTCCCAGTGAAATGGAGGCGGTGGTGATGAAAGAAGCAGCCTTCAACATCCGGAAAGGTCGGTGTCTTCAAACATATCGTGACCTAGTTGCTCAGAAGGAAATTGTCACACAGCCCACGATGGGTCGGTGTGACGCTGGCTTTCTGGAGTACCTGACCGATGCAGAGTACACGTCTTTGTACGCAACTCCGCTTTTCAATCAGAGCGCTCCCAGCAACGTTTCGTTCCGACTGATCCATGGCACCACGAACACCGTCGGCTACATCCAAGCAAAAAAGGCTGTCAACAACGCAACAGGTGATGCCATCCTGGACGCTCTTCGCGTCACCAAAGAACAGACGAACTCCGCCATCATTGACACCAGAAACAACAAAGGCGGCTCCATCGTACCGTTCTTGCAGGTGGTGGTGGGTTTTGCCGACTCCAAAGACGACGTTATCTATACGGAAACAAATCCGAAAAAAGACGATGTCGTTTGGACTGCCGGTGAAATCGTAGCACGTGTGGAAGCAGCAGGCTTCACAACAGCCGATATCGGCGAGTTTGCCGATATGGAGGTGACGTTCCTTGTGAACGGTGCAAGCGTATCGGCAGCGGAAGATATTCCTGCCGCCGCACGCGAACTGAGCAACAACGTGTACGTTGTCGGCTCGAAAACCTACGGAAAAGGGTCGCTCCAGAAGCTCTTCGAGCTCTCGGACGGATCCAGAATGCGTGTTACCACAGCCTTTGTTCTCTTCGGAGAGGAGCGGCGGAAGTTGAATCACAAGGGTGTGCGGCTTCACAAAAAAATCAAGGACACGCGGGAAGTCTGGGGGGATACAACAAATTTTGAGCGTGATGCTCAGTTCCGATTCGCGTTCCAGCGCTATGCTGGTGAGCCGGTCGAGGCGAACACAATCGTCGCCGCAAACTAACGTTGCATTCCTCCATGCGGTTTACTTAAGGCCCAGCGCAATGCGTTGGGCTTTTCTTTTTGCCTGTGGGTAATGAAAAGAGGTTTTTAATATTTTAGTACTATACTTTAAATACTAGTACTAACAGGTTGTCAAACCGTATATACTCTATGCACTATACAAAATATATCTTTAGTCTCACCCTCCTTTTCTTTGCTGTTACTTCAGTGTACGCACAAGAGGAGGAGTTTGAGGGCATACTTATCGCCGATGTGGGAGTACAAAATGCTTCTGTGGTGTATCAAGAGGGGCATACGCTTGATGTTTTCTTCGAGTTAGTTAACGGTGAAGCAGTGCAGCCAAATATTCGCTATGCAGTGCAGGTCGTAGAAGCGACCGAAGAAGGGGATCGGATATGGGGAGAATACACACCAGATGATGTTATCTCGCTCGCATCGAATGAACGCCTCCACAGAAATATTACTTATACAGCGCCTGCATGGCTTGATGGTATCTATGAGGTAAGGGTTATTGTAGAGAACACCGCAGGACTTCCTTTAGGCTCCGCGTTTCTTGGTGAGGTTATGTTCTCGGGAACGGGGCAGTATGTGGAGATAGACCCAGATTCTTGTGATGTCCTCTATGATTACGAGACACCAGTGTCCCTCACCTGTCTTGCAACGAATTATTTTGACACGACACTCGATGTATCACCGCTTTCCGAGGTGTATCGAAAGACAACACGCGGGGAAGGGGTTGGGATGTTTTGGGATGAAGCAGTGCGCTATACTTTTGGCGCGGGAGAGACGAAAGAAGTAGAATTTGTGTTTGCACCACAGCCAGGATATGGAACATACGCAGCACATGCACTTCTTGTAGGCGCACAAGGTGCAGACGTTTCAAATAGAGTGCCGTATACATATAGTACGTATGCATCACCTGCGCAGATAGAGAATATTACCGCAAATGCATCGGGATATGATGAAGATGATGAGGCGGTTATTACTGTTGCGTATGCTGCTGACGAGACAGTATTCTTTACACTTGAACTTACCGATGAAGATGGTCGTCTGTGTAGCGAACCAATTACCGATGTTCGGTTGGCATATACAGAGTCTGTGTATACAGCGCGCACTATCATTGATCGTTCCTGTGAACATCCGACAGCATCAGTCTTCTTGACCGCAGGTACTGGCGACGTCGTTGACGCGAGTACAATCTATCTCTCTGGATTACAGGAAGAAACGGGGAGGCTCTCTTTTAGAGATTATATGATCATACTTGCCGTCATTGTTATACTTATTCTTGCATATATGCTCTATCGTCACACACACAAGGCACGTAATACAGAGACCCTGACCCTCAGTGTTCTGTTTGTAGTGCTTGCATTTGGATTCACTACCCATTTTGCCGAGGCAGGATCTTGGAGTAGTGGCTCTTCTATCAGTGGGTGTCGAAATAGCCTGCAGGGGAACATTAACAAAAGCACCTATGAACCAGGTGAGGCAATCAGAGTCTCAATGAGAACATCGGTATCCTGTAATTCGTCCGCGACCGTGAATGGTGTCCCAATTGGTTCTGTAGGAAGTCTTAAGACAAAAATGTATACAAACACGTCTGGATCGAGTGATTCTCGAACGGGCATCAATGGTAATGGATACGGAGGAAGACTTGCGAATGGTTGTTGTTGGGGAACCACACTCACTGCTCCAGGTAGAGCAGGAAGTTACAATACAAACTTTAGATCTGTTAACTATACTCAAGAGGGAACAGGGTATTCTTCAGGACGTGGTCCTGCTCCTCGGCGGTATGTAAGTCATGGAAGTATTCGGGGAAGTGAGAGGTATCGAGTAGTTGCTACGACTCCTCCTGCGCCGACCGCGTCACTTACGGCAAGTCCTTCATCTATAGAGCGGGGAGATGAGACAACGTTGCAGTCACGATGTACAAATAGCACGAGTGCTTCGATAAGTCGTGGTGTTGGCTCAGTTTCCTCATCGACTGATAATACCGATGTTTCTCCTACACAGAGAACGACCTATACGCTTACCTGTAGTGGTCCTGGAGGAAGTGACAATGACAGCACAACAGTTATTGTGACCGAACCTCCCGTGCCCGCTCCAACTGCGTCACTTACGGCGAGTCCTTCATCGATTCAGGAAGGGAATAGCACCCGCCTTATTGCTCGATGTACCAATAGTAATGCGTCATCAATTAACAATGGTGTGGGAAGCCTCTCTGCGACAGGGGGGAGACCAGTTGTCTCACCTAACTCTCCGACGACGTATAGGCTCACTTGTTTTGGAGAAGAGACCGACGCAGTTGCGACCACGCGAGTCCGCGTAACTGCGACACCTCCACCTCCACCAGCAGCACCACATGCATCAATCTCTGCTTCCCCACGAAGAATCCAAGAGGGAGAGAGTACGCGGGTCCACTGGAGTTCTTCAAACGCGGTGGAGTGTCGTAGTACATCAAGTCCACTTACCACAGGAGGTGATACAGAGGGGACTCAGAACATAACCCTCAACAGAGCACAGACAAAGACCTTCAGTATCGTTTGTGAAAATAGCGCTGGTGACACAGACAGTGCCTCAACACAAGTCACTGTTGAAGAACCGAGCGAACCAAGTGGCCCAGGATCAAGTCCTTCGCCAACGGCGACACTTGAAGTGCGCAATACTACTGGAGGAGGAGGTTGGACGTCGTCAAATATCACCATTCTTCCAGGAGACCAGATTGCGTTGCGGTGGGATTCTACCAATGCAAGTGCTTGTAGCGGAAGCAATTTCAACACAGGCAGAGCGGATGACGGAACAACAACGAGTGTAAACGAACCAACCGGGGGTAATCGTACGACGTATGCGGTGACGTGTACGGGTTCTGGCGGAAGTGACTCCGATTCACTTCGTGTTACCGCACAGGGTCTCGAGCCAGATCTATCCATTTCAGATGAGGATGTACGTCAGGGGGAATCAGTGACACTTACGTACAATATGCAAGGCAACGATCCTTCTCAGTGTTCCCTTGTTGGCCCAGGCGTCTCCTACATTGCAGGATCCTTTAGTCAACAGTCAGGATCCATTGCAATCACGATTTCTGGAGACTCGACGTTTACCCTGACCTGTCCAGGAGGATTTGCAGAGGCGACCGTAGAACTCATTCCAGTCATCTTTGATTCCTAGGCTTCTTTGTTGCGTTTTTGGGCCACATACGGTATAGTGGCGGCTCAAATACATATATTCATTATGCCAATTACAACAGGAGCAGCAAAAACACACCGAGCATCGCTACGAAAGCGTGTGTTTAACACTCGTCGCAAGAATACGATGGGGGATGTCGTAAAGAAGATGCGCAAACTTGTTGCTGCAGGGAGTGTAAAAGAGGCGCAAGAACTTATGCCAACAGCCCAGAAGGCAATTGATAAGGCAGCAAAGCGGGGAGTGATTAAAGAAAATACTGCCGCGCGCAAGAAATCCCGTCTCTCAGCGCTTGTAAAGAAAGCTTCATAAAGAAATAATCGGCCTCGAAGGGCCGATTTCTCATTCTCTTTTCTTGTCCTTGGTCCTATTTTCCCGCAAGTGCATAGAGGAGTCTCCGACTATTATCGATGTGTCGAAGGATCTTTCGATGGGTTTCGATACTCCTCTTGCGGAGTTCTGGGATTGAGGATATTTGGGACACGTAGCCTTCGGATGTTTTCAGCTCCTCTCTCAAAACAATTCCGTTTTGAAGAATCGCCGCAACCAGCCCGTGGCAGAACATATCCGCTGTCTCTGCACAGGCCGTTGCCTCAAACTCCAGGGCGTCTGTCTCGAGTTTTTCGAGAAGCTGCTCATACTTCGAGTATTCTACAGCTTGTACTGGAGTACAGCAGATAAAGAACATGATACTTACTATGACTTTCATTTATATCACCTCCTTCCATAGTAGTTGATCCCAGTCTGCCATATATATTTTTAAATGCAAAGAGACGCCCGGTAAGGCATCTCTTCGTTTGGTGCTCTCGCCAGGAGTCGAACCTGGAGCACTGGTACCGCAAACCAGTATTTTATCCATTAAACTACGAGAGCGTAGTGAGGACAGCATACCTCAAAAACCAAAAAATTCCAGTATCTGATGAGACAGCGGTTCTTCAAGTTCTTCTTCAGGAAGACGAAGAGAAATAACGTCCTCAATCTCGTCTATATATTCTTCTGGAATAGGGAGGATAAGGAGTGGAGCAAACGTCTTTCGGTTTCGAAGAAGTAATTGCGGACCGTGTCGGTTCTCTACATCAAGTGCGTATCCTGCAAGTGTTGCGTATGGATAGAGATCTCCGTCGATACGGACACCGCGAGCTGTTATTGCAAAGGGAATAGTGTGTGGATCGCGAAGCGCATGAGTAACAAGCGCCACTGCACCGAAGATGATAACAAGGCCAAATAGAATGTTTCCAAAAATAAAAGCCGCCGCCGCGCTCGCGATGGTAAGGAGTCCGACAACCCAAAACCAATCGGTGGTCTTTTCAATATGAGCGTGCTCTGGCGCTTCCCATGTAATGGATTGGATAACCTCTTCTGTTGCCATATAGAAGATTGTAGCACGGAGAACTTATCGTCGTGCAAAGAGGGTCGTTAACAAAAAGAGGAAGAGTGCAACAAGGACGATAACTCCTCCAGTTGCGAGATCGAAATAGAATGAAAGAAGCATACCTGAGGTAACAGAAAAGAGGGATACAAACTCTGCGTAGAGTAGTGTGCGTAAAAAACTCTGCTTTAGTTGGAGTGCGGCAAGTACAGGTATGACAATGAGTGCGGAGATAAGAAGGATCCCCACTACAGGAATAGCAAGAGAGATAGTGACTGCCGCAAGGATAATGAGGACGGTATTTAGTAGTCCAACAGGGATGCCAGAGACACGAGCATATTCCTCGTCAAACGCTATCGCGATTAGTTCTTTGTAGAAAATGAGTACGAGCACCGCTACGACAACGGCGAGAACGGCAATGACGTAGATGTCAGTTTGGGTCACGGTTACAATACTCCCAAAGAGATAGTTAAAAAGGTTTGAGGTAAACCCTTTTCCAAGAGAAAGCAGTACGGTCGCGATGGCAAGACTCCCTGAGAGAAAGAGTGCAAGTGCAGATTCTCCGTAGAGACGTTTTGTTGCACGAAGTCGTTCAAGGCCAAGTGACGACAATACCGTGACACCAAGTGCGGTGAAGAAAGGATTCATGTTTGCAAGAAGACCCACAGCGATACCCGCAAGAGAGGCGTGTGCGAGCGTGTCGGCAATAAGGGAATACCGACGAAGTACGAGAAAGATGCCGATAAGGGGTGCAATGAAACCGACAATGAGTCCTGCCTCAAATCCACGAACGATAAAACTATAGGTGAAGATCTCAAACATAGATTAATGGTGATGTGCTTGTATGCCGTATTCTTCTGGCGTTTCATGAAAGAAGACGGTGCAATCGACGCAAGCAATATGCATCGCTTCATGGGCAACAGACTCAAGATCATGAGTAACCAACACCACAGTCAATTCCAACTCCTCGTTTAGTTTCTTGATTAGTGCATAGAACTCTTCTCGAATCTCCTGTTCTACTCCCACGGTTGGCTCATCGAGGAAGAGTACTTCTGGACGACCAGCAAGGGCTCGGGCGATAAAGACACGTTGTTGCTGTCCACCAGAAAGCGATCCAATTTGCCGATCACGATACGCTTCCATATCAACAGCAGCAAGCGCATCGGTGACTGCGGCCATATCTCGCTCATCGGTTGTGCGAAAGAGTCCACGCCCATGTCGCCCCATCAGCACAACTTCTTCGACTGTAGCAGGGAAGGAGGGGTCGAACGAAGTTGCTTTTTGTGGCACATACCCAATACGGGCATGTTCTGTAAACTTCCGAATATCTTGTCCAAAAAGACGAACGGTACCGTTCGTTGGTTTCATCAAGCCTAAAATAATTTTCAGGAGTGTTGTTTTTCCAGAACCATTGCGTCCTACGATAGCAAGGTAGTCTCCTTTGTGGATTGAGAAAGAGACATCATGAAGCACCTCATATTCTCCGTAGGAGAATGAGATATTTTCAAGTTCAATAATATTTTCCGAGTGATCAACTGCAGGCATGCCTATAGTGTACACCCAAGGGCCTCAGTGAGACTATCGAGGTTTGCGTACATCACTGTAAAATATGTTTCACCATGATCCTGCTCTTCCGCAGTGAGTCCTCCGAGTGGATTGAGCACCAATGTCTCTGCACCGATTTCTTGTGCAAGTGTTTCTGCGAGACGAGGGGATACCAGTGTCTCAAAGAATACGTGAGTTACCCCATGCTCTTCTGCAAATGTACTGATCTCTGCAAGGTCTGCAGCCGATGGTTCCGCTTCTGGCGAGAGACCGCTAATAGGAAGTTGTTCGAGTTCGTATGCTTCTGCTAGATACCAGAAGGCGTCATGTGAGGTTACGATAGTCCGTGAGGTACATACAGAGAGTGCATTGCGGTAGTCTGCATCAAGCGTCTGCAGTTTTGCGATAAGTGCACTGGCATTTTCTCGATAGATAGACTCATGCGCAGGATCAGCCAGTACGAACCCTTTCACAATTTCTTCCACCATGAGCATTGCTTTCTCTGGAGAAAGCCAGACGTGCGGATCAAGTCCTTCGTGGTGATGTTCTTCCTCCTCATGCTCGTCTTCATGATCGTGATCCTCATGTTCATCATGATCTTCTTCGTGCTCGTGCATTTCGTCTTCGTGATGTTCCTCCTCCTCAAATTCCCGAGTCATGAAGTCTTCACCTGCAAGTACGATGACAATCTCGTCAGCAGAAAGATTTTCGAGTACATCATGTTCCCATGGCTCAAAGCCACCGCCGTTAAGAATCAATACATCGCTCTTCTCCATAGTAATGATGTCCCGTGGAGTAGGTTCATATTCATGTGGTTCTGCTCCCGCAGGAACAACATTGTGTATATCTGCATATTCGCCACCAATCTCAGAGGCAAAGAAATAGAGGGGATAAAAACTAGTGACCACAGAAAGTTCGTCGGTATGTTCGGTAGGAGTATCCATATACGACGCTACCCCAAAACCGATAACAAGCACGACAACAAGAAATATAAGTATGTTTTTCATAGATTAACTACATGATTTACAAAGCCCGAAGAACTCCAGGGAGTGCCCAGTAATGGATGCGAACCCTCGTGCCTCTTTGAGTGCATCGCGAGAGAGTAACTCCTCGTGACATGAGGATACATCTGCAATTTTATGGCACGAGGTGCAGACAACATGATGATGTCCGTGACCATCAGGGGCAAGTTCATAGGAGATACTTCCCGTTCCAAGATTCACTTCCTTCACGATTCCTGCTCCTTTTGCTGCATCAATGATGCGGTATACCGTCACAGGATCAACAACGGCACCCAGTTTTTCTGCAATCTCTGAGATAGAGATAGGCACACGTTGTTGCTCGAGAAATGAAAGGACTGCAATACGTGACTTTGTCGCGCGAAGTCCAGAGTCTCTAAGAAGGGAAACAATATCCATAATCGGAGTGTATAGTACCTGCAAAAAAATTGCAAGTACTATACACAGGGTAATGTTAAGTCTGCTTGACATGTCCGAAGTGAACGCTATCATAGAGTCATTAGTGATAAGCACATATATCTATGAAAGGTTTTGGAACAGTGGGGTGGATTATTCTTGTGGCAGTTATCCTTGGAGGAGGATACGCACTTACTATGAACTCTAGTGAAGAGAAGATGGAGTCCATGGAGCATGATTCTATGATGGAGGAGGACGCTATGATGTCTGAAGAAGACAGCATGATGATGGAGAAAGAAGACGCAATGATGGAAGATGGTTCCATGATGATGGCAAAGTACGAAGGAGCGGTGCTTGCGGGAGGAGAGTCACCACTTCTTGATTTTGTGCAGTCAGACTATGAGAAAGCACTCGCAAGTGACAAATTGGTGGTGCTGTATTTCTACGCAACATGGTGTCCATTTTGTAGGGAAGAGGCGGGAAATGCACTCGAGCCAGCATTCAGCGAACTTGAAGGGGATGATGTCATTGGCTTCCGCGTGAACTATAATGATGGAGATACGGATGAGTACGAAAAAGCACTGGCACGAGAGCATGGGATTGCATACCAGCACACAAAAGTCTTTATTAAAAATGGTGAGCGTATCCTCAAAGCACCCGATACCTGGGATAAAGAGCGGTATCACACTGAGATAACAAACGCACTCAAGTAACTATGACCACAAGTCTTATCATTGGAGCATTCATCGGCGGGCTGGTTTCCTTCCTTGCCCCCTGCGTGCTCCCACTCATTCCAGGATTCCTTGCGTACCTTGCGGGGAGCAACACTGACGCAACGGGGAGGGGGCAGCGAGAGATATTCATCAACAGTGTCTTCTTTGTCCTTGGGTTCTCTATAGTCTTTGCACTCCTTGGGGTACTTCTCAACACCATCCTTGAGAGTATTGCATACGATGTGCAGATATGGCTGTCTCGTATTGGGGGTGCACTCATTATCTTCTTTGGGCTCTACCTCGTGGGACTAATCCGCATTCCATTCCTCGAGCGAGAGCATAAGATGAGCGTTAAGACAAAGTTCTCTTCACGGTATCTTACGTCACTTCTCTTTGGATTTGCGTTTGCAGCAGGCTGGACACCGTGTGTCGGTCCTGCGCTTGGAGTGATTCTTGGGCTTGCAGCAACGCAGCCAGGAAGTGCATTTCTCCTTCTCTTCACCTATTCCCTTGGACTCGGTATCCCATTCCTTATTGTTGGTGCGTTTACGGGTAAGGCGACAGCGTTTATTACTCGTCACGCACGTGCACTCAAAATCGTGAACATCATATTTGGCGCAATTCTCCTTGCACTCGGTGTCCTCATCTTTACAAACAAACTCGCACTTATTGCGAACTTCGAGTTCCTTAATAACTTCCTTATCTAACTATGCGACCGTATATTCTTGTAGCAGTACTGATTCTGATTGGTGGAGCAATCTGGTTTCTTGAAAGCCAGAGTTCTGACAGAACATCACTCGCGGATGTCGTGTCACTGACACCACGGACGCTCGATTCTGAAGAAAAGGCGAAGATATATCCAACAGCAAAGGAGATCACCTCTCCTGATGGCTTCATCAATACCGATGAAATCGCTATTGGAGACCTGATTGGAAAGAAGGTTATTCTTGTAGATTTCTGGACGTACAGTTGTATCAACTGTCAGCGGACATTCCCGTATCTCAATAGTTGGTATGAGAAGTACAAAGATCAAGGACTTGAAATTGTGGGTATTCACACACCAGAGTTTGAGTTTGAAAAGAAGTACGAGAATGTGCTTGCGGCAACTGAGCGGTTCGACATTAATTTCCCCGTGGTGCTTGATAACGACTTTTCTACCTGGACTGCATACCAGAATCGGTACTGGCCTCGGAAGTACCTGATCGACATAGATGGGTACATCGTCTATGACCATATCGGGGAGGGGGCATATGAAGAAACTGAGAAGAAGATTCAGGAATTATTGAAGGAGCGCATGGAAGTGCTCGGAGAGGAAGGAGAAATTGTTGGAGATCTCACCGAAGAAGTCACCAAAGCATCTCGTCCAGACAGTCCAGAAATATATTTCGGTGCGTGGCGGAATGAGCATTTCGGAAGTGGACCCCAAAATGCAGTTGGGTCTCAGTCTTTCTATGCACCGGAGGAAGTGAAGTTAAATACACTCTACTTTGATGGTGTCTGGAGTATTACGGAAGAATATTCGGAAAATGTCACTGCTGGTGGGAAGATTATCTTCCGCTTTAAGGCGAGTGAAGTGAACTTCGTTGCGGGTGCAGAGACTCCTGTGCGTGCGAAGGTGCTCGTTGATGGTGTTCCTGCAAATGGGCGCGACGTAGATGGGGAGGGGTATATCACGGTGGATGAGGAACAACTCTACAATCTCGTGTCTTCCGAGGAGAAAGAAGAACATACGATAGAAATTATTCCAGAGAGTCCAGGATTACAGGCGTTTACGTTTACCTTTGGGTAGAGAGATGTATACTAGACCTGTATTGATAAGCATATATTTTCTATGAAAAAATATTTAGCAGTCTTCGTTGCACCACCTGAGGCGTATGACAAGATGAAGTCAATGTCTCCCGAAGATTCTAAAGCGGAGATGGATCAATGGAATGTGTGGATGGAAGCACATAAGGAACATGTTGTTGATCCAGGAGCACCAGTTGGATCTGCAAAGCGAGTCAATAGTGAAGGTGTTACTGACATGCGGAACACTATCGGTGGCTACATGATTGTTCAAGCAGAGACGCATGAGGAAGCGGCACGTATCTTTGAGGATAGTCCAAGTCATGGAATGGAGGACGGAGCGATTGATGTGATGGAGATTGTAGAGATGTAAAACAAAAAACGCCCAAGTAAGGGCGTTTTTTGTTTTTGCGGAGGAGGTGGGACTCGAACCCACAAGCGGTTTCCCGCGACGGTTTTCAAGACCGCTCCGATACCATTCCGGGCACTCCTCCAAGGCTCACATACTACACTAATTCATCATTTTTTTAAATAGTGTTCTTTCGCATGGCAGTTTGGGCATAAGAGTTCTAAATTGGAAAGAGAATTGTGGTCTCGGTTCCTATCTATGTGGTGGACTATCAGTATCTCTAAAAGGTCATAATTACAGCGTTCGCATTGTGCTCCTCGTTCTTTTACGATTCGAGCCTTCAAAGAACGTTGGGTCTTTACGTTATCTTTAAGGCGTCCCGTTTTATATGAGATTCCAGCACGGTTTTTATTTGCGCACCGTCTACTGCACGTTTTCTTGTTTGCACTTGCGAGTATTGGTTTCTTACAGATGAGACAGGGGTGTTCTTTTCTCTGAGACTTTCCATAACAAGTCTGGCTGCAAAAAAGACCACGTGTACTTCTTTTTATTTCTGCTGGACGACGATAGATCTCTTTTCCACAAACGGTGCACGTAGTATTAGGTTTTCTTCTATGCTCAGACACTAACCCATTATACCAGAAGGAAAATATGCTATGCTTTCTCCATGCGATACATGGGTATAGATTATGGAAGAAAACGTGTTGGCATAGCGCTTTCTAACGAAAATGGAGACATGGGATTTCCGTACCAAGTGTTTCCAAATGACGAGCGCCTGCTTCAAGAAATAGAGTCACTCGTTAAAGAGCGTGAGGTAGGGGAAATTGTCATTGGACTCTCTGAAGGGAATCCAATTCAAGAATCCATTGATGAGTTCGTACAGGATCTTACGCTTCACATCGGTATTCCCGTACATCTAGAGCCAGAGCAGTATTCCACGCAGGAGTCCGTGCGGTACCAGAAGAAAGGGGAAATGACCGATGCCAGTGCTGCTGCTGTTATTTTAAATAGTTTTTTAACCAGAAAGAAACATACATCATGATTTCATACGACGATTTTGCAAAGTTAGACATACGTATTGGTACTATTACCAATGTTGAGATTGTGGAGGACGCAGATAAACTTTTGAGACTCACGGTAGATACTGGGGAGGAAGGATCACGGCAAATTGTATCGGGCATTCGTACCTTTTTTGAAGACCCAGAGGTATTAGTAGGGAAGCAGTGTCCATTTCTTATTAATCTCGAGCCACGAACCATTCGAGGGCTTGAGAGCCAAGGGATGATTCTTGCTGGTGGAGACGGAGAAACATTTACACTTCTTCATCCACACAAAGAAGTTCCGGCAGGAACAGAGATTTCGTAACTATGGAAGAAAAATCACGCATTAGAAAAATACTGGAGAGTAAACATGTAGAGAAGGCGCTCGGACTCTTTTCTTTTGCAGAGTCCTCATTTCTTCCCGTGTTTGCAGACCCAGTGCTGATTGCAGTCGTTATTGCAAAACCGCTTCAGTGGATGCGACTCGCGTTTATTACAACCGTCACGTCGGTACTGGGGGGAGTGTTTGGGTACCTTATCGGCTACGTTTTTTTTGACACCATAGGGCAGGGACTCATCGCAACCTATGGTCTTGAAGAGGTTTTTGCGAAGACACAAAATATTTTTGATGGAAATGTGATCGTGTTTACCCTCATTGGAGCACTGACACCGCTTCCGTATAAATTAGTGGCAATTACAGGAGGACTTCTGAAGATAAACATGCTTCTTTTTATTCTCGCTTCTATTGCTGGTCGTGCGTTTCGTTTCTATGTTGTTGCATACGTTACGAAGACATTTGGGGAACAGGTACTGCAGAAATTAACATGGCGTTTTTCTTTAGGGGCGACAGCGCTTCTCATTGGACTTACGGCGTACGCGGTACTATTGGTGGTCTAACTACGTAAAATGTGGTTTTATAGGGATGCCCCTATAGTTTAATGGATAGAACAGGAGACTTCTAAGCTCTTGGTGTGGGTTCGATTCCTGCTGGGGGCGCAGCGAATATGTGCTACACTTTGCACATATGCAGGACATACTTTCATACATTACACCGTGGGTTATGGATCACGGACTGAGCATTATCGTTATCATTGTCGCTATTTTTATTGCACAAGTCTCTCTTGATGTTGTTATTACACGGGTTATTCAAAAACTTGTCGTTGCAGATAAGTTTTCTTCTCGGGAGTCTGAACGGAAACGAGAAGAAACGCTTTCTCGCATTCTCATTGTCACCATGCGTGTGGTGCTCTGGATTGTGGGAGTACTCATGGTGCTTCAGGAGGTGGGTATTGAGGTTGGTCCAATGATTGCAGCGGCTGGAATTATCGGACTCGCGTTTGGTTTTGGAGGGCAGTACCTCATTAAAGACCTTATTAGTGGACTCTTCATCATCTTGGAAAATCAGTACCGTATTGGAGACGCCGTTTGTCTTGGTGATACCTGCGGAACGGTAGAAGATATCACGATGCGTATGACGACCCTTCGAGATCTCGACGGTATTGTGCACCATGTACCACATGGAGAAATTACCTTGGTATCGAATAAATCAAAGCAGTTCTCTCGCGTGAATCTTGATATTGGTGTTGCATACAATGCAGACCTTGAGAAGGTAATTGGGGTCATTAACGATGTTGGTGCAGAGTTGGCTAAGGACGAAGAGTGGGGGAAAGACATTCTCGAGGCACCACACTTCCTTCGTGTGGAGGATTTCGGAGATTCTGCTGTGGTGCTTAAGATCTTGGGAGACACAAAGCCAAGTCGACAGTTTGCGGTTATGGGAGAGCTCCGAAAGCGTATTAAAATCGCCTTTGATAAGGCGGGTATAGAGATCCCATTCCCACAACGCGTCGTGTACCACGTACAAGAAAAAGAATAGACCATGCTAAAGATTTTACAGCCATCATCAGTATCGACAGGAGTACAGGGGGTCACTATCGCAACCGCAATCAGGTGGTTTGGGTGGGCGTTTGTTGACCCACTCATTCCCGTATTCCTCTTCATGTTCAGTGAGTCCTTTTTACAAACAGGGCTTCTGGCATCTATTTACAGCGTAGTCTTTCTCATTTCGGTACCGATTGTGAGTTTCATCTCTGACCACATCAGAGCAAAGTATGTGATTCTCGCAGGACTTGCTATCTATCCGCTTATCGCCCTCTCATATTATTTTGCAGGTGTATACGGCATGGCTGCATTCATCGCAATTGCACGAGCACTCAACGGTATCTCCTATGCGCTTGATGCGACTGGACGTGCGACCTACGTACGGCGGCATACAGATAAACAGCAGGTGGGTACCGCGTTTGGGTTCTTTCAGATTTTTACTGAGGGATGGCGGACGCTTGCGATGCTCTTGAGTATTGTCGTGATTAAGTACGTTGAAATACATGAACTTTTCCTCTTCATCATTCCAACGACACTCATTGCAATGTTCATTGTGTCCCGTATTGAAGATAGTCCGTGTGATTATCAGCATAAAGCGGATTGGGCGTCCTGTATTCACGGGAGCACCTACATGCGATTCATTCAGGAGGTGATGATCTGGAAAAACGCACTCAAGAAACTCGCTCTTGTCTCGTTTGTCTTCAATGCACTGACCGCCGCGATTGCACTTTTCGTACCAATCTTTCTCTATGCAGATGGTGTGTCGCTTGAACGCATTATCATCTTCTCCATCATCGCGAACATTCCATTCTTGTTTGGGTACCACGCAGGAAAGATCGCGGATACGTACGGTACGCGCCTGCTCTCCCCGCTGTCATTTGTACTTGCGCTTCTCATGGGAGCGCTTGCATTCGTGCACACATACGAATGGTATCTCGTTGTCGTGTTCATCTTTAATATGTGTATTTCTCTCGGACTCATCATCATTGATGCGGAGATGACACGGTGCGGAGACGATCGAAAGTATGGGGCACTCTCGGGTGCAATCCTTGAGGTTGCAGAGTTGGCATCGGTCATTAGTCCAATTGCGGTCGGTTTTTCTATCACAATGATCGGGCAGGGGAATACACTTTTGGGACTTGGGGTGGTGATGGTCATCGTCGCCCTTCTTGGGGTTAGAGGCCTTACATGCAAACAGCCAACCATTGTTTCTTAGAAGTCTGCAATGATAGAATAAACGCAATGGAAATTGAACGCATTTATGTTGGAGGATGGTTTCAAAGGACAACACTCCATCTCTCAGAACTCTACGATTTTCTCAGTGAGGCGTCATCACCCCTTGAGCTTGATACAAAGAAATTACAAGCCTTGAATGACACACTCGATATAGCATCGGTGGAAATGAAGGTAGGTAGTCTTCAGTATATTCTTGTTCAAACATCTGAAGGTATCGTCTACCGTATCTATGAGGATGGCCTCATAGTACTCAGTAGAGACCATGCAGGAGTTGAGAGACTTAAGGAGGATATTGCTTCCCTTACACAATATTACGAAGAAAAACTCTCTCCTGCTTTCAGTTACCTTTTCAGTCTTGGAGCACCGGTGCCAAAGGAGTTGGCGAACATCAAAACAGTCTATCCATATTTTGTTGTGCTTAAGCAAGCAAAACACGAGGATATGCTTGCGCTATTGGAGTCATTTGAACAGGAGAAATATTTTGAGATCAACCATAAAAACTACGATATATTTCGGGGGAACAAACTCTATCTTATAAATAATAAAAAAGAATCAATAGAACATATTGGTCGTTTTGTTGAAGAACAGATCTTTATTCGAGAATTCAAAGGGCAGATGCACCGATATCTCAATCTCCATCGCATTATCTGGGAGCGCATTGAGAACATTAAAGAGCGTGGTGAGGTGCACGGGAGGGACATTGGCGCACTTCGGAATAAAATTGAAGGATATGCAAAAACCATTAATTTGATTGATGCACGTATCAATCAAATGGGAGCTTACATTGGGACTCGGGCGTCCATTGTAAAATCAGATAAGGAGTTGGAGAATTTCTTGAGTGTTCTAGAGTATAAGTACGAAACGCTCGATGACACACTTGCGTATGTTAAAGAAATCTGGGCTATGACCAAGAACTATGTGGTATCAGCAGTTGATCTCTTCTCAGGTCTACAGGCTCAAGCGACCCAGAAATCTGTTGAGAATCTCACTGTCGTGACTTCTATGGGTGTTGGTGCAACACTTATCGGCCTTTTCACCACTGATCAAGTACCAGATGTAACAATCTTCGGTGTCGGGTATTTCTTTGCACTTGCGGCAATCGGATATATTGCAAGTAAATCTATCAAATGGTTCTACGCACGAAAGAAATACACTATCTCCTACACAGATTACGATAAGAACATTACGTAATCCCGCACTATTTCTTGAGAAGCTCAAGAGCGGCAGAGCATATAAAAATACTTTGGAGAATGATGAAGATGGTATCTCCAATAGAAATGCTGTAGATGAGTAGTGAGATTCCTCCAATGATAAAGAGGATGTTTTGTTTTTTCTCAGTAAGCCAGAGAGCGAGAGAAATGAGAAGGAGGCCGATGATGCCAAAGGTGATCATATGCAGTCAGTGCGGTATTTTCTATAAAAGATGGCGGTATCAGGACACAATTTGTTTTCTTCAAGGAGTGCATCCACTTCATCTTTGCTCATCCATCCGCACCATTGCCATTCAGTCTCTGCAACAGACGGCTCTTGGTTTGTTTGTATCTCAAAAGCATAGACTGGGTACGATTCGTCTCCATTCGTGTACTCAAAGTGAAAGAATTGCTTTAATTCTCCAGTAAGTCCAGTTTCTTCCTGGAGTTCCCGAGCAGCGCCTTCTTCTGGGGTTTCTCCATCTTCGATGTGTCCACCTGCACCAAGACCATAGTAGTCAGGGAAGGTTTTTTTATCAGAACGTCGTTGGTGTACATAAAAGTCACCTGCATTGTTCCGAACGATAATCGTTGCAATCCGCTTCATATTGAGACTATATCATGTATCATGGACGACATGGAAACATACAAGGACATTGTTGTTATATATCACGCGGAGTGTCGCGATGGCTTCGGCGCAGCGTATGCTGCGTGGAAGAAATTTGGTGATACTGCGTCATATATTCCCCGAAGGACACAAACTGAGGTGCCCGAAGGGCTTATAGATAAAGAGATATACATCGTCGACTACAGTTACGACAAAGAAACATTACGGAAACTTGTTGATGAGAATACGTCTGTTGTTGTGATAGATCATCATGAAAGTGCAAGAAGTGCGGTAGAGTCTTTCCCGCAGAATGTCTTTGATAATGATCACTCAGGAGCGGTACTTACATGGCAGTATTTTCATCCAGATACTCCAGTACCGGAGATGCTTCTTTACGTTGAAGATCATGACCTCTGGCGGTTTGCACTTCCAGAACACCGAGAGTTCAACATCGCACTAGGAGAATACGAACGAACGTTCACTGTTTGGGACGAGCTTAATGAGTCTCTTAAAGAAGAGAATGCTCGCATTAATTTTATTGCCAAGGGGTCACTTCTCGCAAAGTTTGAAGACAAGTTGGTAGCGAGAATTATGGAGTATAAGGAGCGTGTACTTTTTGAAGGACACGAGGTGTGGGCGATTAATGCATCACGTACCTATAGATCAATTCTCGGGAACCAGCTTGCAGAACTTAATGAGTCAGAAGGAGGGACTGCACTCGGTATTGTGTACTACCGATATGGTGGAAGAGTACACATTTCTCTCCGAAGTATTGGAGATGTCGATGTTGCATCGATTGCGGGAAAATATGGCGGAGGAGGACACAAAAATGCAGCGAGTATTAAAGTAGATTCGTTTGAAGAACTACCGTTTACATTTGTATAACAAAACCCGCCGTATGGCGGGTTTTGTTTTGGTGGGCGATGAGGGACTTGAACCCCCGACCTTTTCGGTGTAAACGAACTGCTCTACCAACTGAGCTAATCGCCCGTATTCAGGTACGCACTATACTACCGCGTTTTTCAATAATTTCAATATCTAGGATATACTCACCGTATGTTCAGCGAGATCCAAGCAAAGGTGTCGGGAAAGGTGCAAGGTGTTGGCTACCGAGATTTTGTGGTGGGACATGCAAAAGAATACGGTGTCTTTGGCTGGATTCGTAATAATGCAGATGGTACGGTAGAACTATTAGCACAAGGAGAGCCAGATATTTTGAAAGAATTAGTAACACACCTCAATACAGGCTCCTCTCTTGCGAAGGTTGATTCTGTGGCAGTCGACTGGAAGACACCAAAGAAACATTTTGAAGATTTTGAAGTATGGAAATAGACGTACTCTTTGAGAATAACGATGTCGTAGTCATCAACAAACCAGTTGGTGTATTAGTGCACCCCGATGGACATGCAAAAGAAGACACTGTCGTGGATTGGTTCGTAGAGCAGTACCCAGATGCTAAGGAGGTGGGGGAGCCACAGACACTTACCAATGGAGACGTGATAGATCGTCCAGGAGTGGTGCATCGGCTCGATCGAGAAACGTCTGGGGTCATGATTCTCGCAAAGACAGATGAAGCATTTACGCATCTCAAGAAGCAATTTCATGATAGAAGAACACGAAAAGAGTATCGAGCGTTTGTGTATGGTTCAATGAAAGAGCTTCACGGTACTATTGAGCGTCCCATTGGACGAAGTGTAAAAGATTTTAGACTTCGCTCTGCAGAGCGTGGTGCACGGGGAACGCTCCGTAAAGCTATTACAGATTGGGAACTTCTGACACAAAATGCAGGATACGCATATCTTCGTGTATTGCCAAAAACAGGGCGTACGCATCAGATTCGTGTGCATTTGAAGGCGATTGGGCGACCAATTGTAGGGGATGCACTGTATGCAAATCAGGCACAACTCGATTCACCAGATCTTGGACTGGGAAGATTGGCGCTTCATGCATATAAACTGACCATAGAGCTCCCAAATGGAGAAGAACATACATTTACGGCGCCACTTCCACAATCTTTCGAGACGGCGAAGGAGCGTATTGCGGTGGCATAGGGAGTATGGTAGAGTACGGCACGCTTAGAAGCGCTATTTTTTAATTATGAACACAGTATTAGACGCAGTACAAGTTTCACCAGTAAACATGGAGGAGCGAAAGAATCTCGGAATTCGTCCGGGAGACACTGTACGTATTCACCAGAAGATTCAGGACAAGGATAAAACACGTATCCAGGTCTTTGAAGGTGTGGTACTTGCACGGAAGCATGGCTCAGAGGCAGGAGCAACCTTCACTGTCCGTAAGGTGGTAGATGGTATTGGAGTTGAGAAAATCTTCCCACTCTACTCTCCGCTTATCGACAAAATTGAGATCGTGAAGCGATCTAAGGTTCGCCGCGCGAAACTTTACTACATCCGTGAGAAGGTGGCACGTGAGATCAAGCGACAGATGCGTCGTATGCGTCTCATGGATCTTGCAACCAAGTCTGAGGCAGAGGCAGCAGCAGAGAAGGAAGCAGAGGCTGCAGAGCTAGCTCGTAAGGCTGAGGAAGCAGAAGCAAAGAAAGCCGAGGAAGCAGCAAAGGCTGCTGAGGAGGCAAAGCAGGAAGAGACCACGGAAGAAGCTCCAGTAGAGGAGACAAAAGAAGAAGAGACTCCGAAGGAGGAAGAGAAGAAAGAGGAGTAAACAAAAAACCACCCACGAGGTGGTTTTTTGTTTATAAATAGCAATCCTGATTTGGTATGGAGTGATATACTGTCGGGAGTGGGTAAGCGTGGACCAAAACCTAAAAACAATATAGATACAACGTGGCGACCAGAGTTGGCATATGTTGTTGGCCTTTTGGCTGCGGACGGATGCATGTCTCCCGCAGGGCATCTTATAGACTTAACATCTAAGGACAGGGAACAGTTAGAGAATTTTTCAAAGTGCGTTGGTATTACAAATAAGATAGGTCGTAAGCGGTCAGGGTATAACGATGGGGGAGTATATTTACGCGTCCAGTTTAAAAGTGTTCGATTCTATGAGTTTTTGGGATCCGTGGGTTTAACCCCAAATAAATCTCATACAATTGGTTCGCTCGCTATTCCCGATGAATACTTTTGGGATTTTCTACGTGGTCTCTATGATGGAGATGGTTCATCAAACGCATATTGGGATCCAAGGTGGAAGTCTAGTTATATGTTTTATACGAATTTTGTATCAGCAAGCCCTAATTTTATAGTCTGGCTTCGGGAAGAGATTGAAAAGAGGATTAGTATGTCTGGATCCATGACAGGACCAAGCACGTGCAGAGTTATTCAGTTGAAATATGCAAAAGATGCTTCACGTGAAATTTTAAGGGGCATGTACTACGCAGAGAACGTTACTTGTTTGTCCAGAAAGAAGTTGAAAGTAGAGAAAATTCTTGCTACAGTTGGCGAGCGTCTTTGACGAAATGCCCAGGTGGCGGAACTTGGTATACGCGTACGCTTGAGGGGCGTATGAGGCAACTCATGCAGGTTCGATTCCTGTCCTGGGCACAGAAAAGCACTCGAAAGAGTGTTTTTTACGTCTCGACTTTTCTTTATAAAAAAGATAGTATGTCGGGCACATGGCGGCTATCGTATAACGGTTTATTACTCCGGTTTGTGGTACCGGCAATTCGGGTTCGATTCCCGATAGCCGCCCAGCGACATAGAAAAAACCTCTTCCCTCGTGGAAGAGGTTTTTTCATATCAGAACAAGATTTACATCTTTGTCATCTCCACCACTTCAATATACGCACCTGGTACATTCAAATGTGGGCAATCTGTGAAGATAGCACACGCAGCTTCGTGATCTTCAGCCTGAACGATGGAGTATCCTCCAACTTCATTGCGAACATCCGACACCTCGCCTTTTGTTACTCGTTTGTTACTACCGACCGGATTACCAAGATCAACAAAACTATCCTTATGCGCCTCCATCCAAGGAGTCCATGCTTGCTTCTCACTTTGTTGGTCTGCTTCAGACATGTTTTTGAAGGCATCAAAACCTTCGGCTGGCAAATTGTATAGAGCTAGAAATTTTTTCATAGTGATTTTACATTATTTATTTTTATAAAGCATGCCAAAGGCAATACCTACAAGCGTGAAGTGCACCAAGGCAAAACTGCCTGCTACCAGAAACCACGTACTGTATGAAGTAACGGTATGTTTGGCTACTTCGGCAATAACCGAACCGCTGGCAAAAAAGAGTCCCATCAACCACGCATAGTGCAAGGCTCCTTTCATAGTGCCATCAGCAAATGATGTTTTGGGAAACAGCCAAGCGAGAATCACGCCCTGAATTACCATCGACAACAAGCCGAGCGCAACGACTGGCTCCTCAGAATTGGAGTAGAGCGCCAAATCGAGATACACTTGTTTGAACAAAACCATGTGCCAAATCATTGCCACCGGAAAGGTAACAACTACGTAGGCCAAGGTTCCTTTAATTAGGTTATTCATAATTATTTTGGTTTTACTGATCCGCCATCTTTATATGCCTTGATGGCATTTTTGATAAATGCTGCTTTGTCTCGTTTTATCATCTGCACGTACGCTTTTGGCAGCACAGTATCTGCGTCGTGCTTGCCACTCCAGAGAATGATTTCGACCAAAATAGGTAATAAATCAAATCCTTTTTCAGTGAGATCGTAACGGTACTTTGAACCACGACCTTGATTGGGGGACTTGCTAATAATCCCTTCTCGCTCAAGCAGCATGATGCGGTCAGTTAAGATATTGGTGGAAATCTGTTCGTCTGACTCGGCAAACTCGGTAAAAGTTCGCTTACCTTCAAACACCAAATCGCGCACCACTAGTAATGTCCACCTATCACCAAAGATTTCCAATGCATAATTGATTGGGCAGACTGAGCGTCTTTGTTCTGGTTTTTTAGGCATAAGCGTATGGTACGTTATTTACTTGCATTTTGCAAGTAAATGTATATACTAGCAAATGTTACGAAGCATAAACATGCCTAACATATGTCCAGCAATACAAATAAAAATATAATTTCTCTAGTACAATTTATTCCTAAAAAAGGAGTGGGTGAAGAAGAGATGTTGGCTGCAGTCGATGCCGCTCAAGAAACTTTCTTTGCTTTACAGCCAGGGGTTATCGACCATAAAGTACTGCGAACAGACGGTTTGTGGTTCGATATGATTCTGTGGGACTCACTTGAAGCCAATACAGAATCAAACAAATCATTTTCTGAACATGAAGCTGGCAAAAAACTGCATGAATTAGCTGATATCAAACAGGTAGATCGTCCAGTTGTTAAACGAGCGTATTGCTAAACTATACATAGAATATGTTCTCACAAAATTACACTCAAAAAATACACGTTACCGCCAATCCACCAACTTCCTTTAAAGCCGTCACGGAAAACGTCGGCGACTGGTGGGGTGACGTCGAAGGTAAGCTAACAAAATTGGATGACGAGTTTACCGTTTCATTTGATGAAACCTATTGGACGTTCCGAGCAACTGAGTTTTCTCCTAACACTACATTGGTATGGGAGTGCGTTAAGGCGCACCATGTGCATGGTGATCTGTCAGGTATTGAGAAAGAGTGGGAAGGAACACGTGTGATTTGGAATTTTACGGAAACGAACAACGGTACTGAAATACAAATGACCCATGAAGGTCTGCAGCCTGCACTGGTGTGTTATGACGTATGCAAAGAGGGTTGGGATCATTTCTTCCTCAAGAGTTTGAAAGAATACTTGGATGAATGACAATCGCTAAATCCAAATGGAGTTATCGTGTAAAAAACGCTTCTTTATGTTCGACAGGGATTAAATGGGGGTACATGTAACGACACGTCACTTTTTTCCTCAAACACAGTTCGAACATCCTCCACGACGTCGCCCCGAAAACAAAAACCTGCAACTGCAGGTCTTTGTTGTTATACTAGTTTTAATGATCAGGGTGCTATTTTTTGATAACGATGGAGTTCTAGCTCATACAGAGGAATTATTTTTTGAAATAAATAGCAAGGTATTCGCTGATATGGATATAGAATATTCACGTAAGGATTTTGAGCATCTTCTTTAACAGAACTGCCAGATTTACTTAAAGAGTTGTCATAACAATATTCCATTCAGAATCAAGTATACTAATTTATATATGGAAGCATTCTATTCATTTTTCCTCGTTGTCTTTTCAGGAGTCTTCTTCTCAATGCTTTCGATACGAACCCATATCCCATGGGCAGTTATGCTTATTCTCGGTGGGATCCTTGCTGGTCCTAGTTTTTTAGACGTGATGTCAGTAAATCCTACGATAGATTTTATTGGGCAGATTGGTTTGATATTCCTTATGTTCATGGCAGGACTCGAGACGAAGTTCTCTCAACTGCAGGAGTTCAAAGGGAACCTCGTCTTTCTAGCATTTATAAATGGATTTGTTCCATTTCTCGTCGGTGCTACGGTGGTCTGGTTTCTTGGATACGGGCTCATGGCGTCACTTATTGTAGGAATCATTTTCATTTCTTCATCTGTGGCGGTTGTTATTCCATCACTGGAAGTCTCTGGAGTGCTGAATACCAAACTGGGGCAATCGGTGGTCATCACGACACTGCTGCAGGACATCACCAGTCTGACACTGCTCTCACTGCTACTTCAGTCGGTAGATCCAATTACTGAAGTGCCACTCTATATATTCTATCCAGTGCTGTTGGGTGTGCTTATCTCACTTCGTTTAGTTATTCCAAAGTTACGTAGGTGGGTGATTAAGATGGCGACTGGTTCACCCGATCTTTTTCAACTTGAGTTTCGGTCAACATTCCTTGTACTTATTGGAACTGTGATTGCATTTGAAGTGCTTGGTCTACATCCCATTGTTGCTGGTTTCTTCTCAGGATTAGTGCTCGCTGACTCAATTAAGAGCAAGGTACTGAAAGAGAAAATCCAGACCATTAGTTACGGTATCTTCATCCCAACATTTTTTATTGTTGTTGGTCTTGAAACAGACCTCAATGTTCTCAAGGATACGAGTGGTGTTCTTTTGAGCATTGTCCTGATCGTATTCTCGTTAGTTGTTTCAAAATATATGAGTGGGTATGTTGCAGCCAAGATGGTTGGGTTTAATAGCATTGAGTCTGGATTCTTTGCTGCGACGTCACTTCCGCAACTTTCTACCACACTCGCAACCGCATTTGTCGCGTTTAGTCTTGGGCTTATTGATCAGACGCTTCTCGCTGCACTTGTTATTTTGAGTATTGTTACGGTACTCTTGAGTCCTATTCTCATACGGGCGTACTCTGCTCGTTTGGAGAAAAAATAATGTATAGTTTTTGATACAATACACCCATGGATCGGTCAGACATTATTCTTTTTGTAACCCTTAGCTTTCTCTTGGGGATTGGCTTCGGATACTATTTCACCCCCATACTATTTCTATGAAAAAGTTTTTTGAAGAATTCAAGACATTCGCAATGCGTGGGAATGTGGTTGATATGGCGGTCGGTATCGTCATCGGTGCTGCGTTTGGGAAGATAGTTTCTTCTTTGGTAGAGAACATCATTACGCCGCTCGCAAGCGTTCTCACTGGCGGTGTGAATTTTGCAGACCTCTCTACCTCTATTGGAGACACAGTGTTTCCTTACGGCGCATTCATTCAGTCGGTTGTAGACTTTGTTATCATTGCGTTCGCAATCTTTGTTGCTATTAAAGTAATGAACAGACTTCAGGACGAGGAAGAGGGGCCAAAAAAGAAGAAAAAAGAGTCTGAAGAAGTGAAATTGCTCCGCGAAATTAGGGACTCTCTGCAAAAAGAATAGTCACGAAACATTCTTAAAACCGCCGCAAGTCTTGCGACGGTTTTTTATCTGTGGCTATCCACAGACTAGAAGGGAATAGGGAGATAAATTCACCTTTATTTTAAAGCATAAATTATAAAGTACAGCGTACGGATGATAATTTTGCGTATTGCGGGAAGTGGAGTTAAAATAGACGTATCACACGCCCTTGCTCTTCGTGTGTTAGAGAGATCTTTCAATGTTTTGAAAGATCATGGGGGCACACTCACTGAGATGGAAACCTTCACTCATGTCGATACAACATGAGGCTCTCAGTGTCACCCTCGTTTTACCAACACAACTAAACCGATAGACTATGATTACTGAGATTACCAAGCGCAACGGCACCACGGTTCCATTTGATGAGAAAAAAATCACTGTGGTGATGAAAAAAGCATTTGCGGCAGAAAGTGTTTCTGTCACTGATGAACTTTTACAGCAAATGACCGACCGCGTGGTCGCAAAACTTGTTATTCGCTGCGAGGATGAGAAGCAACAGCCGACAGTAGAGCAGGTGCAGGATCTTGTGGAAGAGACATTGATGGAGCGGGGGTACTTCGACGTTGCGAAGGCCTTTATTTTGTATCGGTTTAAACAAACAGAGGAACGTAAACAGGAGGTGGTTAAGGAGATTGAGGAGAATCGTCTCATGATCGAGCGAACTGATGGTTCAACCGAGCAGTTCTCTCGTGAGAAGATGCATGAGTACATCTCTCGATTCATTGAAGGATATGAGAAAGAGATTGATGTCGAGGGCATTGTGTCGCAGGTAGAGCGAGAAGTCTATGACGGTATCAAGACTGCCGAGATGGCAAAGGTAGTGACGCTCATTCTCCGTGCACGCATCGAAGAAGATCCTGCGTACTCCTATGTAGCAGCACGTCAGCTTAATGACCGCGTCTGTACACAGGCAGTGGGCACCACGATCGGTGTTGGAAAGAGCGAGTACCAAGCGCAGTATCGGTCTGCATTCATCAAGAACATGAAGCACGGCGTAGAGGAGAAAAAGATTGATTCAAAAATGTTGGAGTTCAATCTAGAACTTCTTGCAGAGAAGATGGAGCCGTCGCGGGACGATCTCTTCAAGTATCTTGGTATCGAGACACTTCACGATCGATATTTCATTAAGCGAAATGACGGTACGGTCATGGAAACACCACAAATGATGTGGATGCGTGTGGCGATGGGACTCTGTCTGAACGAAGAAAAAAAGGAAGACAAGGCGCTCGAGTTCTATAATATGATGTCGACACTTCGATTTGTGCCATCAACACCAACACTCTTCCATTCTGGAACACCACATCCACAACTTTCGTCATGTTATCTCAACGTTGTTGAGGATGATCTCAACCACATCTTCAAAGTGTTTGGAGATAACGCACAGCTTTCTAAGTGGGCGGGAGGTATCGGAACTGCGTGGACAAAACTGCGTGGTACAGGAGCACTGATTAAGAAAGCACACATCAGTTCACAGGGTGTGGTGCCATTCCTGAAGATTGCGAACGATGTAACGGTTGCGATCAACCGTTCAGGACGCCGTCGTGGCGCAACTGCAGTGTACATGGAGAACTGGCACTACGATTTTCTTGACTTCCTCGAGCTTCGTAAAAACACAGGAGACGAGCGCCGCCGAACACACGACATCAACACGGCAGCATGGATCTCAGATCTCTTTATGAAGCGTGTGAAAGAAAATGGCACATGGACACTTTTCTCTCCAGACGAAGCGATAGATCTTACCGAGACATACGGAAAGAAGTTTGAAGAACTCTACACCAAGTATGAGGACATGGCAGCACGCGGGGAAATTAAACTTCACAAGACAATGCCTGCTGTAGATCTCTGGAAGAAGATGCTCGGCATGCTCTTTGAGACAGGGCATCCGTGGATCACGTTCAAGGATCCATCAAACATCCGTTCGCCACAGGATCATGTAGGAGTTGTGCACAATTCTAACCTTTGTACAGAGATTACACTCAATACGTCTGAAGAAGAGACTGCGGTGTGTAACCTTGGGTCAGTAAACTATAAAGAACATGTCGTGAATGGTCGCTTTGACGAAGCAAAGGTGCGTGAGACGGTAACGACTGCGATGCGCATGCTTGATAACGTGATCGACCTCAACTTCTACCCAACGAAGGAGGCGAAGAACTCCAATATGAAGCATCGTCCAGTAGGGCTTGGAATCATGGGGTTCCAAGATGCGCTCTACATGCTTGATATTCCGTTTGCGTCAGAGAAGTGTGTGGAATTCGCAGATTCATCAATGGAGATGATCTCACACGCGGCAATTCTCGCATCAAGCGAGCTCGCACGAGAGCGAGGTGCGTACGAGAGTTTTGCGGGATCGAAGTGGGATCGAGGATTGCTTCCCGTTGATACTATCGCGCTTCTCGAGGAAGAGCGTGGTATGAAGACAGACGCGACCCGTACAGAGCGTCTCGACTGGAGTGCAGTCCGAGAATCTGTTCAGAAGCACGGTATGCGAAACAGTAACTGTATGGCAATTGCGCCGACCGCGACTATCTCTAACATCGCGGGATCTATCCCAGGAAACGAGCCAATCTACAAAAATATTTACGTGAAGAGTAATATTTCTGGAGACTTCATCGTGGTAAATACGTATCTTGTGGACGCACTGAAACAGCGCGGACTTTGGAACAAGGATATGCTCGACATCCTCAAGTACAACGATGGAAGTGTGCAGGATATAGATCTTATCCCACAGGATATTAAAGACATGTACAAAGAGACTTTCGAGATTGATATGAAGTGGCTCGTACGTGCTGCGGTTGCTCGTGGTAAGTGGATCGATCAGTCACAGTCTCTCAATATCTTCTATTCAGGAACCAGTGGTAAGGAGATCAGCGACCTCTACCTCTACGCGTGGGAGGCAGGAGTGAAGACGACCTACTACCTCCGTTCACTTGGAGCATCACAGGTAGAGAAGGCGACTGTCGGACAGAGTGGAAGTCAGACACGAAAGAAGAAGGAGGGAGGCATGACTCCAGCAGACGCGCAGGCTGAGTCAGGCACTCCATCTCCAATGAGTCAGGAGGAGATCGAAAGCGCAAAAGTTGCGATACAGAAGAAATCTGGGGGCGTGAACCTTCACGTTGCAGAGGATTCCATCTGTGAATCATGTGAGTAACTTCATTTTCTAAAAAACTGCTCCTTTTACGGAGCAGTTTTTTAGTGTACGCTTTCTAATATGAGGAATACATTCTCTTTCATAGCATTGGTACTCATTATCGCTCTTGGGTACTTTTTTCTTTCTCCTGCACCATGTGGTATTCCACTTTCATACCGTATTGGAACAATTGATGAAAACTTTGCACTGACAGAGAGTCAGGCTCGTGCAGCGCTCGCTGATGCTGAGGCAGTATGGGAAGAAGGTGTGGGGAAAGATCTCTTCGTCTATGATTCCGAAGCATTCTTTACCGTGAACTTTGTCTATGATGAGCGACAGGCAGTTACAGACGAAGAACGAGAACTACGACATGAATTGGATACCCAGAAAAATCTCAACGACAGTATCAAAGGAGAGTATGATGCGTACGCTGCAGAGTATGAAACTCTCAAGGCAGAATATGAAAAACGACAACAGAAATACGCACGGGAACTAAAGGCATACAATGAGACCGTTGCAGAATGGAATGAAAAAGGTGGTGCACCAGAGGAAGTGTATGATCAATTAAATGAAGAACAGGAGCGTCTCACAAGAGAGGGGGAGGCAATAAACAAAATGGTTGATGAGCTCAATGTGCTCGTAGAGAAATTGAATGAGTTGGGAACGCAAGGAGATTTGCTGGTAGACTCATATAATGAGATTGTTGATGATTACAACGATCGGTTTAATACTGAGCGGGAGTTTACCCAGGGAGACTATCAGGGAGATTTCATCAATATTTACGAGTACGAAAGTCCCGAGGAATTACGCATTGTTCTTGCACATGAGTTAGGACATGCACTTTCACTCGATCACGTAGAAGGTTCGCAATCCATTATGTATTTCTTTATGGGTGAACAGAGTCTCTCAAAAGGACTCACGGTAGAGGATGTAGAAGCCTTTGAGGCAACATGTTCGCCAAAATGGTATCATAGACAGCGTTACTACTAGAACAAGAATATATTTATATGTTTTCATTACCATACATGCGTGTGCTCACACCCTTGTTTGCACTCGCTGCAATCGTCGCACTCTTTGCATACGCACATCTGACGCTCCGTGAAGCGGAGTATGCAATGAGCGGGCCAACAGTCGTTTCTGTAACAGGAGAGGGTGAGGCAGTAGCAGTGCCAGACATTGCAGAGTTTACCTTTGGTGTGCTCGCAGAGGGTGCTGATGCGGCAGAAGCACAGGACAAATCTGCAGAAGCGATCAATGCAATCCTTGGGTACCTTGAGGATGAAGGAGTCGAGGAGGGAGATATTAAAACTGAATACTATAATCTCAATCCAAAATACGAATGGATCGCAGAGACGGAGCTCTCAGAGCGAAATCGTGTACTTGTTGGCTACGAGGTAAGTCAGACAGTTTCAGTGAAAGTACGCGATACTGATGAGGCGGGAGAACTTATCTCTGGTGTGGGAGACCGCGGAGCAACAAATGTATCGTCCGTACAGTTTACGACTGAAGACGACGAGACACTCCGTGCAGAGGCACGTGCAAACGCTATTGCTGATGCTCGGGAAAAAGCAGAAGTGCTCGCGGATGATCTCGATGTGCGTATTGTACGTATGACTGGATTCTGGGAGGAGCAGAGTTACGCATACGGCCTCGGAGGAGCAGAGCGCTCATTTATGGCCATGGACTCTATGGCAGTGATGGAAGAGAAGGCGGTACCAAATCTTCCAGTGGGAGAGAATAAAACAACCGTTCGGGTTAACATCAGCTACGAAGTACGGTAGTATAGTTTTCTTCCCGAAACCACGGACTTTGTGGGCGGTTGAAAACTAGATGACCACAATGCGTTTACTCATTGTGGTGAGTAGGGGAGAGGCGCTTCAATTCTGAAGCGCCTTTTCTATTACTTTACAATCTCAACCAGTATGGTAATATGGCTCTACATCGCCCCGAGGGGCGTTTTAATTTTGGATAATTTTCTAAATATGAGTCGATTCATCAACTATATCAATGATACAAGAGCAGAACTCAAACACGTGTCATGGCCAACAGGAAAACAGTCAGTAACTGCAACTATTCTTGTGGTACTTATCTCCATCTTCGTGGCCATCTTTACTGGCGCGCTTGATTATCTCTTTGCGCAAGTGCTCACCCTCTTTATCTAACTAACGTCTTAACTATATATGGCAAAGCAACATACAGACGGAATGCGTCACTGGTACGCAATTCACACATACTCTGGATATGAGAACGCGGTAGCACGTAATCTCAAGCAACGTATCGACTCACTTGGTATGCAGGACAAGATTTTTGATGTCGTGGTGCCAACCGAAAAGAAGATTCGCGTGAAAGGAGGGAAGCGTGTGACTGAAGAGGAGCGTGTGTACCCAGGGTATGTCCTTGTGGACATGATCGTAACTGACGAATCATGGTACGTAGTGCGTAATACACCACGTGTAACTGGATTCGTGGGAAGTGGGACACAGCCTGTACCACTTTCACAAGAAGAGCTTGATTCACTCATGAATCGTATGCATGCAGAAACACCGAAGCATAAGGTGGATCTTGCAATTGACGACATCGTTATGATCGTTGATGGTCCGTTTAAGGAGCTTGAAGGGAAGGTTGGCGAAGTAGATGAAGAACACGGAAAGGTGAAGGTACTGGTCTCAATGTTTGGTCGAGAGACACCTGTAGAATTGGACTTCCTTCAGGTAAAGAAGGTCTAACCTTGCGAAGGATCGCGGTATCGTGTAGTATTCCCGCACTGTTACGCGAGCTTCACACATAGCAATTACAGCAAATATGGCAAAAGAATTACTCAACAAAATTAAGGTACAGGCAGTTGGTGGAAAGGCAACACCAGCGCCTCCTCTTGGACCAATCCTTGGTCAGGCAGGTATTAATATCGGAGAGTTCGTTAACCAGTTTAACGAGCAGACTCGTGACCGCATGGGAGAGGTGGTGCCAGTAGAGATCAGTATTTACGAAGATCGAAGCTTTGACTTCATCGTAAAGACGTCTCCAGCATCACGCCTTATCCTTAAGAAAATTGGAAAGCCGAAAGGATCTGGAAAGAACCTTGTCTCAAAGGCTGGTGAAATCACCAAGGCACAGATCAAGGAGATCGCAGAAGAGAAAATGCAGGATCTTTCTGCAAACGACATCGACGCTGCGATGAAAATCATCGAAGGAACCTGTCGTTCAATGGGCGTTCACGTAGTGGACTAGCCATAACCTCTCACAAAACCCCGCATATGCGGGGTTTTGTGTTTTTCAATATATGTGGTATAAAAGTCGCTGGTTTGGAGTAGAGAAACAAAAACAGGAGTTCTTTTAATGGAAGATATTACGGTCAAGGAGAATGAGTGGGGAGACCTGTGTTCATGTGTTGAAGTTGAGGCACGAAAAGGTAGAGGGAAAAAACGAGTGAAACAGGTCGTTTTGATTCTCCGACTCGATCCTTGCGGGGACCAGGTTGGCCTGTACCATTCCGGCGATGCCAGCTGTGGTAAGTATACGTTGCCGCAGGGATGTGTCATTCAGAAGGACTACAAAAAAGCACGTGATCCAAGGATCCCAGCTGATATCCTTCGTCTTGCCACTGAGCGTGTGCTTAGACAGAAGCTTGACGTTTCTGTTACAGAGATGTATTACCTTGCCTCGTTTCGGTGTGAAAAACCAGATCGTGTCGTGAGCGACAATATCGAAGTGGTGGATTATCACGTGATGATCACTATTGCTCGAGAACACAAGACGAGTCCTCAGAAGGAAGGGAGCAAACACCAGTGGCTCCACGTATCGCATCTCGAGAGCATCTTCGGTAACGATGTCGACCATCAGTTCATGAGCAAACAGAAGAAGGATATGATTCTTTCTGCTCTGAAACGGTTTGCAGCGAAAAGCGATGAGCTCCTTGACTGTGTGCATCCGAGACTTCGGCACGCGTCTTGGATAAGGCGCTTCAGGGAGCTGAACGATTCCGTGAAGGCAGCGTAGCTACGAATCTTCCTCTTTAAAACACCGGCGGGACGTATTCCGCCGGTTTTTGCTTGCAAAAATATTCTTTGTATAGTTAGATTCATACAGTTTGTGATAAGGAGATTAAAATGAAAGTCTATGTTGGTATGGGGCTCACAAATGCCCCGAAAGCATTCCGAGACATCTTTAATGGTGAATTCAAGGATATGCTCCGTGCCGTTCCCGATGTTAAGGTTCTCGATTTCATTGGCCTTGAAAATGGTACTGAGGAGGATGTGTACCTCCATGACCGTAAGTGTACTGAGGAAGCAGACCTTTGCATCTTCATTTGCGACCATCCTTCAATTGGTCTCGGCATGGAGATTGCATTCCGTCTTTTCGCTCGGCGTCCGATGAAATGCTTTGTGCGCTCAGACGTCAAGATCACTCGCATGGTGACTGGTATGTGTAAGGTTGAAGGGGTTGTGTTGCACCGATATGTAACTCCTAAGGACATTATTCGCACATGTTTTCCTGCCGAAACTGTGTGAAGAAGATGATGATCCTACTTCTCCAAAGTGAACCACTCATAAGAGAGACCGTCTTGGTCTCTCTTTTCTTTTTTAATAACATTTGTGAATGTATCATACTCTGGGAAAAAGGTATCTGCCTCAGGATCCTCAGCATCAATGATTGTGAGATAGAGTCTGTCAGTATAGGGAAGTGCCATCTCGTAAATCTGTGCACCACCGAAGATAAATATCTCATCAGCACCTTCAGATTCCTTTGCTTTTTCAAGGGCTTCTTCCAGAGAGGTTGTCACAATACACCCTTCAGCTTCATATGAAGGATCTCTCGTGACAACGATATTGGTTCGGTTGGGAAGAGGGCGTCCAATGGACTCATAGGTCTTCCTTCCCATAACGATCGGGTGTCCAGTAGTCAGATCTTTTACCCGCTTTAAATCATCAGAAATACGCCAAATGAGGTCTCCATTCTTTCCTAATTCCCGATTCTTACCAATTGCAGCAATAATGCCAATCATGCGGGAATTATGCCATAGATAGGCACGTGTGTCTTTTTGTGCAACTGGAGTGAGAGCGGTATACTATGCTCACTATGGCACACTACGAAGTAGAGATAAAAAGTTTGTTGGGCTCAAAAGAGAATGCAGAAGCGCTGAAAACACAGATGTGTGAGAAAGATCCTGCGTGTAACTTGGTCTCACAGAATAAGCAACTCAACCACTATTTCGAGGGAGGAGATATCAATACACTCTATGAAAAGGTTGAACATCTGTTTAATGAAGAAGATAAAGAAAAGCTCAAGCACGTCATTGAAGCAGGGAAGAGCTACTCTATCCGCTCACGACAGAAGGACGAGAACATCTATCTGGTCGTGAAGGCGTCTGTTGACGAAGGAAGTAGTGCAAATACGGTTTCTCGTTTGGAGTTTGAAGAGGAGGTGAACATTTCCCTCGATGAACTCGACAAACTACTCCTTGATGCAAGCTTCACGTATCAGGCAAAGTGGTCTCGTGAACGTGAGGAATATGAGTACAAGGGAGTGAACGTGTGTCTTGATAAGAATGCGGGGTATGGATATCTTGCAGAGTTTGAGAAGGTCTTCGATGACGAAGATGTGAACGAGGCACGCAAGGAACTTGATGTGCTTATGGCTGAACTTGGGGTAGTGGAGTTACCGCAAGATCGTCTCGAGCGCATGTTCGCACACTATAATGCGAATTGGGAGGATTATTACGGGACGGATAAGACATTTACCATAGACTAGTATGTTTCTTTCAGACAAAGACATTTTAGCGGAAGTAAAAGAAGGGAATATTACCCTAGAGCCTTTTAGTAAAAAACAGCTACAGCCTGCAACGTATGATATTCGTCTTGGTAACACGTTCATCGTAAACGATGTGCACTCTACAAAAGCAATTGATCCTGCAAAGGGAGTGTATCCGCAGACACAGACTATCGAGGTGGCTGACGGAAAGGAGTTCGTACTCCATCCAGGGGTAAGTATCCTTGGGTACTCTAAAGAGAAGTTTGGATCGGATCAGTACCTCATTGAGGTGAATGGAAAATCTAGTCTTGCACGCATTGGACTTATCGTGCACAACTCTGCGAGCATTGTGAATCCAGGGCACTATCTCAACATCGCACTTGAGCTCTGTAATCTCAACAATGTTCCGATCGTACTTCGTCCTGGGATGCAGATTGCACAATTGTCATTCTCGACACTCTCCTCACACACAAAGCAGAACTATCGACAAACGGGGCGCTACAGTAAGAATAACTTTGCGTCATACGTACCACCAAAAGCAAAGAAAAAGGTAGCTAAGAAGAAAAAATAATATGAGCGATACACGACATCCAGAATATCAATATCTCGATCTCTGCCAGGACATCCTCGATAATGGTGCGGATAAGGAATTGTTCTTCAATGATGTCGTACTTAAAGAATACGAAGAAAAAGGGGAGAAACCTCCATTCATTCGTTCAGTGTTTGGACGACAGATCCGTTTTGATCTGTCTGATGGTTTCCCGCTCCTTACAACTAAGAAGACATTCTGGCGCGGTATCACCACAGAACTACTCTGGTTCCTCTCAGGAAGTTCCAACCTCAAGCCACTGGTGGATATGAACAACCATATCTGGGACGAGTGGGCATGGAAGATGTATCACATGTGGGCAGAAGAACATGCTCCTGAAGAAGATATGACACAAGAAGAGTTCATTGCAAAAATCCAAGAGCTCCCTGAAGAAGATCCATTCGTACAAAAGTGGGGAGACCTTATTACGATCTATGGCCGCATGTGGCGACGGTGGCCAGCGAAAGATGGACGCGAAATAGATCAGCTTGGGTGGGTTATTGAAGGATTGAAAACAAAACCAGATCGAAAGTCGTATGTAGTCTCTGCGTGGAATCCAGATTTCATTTACGCGATGGCGTCAGAGGGGCAGAAGTCTCATGTGCCACCGTTCTGTCACACCATGTTCCAGTTCCAGGTTGCAAATGGGAAGTTAAATCTTGGTCTCTATCAGCGTTCGGCAGACCTTTTCCTCGGAGTGCCGTTTAATATTGCAAGTTACGCACTGCTTCTTAAGATGGTGTCACAGGTTGTCGGTATCCCACCAGGAGAGTTTGTGCATTCATTTGGAGATGTCCATATTTATTCAAATCACTTTGATCAGGTGAAAGAGCAGCTCTCACGAGAACCACTTCCATTCCCTGAAGTAAAGCTCAATCCAGACGTTAAGAATATCGACGACTTTACCCTTGAGGATATTACACTCGAGAACTATGAGTCACACCCTCCACTTCGAGCTGAAATTGCAAACATTGGTGGTTTTGAAGAGAAGAAGAAATCATAATGGTATACTGTGCGTATGATCTAACGTAGTAAAAGCAGCATATTACCCAACCACTAACTGTTTTAACTATGTACGACTACATCAAAAACCAAGATACCGATATCTTCTCTGCACTCGAAGGAGAAGAAAAGCGCGAAGCTGAAGGCATAGAGCTGATTCCAAGTGAAAACTATGTCTCTCGTGCAGTGCGTGAGGCAAACGGTTCTGTCTTTACAAACAAATATTCTGAAGGATACCCAGGAAAGCGGTACTACGGAGGACAAGATTATACAGACGAAGTAGAGCGCATTGCTATAGAGCGCGCGAAGGAACTCTTTAACTGTAAGTTTGCGAACGTGCAGCCACTCTCTGGCGCACCTGCGAATGTCGCCATGTATTTTGCACTTATGGAGCCAGGAGATACGGTGCTTGGTATGGATCTCTCACACGGTGGACACCTGACACATGGACATCCAACCACATGGATTAACAAGATCTTCAATTTTGTTCGATACAAGATGAAGGATACTGAAACAGGGGAGATAGACTATGAAGCACTCCGTGAGGTGGCGCTCAGAGAAAAACCAAAGATTATTCTTGCAGGGTTCTCTGCATATAGTCGGGAGCTGGATTACGCAAAGTTTGTAGAAATTGCAAAAGAAGTTGGTGCGTACACAGTGGCAGACATGGCGCATGTTGCAGGACTGATTGCAGGAGGAGTCCTCCGTAATCCATTTGAAGATGGATTTGATGTCATTACCACCACCACACACAAAACACTTCGTGGTCCTCGCGGCGGTATGATCCTGACTCGAGAGAATGAAGAAATTGCAAAAAAAATAGACAAGGCAGTCTTTCCTGGACTTCAAGGAGGGCCGCATATGAATGTTATTGCCGCGAAGGCGGTTGCATTTGGTGAGGCACTGACACCAGCATTTAAGGAGTATGCAACGCAAGTGCTTAAAAATGCAAAAGCCATGGAAGCGGTCTTTAAGAAAGAGAACATCCGCATGCTTGGCGGGGGAACGGACAATCACCTGATTCTTGCTGATGTGTTCGGATCGCTTGGTGTCACTGGACAAGAGGCGGAGACAGTCTTGGATGCTGTAGGCATTACACTTAACAAGAACATGATCGCAGATGAGTCACGCACTGCGATGGATCCATCAGGGATCCGCTTCGGAACACCTGCAATGACCACACGTGGTATGAAAGAGGAAGAGGCAACACGTATTGCAGAGATTATGATTGCAGCGATGCGAGAAAAAGATAATGAAGAGAGGCTGTCTGTGTTGAAAGAAGAAGTGAAGAAATTGTGCCTCACGTTTCCTGTACCAGAATCCTTTGTCTAAAGGTCTGAGATGGGGTATAGTGCGCATGGAAGGAGTCAAAAATGCAAAATTCAAAAAAGTTACCTGAGGAGTCATACCCGATTCGCTCGGGAGATGGTTTGTATTACCGAGCGGATCTAACAGAGGGACACCCACAACAAGTCCCTCAGAGAACACTTCCTCGTCGAGTGGCGAGAGTTTCAAAAGAAGGAGAAAAGCATGGCTGAGGAGAATTGTGCCTCTTGCGGAGTTTCTATCCCGCTCTATGGGATCGGTCATCCATTCGTTATTCCTCCTGTAGATAGAGGGCGCATGAGATTCTTCTGTTCTTCGGCGCATATGGAAGCATTCCAAAAAGAACAACAGGAGATTGACCCGTGCACTGGTTGGCCAAAAGATCTGACCCAAGTGTCGGTTCGGGATGAAGATGGGCATCGTCGTTTTTGTCCATTGTGATCGACAGTGTTATACAGACACTGAATATTTTGTCATGAGTACATAGAAATGGGCCGCTCTGCAGGGCGGCCTTTTCATATGGTGGTACAATACCAACACAATGTTCCAAAACTTTCAAAAGCTCATTCGAAAACATAAGAAACACTGGCTTACTATTGCTTTTGTGCTGGGATTTGTGGTGGACAACATCACACTCAATCGGGTTGATCAGTTGTTTGATAACTTTGTACTGACATCGTATGTACTTCTCGCTATGGGGAGTCTCCTCCTTCTTTATGCTGGTGCAGCAGAAAAGCTTCCAGAGAGAATGGCGCTTAAAGCACGAGACTATGCACCACTTGTTGCACAATATGCATTTGGAGGTCTCTTCTCAGGCATGCTCATCTTCTATGGACGTGCGGGATCCTGGTATGAAAGTTGGCCGTTCCTTCTTGTTATCCTAGCAGTGATCTTTGGAAACGAGATGATTCGAGAGCGTTCGCAGCGATTGATCTTCAACCTCTCCGTCCTTTTCATCGGCATGTTTTCATATATTGTCCTTTTGATACCAGTGATACTCGGGAAGATGGGAGCACTTATCTTCATAGGAAGTGGTTTCCTCGCACTTATTATCATGTACTGGTATGTAAAGACGCTTCGGAGAATTGTCCCAAAGTTTATTGCACTCCATCAACGAGCGATCGTATTTTCGATTGGATTCATATTTGCACTTTTTAATATCCTCTACTTCACCAATGTTATTCCGCCGATACCACTTTCACTCAAAGAAATCGGTATTTATCACAGTGTGGTGAAGTTTGAAACAGGAGAGTATCGACTGACATATCAAGAACCACCGTGGTGGGCATTCCTGAGAGATTCTGACACGGAGTTCCATATAGATGACGGTGGAAATATATTCTGTTTTGCTGCAGTTTTTGCACCAACGCGTCTTTCTACTGAAATCTACCATCAATGGCAGTATTATAATCCGAAGACAGAAGAGTGGGAGGATTACTCAAGACTCTCGTACTCTATTGCGGGAGGAAGAGATGGTGGTTTCCGTGGGTATACGCTGATCAGCAACTATCAGGAGGGGAAGTGGCGTTGTGTCGTGGAGACTGGTCGAGGACAGGTACTCGGAAGTACAGTCTTTGACGTTGTGCCAGGAGTGTCTTCGAACCTCGTGACAAGAGTGGAATAATTCGCTACATTTCTTTGTATATGGACGACGTACTACGAACTGCAATTACTGACACACTGAAAGACCTCGAATTAGACGAGGTGGATTTCTCTGTGGAGCATCCAGCGGAGGTCTCTCACGGAGACTATTCCTCGAATGTGGCCATGGTGCTTGCAAAGCACGTGGGGGAAGCACCACGCGAAGTGGCAGAACAGATTGTTGAGAAACTCGATGGCGCTATTGAGCATGTCGATCGTATTGAGATTGCAGGGCCTGGGTTCATTAACTTCTTCCTCACACGAGACTTTTTTGTTCAAGAACTTGGACATGTTTCAGAGAAAGAGTGGGGACGTACTGATGATCTGAAGGATGAGGTCATTATGTTTGAATACACCAGTCCCAATCTATTCAAACCACTCCATATTGGAAATTTGGTAGGAAATATCATTGGGGAATCTGTTACAAGACTCCTTGAAAATGCAGGCGCTGATGTAAAGCGTATCAATTATCCCTCTGATATTGGGCTTACTGTTGCAAAGGGCGTATGGGGACTTAAGAAAACAGGAGGTAATCCAGACACCATTGCAGATCTCGGAGAAGCATATAAAAAGGGGAATGAAGCGTATGAAAATGACTCTACAGCAAAAGAAGAAATAGAGGCGGTCAATAGAGCGCTCTATGCAGAGGATGATGAGAGACTCAATGAGCTCCGAGAGCGAGGTATTACAACATCAAGAACACATTTGAAAGAACTACTCCGTACACTTGGTACGTCATTTGATCTCGTTGTCTTCGAGAGTGAGGCGAGCCCAGTAGGAAAGAAAACAGTAGAGGACCATGTTGCCGATGGTATTTTCGAAGAGAGTGATGGGGCGATTGTCTTTAAAGGAGAACGACATGGACTGCATACACGTGTCTTTCTGAACTCTCAAGGACTGCCGACATATGAAGCGAAAGATGTCGGGAACTTCATCCTCAAGCAGCGTGCGTACCCAGAGTGGACACAGTCTATTGTGGTAACAGGGCAAGAACAGCGGGAATATTTTAAGGTTATTATCGCGGCCGTTCGAGAACTTTTCCCTGAAGCAGAGGATAAGGCGCTCGAGCATATCCCAACTGGTTTCCTTACTCTGACCACAGGTAAGATGTCTTCGCGAAAAGGAAATGTACTTACGGGAGAATCTCTCATTGCAGAAGTACGAAAAGAAGCGGAGAAGCGTGCAAAAGAAAGCCGTGCAGAGGATGTCGAGGTACTTTCGGAACAGATTGCAGTTGCGGCACTAAAGTATCAGATTCTTCGTCAGAAGATTGGATCTGATATTGTTTTTGATAAAGAACGTGCGCTCTCTTTTGAAGGAGATTCTGGACCGTATCTCCAATACACACATGCACGTATTGGATCCGTACTTGAGAAAGCAAAAGAAGTTGGTGTAGAAGCCTCACTACAGCATGCACCTGAGACCCCATATGCACTCGAGCACATCCTGTACCAGTACCCAGAGGTGGTAAGAGAAGCAACAGGAGAAAAAGAGCCGCACAGAATCGTAGGATATCTTACAGAGCTCGCGGGAGCATTTAACACCTTCTACGCACAGGAGAAGATCGCAGATGCGTCCGATGAATACGCATCATACAAAGTGGCACTAGCGGAGGCGGTGAAGGTGACTCTAAAGAACGGATTGCATCTTCTGGGAATTGAGGCGCCAGAGCGGATGTAGGTGTACACAAGGTGGTATACCAGAGTGGTATGTCCATGCTACGATGGCGTACATGAATGTTCTTGTCATCGAAAGTGTTGTGGATTTTATAGAGTCTCTTGATCGAAAGACACAGACCAAGACGTATCGAATGATCAGACTGCTTCGAGAGTATGGGCATCATATTGGAATGCCGCACAGCAAACCACTTCGCGATGGTGTTTTTGAGTTACGGGCTCGAGGTAGAAAAGAAATTCGTCTACTTTACGGCTATCGGGGTAATGGAGCCTTGGTTGTATGTGGATTCATTAAAAAAACACAGAGTGTGCCAAATTCTGAAATAGAAAAGGCGATACAGGTACTCAAGAAGTAGTGGTTGTAGATATCACATATATGTGATATGATGACTTTGTTATGAAAAAGGAGAAATTAATCCCCCTCGAACAACTGGAGAAAAAGTGGTTCAAAGATCCAGAGTTTAAACGTGAGTATGATGCTCTTGAGCCAGAGTTTGCGCTTATCAAGTCAATTATTGATAAGCGTCTTGAAGCAGGTCTTTCACAGAAAGAACTTGCTGAGAAGATTGGTACACGTCAGTCTGCAATCTCCCGACTTGAAGGAGGAGAAGGGAATCCAAGTTTCAAGACACTCCGCAAGGTTGCCGAGGCACTTGGCGCGCAGGTGTTTGTGACATTGCGGTAGCCTCTTTCCTCTTTTGTGCTACGATACATCTACGTGTCTGATATACACGTAGATTATTATGTCTGATACACATAGAACATATGAATACACAAAACGAAAAAACAGAGGTTGCGCTTCGTGAGGAGGAAATCCTTGCATTCTGGCAGGAGCACGACATTTTTAAAAAATCTTTAGAGAAAGACTCGCCAGAGGGAGACTATACATTTTATGATGGACCACCGTTTGCAACGGGGCTTCCACACTATGGACATCTTCTTGCAGGAACGCTCAAAGACGCTATTCCTCGATTCTGGACAATGAACGGGTATCGGGTGCGTCGAAAGTGGGGATGGGACTGTCACGGACTTCCGCTTGAAAACCTCATTGAGAAGAAACTGGGACTCGGTACGAAACGAGACATTGAAGAGTATGGCGTACAGAAGTTCAATGAGGCTGCACGTGATGCGGTCATGGAGTATGCAGATGATTGGCGTAGAATTGTCCCGCGCATGGGGCGCTTCGTCGATATGGATGACGATTACCGAACCATGGACGCGTCATATACCGAGAGCGTCTGGTGGTCCTTTAGTGAACTCCATAAAAAGGGATTGGTGTATGAAGGTTTCAAGTCTATGCATCTCTGTCCACGGTGTGGGACAACACTTTCTAACTTTGAGGTGAACCAAGGGTATAAGGATATTAAGGACATATCTGTATATGTAAAGATGCACCTCAAGTCGGGACAAAAGTATGGTCCTTCATATGAGACAAAAGACTCTGCATACATTGTGGTATGGACAACGACTCCATGGACGCTTCCAGGAAATGTTGCTGTTGCAGTGCATAAAGATGCTGTTTACGTCGCAGTGCGAGTTGATGGGATTAAAGAACTTCTTATCATTGCAAAAGATAACCTTGAGCAAGTGCTCAGTGGACATGAGGTTGAGATTGTTCATGATGACATCAAGGGGTCTGACCTAGTTGGTCTTGAGTATACGCCACCATTTGATTATCTAAAACAGAAAATTGATAAAACCGAAAACGCATGGAAGGTGTGGCATGCTGATTATGTGGAATTAGGTGAAGAAGGAACTGGAGCAGTACACATCGCACCAGCCTATGGTGAGGACGATATGCTTCTGGCGCAGGATAACGACATTCCGATCGTACACCATGTTGGTGAGGATGGGCGCTTTCTTGATTTTGTCACAGATTTTGCAGGAACACTGGTGAAGCCAAAGGATGACGAAGCGACAGAGATATCTCATCTCGATACCGATATTGAGATTGTACGTGCACTCGCAAAGAGTGGGCATCTCTTCCGAAAAGAGAATGTGACCCACAGTTATCCGCATTGTTGGCGGTGTGATACGCCGTTGCTTAATTACGGAACTACATCATGGTTTGTGAAAGTGACGGATCTCAAGGATGATCTTATCGCAGAGAATAACGAGGTGGTATGGGTGCCAGAACATGTTGGGAAGAACCGCTTTGGAAAATGGCTGGAGAACGCACGAGACTGGGCAATCAGTCGCCAAAGGTACTGGGGAGCGCCGCTTCCGATCTGGAAGAATCCAGAGACCAAGGAACACAAAGTATTTGGGTCTCTCGAAGAGTTGCAGGAGTATGTACCAAAATCTGGGAACACCTTCTTTATCACCCGCCATGGAGAAAGTGAGTTCAACACCAAAGGAATCTTAAGCGCGGTGAATAACGGAGATACAAATGGTGTGACCGAGAAAGGAAAAGAACAGATTGATACTCTCGCGGAGGGTCTGAAGGAGGTGGACTATATCTATCACTCCCCACTGAATCGTACGACCCTTACTGCGCAACTGGTAGCAGAAAAACTTGGCGTTGCGAAGGAACGTCTCATTGTCGACGAACGGCTGCGAGAGATGGAGTTTGGAGCGTTTGAAGGGAAGACTCCAGATGAATACCATGCGTTCTTCGGAGACGGGGTTGGACATCTCACAAAAAATCCTGAAGGCGGAGAATCATGGGGAGATGTAAAACGTCGTGTTGGAGATTTCTTGTATGACATCAATACAAAACATGAGAACCAACGGATACTCATTGTCTCTCACAACGGGACACTCCAGATGCTCCAGGCGGTTGCGCAGGGAGATGAGAAGGAGACACTCGGTACCTATATAGAAGAGGATCACTACGATATGAAGAATGCGGAACTCCGTGAACTTCCATTTACACCAATGCCGCACAATGACGATTACGAACTGGATTTCCATCGCCCGTATATTGATGACATCGACCTCTTTGAAGATGGGGTACGACTAGAACGTGTACCAGATGTATTCGACTGTTGGTATGAGTCTGGCTCTATGTCATACGCACAACAGCACTATCCATTTGAAAACACCGACGTCTTTGAACCAAAAGAGGGGAGAGGATATCCTGCAGAGTTTATCGCAGAGAGTATTGACCAGACACGTGGATGGTTTTACTCCATGCTTGTTCTCGGCACGGCGCTCTTTGGAAAGAGCCCATACAAACATGTAGTGACCAACGGATTGGTGCTCGCAGAAGATGGAAAGAAAATGAGTAAGTCACTCCAAAACTATCCAGATCCCGTTGATCTTGTCGAGCGACTCGGTGCTGATACGATGCGTTTTTATCTCCTTTCTTCTCCGATTATTCGAGGAGAAGATCTCAACTTCTCAGAGAAAGGAGTACAGGAATTAGAGCGGAAGAATATCGGACGACTCCACAATGTGCTTGCGATGTACCAAATGTACGCAGATGGCACCACTGCAAAAGATGACTCAACACACGTCCTTGATCGGTGGATCATCTCTCGCCTCAATGAGTTAATTGCTGACGTAACCAATGGTTTCAAGAACTACGAACTTGATAAGGCAACACGCCCGATCACCGACTTCATTGATGATCTCTCAGTCTGGTATCTCCGAAGATCTCGTGATCGTATTAAAGGAGAGGACAAAGAGCAGACACTTGCGACACTTCGTCATGTCTTGAAGACCCTTGCACTTGTCATGGCGCCATCTATGCCATTCTATGCAGAGTATCTCTGGCGAGAAGTAAAAGAGGATTCTGATGCAGAGAGTGCGCACCTTGCGGATTGGCCTCTGGGAGGGGACGTTGATGCTGACATCAACGCAGGTATGGAGTTCATCCGCACACAGGCAAACGAAGGACTCCGTTTGCGGTCAGAGAAGGGAATTAATGTGCGACAGCCGCTTGCAACCTTTACCGTTGCTTCTCCAGAAATACCGCGTGCATGGGAGCAGTTACAGGATATTCTTGCAGAAGAACTTAATGTAAAAGCAGTGCTCCATGAAGAAGGAAAAGATTCCTGCGATTTTGATTGGAGCATCACTCCTGCATTGAAACTTGAGGGAGATGCACGAGAGTTTATGCGTACCGTGCAAGGTATGCGTAAGCAGGCAGATCTTGAGCCACAGGATCGCATCAAACTCATCGTGCAAACTTCAGACGGGGGAGAGGAGGTACTCAAAGTACACGACGAGGATATTAGAAACGTCGTAGGTGCAGAAGAGATCACACTTGGTGATGCAGAAGGTGAGGAAATTACGTTTGGAGAACACTCTGCAACGGTACAAATGGTAACGGTATAGACATGGCGTATCATCTCTACAACACGGAAGCATTGGTCTGTGGTTCGAGAGACAGTAATACATCAGATCGTGCATATATTCTCTTTACCCGTGAAGCGGGAATGATCTGGGCACAAACGAAGAGTGTGCGTGAGGAGCGTTCAAAGCATCGCTATGCGCTCCAGGATTTCTCTGTGATCCGCGTGTCACTTGTCCATGGAAAAGCGGGATGGCGCATTGTGGGGACGGAGCCATCCACCAATCTCTACTATGACGCCAAGGAGCGGGATGTACGTATCTTGCTTCGCAACGTGGTGCGATTACTCCGCCGAGTCATTCGAGGGGAAGAGGCGACACCAGAACTCTACGATGATCTCCTCCATACTCTAAAAGCAGTACCCAAAGATGTTGCCGCATCTGAGATGGAGACGGTACTGACGCTTCGTGTCCTACATGCGCTGGGATATATTGCTCCACAAGAGGTGTATCAGAACCTTCTTGAAGACAACGCGTATGAGACAAGGACTCCAGAAGGTCTTCGGAAGGCATCGCAGGTAATTGAGGGTGCGCTTACCGCCAGCCATCTCTAACAGGATGGTATACTTAGAATCATGGCACAGGGTAAGGATGAAAATAAGATGGACGTGCTTCGTGACCGTCTCTATGCACGTGATGGAGACGGACAGGTTCGACGTACACAACTCAAGAGCACAAGGCCTGCGAGTGTGCCAAAAAACTGGGAACGCTCCCAGCAATCCTTACAAGACTCTCTTAAAGAAGAAGAAACACAGACTATGCCAAAAAAGAAAAAAGGGTATCGAATGAAACTGCTTGTTGCAGGCGGTGTTTTCTTTGGGATAGCGCTCTTACTCTCACTCATTTTCCTTTTCCTAGGGAACAACACAATCTCTGGAGAGAACATCTCTCTTGAAGTTTCAGGACCGTTCGCCATCGGTGGAGCAGAGACCGTAGATATGCGGGTTATTCTTGAGAACAACAATGCAGTACCAATTGAGTCTGCAACGCTTATCATAGAGTACCCTGTTGGCACACAAAAAGCAGATGGATCAGGACAGGAACTTTTCACTGAACGGAAGTCCCTTGATGTTATCGGATCAGGGCAGTTAGTTTCTGAGGAGTTTAGTGCCACACTCTTTGGTGAGGAGAATGCAGAGAAAGTGGTGAACGTCTCGGTAGAGTATCGCGTGCGTGGCTCTAATGCAGTCTTTTATAAAGAAGCGGAACCACTCCGCATGAAGATCAGCTCATCACCAATTGTGCTCTCTCTTAAGGCGCCACGAGAACGTACCTCAGGACAAGATATAGAGTTAGAGTTTATTGTTGCCTCAAATAGTGAGGAGACACTCAATGATATTCTCATCAGTGCTACATACCCATTTGGATTTGAATACGAAGATGCAGATCCTCGTCCAGATTCTGGAGACAATATCTGGCGTATCGACTCTTTGAGTCCAGAGGAACGAGAGACCTTTACGGTACGAGGGGTACTTACTGGATTACAGAACGAAGATCGTGTATTTACCTTCTCTGCGGGAGTGGGTACAGAACGTGATCCATTCACCCTCGCGTCCGTGTATGCGGTTGCAGACCATGAGGTGAAGATTGATGCACCATCACTCAATGTGGATGTCGACATCAATGGAAGTAACAGTGAGTCGGTCATTATTCAAGAAGGGCAGAGCGCAACTGTGCGTGTCGATGTACTCAATACGCTTGATACCACTTTGAATAATGTGACAGTGGATGTGGTGCTTGGAGGAAACATTCTTGATAGCATCGACATTGGGCTTACGGATGGTTTCTTTGATTCAAAGAACAACACGCTCTCCTTTGATCGCGGAAGTGTCTCTGCATTTCGTGGCATTCCATCGGGTGCACGAAGGAGTGTGTCATTTACCATCGTGCCTGATGAGGAGATTGGGAAGACATCGGAGATTACCCTTGATATCACAGTGCGGGGGAGCGAATCTACCAGTTCCAATGAGTCTGACCTACTGTACCAGACGACAAAGCGTACGATCCAGTTAAGTTCTCGTGCATCACTCAGTGGAGAAGCTCGCTTTATCGGAGGGAGTGCAATACCGGAGGTTGGTGAGGAAACACAGTATGCAGTAGATCTTCTGCTTCAAAATGGAAGCAACCAGCTTATCGACGGAACCGTCACTGCGGTACTTGGAGAGAATGTGACATTGAATAATGCAGGTGGTGCACTTTCGTATGATGCGGGTACGCGGACGGTTACATGGACAGTTGGTTCTGTCGGGGTGCGGGGAAGTGAGCGCACAACGCTCTCACTCTCTATTACGCCAGACGCGGGAGATCGAGGGTCGACACCGATACTTCTTGAAACCCAGCGATTTAAGGCAACAAATAAGTTTACTGGTCTTACCGTACGGGCGGAGCACACAGCACTTGCAGTACCGCGGGCAGTAGAGTAACCTGAGAGTCACTATGGCAGAAAAAGAGATGGAGAACATCATATCACTTGCAAAAAGACGGGGTTTTGTATTCCAAGGGTCTGATATTTATGGCGGAATGGCTGGAATGTATGATTTCGGTCCATATGGTGTCGAACTATTAAATAACCTGAAGCGTGCGTGGTGGAAAGAGCATGTGCAGAGGCGTGAAGATTTTGTTGGATTAGATTCTTCAATCTTCAAAGACCCCCGAGTATGGGAGGCGTCAGGACATACCAGCGGTTTCTCTGACCCACTCTCGGAGTGTAAAAACTGTAATACACGTATTCGGGTAGATAAGGAACTTGAGAAAATTGGAGTGGCTGCGGATGAGAAGATGTCCGAGGAGGAAATCAACGCACTCTTCGAGGAACATAAAGACAAAATCAAGTGTCCGTCATGTGGCAAGAAAGATTTCTCTCTTGCACGTGCGTTTAACCTACTCGTGAAGACCAACATGGGGAACTTTGCTGGTGAGGATGCCGAGGTGGTCTATCTTCCTGGAGAAGCGAGTCAGGGTATCTATCTCAACTTTAAGAATATTGTTGATTCTACGCGTGCGAAAGTACCATTTGGTATTGCGCAGATCGGTAAGGCTTTTCGAAATGAGATTTCTCCACGTAATTTCCTTTTCCGCACACGAGAGTTGGAGCAGGCAGATACACAATACTTTGTACGTCCGAATGAAAATAAAGAAAAGTATGAAGAGATTAAAAGGGATCGCTTCAACTGGTATGTGAAGATGGGTATTCGCGAGGAGAATCTCCGCTGGAAGCAACATGACAATCTTGTGTTCTATGCCTCTGATGCCTGGGATATTGAGTACAACTTCCCATCGTATGGTTTTGATGAGCTAGAAGGTATTCATGATCGGACAGACTATGACCTCTCACAACACTCCAAGTTCTCGGGGGTAGATCTCTCATATGTGGATCCGCAGACAGGAGAAAAATACATCCCGTGGATTCTTGAGACATCTGTTGGTTTGGGGCGTATGTTCCTTGCGTTTCTTTCTGATGCGTACACAGAAGATGAGATCGGGGGCGAGAAGCGAACAGTGCTCAAACTCTCAAAAGAATTGGCGCCAATTAAAGTTGCGGTATTTCCACTGCTCAAAAACAAGCCAGACCTTGTTGCAAAGGCGCGGGAAGTGTTCGATATGCTCAAGGAGGACATGATGTGTGAGTTTGATGACAACGGAAACATCGGGAAACGATATCGTAGGCAAGATGAGATTGGTACACCACACTGTGTCACCATAGACTTTGACACGCTTGAAGACGATACCGTGACCGTTCGGGATCGTGATACAGGAGAGCAGGAGCGAGTAAAAATCACAGAACTTGTGAATCATTTACGCTAACTATGTCTAAGTCTTTCTACCTCACCACTACACTACCGTATGTAAATGCGGATCCGCATATTGGTTTTGCCTATGAAATATTGCAAACGGATGCAGTTGCACGATACAAGAGACTCATGGGGAACGAGGTCTTTTTCAACACAGGTACCGATGAACACGGACAGAAAATTGCGCAGAAGGCAGATGAGAAAGGGGAGGATCGACAGAAGTACGTAGATCACTATGCAAAGGAGTTTAATACACTCAAAGAGGGACTTAATCTCTCGTATGATAATTTCATCCGCACGACTGATGAACACCACAAAAAGGCTGCGCAAGAACTATGGAAGCGATGTGAGGCGGCAGGAGATATATATAAAAAGAAATACTCTGGATTGTATTGTGTCGGATGTGAACTCTTCATAAAGGAGACAGACCTTGTTGATGGAGAGTGTCCAGATCATCCAGGGCAGAAGCCTCAGGAGATTGAAGAAGAAAACTATTTCTTTAAGCTTTCAAACTATCAGGAATACTTGGAGGAATACCTCAGCAGAGAAGGGGCGGTTCAGCCAGAATGGCGAAGAAAGGAAGCGCTCAATTTCGTACAAAAAGGTCTCGAAGACTTCAGTATCTCACGTGAAAAGAGTCGTCTGGACTGGGGTGTCCCTGTTCCAGGAGATGAAGAGCAGGTGATGTATGTCTGGTTTGACGCGCTTACCAACTACATCTCTACGCTTGGGTGGCCAGAGGATAGAGGGGGGAACTACAAAAAGTTCTGGGAAGAAGGAGAAACGGTACAACTTGCGGGTAAGGACCAAGTGCGCTTCCAGTCCATTATGTGGCAAGCGATGCTGAAATCTGCTGGATTGCCAGCGACAGATACGGTGGTATATCATGGCTTTATTAACTCTGGTGGGCAGAAGATGAGTAAATCTATCGGAAATGTGATCAGTCCTTACGAACTTATTGAACTATACGGCACTGAGGCAACACGGTATCTCTTGCTTCGACACGTGCATCCGTTTGATGACACCGATATAACCATTGAGAAACTTGATGAGTGGTATACCGCTCACCTCGTAAATGGTCTTGGAAACCTTGTAGCACGTGTCATGAAGATGGCAGAAACACATCTCGATGACCCTATTGAGCGTCCAGAAGCAATTGGTTTTGACCAGGACTATATTGATGCATTGGAGGGATTTAACCTTCAGGGTGCATGTGACATTGTCTGGAAGAAAATCGGAGATCTCGATGAACGAATTGCAGAAGAGCAACCGTTTAAGGTGATCAAAGAGGATGCAGAGAAAGGAAAGGAAATGATACAAGCATTGGTGCTTGATCTCTATATCATCGGACGTATGCTCTACCCGATTCTCCCTGAAGCCAATGTGACAATAAAGGAAGCGGTGATTGCGAATAAAAAGCCAGATAATTTGTTTGCACGGCTTGAAGAGTAGCCTATGAAGATTGGAAAAAATAAAATCACTTTTTCATTCCTCTGGTACGATTTCTGGGTAGGATGGTTTTATGATAGAGACAAACACATTCTTTATATTTGCCCGCTTCCTATGTGTGTGTTTAAAATAGAAAGACATGGAATATAAATATATAGACACACACTCTCATATATATTTTGACGAATACAAGGAAGACCTCGATGAGGTGCTTACTCGGATGCGTGAGGAAGAGACGGGTACTATCGTTATCGGTACTAAGATTGATACATCAACAGATGCGGTTGCGTTTGCAAAAGCACACAGTGATGTAGTACTTGGTGCCACAATTGGTTTGCATCCAAATAGTGCAGATGAAGGCTTTGATCCCGAAGCATATGAACCCCTACTTAAGGAAGGGGTAGTTCTTGGTGTGGGGGAGTGTGGTCTCGATTTCTTTAGAAGCAACCCGCTTGAGATATTTGAAAAACAACAAGAGGTATTTGAGGCACAGGTAGATTTTGCGCTTCAGCACGATCTCCCACTCATGCTCCATGTTCGCCCAAGTGCAGGAAGTGATGATGCACACGAGGAAGCGCTCAAGGTTCTTGAAACGAAGAAAGGCGTACGAGGGAACTGCCACTTCTTCACGGGCAGTCTTGCAATGGCGGAGCGGTACTGGGATCTAGGATTTACCACGGCATTTCCAGGGGTCATCACATTTGCAAAAGAACTGGAGGAGGTGGTGGAAAAGGCTCCACTTGATCTCATTCTTGGAGAGACAGATTCACCGTATGCGACTCCCGTTCCATTCCGCGGAGAACGTAATGAGCCTGTTAGAGTAAAGGAGGTGTATAAGAAGATTGCAGAGATAAAGAATCTTGATGCAGAAGAAGTACGTGAAGTGCTCACACAAAACGCTGAAAGAGTGTTTGGGAGATAAGCACAGGCATATATTGCACACGTATACTAAACGGGTGTAGGGTAAGGGTAGGAGGGTATGATCATGAAAGAAACTGATCCCTTTGTTGAATGCAAAACCAAGACGAATTACCCGGTTATCGTTCCTATCGGCACAGATTGTCTCTGTAAACGAGGAAAAGGTCACATCGGTCGCCACATTGGTATCGGTTACGACGGGAAATACTTTTCCTGGAGATATGACGGCGCTTATGGATGTGTCCTGTCAGACGAAATCTCCAAAGAGGAGGCAGATCGTATCATTGAAGCTGACAAGGAAGAGGCAAACCAGGAGTTTGTACAAGTAGCAGAATAAATCCACGGCTGAAGGCGGCCGTGGATATTGTGCTAATCAAAAATAGAAATCAGGTATTCGTCGATTTTTCGCTGCTCCCAATCATAGAAATGTGCATCAGCACGACGGAGGTCTCGCGCAAGATCCTCTCCTACAAATCGCCAGTGCCACGGCTCATATATATAATACTGATTGTTTTCATCATAAGAAAGCACAAATCCGTACTTATACGCGTTATCGACAAGCCATTCGAATGCTTCAGTGTTTCCGAAGCCGTTAAGTCCACCGCCAAGGCCTTCGGTAGTGAAATCTACTGCAGTTCCCAATTGGTGCTCAGAATATCCTTGATCTGCAGAGAAGGTATTTGCACCAGATCCATAGGTTACGGTGTAGGCACTCTTAAGGTTTGCTTGTTCACCCCATGAGCGATATGCGGACACAATCCAGATTTTCACACCGTCGTCGAGTGCCTCCTCAAGCATGTCTTCAAGAAATGGTTCCACTTTCTTATGAATCTGTTTTTCAAGATCCTCATTATAGAGCCACTCTTTATCTATATTTGAAAGAGAATCAGGGATGTAGTGCTCATTGAGGAAGTACACCTTTGAATATTTTTGAAGGAGCTCCTCGTCCGTTTTTGAGAGTTTATCCAGTACCCCAACAGTATCTGCGATATCTTCAATCTGATCCTCAAACTCTTCGTTCCGTGCCCGTTCTATAGAGAGTTCTCCCTGCAGTTGTTCTCGTTCTCCTGTGACGCTTGTGAGACTCTCAGTAGTGGTGGCAAGCACATGCTCAAGTTCAGAGATACGAGATTCTGCTCGGGTTAACTTCTGGTCTAGGAAGTGCCATGCAATACCTCCAGCCACGAGAAGTACGATGATGAGTCCAAAAAGCGTATAGTGTGCGGTATCCATCTCTTTCTGCATATTCATGTAGAGGGATTGTACCATATGAGAGAGATTGAAAACCCCCATCATTCATGGTACCGTGATGGCACCTTTAACGGTAAATAAACAATACATGGCAGAAAAAACAATGCCAGCAGCCGAGGCAGCTCAGTACGCTGATGAAAAAAACAGCTACGAGTTTGCCTTCCACGTACTTCCAACGGTTGCTGAAGGGGAAGTAGCCGGCGTATTTGAATCTCTCAAGGGACTCATTACCGCTGCAGGTGCTGAAATCTTTGATGAGGAGGCGCCTGAACATCTCGATCTTGCCTACGATATCGAAAAAGATATCGAAGGTACCTATCGCAGATTCCACAGTGCATACTTCGGGTGGATTCGTTTCCGCACAGAAGGATCACTTCTTGAAACGCTTACAGAAGAGATTGAGGCTCGTCCTGAAATACTTCGACATCTCATCGTAAAACTTACGAAAGTAGAAGAAGCAAACCCATTCCGTTACCACGAGGCGCAGAAAGCGAACAAAAAGGTAACTGATGTAGAAGTAGAGGATTCTTCAGAAGAAAAAGATTCTGATGAAGTGTCTAAGGAAGAGGAGAAGGGGTAGGTATTAGATAACAAAAACGTTCTATGTATCTTAATAAAGCAATGGTGTACGGAAATCTCACACGAGATCCAGAACTCCGTTCACTCCCAAGTGGCATCCAGGTGTGTTCATTCTCTCTTGCGACCAATCGTGTCTACAAAGACCGAGATGGAAACAAGCAGGAGCAGGCAGACTATCACAACGTTGTAGTCTTCGGTCGTCAGGCTGAGACCAGCGCACAGTATCTTAAGAAAGGGTCAGGAGCATTCGTTGAAGGACGCCTCCAGACTCGCAGTTGGGATAAAGATGGCGTAAAGCAGTATCGTACTGAGATTGTCGCAGATCGCGTACAGTTCGGACCACGTACTGAGGGAGGCTCTGCACCGCAGAATGACACCAAGCAGGATGCGCCAGATACACAGAACGCACCAGAATATCCAGAGGAGGACATCAATCCAGAGGATATTCCATTCTAGAGAATCAATATGGAGAATAAGAAACAAAACACACAGCATTTCGACTACAAAGATGTAGACCGTCTCGTAGCGAATCTCAATCCTCACTCTCGTATGCACAGCCGCAAGCGTACACACCTTACGGCAAAGGAACAGCGAAACTTCGCTCAGGGAGTGAAACGAGCACGATTCATGGCACTGGTGCCATACGTCTCACACTAAAAGAAAAACCCCGCAGTTGCGGGGTTTTTCTTTTAGTGCTAGGGTTATTTTAGGAAAGGAGAAAGACAGTGGAAAACAAACCAATCTTCCCAGACTTCATTCGTGCATATTTTTTGGGACTCATTTTGTTCGTTGTAGGCACATTGTTGTAGGAGGAAGCAAATGTGGGATAAAATCCCTCACAGGGCACAGGTGGGGATATTACTTGGCGCAATCGCCATTGTTGTTGCCCCAATCGTCTCATTTTTGACATAGGAGGAAAAAATGAAGAAAAGCAAAATGAGTTTGTTGGACAAAGGACTCGTTGCCGTGATCCTGCTTGCGGCAATCGCGGGAACGATAGTGCTTATTGCAGGCGTGATCGCCTTTGCCAACTAGTGATGTCCGCAACCCTGTAAAAGCCCGACACACTGTCGGGCTTTTCCTATGCTTTCTCAACGCGCTCTGCGTACGCTCCTTCTTCAGTGTTCACCCGTACCACATCTCCTTCGTTGATGAACATGGGTACTTGGATTGTGGCACCACTTTCAAGCTTTACTTCCTTGGTTGCTCCCGATGATGTGTTTCCTTTTACTGCAGGCGCGGCTTCGGTTACCTCAAGGTCTACTTTAATAGGGAGGGAAATACTCATGATCTCATCATTGAATGCGAGCGCTTCAACAAGGCTGTTCTCCTTAAGGAAAATTGCTTGGTCTCCAATAATGTCTTTCTCGAAACTAAAGCGATCGCGAGGATTGTCTGGCGTACAGAAAAAATACTCTCCACGATTCTCATACAGAAACTTCACCTCACGCTTCTCTATATCTGCTTCTTCAAGCGTATCAGACTGATGAAAGGTTCGGTCTACCACACCTCCCGTACGGAGGTTTTTCATTTTCACGTTGTTACTCGCTTTCTGTCGGTCTTTCTTCGAGAGGGCAGAAGAGAGCACAAGGTATGGATCTCCGTCCATGACGACTGCTTTCTTTGTGGTGATTTCGTTGTATTGTAGTTTTGCCATAACCTTTTGTATTTCAGATTGGTATAGTAAGGTGAGGCAATCATATCAAGATATGTTCGAGCCTACAACAGAGAAAACCGATGAAGAGATTCTTGTACGTGCTCAGGGAGAGCCGTGGCTCTTTGCGGTACTCCTTGAACGGTATCAGGATGCCTTTCTCAGGAAAGCCGGAACGATCCTCTTTGATATTCGTGACGCAGAAGAAGTGGTGCAGGATGCGTTTACGAAGATATATCTCAATGCAGGACGGTTTGATAGACATGCAGGTTCATTCTCTTCGTGGGGGTACAAGATTCTCGTAAATACTGCGCTCACTCGGTACAACAAGTGTAAGCGAGAAGGGAAGCGAGTTATTACACTTGATCCAGAAATATGGGAGTATCTTGGAAAAGAAGAAAACCACTCTGGATTTGAAGAAGAGCGTGATGGCATTGAGCGTGTGCTTGAGAAAATGCCAACCCAGTTCGCACAGGTGCTTCGCCTCCATTATCTCGAACGGTGGCCTCAGAAGGATATTGCGAAAGAAATGGGGAAGAGCCCAGGAGCGGTAAAAGCACTCGTTCACCGAGCAAAAGAATCATTTAAGAAAAATGCCTATGACTACGAATAACATCCACAAGACCGTAATGAGAAGAGTGTACTATGCGTATGCGTTAAGTCTGGTGACGCATGTGGCTTTTCTCTACGGCGTTCTTGTTTCAGTCCTTGCGTATAGCTTTACACGCTTTGTCTCACTGCCACACGTATTTGAGAATATAAGTCAGGTACCAGTAGGGGAGGTATTCTCTTATGTCTATGATGCATTTGTCTCAACAGAATACTGGACACTCATCATACTGACACTTTTTGTATTGGTAGCAATTTCACTTTATCGACGTATACAAAATGCGCCACACATACGTATGGCGCATTCGTAAGGAAGTAAGAGTCTATTTCTCTTCCTTCAGCGCCTTCCGAACATTCTTAAGTAGTTCGTTCTGCACCTTCTTTTCTTCACGAAGTTTTGTACGTGCCGCATCATAGCCACGACCAAGCTTCACTTCGGTACTCTCGTCTCCTCCTGGAGGCGTGTATGTGTATGATGCACCAGACTTTTTAATAAATCCGTACTTCTCTCCAAGCGCAAGGAGTTCTCCTTCGCGGCTGATTCCTTCTCCGTAGATAAGGTCAAACTCTGTGGTGCGGAATGGGGCAGCCACCTTGTTTTTCACCACCTTCACACGATGTCGTCCTCCCACTACTTCGTCACCCTTCTTAATCTGTGCGATACGACGAATATCAAGACGTACAGAGCTGTAGAACTTGAGCGCCTTTCCACCTGGGGTGGTCTCTGGGTTTCCAAACATCACGCCAACCTGCATACGAATTTGGTTAATGAAGATAACTACCGTCTTACTCTTGGCAACGATACCAGTGAGTTTTCGGAGTGCTTGGGACATCAGACGTGCCTGCTTTCCAACATGGTGCGCTCCCATCTCTCCCTCAATTTCGTCTTTTGGTGTAAGGGCAGCAACAGAGTCTACAACAATGACATCCACTTTTCCGCTTCGTACAAGGGACTCCACGATTTCAAGCGCTTGTTCTCCAGTATTTGGCTGAGAGATGAGAAGGTCATCAAGTTTCACGCCAATATTTTTAGAATACTCTGGGTCCATAGCATGTTCTGCATCGATAAACGCACAAACGCCTCCTGCTTTCTGTGCCTCTGCGACAGCGTGGAGTGAAAGGGTAGTCTTTCCAGAAGACTCTGGTCCGTAAATCTCCACGACACGTCCGCGGGGAAGTCCGCCGATGCCAAGTGCATCATCGAGTCCGATAGATCCAGTTGAGACTGCATCAATGTTCACCTTCTGGGTTTCACCGAGGGTCATAATGGCGTCATCGCCAAACTTGGTTTTGATGCTTCGCAGTGTCTCTGCAATAGTATTATCACCTTTCTCTTCTGGTTTTGTTGTCACCTTTTTCGTTGCTTTCTTCGTTCCTTTTTTCGCTGCCATAATTTATGAAGTTGGTTGGTAAATTAATTCTTTGGTGAGGGAGACCGTACGTCCATATCGATCTTTTGCTCTCAGGGTCATTATAGTATAGCCAGTGGGGAGCACCAAAGATTCTGCAAATGCTCCCTCGGCGTCCGTATTGATTTCCTTGCCGTTAAGCCGTATCTCTGTGATATTTTGCGCAGTACCTGCAATAGTGACCGTGCGATCTGCCTGAAGGGTTAGGGTTGGGCTCTCGAGAGAAATAACTGGTCCTGCAAGGAAGAAGCGTGCTTGAAAGATTCCATACCAGAGAAGCGCTCCGCCGAGTACCACAACTCCCAACACTCTTACAATGAACGCTGCATTTAGTTTGTGGAGTCGAAGCGGTGCCATGTCTATGATTCTTCCTCCTCGTTATCTTCCACATCCTCATCTGGCTCTGAACTTTGTTCGAGAATCTCTCGTGGTTTTGATCCATCCGCAGGGCCGATAACACCGCGTTCTTCGAGAATATCCATAAGCCGTGCTGCTCGAGAGTACCCGACACGAAGTTTTCGCTGGAGGTATGAGGTAGATGCTTTACCTGCCTCAAGGACGGCGACACGTGCGTCATCGTAGAGGTCATCGTCCTCATCATCCCCGAGAGAGCTAGACTCGAAGAAGGCATCAGGGCTGGTCTTACCGTCTTCGCCAAGACTGATGGAGTCCAATTCATAAGAATCAGTTTGCTTCTTAAGGTGATTCACCACCTTCTTCACCTCGTCCTCACTTACGAATGCAGACTGCATGCGTTGTGGCTTTGCCAACTCTCCAGAAAGGAAGAGCATATCTCCTGCACCAAGAAGTTTCTCCGCACCCACTTGATCAAGAATGGTGCGAGAGTCTACCTGTGACGCCACCTGAAGGGCAACACGGCTTGGTACGTTTGCCTTAATAAGACCAGTAATAACGTTTACGGATGGACGTTGTGTCGAGAGGAGGAGATGGATACCCACGGCACGACTCATCTGCGCGAGGCGTACGATTGAAGCTTCAAGTTCTCGTGGGTATGACTGCATGAGGTCCGCGAGCTCGTCGATGACAATAACAATGTATGGCATTGGCTCGGGGAGTTCCTCCTTCTCATCGTCTGGAGAACCGTTCTTTTCCCACTCTTCTTTCGCAGGTCCAAATACATTTTCATGGTACGAGCCAATATCACGGACTTTCTCAGCCTGGAGAATATCGTAGCGTCGTTCCATCTCCTTTATAGCCCACTTCAGTGAAAGGATTGCTTTCTTTGGCTCGGTAATAACAGGGGTGAGAAGGTGAGGAATATCGTTATAAAGGGTAAGTTCCACACGCTTTGGATCCACCATGATAAAGCGAAGCATCTCTGGAGAGTTACGGAAGAGGAGGGAGGTCACAAACGCATGAATCGTCACCGACTTACCAGAACCAGTAGTACCCGCAATGAGTGCGTGTGGCATTTTCGCAACGTTTCCAAAGTGAGAGTTCCCAGTAATGTCTCGCCCGAGTGCAACCATGAGTGGCTTTGGAGAGTCTGTGTACTCTGGTGATGCCAAGAGGGAAGCGAGACCAACTGTTGATTTTGTTGTGTTTGGTACCTCAATACCAACGAGAGACTTTCCAGGAATTGGCGCCTCAATACGAATAGGAGAGGCAGCGAGTGCGAGTTCGAGGTTGTTTTGTAGCCCCACGATCTTAGAGATACGAACACCTTCTGCAGGCTTCAATGCATAACGGGTCACGGTTGGGCCGATAGATACCTCATCCATCTCCACATCGATCTTGAAGTTCTTAAGTGTCCGCTTGATGATGTTTGCGTTTGCCTTCACGTCACCAACTTGTGCCTTTCCACTATCCTTACGAAGGAGTGAAAGGGGAGGAGGGGTGTATGACCCAGAGAAAACACTTGCGACCATCGGTTCGCCACCAAGCCCCAACTTCTCAGTGAAACTTTTTTTCTTTGGTTCGGGCTCTTCCGCTTCCTCCTCAACGTCTTCTTCTACTTCTTCTTCATTCTCAATTTCCTCTGGAATCTCGATATCAATGTCCTCGTCTTCTTCTTCCGCATCCTTCTTTCTAAATGGAAGAGAGAAGTGGAAGCCACGATCAAGGGTAAGGAAGATACCGACAAGCACCAGTGCTCCAAGCATCAAACCTGCTGCAAGGTTTCCAAAGAGTTTTGCAAGCGGGAAGAGAATTGCGGTTCCGATGTATCCACCTTGGTCTCCAAACAGTGAGAGAAATCCGAGGATGGAGACAAAGAGAAATGCGACACCGACTGCTTTTGCAACACTAACCTCCTCGGTATCTTCACGAGGGCGCATGAGTACATATACATAGAGTGCACAAATGAGTGGAGCGATGAGCGCTCCATAGCCAAAGAGGGCGGTAAGTCCGAGTTTTGTATAGTGGCCAACAACACCCGCTTGCTCAAATGAAGAGAGGACAAAAAAGATTCCGAGAACAGCAAAAAAGACGGCACCAATTGCTTGCTTTGTGTGTGATGAGAGGTCATCAAAATAGTCTCTTTTAAGCGCCTCCTTTTTTCTCCCTTTTGTTTTCTTTCGTGCCATATATTAGATATCTACCTGTTGCACTATGATACCACGGTACGAATGTGAAAGACTGTGTATAAAGGACAGATTGTCCATTAGGGAGATGCGGCAAGTGACAGGGGTTTTAGGTGTTGAATAAGAGACAAAAGAAGCGTATAGTGAGCACCACAGAGATGTCCCATATCTCTAAAAGACATATGGAAGATAAAATAAAGGACATAACGCTCAGTACATCAGAACGTCTCATAGCAGATGAGTATTACTACAAGTACGTATTTAAAAAGACAGAGAAAATAATCTGTGCTGTCTTTTATGTATTGAATGTTGATGTAAAGGACAAAAACAAAAGCCCAGTTATAAAAGACACAGAAGAGTCTGCACTGGTCATCTTACGAACAGCAACTTCTTCACTCCGTGCGGATCAGACAGAAGTTCGTTCAGTTGTTGAAACGCTTCTCTTTGATCTTGTTGCGCTTGAGAGCAGACTTCGTGCACTTCATGCTGCACAGCTCTTGCGAGAGGAGCATTTGAACGTATTCCTTGCAGAGATTGACGCCCTTGTTCGCTCTTCAAAGGGCTTCAGAAATAAGCAGAAGAAGCCAACGTTGCTTGCGCCGCAGAAGCAGTCGAAAAGTACTGTCCCAAAGGAGGTTGTAAAGCGTGCATCTACTACAGAAACTAAGGAAGCACGTCGGTCGCAGATACTTAACGTACTCAAAGCACAGCCCGGTGCGTCAATGAAAGATATACAGGATACGGTGACTGAGTATGGTGCAAAAACCATACAGAGAGAGCTCAACCTACTCATCGAGGAAGGGAAGGTTGCCCGAGAGGGGAGTAAGCGGTGGAGCACCTACTCTCTCGCGTAGAATACACCGAAAACTTGCCATATTATATTTTTGTTGTGCGGTTATTTTTAGGTGTAAGAAGGCGTAAACAGTATCGTCTTCAGTGGGTAGAGGGGAGGTGAGGTGCTCTTTTGAATGTGGCGAATCTATTGACTTTTTTGTCAAGAAAACGTATTCTATGCTCACTATTTTGGGATATGCATTGTGTAATCCACAGGGTAGAGAGCAGTATGCTCGTTCAAAATAGTTTATACTTCATCTATGTGCGGTTAACGCGCTCTTTTTCTTAAGGAGGTGTGTGGCACATATGAGGATTGTTACTTTGACAATTTCATATCTCAATTCTATTTCACTCGACATAATTAGGTGTCGTGTGAAGTCTTTCCTTTTCGGAGGAAGACATCCTGACTGATAGTGTCGGATGATACGAATCGTCTGTGGGAGTCGACCCACGCAGAGATGGTTCGTCGCTCGCTGACACGACCGGTCGTGCTCTTGCTACACAAGCATGCTTGTCTGGCAGGAGCGCGACTTCGGTCGCCAATAAGAATTAATTCTTATTATCAGTTATTAAGTTATAAGTAGTACTTATAAGTATTTTACAGTTATGACTATTGCAAACAATGTTGTTGCGAAACTCTTCGGAGCTTTCGTAGCAGTGGCGATGGTTGTTTCACTCTCAACTCCTGCGCAGGCAGCGACAGTTGCAGAGCTTGAAGCAATGATTGCAAGCCTTACGGCACAGCTTGCAGCACTTTCTGGTGGATCTTCATCAGCAGCTGCATGTACATTCACACGTTCTCTCACTGATGGTGTGTCTGGTTCAGACGTTACTTGTCTCCAGAACTACCTTATCGGTGCAGGGTTCTCAATTCCTGCGGGAGCAACTGGGTACTTCGGTGCACAGACTACTGCAGCAGTAGCAGCATGGCAGGCAGCGAACGGAGTTTCTCCAGCTGTTGGTTACTTCGGTCCTGTATCACAGGCTAAGTACGCTATGGTTGCAGGTTCAACTGGATCTACAGGTTCAACTGGATCAACTTCAGTTGATACTGATCTTGACGGAGGAGCAGGTTCTATCGAGGACGCTGACTTCGTTTCTTCACTTAACAATGAAGAGGTTGGAGAAGGTGAGGACGATGTAGAGATCGCAGGACTTGAAATCGAGGCTGATGGTTCAGACATCGAGATCAAGGCTGTTACTCTTAACTTCGACTACGCTGACACTGGAGCTGATACTGACCTTGATGATTACGCATCTGAGGTATCAGTATGGTTCAACGGAGACGAGGTAGCTCGTCTTGACGCTGATGAGTTCGAGGACGATGACAACTTCCAGAAGACAGTTTCTCTTGATTCTGGAGTAATCATCCGCGAGGGTGATACTGAGGAAGTTATCGTAGCTATCTCAGCTCTTAGCAACATGGACTCTTCAAACGCTGGAGAGAAGTGGAACGTATCATTCCCAAGCGTCCGATTTATGGATGGACAGGGAGCGATCATCACTGAGTCAACAACAGGTGACATCGGTGAGTCAGACGACGATACAACTACTGACACTGACGAGCGTGAGTTCTCATTCGAGTCATTCGCATCAGCGGCTGACATCGAGCTTAAGGTTTCTGAGGGAGACGACGACATCAACGATGCTCGCGCTATCGCAGTTGACGATAACGACGACACTGATGATGTAGAAATCCTTTCATTCGAGATTGAGGCAGAAGGTGATTCTGACCTTGAGATCGATGACCTTTCTGTAGACTTCGTGTCAACAGGAGCAGGTGTTGGTGAGATCATCAACTCTGCAGAGATCCTTCTTGGAGATGACGTTCTCGATTCAGAGACTGTTTCATCTACAACTGCAACATCACGAACTATCACATTCTCTAGCATCGACCTTGTGGTTGAGTCAGAGGAGACTGTTGAGATTATCGTACGCGTTAATGTAAACAACCTTTCAGGTGGATTTGCAGCAGGCGCTACACTTTCAGCAGACGTGAACCCTGATGACGCAGCATGGGATGTTGAGGATGAGGAGGGAGATACAGTTGCGGCTGCTGACAAGACTGGATCTGCTTCATCTGAGGCACACTCATTCTACGCTGACGGTCTTACAATCGTAGCGGGAGATTCAGACACTGACGTGAAGGACACTACTAGCGACACAGCAGGAGGAGAGCAGGGTCTTTACTCTATCGACTTCGAGCTAACTGCATTTGGTGACACATTGTACATCCCAACAGGATCTACAATTGCTACCTCATCAGTTACAGCAGACGCTGGTATTGCGTACGCAGTAGAGAACTCTAACGGTGCACAGGTTGCACTTAACGGAGCAGGACTTGCGTCAACTACAGCTGCTGTTTCTTCAACAGCTGACGTAAGCGGAAGTTACTACGTTATCGACGAGGGTGAGACTGAGACATTCACATTGGATGTAACACTTACTCCACTCGCTGACGGATACTTCCGTGTACAGCTCTACGGAGTTAACTTCAACGTTAGTTCAGCAGGAAGCGCAGACACACTACAGACTGCGACTCCAGCAACTGACTTTGAGACAGGTTACGAGAACCTTGACGCCTAGGTTTACCTAGTAACGTAAAGACTCGTTAGTCTAAACAAAAAACACCCTTCGGGGTGTTTTTTGTTTTTCATACATCATGCTACGATATGTCTCATATGAAAAATAGAATAGTATTAGGAGCGATAGCGTTGGTTGCAATAGTAGTTGTTGTCCTCGCTGTTTTACAAACAAAAAGCGAAAAGTGGAATGGAGTAAAAGGGGAATCAATTGATGTGGCAATTGAGTTTTACACTGGTTGGTTGGAACTCCAAGGTGCTGAGGGTGGAGAAGACGCAACAAAAGCATTCCTCAAAGAAGCGCCGCTCGCAGAGAGTTTGAAGCAAACAGTAAAGGAGAATCTTTCTAGTGAGGTTGATCTGATCGCATGTCGTCCGCTTGATGAGGTGCAGTTGAGGACACAGGTAGTGTTTGAACGTGAAGATACTGCACAGTACATCATGCAGATAGCAAAGGGCGAACTTACTGATGGATATGCTGTTGTTGATCTCGTGGGAAAGAACGGCGAGTGGCAGATTGAGAACATTACATGTGCCTATGGTGATGTTGCGCCAGAGCGTGGGGAGTTCAACTTTGATCAGGCAGGAGGCCTTCTTAAGAACGTACCTGCGCCCTATGACGCAAACTTCTGGCACCTCGTATACGAGACCGAAGGACAGATTGGTGTCGTACCACTTCACTTCACTGAAGCAAGTGAGTGTATCACCCTTGATGGTGACACTGTATCGTGTAACGGAGGATTTCTTGTTGAAGCGATGGACGTCCATGTCTATGGACACCTAAGTGAAGAAGGAGCTGAGGTAGTGCGTGTAGAAGCACAGTAGAAAGATAACACCTGTACGAAAGTACAGGTGTTATACTATGGGTATGTTAAACAAAACATTTTATAAGTTTCTCTTTAATTTCCTCGTGGTTATCGTCGTGGCCCTTGCTATTGCATACTTCGTAGGAGCACAATCCTAATATGTTTCAAATTACTGACCGCGTAAACCAAAACTTCTGGCACATCATCCTCTCGGGAGTCTTTGTGGCATTGGTTATAGGTGAGATGGCACTCTTACAACTCTATGCGTACCGCAGTTTTGCGACCATTGAACTCTTTGACCTTGTCTTGATTACACTCGCGACCTGGCGACTGATCCGTCTCTTTGTGTATGACAAGATCATGTCCTTTTTCCGTGATCTCTTCTATGTGGTAGATGAGGAAGGGATGTTGGTGAAGCCAAACCGTGGATTCCGTCGGGCGGTGATAGATCTCCTTCTCTGCCCATGGTGTTTCGGTGTGTGGGCTACTTCCGCAGTTGTCTTTTTCTACTTCCTCACACCATTTGCGTTCTATCCAATCTTCATTCTTGCAATCTCCGTTATTGCCAGCTTCCTCCAGATTGTGACTAATGCAATCGGGTGGACTGCAGAGAAGAAGAAAAGAGAAGTAGAGGCGATGCCACGAATACATGAATCAGACAGACGGTGCTAGTCAGAATAAAAATCTCGTGGTACAGTCTACTCATAACGTAAGAAAACACGTGTAAACGTGTCATCAACTATATGGAGTTCACATTTAAATCTTTGTTTAGTAAGGGTCAGAAGCCTGAGGATTCTGATGCTGTGTACTCAATGAATGAAACTATTGCACAGGCAGGTGGCCTTCATTTTATTGTGCAGACTGATGAGGAGGGATGGTCTGCCCAATGTCAGGAGTTTGAGTCAATTATAACTGGCGGACAGAACCCCAACCCTTCTGATGAAGAGATAGGTGAGCATATTCGAGATGCAATACATACAGCATTTCATATTGAAGTTACTGAAGAATCAGATACACAAAGACCTGTGGCTAAGTTTTTCCGTGAAGCGGGAGTGGTTGCTGTCTAGAGTATGGCGGACGAGGTTATCACACGTCGTGACTTGGTCGTTCGTCTGACTAATGTGAAGTGGAAACGTTTTGTCAAAGCCGCAGAAAAATTAGGTTTTGAAATTACACAACCGAAAGGTGGCTCGTCACACTTTGCGATACGTAAAAAAGGTTTTGATCAGTCAAATATCAATGGACTGGTCATTACAGTGTACAAAGGATTACTTAACTGCGATAAGCCAAAAGTTATTAAAGCACTTATCACAAAAGGAGGATGTGATGAAGATGATGTCTGGGAAGCCCTTGGGATGCTCTAGACTTTAAAAACAAATCTGCTATAGTGTCTCGCAACAGGCTCATGACAGTTGGTTCACGTATGTGATTAAGGGAGCAATCCGCCGACCGAGGTCCCACACTATATTTTGTATAGGGAGGTCGAAGCCTAAAGAAACATTCGTTTCTCTGGGCCTGTTTTATATCCAGTCATTCAGAAAAGATAATGGCAATTACAAAAGAAAAGAAGCAAGAAATTCTCAAGCGACTTGATGACATCAAGAATGATGCCGAGGCGTTGGTGTTCGTGGGATTCCACGGACTCACCGTGGGAGACTCTACCGCAATGCGTAACAAACTACGTGAAGAGGGTGTTGGCTACTTCGTAGCAAAGAAGACACTCATCGGGCGTGCGTTTGATGGTGCATTTGAAGGTGATGCTCCAGAGCTCGAGGGAGAGGTAGCTGTTGCGTACAGTACCGATCCAGTTGCGCCTGCACAAAACGTACATGCCTTCCAAAAGCAGTACAAAGATCAGGTAGCAATTCTCGGAGGTGTATTCGAGGGTGCATACAAGACTCGTGAGGAGATGACTGAAATTGCATCTATCCCATCACTCCCCGTACTTCGTGGAATGTTCGTTAATGTTATTAACGCACCTATCCAAGGATTGGTACTCGGACTGAATGCAATTGCAGAGAAGAAGGGGGCTTAATAGAATCTAAGAAATACATATGTCAGAAGAAGCAAAGAAAGACGTTGTAGAGGAGACTACCGAGGAGACAACTCCCGAGGCTCCCGCAGCAGAGGAGACTACAACTGAGGAGGCGACTGACGCTTCAGACGTTGATGAGTCTGTAGAGGTACCAGAGGAGTTCAAGGCACTTGTAGAGCAGGTAGAGAAGATGTCTGTTCTTGAGCTTAACGAACTTGTGAAGGTGCTTGAGAAGCGATTCGGTGTATCAGCTTCAGCGGTAGCTGTTGCAGCACCAGGAGCAGGAGGTGACGCTGGAGGCGATGAGCAGTCAGAGTTCACTGTAGAGCTTACTGATGCAGGTGCACAGAAGATTGCAGTTATTAAGGCAGTGAAGGAAGTACTTGGACTTGGTCTCAAGGAGGCAAAGGACATGGTAGACGGAGCGCCTGTAGCGGTGAAGGAAGGTGCGAAGAAGGAGGATGCTGAAGAGCTTAAGGCTAAGCTTGAGGAAGCTGGAGCGACTGTTACGCTCAAGTAAGTCCATACTTCGGACACGCAAAAAAGATCCCAAACGGGGTCTTTTTTGATATGCTATAATCCACACGTATGGCAGATTCACTCTCAATACTGTTCGGCAGTCAGGCGCGGGTAAAGTTACTTCGGTTTTTCCTTTTTAATCCAAATCACGAGTTTGCATTTGATGACATCGCACGACGTGCTCGTCTCGTACGCCGTACTGCGCGGACGGAACTCAATGCGCTGGAGCGTGCAGGGGTAGTAAAGAAGAAACAGATTCTTGTAGAGCAAGAAGGGAAGAAGCGCAAGAGTCGTGTGCAGGGATTTATTTTAAATAAGAACTTTCCAGAACTCCGTTCACTCCAGACATTCCTCTTTGAAACGGCACCGATAAATGGAAAGACACTTCTGACACACCTCCGTAAGGCAGGAAAGTTAGATGTAGTAGTGGCAACGGGAGTCTTTATGCGAGAGTTTGATAGTAGGCTCGATGTACTCATTGCGATGAAGAAACCAGTGGAGACAAAGGTAGAGGCAGCTGTTCGTTCGCTTGAGGCAGAGCTTGGTATGGAGATTCGCTTCACGGTAATGTCTACAGAAGACCTTATGTATCGTCTCGGTATGTATGACAAACTGACCCGCGACGTCTTTGATTACCCACATGAAATCTTGTTGGATAAGGCAGGCGTGGCCAATGAATTGCATCGCGTATAGTGACAAAAACTCGAGGACATCCTCGGGTTTTTTATCTGGCTTCAAAATCGCTTGACTCCCAAACGCTTTCGTATATAATGGCGTCCACGTGTTTATGAAGAGTAACAAAAAGCAACTAGCGGGATAGGAAAACCTTATGGGTTTCTTGTGCCGCGACATCGCGGTTTTTTTACACTTCAATAAATGCTGATGTCTTCGAAGGGAAGGCGTTGGTCATTGACAACTACATATCCTAGAGACCAGATTGATAAGGTCTGGTCTCGCAAATTCCTCCGCGTTCGACGCGCGGAGGTAGGTAGTGTGTTGCGTTTAGACAATATGCATTTAGTGTAGGGTCTTTTCGTCCGCAACACACAACACAAACCGTTCTTCCAGACGTATTGTAGGTCTGGAAGAATACACACACTCGAATATTGTGAGCTTCGTAGAGGATTGTTCTTTATGAAGCTTAGGAGCGAAATGAATTGGTGAATGTTGGTAACAAGCAGCCGGCCAACGTCTCGCATAAGTTTGCGCGCGAACTTGAGACAACGGTTAAACGGAAGTGCGCCACATTCCCCCTAGACCCGGAAGGGCCGTGGCCAAGCAGAAGTTCTGTCGTTTGGAAATTCTGTGCGGTGGGTAGATTCACGTTAACCCAGCTCTAGGAGGGAGGATGTAGCCGGATTGCGGATTGTAAATCCGTTCTTGCACCTCCCTCCGACCCTCTACGAAGCTCACAATATGAAAAATTGTACAGCGGTGTACAGCATTCCTTACAGGAATGAAGGGTGTATGGTGGATGCCTAGGCTTTAAGAAGCGATGAAGGACGTGGTATGGCTGCGATAAGCGTCGGTAAGGTGCCAAACAACCGTTATTACCCGGCGATGTCCGAATGGGGAAACCCCTCTTGTTCCGCAAGAGACGCGTGTATGCGCGAGCGCACCCAGGGAAGTGAAACATCTCAGTACCTGGAGGAAGAGAAAGCAATATCCGGAACTTTCTTTCTGGTTGGATCCGTCTTCGGACGTTCCATTACAATCAGGAAGAAGGTTCTTGCGATTCCCTTAGTAGCGGCGAGCGAAACGGGAACAGCCCAAACCGCACATATTTATATGCGCGGGGTTGTAGGACAATAATTCAGATTTAGTTCTGCAAGAGTTACAAAATGTTGTGATAGTAAAACGTGCTGGGAAGTACGACCCAAGAAGGTAATAGTCCTGTATACGAAATTTCAACAACTCTTGTGTTATTGCTCCTGAGTAGCTCGGGACACGAATAGCCCGAGTGAATCTGCCAGCACTAACTGGTAAGGCTAAATATTCTTAAAGACCGATAGTGAACTAGTACCGTGAGGGAAAGGTGAAAAGAACCCCGGAGAGGGGAGTGAAATAGATCTGAAACCATACATCTACAAGGAGTCGGAGGGCTGCGGCCCGACGGCGTGCCTATTGAAGAATGAGCCGGCGAGTGTACCTTTGTCCTTTGTCTAAGTGGTAACCCCACGGAGGCACAGTGAAAGCGAGCGTTAATAGCGCGACTATAGGGCAGGGGTACGACCCGAAGCGGGAAGAGCTTGCCATGAGCAGGGTGAAGCGGAGGTAAAACTCCGTGGAGGCCCGAACCGGTTGGTCTCACAAAGCCATCGGATGACTTGTGGTAAGGAGTGAAAAGCTTATCGATTTCCGTAATAGCTGGTTCTCTCCGAAACAGCTTTAGGGTTGGCGTCGTGTGTTTCCTACGGGGGTAGAGCACTGGAAGGTCTGAATAGGGAGAAATCTCGTCAGTCCTATCAAACTCCGAATACCGTTAGGCCACAGCACGGCAGTTAGACTATGGGGGAGAAGCTCCATTGGTCAAAAGGGAAACAGCCCAGATCGCCAGTTAAGGTCCCTAAATTCATGCTCAGTGCAACTTGAGGAGGTGAGGATTCATCAACAGCCAGGAGGTTGGCTTAGAAGCAGCCATCCTTTAAAGATAGCGTAACAGCTCACTGGTCGAGAGTCCTTGCGCCGAAGATGATCGGGGCTCAAGCATGATACCGAAACTGCGGATTTACCATTTCTTCGGATTTGGTAAGTGGTAGGAGAGCGTTCTATTCTGCAATGAAGCCAAGGCGGGAGCCACGGTGGAGCGTATAGAAGTGAGAATGCCGGCACAAGTAACCGCAAGACGGGTGAGACCCCCGTCCGCCGAAATACCAAGGTTTCCTTCGCGATGGTGATCAGCGAAGGGTTAGTCGGTCCTAAGGGAATCCCGAACGGGGGACCCGATGGAGAGCAGGTTAATATTCCTGCACACTGCTATGTTTCTATGGAGGGACGGAGCGTTGTACCCACAGCATCTTATTGGATTGGTGCTGGAGCTATGAGGGTGATTGTTAGGCAAATCCGGCAATCATTAGCCCGAGTAGGGTCTGAATGTGATTCTTCGGATGATCAAATGTGGGGAGCACGCTTCCAAGAAAAACTTCGTTTGGGTTAAGCATAGTGGTTCCGTACCGCAAACCGACACAGGTGGTAGAGTCGAGAAGACTAAGGCGAACGAGTGAGAGGTCCTTAAGGAACTCGGCAAAAAAGCGGCCGTAACTTCGGGATAAGGCCTGCCCTCGCATCTTCGGATGTGCGGGGCCGCAGCGAAAGATTTCCTGGCGACTGTTTATCAAAAACACAGCTCTCTGCGAACACGTAAGTGGATGTATAGAGGGTGACGCCTGACCAATGCCGGAAGGTTAAGTACGGTTGGTGCAATGTCTTCGGATGTTGTGCTGGACTGTATAAGCCCCGGTCAATGTCAGCGATAACTATAATCGTTCTAAGGTAGAGCGCATTTTACGAAGTGCGTTCTACGGACTGGAACGATTATAGGGATAAGCAGCCCGAGCCATAGTTACCTTGTGTACAGAAATGTGCACATAGTCCACACCTAACCAACGAGAGACCAAATGTTAGGCACCTAAACAGATTATGCTGAAGGTGAAGATAGAGTCCTATTGTGTACGAATCAAATAAGGCTGATTCATAAAAGAAGGAAAAATAGAGCGTATTTCCTTGTCGGGTAAGTTCCGACGTGCACGAATGGCGTAACGACTGGGAAACTGTCTCAAGGACCTGCTCGGTGAAAATACAATCCCGGTGAAGATGCCGGGTACCTGCAGTTAGACGAAAAGACCCCAGGTGCTTTACTGTAGCTTCTTATTGGGGCTATTGAATTAATGCGTAGTATAGTGGGGAGACTTTGAAGCGGGCTTTCGGGTACCGTGGAGTCGTCAGTGAAATACCCATCTTTATTTTGGTAGTCTCTAACCTCTAAGGAAAAACCTTAGAGAGACAGTGGGTGGCAGGCAGTTTTAGTGGGGCGCTACCCTCCTAAAGAGTAACGGAGGGGTCTCAAGGTTGGCTAGGCGCGAATGGAAACCGTGCCGATAGTGTAATGGCACAAGCCAGCTTGACTGCGAGTCGTAGATGACGAGCAGACGCGAAAGCGGAGCATAGTGAACCGATGGTACGCTTTAGATGCGGCCGGAGATTACCCGATAAAAGTAACCCTGGGGATAACAGGCTAGTCGTGCCCAAGCGTCCATAGCGACGGCACGGTTCGGCACCTCGATGTCGGCTCAACTTATCCTGGGGCTGGAGCAGGTCCCAAGGGTTTGGCTGTTCGCCAATTAAAAAGTTACGCGAGCTGGGTTTAGACCGTCGTGAGACAGGTTGGTCTCTATCTACTGCAGGCGTCGATACTTGACGAGAGTTGTCCCTAGTACGAGAGGACCGGGATGAACGAACCTCTGGTCTGTCGGCTGTCACGCCAGTGGCACTGCCGAGTAGCTATGTTCGGAATGGATAACCGCTGAAAGCATCTAAGCGGGAAGCCAACTTGAAGATTAGGTATCATTAAGTCCCCTGAGAGATGATCAGGTTGATAGGCACTAGGTGGAAGTACAGCAATGTATGGAGCCGAGGTGTACTAATTGGACGTGTTCCTGTAGGGAATACTGTACGTGGCTTACAATTTTTTAGAGTGTGTGATAGGGTATGTAGGATAATTGATATTTCTGAGACGAATAATCTCAGGGGCATCAAGCACGAAGAGTTCATTGAATGTTTAAAGTTGGTGGTTCCGCGAGGAGGGTACACCCGTTCTCATTCCGAACACGGAAGTTAAGCTTCTCAGCACCGATGGTACTTCTTTTAGAGGGAGAGTAGGTCATCGCCAACTTTAAGCATTTGATACTCCTAAAAAACACCTGCCGTTTGGCAGGTGTTTTTGCTTTTCTGCTATACTACATCGTATGAGTATCCGAAGACCATGGGCATTTTGGCGGCGGACACAGTATGTGCTCGGGATTCTTTTTCTTGTGATTCTTGTAGGTGCAGGAAGTTTTTTCTCACTGCGCGGTCCCGCTACCTGTTTTGATGGAAAGCAAAATGGAGATGAGACTGGTGTAGATTGTGGAGGTTCTTGCACACGTGTCTGTTCGTTTGAAGTCTCACAGCCAACAACACAGTGGGCACGTGCATTTGAGATTGCACCAGGAAGATACAATGCAGTGGCGTATGTAGAAAATGCGAATCAAGGTGTAGGAACACCACGATTCTCGTACACCTTTAAACTCTATGATGCAGATGGTGTGATTGTAGAGCGAAAAGGGGAGACAATCCTCCCACCGAATAGTGTATATCCAGTTTTTGAAGGGCGTATTAATACTGGATTGCGGAAACCGACACATACAGTCATTGAATATGAACAGCCAGAACTCTGGCTACCAGCGAGTAGCGGGCGAGAGCAGTTTCGCATCTCCAACAGAGAACTCTCTGACGTGGGTACACTTCCACGTCTTACCGCGAGTATGCAAAATACAGGAGTATCTGATGCTTCTAATGTAGAAGTAGTGGCAACTATTTTTGATAGCAAAGGAAATGCACTGACAGCATCACAGACGGTGGTGGAGGCTCTTCCAGCGCGAGGAACAGAAACAGTCACCTTCACCTGGCCAAATCCAATTGCAGGGACACTTCGAAGTTGTGAGATTCCAACGGATGTTGTGCTTGCAATTGATCTCTCAGGAAGTATGAACAATGATGGAGGAGATCCGCCAGAACCAATTTCTTCTGTTATTTCCTCTGCAGAATCTTTTATTGCACGTTTAAACACTGGAGATCAAGTAGGGATAGTAACGTATGCGTCATCAGCAACTATTGCGCAGTCACTTACATCACAAAAGAATGCAGCACGCACGGTGGTACGTTCTTTAGAGATCTCTCCAAGTGAGGAGCAAGGAACCACAAATACTGGAGACGCACTCTACCGTGCAAAGGACATACTCACGTCCGATGCACATAGCATGGATGCACGTATGGTGACCGTCCTCCTTACCGACGGGCTTGCCACAGCACCAGGTGAAGATCCAGAGATGTATGCACAAGAAGCTGCAAATGCTTTGAAAGAGGAAGGGGTCTCACTTTTCACCATTGGATTGGGTGGGAATGTAAATGAAAGCTTCCTCACCAGTATTGCGTCAAGCGAGTCCCACTACTTTAAAGCAGCGTCTGCGGTGACGATTGACCAGATCTATCGCTCGGTGACATCTGCAATTTGTGAGGACGGTCCCGCAATCATTGAAATTATTCCAAAGACGGGAACGTTTGCACCACTAGAATAATATGAGTACGCTTCGTGGATTATTCAAAGGCTTCGATATATGGCTCTTTGGAGCCATATTTTTGCTGTCCTGTTTAGGGCTGGTAACTATGTATACGTTTGAAGGAGAGAATATCTTCTTTGAGCGACAGATTATCTGGATTCTCCTCGCAGTTGTTGCACTCTTAGTTGCCCTGATTCCAGATTATCGGATTCTGCGAAGAAGTAACACCGTTTTTTATGTATATGTTGTTACGGTGCTGGTACTCATCGCGGTACTTCTCTTTGGTGTCGAAGTGAAAGGAGCGCAGAGTCGTTTTGATATTGGATTCTTTGCAATCCAGCCGTCAGAATATGCAAAGATTGTACTTATCGCCGTCTTAGCAAAGTATTTTTCTAAACGTCACGAAGTTATTGGGGATGTGCGGCATATTATCGTCTCTGGTATCTATGCGCTTATCCTTTTTGGACTAGTGTTAATACAGCCAGACTTTGGGTCAGCAATGATACTTTTCTTTATTTGGTTCGGTATGGTTCTTGTCTCTGGTATTTCTTTCAGACACCTTGCTATGGTTGCTGCAGGGGGTGTACTCGCGTTCTTTCTTCTTTGGAACTTTGGATTTCAGGACTACCAGAAGGATCGTATTATGACCTTCCTCAATCCGCTCGCGGATATTCAAGGGACGGGGTACAACGCATACCAGTCCACTATCGCAGTTGGTTCAGGACAGATTCTGGGGAAGGGGGTGGGATACGGGACACAGTCCAAACTCCAGTACCTGCCAGAATACGAGACAGATTTCATCTTTGCAGCATTCGCAGAAGAGTGGGGGATTGTTGGAGCGTTACTCCTCTTTGCACTCTTTGGTGTGGTGATATGGAGACTCTTACTCCATGGACTCTATGGAGCAACAAACTTTGAACGCCTCTTTGCATCGGGGGTGGCCATACTTATTGTGAGCCACTTCTTTGTGCATATTGGTATGAATATAGGGTTACTTCCTGTGACAGGAACGACCGTGCCATTTTTGAGTTACGGAGGATCGCATCTGCTTACGGAGTTTCTTGCGATAGGTATTGTGATTGGTATGGGACGGTATACGAAGAGTAAGTTTGCGGCGCGGGAGTTGGGCTATGCAGAATAGAGGACTGCTGTTTTCGTGATCATCACAGGGAGTGCGTGGTGCTTTTCGATACATTCGATGAGTGCTGCGGCATATTTCTCTGTCTGGTCTGGATTTTCTATTGCATGCCCAAGCGCAGAGAGAAGGGTATTGGCATCTGCAGGATTCATAAGAAGTCCTGTTTTTTTATCTTTGATAAGTTCTGGAATACCACCTACATTGCTCGCAATAACAGGAATGCCGGCAGATCCTGCTTCAAGTAGTGCGTACGGGAATCCTTCTTTCTTTGAAGGAAGCACGAAGAGATCGAAAGCAGCGAGATACTTTCGTGCACTGTCTACATACCCCACAAGTTTTACGTGGTCGGTGAGGTCGTGCCTCTCAATATACTGAGCCAGTGCTTCGATAAGTTCACCGCTTCCAATTATGGTGTAGAAGATTTTTTTAGTATGCGCTTTGTTATATGCGCCAACTGCGTCAATTGCAGCAAAGAGGTTTTTATTCGGTGTTAACTCTGCAATCGTACCGAGCCAGGTATCATCTCGGTGTGCTTGCACTGTCTCGCTTGGGAGAAGATCAAGTCGTGCGGTAGCGCGGGGAAGAAATGCGACAGGGGGTACTGCGGTATGAATGACCTTTACATCTCTAACAAAGGGCATATGCATATGGTCTCTATCGTAGCGACTCACCACAATGACTTTGTGAGAGAGAAGTGCGGTGACCCATGAACCAATCCATGCAACAGTTTTCCAGAGAACATTTCTCTTCTCGAGGAATGGCCAGCCGTGCGCGGTAAAGACAACGTGTTTTATTCCCACAAGGCGTGCGGCAAGTGCTCCAAGAACACCTGCCTTAGAGCTGTTGAGGTGTACCACATCGGGGTTTTCTTCTTTAATAATGCGCTTGATCTCAGAGAAGGCGCGGATTTCTTTAAAGAGACTCATGTCACGCACAATGTGCCGAAGGGGAATGACGGGGATGTGTGCATGCTGTAGTTTCTGTACTAATTCTCCAGAACCACCGCAAGCCACAGAAACGTCGTAGTCTCCCTTAAGTGCCGAAGCAAGTTCAAAGACATAGCGCTGTGCGCCGCCAAACTGGGATTTCGTGATTACATATAGAAGTCTCTTCTTTTCCATGTATTCCCATCATACTACTCTGGGTAGGAATATAAAGTTGCGGAAACAAAAAAAGATACGTACTATACAGTAATGCAATTATTTGTGCGTGGAGGTACAGTACTCCTTTTGTTGGGCGATATTATTACGTTTATCGCTGCGTTGGTGGTGACACTTTTTGTGCGGTATCAGGAAGTGCCAAGCAAAATGATCATCGACCAGCACCTTACGCCGTTTATTTTTCTCTTCATTCTCTGGGCAGTGGTGTTCTTGATTGCTGGTTTCTATGATCGATCGCTCCTTCTGGCACGTAAAGAGATCCCACTCAAGGTACTGAAGGTGCAGAGTATCAATATCCTCTTGGCGGCTGCGTTTTTCTTCATCTTTCCCGTTGGTATTGAGCCAAAGACGAACCTTGTGATTTACCTCATTATTTCTTCACTCGGTATTGCATTTTGGCGCCTCTACATCTTCCCAATGTTAGTGGCAGATAAGTCACTCAATGTACTTTTGATCGGCGACAGCGCAGAGGTGGACGGCGTCGTGGATGTCTTTGAGTCCAATCCGCATTTTCAGAATGTGCGTACGTATGTACTGGGGAAGGAGTATATGCAAAGTGAAAGTTACCTTCGCTCGTCACTTCTAACCGTACTTGCGGGGCATCAGATAAATATCATTGTGGCGGATATGCAGAATCCAACCGTGGAGTGTCTCACAAGAGATTTCTATGCCACGGTGTTTACGAATCAGGATATTCAATTTTTTGAGCTCACTGAGATGTATGAAAAATTACATCACCGTATCCCACCAGAGTCTGTCGAAGAGATGTGGTTCCTAAAGAACGTGACGACACAGCCACATTACGCTTATGATTTCCTCAAGCGTATTATTGATGTAGTAGGAGCGCTCGTGCTCTTTATTCCATGCATCGTTATCTTCCCGATTGTTTTTGTGGCGATCAAGTTACAAGACGGAGGATCTATCTTTTATATTTCTACACGGACAGGTCAGTACAACAGACCAATGAACATCTTCAAGTTTCGAACCATGACAGGGATGGACTCTGGAGAAACACTCGATACTACACATGTAGTGACAAAGTTGGGAAGAATACTTCGGAAGACACGGATTGATGAGCTTCCACAACTCTGGAATGTACTTCGGGGGGATCTTTCATTCATTGGGCCACGTCCAGAACTTCCTGCACGTGCACGAGTCTATGCTGAAGAGGTCCCGTACTACAATATGCGGCACTTGATTAAGCCAGGACTCTCTGGCTGGGCACAGATTAACAATTTTGAAGTTCCGCGAGGGGAAGTGGATGTGAAGCGTACGAAGGACAAACTTGCCTTTGATCTCTACTATCTCAAACACCGATCGATTGTTCTTGATATTGAGGTTGCGCTAAAGACTATTGGAACTATCCTCGGACGAACAGGTACCTAGCATATGATTATCAACGGACGAGACATTGCCGCAGATATTCGAGCGGATATAGCACAACGTGTTACTGCACTCGGGAGAACGCCGCGTCTTACTATTTTTTCTTGTGACCCCAACTTTGAGACCAGAAAGTATCTTGGTCTTAAAGAGCGCGTTGCACGTGAGGTGGGTATTGATACAGAAGTGCGCGTCCTTCCGAAGGAGACCACAACAGAAGAATTGGTCTCTGCAATCGAAGGCGCTACCGAAACAGACGGTATCATCCTCCAGCTTCCGCTCCCAAAACATATTGCAACAGATACGGTCATTAAAGCGATACTATCAGAACATGATATCGATGCACTGAATCCAGAAACAAGAGGTGTGCTCCCGCCAGTTGCTGAAGCATGTCGAGAGATTCTTGTGCGACACAATGTGTCTGTCCAGGGCGTGTCTGCGGTTGTGGTGGGAGAAGGGAGACTGGTGGGTCGTCCTGTGGCACAGATGCTTCGGGATATGGGTGCGAAGGTTGCGGTACTGACCCACGAGTCTTCTGAGGGAGAAGAATTGCTCAAGACAGCGGATGTTATTGTGAGTGGTGCAGGGGATCCTGGGTTTATCAAACCTGACATGATTAAAGAGGGTGTTGTGCTTCTTGATGCGGGCACCTCTGAAGATGGCGGCGTGCTTGTTGGGGATGCAGACCCTCTTTGTAGTGAGAAAGCGGGACTTTTCACCCCAGTTCCTGGTGGTATTGGTCCAATTACCGTCGCGGTATTATTACGCAATCTCATCATTCTTGCGGAAAGGTGCGAAGGTGCGTCTCGGGTGGTATAGTTACGCATAACAGTATGGAAGATACATCGGTACAGAAAAGAGAAACCTCTCCTTTAATGCGAATGGTGCAGGCCGTGCTTGTCATCCTTGTCGGAGGACTGCTTGGATATTTTGTATATAACACAACGGTGAATCCAGACAGTTCCTATCCATTTAAGTTGGGTCTGGATCTTGCGGGAGGGAGCCACCTTGTGTATGAGGCGGACGTGAGCGGAACTGATCCAGAGGAGGTTCCAGAACTGATGAATGTGCTCAAAGATGTCATTGAGCGGCGTATCAATATTTTCGGTGTTTCAGAACCGATTATCCAAGTGGAGACCAGTAGTGTCGTGAGTGGAGCAGATAGTCACCGTTTGGTTGTGGAGCTTCCAGGAGTAACTAATGTATCGGACGCAGTTGCAGAGATTGGGCGGACACCGCTTTTGGAGTTTAAGTTGGTAGAGCCTGCGGGGGAGGAGGTCGCATTTGTTGATACAGGCCTTACAGGTCGGTATCTGGAACGTGCATCACTTCAGTTTGGACAAGGAAACGGAGGAGGACTCTCTAATGAGCCTGTAGTGAGCATCGACTTTACTGCGGATGGCGGGCAACTCTTTGAAAGTATCACTGGTGCGCATGTTGGAGAGCAGTTGGCCATCTTCCTTGATGGAGAAATGATGTCCTCGCCCGTCATTCGTGAAGCTATTGCAGGTGGGTCTGCAGTTATTTCTGGAGACTTCACACCGACTGAGGCACGAGACTTGGTACAGAATCTAAACTTCGGAGCACTCCCGCTTCCGATTGCACTCGTGAGTACGCAGACGATTGATGCATCTCTTGGTGCAGATCTTCTTTCACATGGCGTGTCTGCAGGAGTCATTGGTGTTGCTCTAGTGCTTGCGTTTATGTTGCTCTGGTACCGTCTTCCAGGAATTGTTGCGGGTGTCGCACTTCTTTTCTACGGAGCGCTCATGCTTTCACTCTTTAAGTTGGTACCAGTAACCCTGACCGCTGCAGGACTCGCAGGGTTCATTCTCTCCATTGGTATGGCAGTGGATGCAAACGTACTTGTCTTTGAGCGTATTAAAGAGGAGTTCCGAAGTGGTAAGAAGAGTCGGGAAGCGGCACAGTCTGGATTTTCTCGCGCATGGTCTGCGATTCGAGATGGAAATATGACCAGTCTTCTCTCCGCGATTATTCTTTTCTGGTTCGGTACGTCTCTTGTGAAAGGGTTCGCACTTGTGTTTGGGTTTGGAGTCCTCGCTTCGATGCTTACCGCACTTGTCGTGACCCGTACACTTCTTCTCGTCCTTCCAGATGTTGCGAAGGGTGAGGGATTCGTTGCACGTTTATTCGGTTCAGGCACAAAGGCATAGGTATGAATATTGCAAAATACACAAAGAAACTTTTGATACTCGGCGCACTCATCTTTGTGGTTGCTGGTGGTATTCTTGGGACATATGGTTTGAACTACGGTATCGATTTCACTGGGGGGGCGCTGACCGAAGTTTCCTATGAGGTTGCACCAGAGCAGGCACTTCTTGAAGAAAGGTTGGGTGCACAGTTTGAGGAAGGATACTCTCTACGCTCCAGTGTTGATAGTGATGGAAATACAGGATACATTCTTCGCACACGAGATCTCTCTGAAGAAGAGCGTGAGACGGTATATGAAGCGCTCACCTCTGTCGGTGAAGGAGGTACGGTCACACGCTTCGCCTCTATAGGCCCTGTTATTGGAGAAGAGTTGAAAGATAAGGCATCATGGGCGATTGCGGGTGTGGTACTTATCACCATTTTCTATGTCGCGTTTGCGTTTCGTAAAGTACCAAAGCCAGTTGGCTCATGGACGTATGGTGGTATTACCATTCTTGCACTGATTCATGATGTACTCGTACCGACTACGGTGATGAGCATTCTTGGCGTCACGATGGGAGCTGAAGTGGATGTACTCTTCGTGACCGCACTTCTTGCGGTGCTTGGGTACTCCGTGAATGACACCATTGTGGTCTTCGATCGTGTGCGAGAGAATCTCCTTTTGAATGAAGAGAAAAAAACAGGAAAGACGTTTGAGACAGTGGTAAACGAATCTGTTAGTGACACAGTTGTACGTTCTATAAATACATCACTCACCACCATTCTTGCGCTTGGCGCACTGTACTTCCTCGGAGGCGCAACCACACAATTGTTTGCATTGACACTAATTGTCGGAGTACTCGCGGGAACATACTCCTCACTCTTCATTGCAAACCCACTCCTTATTGCAGCATCACGAAGAAAGAAAGCATGATCATAGGAATTACAGGTACAGACGGAGCAGGAAAAGGGACCGTCGTTCGGTACCTTGTAGAACAGAAAGGTTTTACACACTACTCTGTTAGGGATTATATATTAGAGGAGATGAAAAGGCGTGGGGTAGAACATACACGGAATCAAATGCGATTGATTGGTAACGCTCTTAGAGAAGAATTTGGAAACGATGTGATGATCAAAAAACCTCTTGCACAGATGCAAAAGGATGGGGTAGAGAATGTAGTAATTGAATCAATTCGTGCGGTGGCAGAAGCAGAAAAGCTTAAAGAAGCGGGAGGCATTTTGATTGCAGTCGATGCAGATCAAAAAATTCGTTATGAACGGGTGCAGGAACGACGTTCATCTTCGGACAAGGTTTCCTTTGAAGAGTTTGTAAGGCATGAGGAGCTTGAGAGCAACGACCCAGCCCCACACGGATTACAGAAACAAAAGGTGATCGGCATGGCGGACTATATTATTTCAAATGACGGTACTGTTGAAGAGCTTAATGTGCAGACAGAAAGGGTTCTCCAGAAAGTGGGTATTTAGTATATTTTTGTCCCCACAAAATCTCCACCATTTAAATAGTTACCAAGTTCTTCCAAGTGTGCACCGTTAATGTTTGCCACCTCGATACCAAGAGTTTCTGCCTCCTTTGCGGCAATGGGGTCAAACGGGGAAGAGAGTCCAGGATCCCATTCTTCGGGAATAAGTTTTCGAAAGTCTGCCCATGAGATGTTCTCAATCTTTTCTGCTTGAGGATTTGTCTTTGGGTTATCTGTGTAGACGTAGTCTGTGTTTGAAAGGTTGATCACTTTCTGTGCACCGACACGCTCCGCAATTTGTATAGCGCGAAGATCCGTACTTGCTCCTGGTCGGTATCCTGCTGCGATAATGAGGGACACATCTTTTGGGGCATCCAAAACTTCGTCAGGGTTGGTGATGATGGTTGGGTATGCACTGTCGCGAAATATGGTGCGAAGGAGATGTCCGTTTAAGCGTGTCGCATGGATGCCAATCCAATCCAGATCTTCTGACGGAAGATCTGTAACGGCGGTCACAGCGTCTTGGTATCGTCTTGCAGTTCTTCCTCCACCCGCGATGATAATGAATCTACGATTATTCTGTATCTCGGCTTCAATAAAGGTTTTTAAGCGCTTCAAAAAGTCGGTATCAATTGCGTCAGGTACGATCAGCGACCCACCCACGGACATAACTATGGTTTCCATGTGGGTAGTATACCAAATACGCCGAAAACCCTTGCATATTTTATGGAGGTCTGTATAATGCTCCCACTGTCCATTTCGGGCGTTTTATTTTGCGCTCGACGGTATGGAGGTTATTTGACAACTACATAGTCTTCATATGCCCTTAGCCCGGCATGTGAAGAAGACGTACGTCATTACAATAGTAATGACGCGCATCAGCATAGGCAAAAGAAATATTTGTATATTCTCTTTTGTCTTATCCTTGGATTAGTTTGAAGAGCGCGAGTGCTTAGTACAGCACCGCATTATGCTCGCAAACAACAAGATCAACCGTTCATCTTCGGATGAATGTGATCCTGTCTTAAATTAGAGTTTGATCCTAGCTCAGGGTGAACGCTGGCGGCGTGGATGAGGCATGCAAGTCGAATGGGTTTAGACCCATGGCAGACGAGGTAGGAACACGTAGGTACGTACCCCAAAGTCAGGGATAACCCGGCGAAAGTCGGAGTAATACTTGATAGTCTCTTCGGAGTAAAGATTTATCGCTTTGGGAACGGCCTGCGTTCTATCAGCTTGATGGTAGTGTAACGGACTACCATGGCTACGACGGATAGGGGAGGTGAGAGCCTGACCCCCACCGATGGAACTGCGACACGGTCCATACTCCTACGGGAGGCCGCAGTCGAGAATCTTCCGCAATGGACGAAAGTCTGACGGAGCGACGCCGCGTGGTGGATGAAGTCCTTTGGGACGTAAACACCTTTTATGAGGGAGGAAGTTTATTGACGTTACCTCATGAATAAGGGGCTCCCAATTCTGTGCCAGCAGGAGCGGTAATACAGAAGCCCCGAGCGTTACCCGGAATCACTGGGCGTAAAGGATGCGTAGGCGGTTATATTAGTCTTGTGTTAAAACCTGTGGCTTAACCTCAGGATCGCATAGGAAACGGTATAACTAGAAGAAGTGAGAGGTGTGCGGAACTCACGGTGTAGGGGTGAAATCCGTTGATATCGTGGGGAACACCAAATGCGAAGGCAGCACACTGGCACTTTCTTGACGCTGAGGCATGAAAGCGTGGGTAGCGAATGGGATTAGATACCCCAGTAGTCCACGCCCTAAACGTTGTCCGCTGGCTTTTGGAAGTATCGACCCTTTCAGAGGCGAAGCTAACGCGTTAAGCGGACCGCCTGGGTAGTACGAGCGCAAGCTTAAAACTCAAAGGAATAGACGGGGGCTCGCACAAGCGGTGGATCATGAGGCTTAATTCGTCGCTAAGCGAAGAACCTTACCGAGGCTAGAAACTATACTGCACGCTCCCTGAAAGGGGAGAATCCTTCGAGGGTGTATAGCAGGTGATGCATGGCCGTCGTCAGTTCGTGGCTTGAGCTGTTCCCTTAAGTGGGGAAACGAACGCAACCCTCGTTGCCTGTTACAAGTGTCAGGCGAGACTGCTCCCTCACGGGAGAGGAAGGTGAGGATGACGCCAGGTCAGCATGTCCCTTGATGCCTTGGGCTGCACTCGTGATACAATGGGAAGTACAAAGGGACGCAATACCGTAAGGTGGAGCAAATCCTGATAAAACTTTCCCCAGTTCGGATTGTGGGCTGCAACTCGCCCACATGAAGTCGGAATCGCTAGTAATCGTGAATCAGCACG
>JAHQWD010000003.1 GCA_019634005.1 Candidatus Kaiserbacteria bacterium
CATCGAACTCTTGGTAGTTATCGCTATCATCGGTATCCTCGCATCAGTGGTACTCGCATCACTCAACAGTGCTCGTGCAAAGGGATCTGACGCTGCCATCAAGGCAAACCTCAACAATGCTCGTGCACAGGCGGAGTTGTATTACCACGATAATGGAGGGACGTATTCTGGTGTATGTAGTTCTAGTAATGGCATTTTACCAATGCACGATGGAGCATCAGAAGCGGCGGGAGGAGACAGCAATGTTGCATGCTTTAGTTTTACTACAGTATGGTTGATGAAAGCACGCCTTGTCTCAAATACAGGACAGTATTACTGTGTGGACTCTGTTGGTAATGCAAAGGTGGTAACGGGTACATATACTGACGGGAGTGGCCCGCTTGAGTGTCCGTAAGATATAATGCAAGGAATGGATATACTTTTTGTCGCACTCTTTGGACTCATTATCGGGAGTTTTCTCAATGTCTTCATCTGCCGTTTGCATACAGGGAAGTCTTTGAACGGTCGGTCGCACTGTCTTTCGTGCGGTACGGTACTGGTATGGTATGAATTACTCCCAGCTCTTTCGTATCTTGTCCTTGGGGGCAGATGTCGACACTGTTCGTCGCGTATCTCAGGAAGATATTTTCTTGTTGAAGTAGGTACCGCACTTCTCTTTGTGTTCTCATTTCTTACAGCAGAGAGTGTGTTAGACACTGCGCTTCTTTTCATACTCTCCTCGGTTCTTGTTGTTATAGCAGTCTACGATATGATGCATACCATCATTCCTGATGAGATGGTGCTGGTTCTTGTGGCAGTAGCAGTGCTATTGGTCATTCCAACAGGGGTCCCGCTTGCGCATCTTGGTGCAGGAGTGGGAGCTGCTCTATTTTTCTGGATATTCTGGTACGTCTCTTCTGGTACATGGATGGGTCTGGGAGATGCAAAGCTTGCGTTTCCGCTTGCAGGAATTCTGGGAGGATGGGGGGCGGTAAGTATGGTCATTCTTTCGTTTTGGGTTGGTGCAATTATCAGTCTCTTCCTTCTTGCACTACAAAAGGGGAAAACACACATGCCTTTTTTGTCGCCCCATCTTACAATGAAGAGTGAAATACCATTTGCGCCATTCTTGATTATCGGGTTTGTGTGCGTATATTTTTTCCATGTCGATATTTTTACGATTACAGACAGTGTTACGCAGGCAGTGCTTGGGTACTAGTACACGCGGGTTCACACTCGTTGAGCTTTTGGTCTCCATGGCGGTGATGCTTGTTATTCTTGCGACATCACTGTTTCGCTTCAATACCTTTGATAGTGAGATTCTTCTCAAGACGTTGTCCTATGACGTCGCGTTATCCGTGCGTCAGGCACAGTCGTACTCCTTGAATGTGTTGGGGACATCAGGAACATTTGATTCTCCGTACGGTGTGAGCTTCACACCAGGGAGCAAGAATTACCCACTCTTCTTATATGGTGGTTCTGAGACACGGCCACGGTACGATGGTGATGCGTCAGTGCTTGATATGTATCAACTGAGCCGTCGATTTGAGGTGGTCGATGTCTGTGTTGTTCGGTCAAGTACAGAGTACTGTGATATCGATCGTCTGGACGTCTCTTTCAGACGGCCAGAATTTACCGCACTCTTCTATGCTGAAGGGTATTCTGAGGTACAAAATGCGCAGATAGAGAGTGCGTCAATTGATATCCAATCCAGTGAAGGAGGTCCCGTAGGGACTATTGAGGTGGGATATACTGGGTATATAACGGTAACGTTAGAATAGTATGTATAGCGTGTCACACAGAGGATTTACATTGGTTGAGATGCTCGTTGCAGTCTCCATCTTTGCTGTGGTGATGGTGGTCTCTGTTGGGACACTTATTGTATTGGTGACCTCGAGTAGCGTGACACAGCGTATCCAGTCTCTGACCACCAATCTCTCCTTTGCGACTGACATGATGACTCGTGATATCCGTACGGGGCACACCTATTACTGCACAGGTTCTATCGGCGGGACATTGCCGAGCGGTACACAGGATTGTGCAAGCGGTGAGACAGGTATTGTGTTTACGAACTCTGAGACCGATGCACGAACAGCGTATCGTTTTAATAGCTCTGAGAGCTCACTGGAGCTTCGCATAGAATCTGGGTCGTGGATTCGTATCACTTCTCCTGAGGTAACGGTCGAGGATGCGCGGTTCTATGTCACGGGGAGTGCACGGGGAAATGACACACAACCGAGAGCGCGTGTAGTGCTCCGAGGAGTTCCAACCGATAGTACACTTCCCGTATCGACGTTTTACTTACAGTCCACGCTGACCCAACGTATTGTAGACTTCTAATATGTATACAAACACACACAGAGGATTTTCGTTAGTTGAGACATTGGTTGCAATTACCGTACTTATTTTAGCGGTGATTGTTCCAATGCGTGTGGCGACACAGAGTGTGAAGACAGCGACTTTGTCACGTGAACAATTCACAGCAACCTACCTTGCCCAAGAGGGTATTGAGTACATGATTGCACTTCGTGACGACGACGCACTTGATGGTGGCGATACGTGGAGTTGGTACGACGATATCTCGTCTTCGTGTAAAAATAGTGGGGTGGGGTGTAGTGTTGAACCGACCGATGAGTCCATCGTCTCTTGTACAAGTGACAACTGCCTCTTGTACGTCGACGAGGACAGAAGCTCTGGTGCGTACTATACACACAGCAGTAGTGCAGGAGATGCATCACCATATACACGCACTATTGTGCTTGAAGAGACGACGTCTGATGAAGAGGTGTTGGTAACATCAACGGTGTCATGGACATCGTCATATGTAGAGGATACAGTCAGTATTGTGGAGAAGACCGTACTTTTTAATCTCTATGAGTAACAGACATATACAAAAGAATACTCGAGGCTTCACCATCTTAATTGCAGTGGTGGTTGCATCTATTGTACTTTCGATAGGTCTTGCAGTTTTGGGTATTGTATTTAAGCAGCTGCAGATCTCTGGTATTGCACATGAATCTGAGACCGCATTCCATGCGGCGTACGCGGGTGCAGAGTGTGCAGAGTTTAATGATCGGTCAGAAGATCAGAATGAGTTTGATGTGCCAGGGAATGGTTCACTTCAGAGTAGTGCGACAAATATCACCTGTATGGGCGTCTCAAGTACAAATAGTAACGGAAGAGCACGGAGTGGCGATGAACAGCGTTTTGAGTTCACGTGGGATGGAGGAAATGCATGTACCATTCTCAGTTTTTATAAGTTCTACAGTACTTCAAGCTCCGTGTCGGTGATCGTGGAAGGAACACAGCTCCGAAGTGACTGCCCTGTGGGTGCAGAGTGTTCAGTGGTAAAAGCACGGGGATATAACGCTTCATGTTCTGGTCTCACGGGCGATCGAGTTGTTGAACGAGAGATTACCATCGTCTTTTGATATAGTAGGTGTACTATGGCACCAAAAGATATCCAGAAACGGGTGAAAGAATTGCATCGGCTTACCGCACGACATTTTAAGCTGTATCACGAAAAGGATGCTCCAGAGATATCTGATGAGGCATATGATTCTCTCGTTCGAGAATTGAAGGAACTTGAGGAACAGTATCCAGAACTGAAAGAGAAAGGGACACCGACCGAAACCGTTGGTGCTATGTCGTCTGCGTTTACAAAAGTACGTCATGCGGTACGTCAGTGGTCTTTTGATAACGTATTTTCCGAGACAGAGCTTCGGGAATGGGAACAGAAACTGTATCGCCTACTCGAAAAGGAAGGTGTGAGTGAGAAGTTGACCTATGTCGCAGAGCACAAGATTGACGGACTGAAGGTTATTGCAGAATACAGAAAGGGTGTCTTGTATCGTGCAACGACGCGGGGAGATGGAGTCGTTGGAGAAGATATTACACACACCGCACGGACGGTGAAAGATATTCCTGAGCAACTTACCGAAAAAGTCGATGTCATTGTCGTTGGTGAAGCATGGCTTTCACGGTCAGAGTTTGCGCGCATCAATACAGAACGGGAGAAAAATGGTGAGGCGCGCTTTGCGAACCCTCGTAACGCAGCGGCAGGGTCGCTTCGTCAGTTAGATTCTGAGGTAACTAGAGGACGGAACCTTTCGTTCTTTGCCTATGATATTGACGCTTACTCTGGCTCAAAAGAGCCGAAGACGCAGGAAGGGGAACTAAAGACATTGAAACGTCTTGGTTTTCAGGTGAACCCTCATTACGCGGTGTGTACAAGCATAGATGCCGTCATTACTTTTTATAAGAAATGGGTGCCGAAACGAGAAAGTGAAGAGTATGGTATGGACGGTGTGGTGCTGAAAGTTGATAGCGTCGAATTGCAGAAGCAGCTGGGATATACGGCGAAATCTCCACGGTTTGGTATTGCGTATAAGTTTCCTTCAGAACAAGCAAGTACTGTCATCGAAGATATACAGCTTCAGGTGGGACGTACGGGTGTGCTGACCCCTGTGGCACACCTTCGCCCCGTCTTCTTAGACGGTTCGACTGTTTCGCGTGCGACGCTGCATAATGAGGATCAGATCAAGCGACTGGATGTTCGTGTGGGAGACACCGTTATTCTCCAGAAAGCGGGAGACATCATCCCAGAGATTGTCTCAGTCCTTACAGAGCTCCGTCCAGAGAAGACAAAGCCGTATCGTTTCCCAAAGCGGGTGGCAGAGTGTGGTGGCGATGGAAGTATCGAGCGAGTTCCTGGGGAAGCAGCGTATCGGTGTGTCTCTAAGGATTCCGATACACTTCATCGACAACGGCTGTACTACTTTGTTTCCAAAGGGGCATTTAATATGGACGGTGTTGGCCCACGGATCATCGATCTTCTTTTGGAACAGAACCTAATCAATACGCCTGTAGACCTCTTTACACTGGAAGTAGGAGATCTAGAGCAGCTTCCTGGGTTTAAAGAAAAGGCAGCAGAGAATGTGGTGAAAGCGATCGCTGATGCAAAAGAAGTGCCACTCCATCGGTTACTCATTGCGCTGTCGATAGATCACGTTGGAGAAGAGACTGCTCGTCTTATCGCAGAGCACTTTGGATCGCTTCTAAAGATCCGAGAGGCATCACTTGAAGAACTTACCTCCATACATGGTGTGGGGGAGATTGTGGCAGCGTCACTTTTTGCATGGTTGAAGGATCCACTCCATGCAGAGATGCTCGATGCGCTTTTGAAACATATTGCAGTGGTTAATCCACAGAAGAAGGCAGACGGTGTTTTTTCTGGGAAGACACTGGTCTTTACAGGCACGCTTCCAACGCTTTCTCGTAATGAAGCCAAAGATATGGCGCGGAATGCAGGAGGACATGTCGCAAGTTCTGTGTCTAAAAATACAGATTATGTGGTACTTGGTACTGATGCGGGGTCTAAAGAGGAGAAGGCGAGAGAGCTCGGGGTGTCGCTTTTGAGCGAGGAGGAGTTTTTGAAGATGTTGCAAAGAACTTGATAATAGTGTTGTATAAAAGTTCTTGTGGAGAGTCATCCTGAGCATAGGAGGAGAATATGATCGTTGCAAAAGCAGACCGCCAGTTTGCACTTCGCGCTGCACGTGCTGCTGGGTTTGACCACACAGACTATATTGTCGTCTGGGTGCAATATCCTGGTCAGAAAGAAGAGTTGGGCTTTGCGCCCACTACGGTGGAATGTTCCTTTGTAGAAGGAGTTCCTCACAGAGCGAGCGCAGACGTATGGTGTGTCAATTCAGAGACAGGACGTCTCCGTAAGGAGTCTAAAAAATGTCGCCCTCGCGATGGCAGTACCTGGGAGTGTTGTTCGACCTAAATCCGTCGCCTTCAACAGGACAAAGAAAACCAAACCTTTGTCTCGTACGAAGGGGCGGTTTTCTTTTTATGTATTGAAATGGTACTATCTCTCGTATGAAACGAGAGGATATAGAGCATCTGGCGACACTCGCACGTATTGATCTAAAGGATGAAGAGGTTGCGTCTTTGACGGACAGCATCACAAGTATTTTGGGGTATGTGAGTGATGTAAATGCAATTACAACCGAAGAGAAGCCTAAAGAGGTGGGTGCACTTTATAATGTCATGCGAGAAGATGAGGAGACACATGAGCCAGGACAGTACACAGAAGCAATTTTAAATGAAGCACCGAAGCGGGAAGGACAGTACATTCAAGTTAAGAAGATACTCGGTGACAATGAATAATATGACCATACAAGAATTACGGAAAAAATTTGTGGAAGGGTCATATACCCCAGTGGATGCCCTTGCCGACGTAAAGAAGGCTATTGCAGAGCGGGACGGTGAGGTGCACGCATACCTTGAGCTTTTTGAAGATGCGGATGAGGCTGCACAGAAAGCGGCGGAGCGATATAAGGAGGAAGGAGACGATGCTCCACCACTTTTGGGAATGCCCATTGCGATTAAGAACAACATCCTGATTGAAGGAAAGAAGACGACTGCTTCATCAAAGATCCTTGAAAACTATGTCGCTACATATGACGCAACGGTTATTGCAAAGCTTCGTGAAGCGGGTGCTGTGTTTGTTGGATCCACAAACCTTGATGAGTTTGCGATGGGAACTTCTACAGAGAACTCTGCGTTTGGACCGACCAGAAACCCACATGATGTGACTCGTGTTCCAGGAGGTTCATCTGGGGGATCTGCAGCAGCGGTCGCTATGGGAGGGGCGGTTGCAGCGTTGGGAACTGATACGGGGGGATCTGTACGACAGCCTGCAGCGTTTTGTGGTTTGGTGGGGTATAAGCCGACCTATGGTGCAGTGTCTCGCCATGGGCTGATTGCTATGGGATCCTCATTAGATCAGGCGGGACCGCTCACAAACTCTGTCTCCGACGCAGAGCTGATCCATAACATTATCAAAGGAGATGATTCTATGGATTCCACTACGATTACAGATGATACGTACAAAGAAGTGTCAGTGAAGGAGACGTATCGTATTGGGGTGCCACGACATTTCCTTCAAGAAGGACTCAGTGAGAGTGTTCGTACTGTATTTGAAGATACGCTCAAAAAACTTGAGGCAGCGGGCCATGAGATTGTCGATGTATCAGTACCGCTTATGGAAAAAGGGCTTGCAGCGTACTACATCGTTATGCCTGCAGAGGTCTCCTCGAACCTCGCTCGCTTTGATGGGGTGCGCTATGGGCTTCGTATTGAGGGAGATGATCTCCTCTCTGAGTATCACAAGACACGTGCAGAAGGATTTGGTGCAGAGGTGAAACGCCGTATTCTTCTTGGAACATACGTTCTTTCCTCAGGATACTATGATGCGTATTACGGAAAGGCAGAGCAGGTACGAGAAATGATGCGTGCAGAACTCCGAGAGGTGTTTGCTGACGTTGATGCACTTATGCTCCCAACAACACCAACACCTGCATTCAAGCTTGGTGCAAAAAGTGATCCACTCTCACTTTACCTAGAGGATATCTTTACGGTACCAGCGAACCTTACGGGTGTTCCAGCAATCTCTGTACCCGCAGGAACCGTGGATGAAGACGGCGTAGCACTTCCTGTTGGGGTACAATGTATAGGACCACATGCAGGGGATGCACGAGTATTTGATCTTGGAAAGAAAATACTTGGAGAATAGTGCCCTGCCTGTGTCATGCTTATGACACCTGACGGTAACGATATTATAGTTCAAACACGCGGCATTGATTTTATGCCGCTGGTTCGTTGGATTGCGCATTTCTTTGGATATGGAGATGATCCACTCGCAGGGCCAACTGTTGATGATTTCATCCTCAGTCTCTCAAACTTTTGGGAGGTGTATTCTGTTATTGCACTTTTGCTCTCGTTGCTTTTTTTCGCTGGATTTGTGTATGCATATATAAGATACAACCAACTGCTCGTGGAAGAAGACAATTTGTTACTTGCAGAGGAGCAGAGATGGAGAGAATTGCGTGAGGGTGCAGGAACTCAAAATACAGAATGGGATGCAATTAAAGCACATGTTGCAACCGAAAACCCAAATGATTGGAAACAGGCGATCATTGCAGCGGATGTGATGCTGGGGGAGATACTGGAGGTCTCAGGGTACATTGGAGAGACTATTGGTGAGCAGCTCAAATCGGCAAATGCACAGCCGTTTCCATCTATACGAGATGCGTGGGATGCACACTTAGTGCGTAATAAAATTGCGCATGGCGGGCCTGAGTTTGTCCTTACAAAACGGCTTGCACAGGACACTATTGTGCAATATGAGCGGGTATTTCGAGAGTTTGGGGCTGTATAGGAACTATTGCGCCGATACGTAAAAACTGGTAGTGTACTGCACACAGCGGGGTAGAGGAGAGGTACCTCGGGAGGCTCATAACCTCCAGACCCCGGTTCGATTCCGGGCCCCGCAACACGTCAAGAAAACACCGATATACTCGGTGTTTTCTTGTTTTTGAGGCTTTGAGATGGTATTCTCTCTTCACGTCGGCGTAGCTCAGTTGGTTAGAGCACAACACTCATAAAGTTGGGGTCGGAGGTTCAAATCCTCCCGTCGACACTTTTACAAAGACCGCTCTCTGGGCGGTCTTTGTGTATAAATAGGATATATCCACGTACTGTTATACTACAATAGTATAAGTGCCTATATTACGTTCATTACATCAAGACTTTTTCAAAAAATGGAGCAATGACATGGCTTATGTTTTAGGGTTTTTTGCTGCAGATGGGAGTATGCTAGAGAATAATCGCGGAGCGCACTATATTGAGTTTCATATTACGGACAAAAAGATTTTAGAACAGATGAGGGAAGCTATGGGCTCTAATCACAAGATTAAAGAGAGGAAAAGAGATGAAAAATGGAAGCCTATCTACAGACTGCAAATAGGGAGTAAAGTATTCTATGAAGATTTACAAAAACATGGTTTTACTCAAGCAAAGAGTCATACTTTAAAATTACCCTTAGTTCCAAAGAAATATATTGCAGATTTTGTTCGTGGGTATTTTGATGGAGATGGATGTGTTCACTTTAAACAGTATAAAGTGAGGGGTCGGAAAAAGCCAAAGTGGGTCTTCCAGACTCGTTTTACTTCAGGAAGTAAAAATTTCTTGCAGGATTTACACAATCTATTAAAAGATTACGGTGTAGCAAGAGGTTTCATTACGAAGAAAAATAGGGGGCACGAACTTGTGTTCAGTCATCGCGATGGTGTTGCATTATATCGATTAATGTATAATAATACCCCTCGTATTTATTTAAAACGTAAATACAACATCTTCAGAAAAGCAATGAAGACGCTTTATGGAGAATAACTGCGGGCGTAGCTCAATTGGTTAGAGCACCCGCCTGTAGACGTGCAGCTTTCCGTCCGAAAGACGGATTGAAACTTTCCGGGATATCGGTGAAGGCTAAGTCATTGATGCAGTTAGCTTGAAAAGGTTACTGAGGAGATATGCGAATACCGAGGGAACCCATAACACAAAAACACATAGTTATGGGGCGCCGTAGAGACTAGATACCGGGATACCTAAGGATAATGAATCTATGGTAAAGATATAGTCCGTGCCATTATGAAAATAGTGGATTTCACGCACGCGGGAGGTTGAGGGTTCGAGTCCCTTCGCTCGCGCAGTTAGAAAAAGAGTCCACGTTTGTGGGCTCTTTTTGTATAGAGAGTGGTATTGGAATTGTGTGGTATTTTTATCTGTATGGAAAACAAGATTCTCTGGCACGGTACCGGTAGGTATAAATATGATTCAGAAGGAAATGTCTACGATATCTTTCAGGGAATTATTGAAGATGGAGGATTGGTCCCGCACTTAGACGAATGGGATCAAAAGCGAGGTGCTTGCTATTCCATATCAACAACTCGCTCGCGTGCATATGCTCGGCTGTATGCGAGCCTTTTCTTTCCGTCTGATAAACGTAGTTTAAAAGAATTATTTAGAAGACTTATATGGTGTCTTCGTTTCTTCCTCACGAGCAAGTATGTTGCGTGGATGGAATATACACCGTTTAGACCACACATAACTGATTTTCGGAGGAAGATTATATCTTGGGCAAAGAAATACTCATCAGATACTCGGTCTTTCATATATCTTTTTCTTTGGGGAGGTACTGACATCCCCAATAATTACCCAATACTGATATGCATAAAAGGAGATGGTATTGCTCCAACCAAGGGATCTCGTTTTGTCGATTTGCATGAAATACGTAGTGAAGAGAAAATTTCCCTAGAAGATTTTAAGTGTATTGAAGTGCCCAAAGAGCATATTTCAGAGATTCATAGCCTATTACATGTGGCAGGGTGTGAGATTCCTGTCGTAACCTTAGACAGTTAGTGTAGCTCTAACCGCATATACCAGTTCGCGCATAGAAAAAAGAGTCCACGTTTGTGGGCTCTTTTTGTATTTCTGAACGGTTTTTGGTATTCTTTGGCGTACGCCATTGTAGCTCAGTCGGTAGAGCGCATCCATGGTAAGGATGAGGTCCCCGGTTCAATCCCGGGCAATGGCTCCAAAGACAGAAACCCGTCAGACATGACGGGTTTCTGTTATACTCAAGCCACATGACAAAAGAGGAGATCACTATGCGTATAGAGGAGATTGAGGCGGCAATGAATCTGCCAGATTTTTGGAATGACTCCGCAAAAGCACAAGATTTAATAAAAGAGTTGCAGGAACTGAAGGATCAGGCTGAAGGAAAAGGGAAATATGATCGCAACAACGCGGTCGTCACCATTGTTGCAGGTGCTGGTGGGGATGATGCAGAAGATTTTGCTCGTATGCTCGTGGAGATGTACCAGAAATATGCAGAAAAGAGAGGGTGGGGGGTTTTGGTGATAGATTCCAACCCAAATGATCACAATGGATATCGAAACATTGTTTTTGAGATAGAAGGAAATGGGGCGTACGGAGAACTCCAGACAGAGTCTGGGGTACATCGTCTGGTACGCATCTCACCATTTAACTCCAATGGGAAGCGGCAGACTTCATTTGTACTCGTTGAGGTGTCTCCAAAACTGAAAGATCACAAGGAAGTAGAACTAAATGAAGACGATCTCGATATTTCTTTTGCACGTTCGGGTGGTGCTGGTGGGCAGAATGTAAACAAGCGAGAGACTGCGGTGCGTATTGTGCATACGCCAACGAATATCTCTGTACATGTATCTTCAGAGCGAAGCCAGCAGCAAAATAGAGAGAGAGCAATGACACTTCTTGCAGGAAAGGTATATGCCTTTGAGGAGGAGCAACGAAAGCGGGAGCTGAAGGGATTGTCCGTGGAGAAGTCAGTGAAGATAGAATGGGGGAGTCAGATTCGTTCATACGTACTCCACCCGTATCAAATGGTGAAAGATCATCGGACTGATGTGGAGGTTCGTGATGTAGAGAGGGTACTTGATGGTGATATACAGGAGTTTTTGGACGCGGCAAGGGAACTGTAGATAAGTGTTTGACACTGTCAGACACCATGATACCATTTTGGTATGAAGAAAAAGAAGGATAAAAAAGTGGAAGTGACCATGCGGGAGTTTCTTCGTAATCCTGGGAAAATGGGCGGCATGGTTCGTGATGGTACTGCTATTGAAGTGACCAAAAATGGTGCACCGTTTTTTACGGCTGTGCCTGCCTTTGAGAAAAAAGGGATTACAGGGAAAGACATCGTTCGATTGATAAAACCAAAAAAGAGTGGTTTGCATTCTCCCAATATCAGTACACGTGTAGATGAAATGCTCTATGGAAAATGAAATTATACTCGATTCTTGTGTGTGGCTATCGTTCTTTTCTCCTGAAGATCGCAACCATAAGCAGGCGGTGGAGATACTGGAGGAGATAGAAGAACACATTGTTGTACCTGAGATTGTGTTTGGGGAGGTTGTGACAATACTTCGTTTGAGAAAAAAAGAGGACGAGGTGAAACAGTTTTATGAATTGTGTATGGGCGCATCGATGTTCTTACCTACGGGGCGTCTCTTGTGGAGGACTGCTGTTCGGTACCCACATGCCCCTAAGAAACTATCCTTTGTTGACGCTGCACTGTATATACTTTCCAAAGAGTATGAGGTTGTGACCTTTGATAAGGTGCTCAAAAAGGCTATTGAAATGAGGAGTTAAGGGTGTATACACTACAGTACTGGTCTCTGTCAGAGATTTACAGTAGAATAGGTTCATTAAGGAATATGATCTATTTCGACAACGTCTCAAAGATTTATAGTGGCGGCGAATCAATCGCGCTTGAGGAAGTGACTTTCCAGGTTGCACCGAAGGAGTTTGTCTCAATTGTGGGACACTCTGGTGCGGGGAAGACGACGCTTCTAAAGATGCTCATTGCAGAGGATCAGCCGACTGGAGGGGTCGTCTTCTTTGAGTCTCTTGATGTCCATTCTATTCCAAAGAGCAGGCTCCCAGACTTTCGTCGAAAGATAGGAACAGTCTTTCAAGACTTCAAACTGCTTCCACACAAGACCGCATATGAGAACGTTGCCTTTGCTATGGAGGCAAATGGACGGACGGATGAAGAGATCGCGGAGAATGTACCACAGGCACTGGAGCTTGTAGATCTTGCGGATAAAATGTGGAATTTTCCTGGGGAGCTCTCTGGAGGAGAAAAACAGCGGGTGGCAATTGCACGCGCAATTGTGAATCAACCAGACATCATCATTGCAGATGAGCCAACGGGAAACCTCGATCCAATTGCGACCTATGAGGTGGTACAGATCTTAAAGAAGATCAACGATCTTGGTACAACGGTTATTATGACCACGCATAATAAGGGGGTGATCGACGCGCTTGAGAAGCGGGTCATCACGATGGATGATGGACGGATTATCAGAGACGATAAAGAGGGTAAATACGTTTTGTAATATATGTGGGTAGATTTTAAACGAATTGTTCGGTCTGGATTTATTGGGTTTTGGCGAAATGCCTATGTCTCTTTTGCGTCCATCTTTGTGATGACTATCACACTTTTTGTTATTGGAAGCGCTATTTTTATGAGCCAACTCCTTGATGCGTCACTTACCAGTCTTCGAGAGAAGGTAGATGTGAACGTGTATCTGGTTACCTCAGCGCTTGAGGAGGATGTCGCACGACTGAAGACGTCACTTGAGGCACTTTCTGATGTTGCCGAAGTGAATTACACGTCACGTGCAGAAGCGTTGGAACAGTTCCGTCTTCGTCACGAGAACGATGAATTAACGCTCCAAGCACTCGATGAGCTCGGGGAGAATCCTCTGGGAGCATCACTCTCTATCCGTGCAACTGATCCATCACGATATGAAAGTATTGCAGAATTCCTTGAGACACAGCAGGCGAAAGAGAGTCCTGATGCGCCAGTAATCGATCGTATTAACTTTTCACAGAATAAGGTGGCGATTGATAAACTAACTTCTATTATTGGTGCAGTAGAACAGACGGGGTATGTAGCCAGTATTATCCTAGTCATTGTAACGGTACTCATTACACTGAATACTATTCGGCTTGCCATCTTTACCACCCGTGAAGAGATATCTGTTATGCGACTTGTGGGAGCAGGAAATATGTTTATTCGGGGACCGTTTGTGTTCCAGGGAGTTATGTATGGACTGATTGCGGGAGTGCTCACGCTTCTCATCCTTTACCCGATTGTGTTGTGGCTTGGACCAGCGACAGAGACATTCTTCGGTATCTCGGTCTTTCATTACTATGTTACAGAGTTTGGCACCATCTTCCTCATTATTGTGGGGTCAGGTGTGGTTTTGGGAGCACTCTCGAGTATGCTCGCAATTGCCCGATATCTAAAAGTCTAAAATACAAAAAACGCTATGGCACGGAACACGGAGAAACGACAGACAGGAAGAAAAGCTCAAAAACGGTCGACCAACAAACAGCACAAGTTTCTCTTCGTTGTTGGCGGTGTTATGAGTGGCGTTGGAAAAGGAGTCGCGTCCTCGTCTATAGCGAAGATTCTCCAAGCACGTGGGCTGACCGTAACCGCTATTAAAATAGACCCGTATATCAACGTTGATGCGGGCACCATGAATCCGACAGAACACGGGGAGGTATTTGTACTTGGGGGAGGGTTGGAGACGGATCAAGACATGGGAAATTACGAACGATTTCTCGGTACCGATATTCCTGATATCAATTACATGACAACAGGGAGTGTGTACCAAGAGGTCATCCGAAAAGAACGTAATTTGGAATACGATGGAAAGAATGTGGAGGTAGTACCGCATATTCCACTTCAGGTCATAAAGCGGATTAAAAAAGCCGCACAGGTTGCGAATGCAGACGTCACCATCATAGAGATTGGAGGAACGGTAGGAGAGTATCAGAACATCCTCTTCCTTGAGGCAGTACGTATGATGAAGACCAAAACACCTGATGATGTTGCGGTCGTTATGGTTTCATATCTTCCTGTACCAGGAAGTATTGGAGAGATGAAGACAAAGCCGACACAGACTGCTGCACGGACACTAAACAGTGCGGGTGTGTTTGCAGACTTCATCCTTGCACGTGGTCCTGTCGCGCTTGATAAGAAACGAAAAGAGAAGATTGCACAGTTTTGTAATGTGGAGCCACAGAATGTCATCTCTGCCCCCGATGTCGCGAGTGTGTACGATGTACCCCTCAATTTTGAGAAGGATAAACTCTCGGAGCGTATTTGTAACGTGCTCAATATCAAGAAGATACAGAAATCAGATCTCAGCGCATGGCGTCGTTTTGTCGCAAAGTCCAAGAATGGACATGACACCGTGAAGATTGCGGTTGTCGGGAAGTACTTTAATTCAGGGGACTTTATTCTCTCTGACGTGTATCTTTCTGTCCTTGAGGCAATTAAATATTCTGCGTACAAACTTGGATTGAAGCCAGATATCCACTACATCTCCTCACTTCCGTTTGAAGATAAAAAGAAGCTCAAGGAGTTAAAGCAGTATGACGGCATCCTTATCCCTGGCGGATTTGGCACGACGGGCATTCTTGGAAAGTTGAACGTAGTTAAATACGCGAGAGAGAATAAGATTCCGTACTTTGGTATCTGCTACGGTATGCAACTTGCGGTCTTGGAGTACGCGAAAAATAAGCTCCGTATGAAGAATGTAAGTACTACGGAGATTGATCCGTCTGCGCAACATCTCGTCATTGATATCATGCCAGAACAGAAAGAGAAGGTTGCTAAAAGTGACATGGGAGGCACCATGCGTCTTGGGGAGTATCCTGCAGTCTTGAAGCGAGGAAGTATCGCACGTAAGGCATATGGCGCTGATGAGATCAGTGAGCGGCATCGACACCGATATGAGGTGAATCCAGAGTACGTGGAGAAGTTATCTGCGGGCGGATTAGTATTCTCTGGAACATCTCCAGACGAACGACTTATGGAAATTGTAGAGTTACCCAAAGATATCCACCCATTCTTTGTAGGTGCACAGTTCCATCCAGAGTTTCATGCACGACCACTCTCACCACATCCTTTGTTTACCGCTTTTGTGAAGGCTTCGTACGAGGGGAAGTAGGTGCTTCCTTGCCTTTATATTTGAAATACTATAGGCTTCATTTTGGATAATGCATATCCAATTCTTTCATCACAGACAAGGAGGTGAAGAAGTGGGAAAGGTAAAACAAAAGACAGTACCAAGATCATGGTCGCCTTGCGCGCATAGTCCCAAAGGAAGCGTAGACAAGGATTTTTGCGAACGAGTATCCGCAGTCCCCGCACGCGCTGGGGTCTGTGCTCCGTGCCTATGTCCTTGGAAGGACAGAAATGTCGTTGCTGCTGATCCAGACGGTGGACTCCCATCAACATTTGATGCTGATCGACAGAGACGGGCTCAGCAACCCGCAGAGGGTTCATCAGTCGTCGATTTTGAGGAAGTCTCAAAAGACTGGGAAGAGGTGTTGGCGAAGATTAAGAAAATGCTCGAGACGGCTGAGATTGAAGATCTCGATCCGCAAGCAATTCGTCCAATGCCAGGGCAGCCACGTACTTATTTCAACGAGGCTGGTCTCGAAGACCTCGGGAACTCTATCCAGAAAGCTGGACAGTTGCAGCCCGGCCTCGTCCGAGAAGTAGCTGACGGTCAAGACGGCGTTGCGTATGAGCTTATTGACGGCGAACGGCGTCTCCGAGCAATCATTCGCAAAGGTGTGCCTTATTTTAGGGCACAAGTATTGGATGTCGAGGACGCACATTTGGTTGCCTTTATTATGGCAACAGTCTCGAACTTCAATCGTGCAGAGCATACTCCGCTGGAGATAGCCGATGCAATTCACAAGATGCGCACCGGCCCAGTGAAGCTTCCCATGAAGGAGATTGCCCAGTTGATCGGGTATTCGGAAGTACGAGCGTATCAATTTTATAGCCTTCAGAAATTGCATCCGAAGGTGAGAGATATGCTCGATCCGAATCGACCGAAAGAGAAACGGCTAGGCGTCAGTGCTGCGGTCGAAATCGCAAAACTGCCGGATAAGGGTCTTCATCTCAGCATGGCCGAGAGAGTCCTGTCTGGCGAGGTTTCGTTCAGGACAATCCGTGGTGAAGTTGTTAGGGTCGGCAGAGAGCATGGTACTCCTGTGCGGACTCGGCAACTCGAACCAAGGAAGCTTTTCGAATCGTGCGCAGCGCGTGCGGGCGAACTAAAGCGGGTCTCGGGAAGCATGCTTGCGCAGATTGCCGAGATGCGAGAGCGAAACCTCCCTGTTCTTGTTGCCACAACACCGCGCGGTGAGCGGGTACGCGACGATCTCAAGGAGACAAGAGAGCACCTGGACAGACTCTATCAGGAGCTTGGCATGGAAGAGTAGTCTGACATGAAGCGTTACTTCAAAAGACCGATGGGATTTTTACCCTTCGGTCTTTTTTGTTTTTAAAAATCATCAATGAAGTCCTCTGGGTTAAAGATGTTGGGGAAATCAGTAAGCTGACCCCTTGGAGCGAGCTCCAGTATTTCTTCCTTCGAGAAAAATCTAATTTCCTCACACTCTGGCGTTGGTGTGAAGTTGAGATGTTCAAACTCAATACGGTACGCAACAATGAGAGAATAGAACCAATCTATATTTCTCCTATTTTCAAAGCGATGCGTCCAGAGGTACATGGGACGTCGAGATATTTTTGATATCTTGAGCCCCATTTCTTCTTCAGTCTCTCGGTTAAATCCAGTGTAGATATCTTCTCCAAAATCCAAACCACCACCAGGTAATTCCCAATGATCTTTGCCACCATACTCTTCAGATTCTCGAATGAGGAGCACCTTTCCATCTCGGACACAGAGACCTTTGATTGTGACGCGATAGAAGGCATCGGGAAAATACTGAGACTGAGATTCCATACGCTCTATACTAGCATGTCTAGGTATAGAGGTTTTTGAGGAGCGGCCAATAGATATCTTCTCGTGGTGGAATAAAGAGTTCCTGGGAAGTATCTCGATTAGTGAATACAATGTGTGGAATATCCTGTATATGGCAGAGCGGAGTCTGTTCTGCAAGTTCTCCCATCGCGAACACACCAGCAACAGCAAGGGAGTCAACGACATTGATTCTCGTGAACTGTGCGGGTCTGTTAAAGAGATCTGGTTTTCCTGTGTAGTACGAGACTGGCTCACATCCATACCAGCCGAGTGCAACGCCGACTGTGCCATAGCGAAGTGGTGCGGAGTGAGAGTCAGCGACAATGACACCAAGTTTCTTAACATTGTATGTTTTTGTAAGGAACTCGTGTATCTCTCGTGCACTCTTGTGAGGATCTTCAGGGAGAAGAATAAGATGCTCATCAGCGTTACTCTCATCAATGCCTGCGCCAGAGAGGAATGTTCCGTGTTTGATACAGATACGCCATCTGCTGTCTGCATCTTTTATATAGACGTCAGATTCTTTCTCTACAAGGGATTCTTTGTCGACATCTTTTGCAAGCACACAGCGTCCTTCATGGATGGCGACAACCTTTGAAGAGACAACGAGTACATCCTCCTCGGAGAGTGAGAGGTTAGACTCTTGTATGGCTTTAAAGAGGTCGTCTTGTGGTGGGGTAAGGAGATGGGTCTTAATTGCTTCAATATGCATAGGTATAGGAAATTAGATAGTAAAGAGGACTATCGAAGTGAAGCGAAAGATGACCAAGTCGTGATGCGGTTGGTGAGTAACATGGTAGGGATATTCTACGGTATCAGATTTTTCCCGCAAACATTGACCGAGTAGTATCTTCATGTTACTGTCTCCCTACGTTTTGGAATCTCGTGTAGGGCTCCAGGGCAGTATATTTATCACCTGCACAGCCCTAAGAAATAATTGAATGAACACAAGAACACACCGACAAGGTCGGACGGGTGGTCGTCCGCGTCGACGACCATACTCAGGACGACCGTCTCACGGTCGCAGAAGGCAAGGAGGCGGGAGAAAACTACCTACCTTTGATCCATCCCAGTTTATTAATAAAAACCCTGTAGAACAGAAGGAGGAGGTATATACACCAAAAAATACCTTTACCACCTTTGGACTTGATGCACGTATCGAAAAGGCGGTTGCGGATCGTGGCATTACTGTTCCATCTCCGATCCAGGATCAGGCGATTCCAGAGATTATGGAGGGGCGGGACGTTATTGGTCTCGCAGAGACAGGGACAGGAAAGACCGCTGCTTTCCTGCTGCCGCTCATCCATAAGACGCTGAAAGAACCACGTCGGCAGACTTTGATTCTCGCTCCAACACGGGAGCTTGCGCTTCAGATAGAGCAGGAACTCCGTGTGCTCTCAGGGTCACTTCATCTATACGCTACGGTGTGTGTTGGTGGTACCAACATCCAGCCACAGATACGGGGTCTCAAGCGAAAGAATCACTTTGTGATTGGAACACCAGGGCGTGTATTGGATCTCATCAACCGTGGAAACTTACGTACTGATAAGATCACTACGGTTATCTTGGATGAGGCAGATCGTATGCTTGATATGGGATTCATTCACGATATGCGTGCCATTCTCTCTGGGACACCGAAGGATAGGGAGACACTCTTTTTCTCTGCCACCATGACCAAAGAAGCAGAAGCACTTGTTGATGATTTCCTCCGTAATCCTGTAACTATCTCGGTGAAGAAAAAGGAAGTGACCAACAGTATTGAACAGGACGTGGTGCCGTTTGGACATCATAATAAGTTTGAGACACTTCTCAATCTTCTCGAAGATGAGTCGCTTCGTCGTGTCATCATCTTCGGTGCTATGAAGCACAGTGTCGAGAAGCTTGCGAAAGAACTTTCTCGTGCGGGTATTGTTGCAGAGAGTATCCACGGGAATAAGAGCCACGGACAGCGACAGCGTTCGCTTGCGAAGTTCAAGAGTGGGAATGCGCGGATACTGGTTGCAACAGATGTTGCCGCGCGTGGTATTCACGTGGACAATGTATCGCATGTGATCAATTACGATCTCCCTGGAACCTTTGAAGACTACGTGCATCGTATTGGACGTACGGGACGAGGTACAAAACGAGGGAAGGCACTTACCTTTGTGCCAGAGAAGTCTGTATCAAGGTTGAAAAATACTGGAAAATAGTGCATTTTATAGGGTACTAAAGTTTGTACTTTAGTCCTTGCCGGATCGTCTAATGGTAGGACCGCGGTTTCTGGTACCGTTAATCGGGGTTCGAGTCCCTGTCCGGCAGCTAGCGATTTTAACCCTATATATAAAGATGGATTAGTTCGAATCCCGTGTCACCTCCTTAATAAAAAATGGCCCATCCAAACTAATGTAAGGATAGGCCATTGGTCTTCTGGCTGGAGCGGGTTAGCGCTTCCAGATCACCGAGCAGGGGTTTGCCGAACGAGCTTCGTGGCGGAGACATTTCTCAATAGCCGTGATTTTCTTGGCACCACGGACGGTGGTGTTCATGAGGTCGGCGTAGAGGACTGCGGCCTCTTGGTCGTGCTGGAACGCTTCGGCTGCCAGATGGCGGTCGCCATCGGAATAGTTGAAGTATAGGTTCGTTGCACTCGGAAGGGCGGGGCTCGCAAGGGCGCCGAAGCTCAGAGCGGTTGCTGCGGTAGCAATCATCAGAATTTTTTTCATCAGGAACTCTCCATAGTTTGTGCGGTCTCAATGACTGCACTTCTTTTGTATTATACCAAATATAAATATTCTGTCAAGTATTCTACACCAAATTTCTAATTTCATCCCACACAGCCAGCCTAAAGAGACGACTAAAATGGCTCAGATAAAGGTTTTTTTGTTCGAAAGTGCACTATGATAAAATACATGTATATGAAAACACTTATCACACTTATCGTTGTTGCACTTATTGGCCTTGGAGCGTATGTCTTTTTCTACACTCCAGACACGGAGGAATATACACCTTCGGTCACAGAAGAACAAAGTACCATGGAGGAGGATACAGATACTATGGATCGAGTAGTAGAGGTTGAAAAAGAGACAGAGACAGTCATTGGAACGTCTGTTGAGGGACGGGACATTACTGCATATCACTATGGAGAAGGAAACACAGAACTCCTCTTTGTTGGCGGTATCCACGGAGGGTACTCTTGGAACACATCACTCGTTGCCTATGAGCTCATGGACTATCTTGAGAAAGAATCAGAAGTGATTCCTGAGACTGTCCGTGTGACGGTTATTCCAACACTGAATCCCGACGGTCTTGCAACTCTTCTTGGAAGCGCAGATCGTTTCAGTGCGAATGATGTACCAGAGGGAAATACGACTGCGGCACGCTTCAATGCGAATGACGTGGATCTTAACCGTAACTTTGATTGCGATTGGCAGGAGACTGGCAAGTGGCAGAATACCGACGTAAGCGGCGGATCGGCACCGTTCTCCGAGCCTGAAGCGGAGGCACTCCGCGCGTATATTGGAGATGATGCACCAGATGCAGTTGTTGTCTGGTACAGCGCGGGAGGAGGAGTCTTTGCTTCAAGTTGTCACAATGGTGTCTCCGAAGAGACGCTGGCACTTACCGAACTGTATGCGGAGGCCTCAGGATATACTGCTTATGAGAGTTTCGATTTCTACACCATTACTGGTGATATGGTGAACTGGCTTGCGAAAGAAGGTATTCCTGCAGTAAGCGTCCTTCTTACCACACATACCGACACCGAGTGGTCTCGGAATAAACGCGGTATCGATGCACTATTCGCTACGTATAAATAATGTCATCTGCTCTTAAATACATAGGGGGTGTTCTTATACTTCTTGCGCTTGGAATAGTGCTCTGGCGAATGTCTACATCAGAAGAGATGCCCGCACCTGTCGCTGAGGAAGAGGTTGTTCTTGAAACCGTCTCACCGCAGTCAGTAATTGGAACGTCTGTTGAGGGGCGCTCTATAGAAGCCTACACATATGGAGAAGGGAGTACCCACCTTCTCTTTGTTGGCGGTATTCACGGAGGGTATGAATGGAACAGCGTACTCCTCGCATATGAGCTTATAGACTACCTTGAAGCATATCCCGAAGTACTTCCCGAGACACTTACGGTCACAGTTATTCCCGCACTGAACCCTGACGGACTGTATGCGGTGACAAAAAAAGAAGGACAGTTTGTAGCATCAGACGTTACGGGGGACACAACGGTCGGTCGCTTTAATGCAAACGCAGTAGATCTTAACCGTAACTTTGATTGTAAATGGCAGCCAGAGAGTACGTGGCGCTCCCAGCCAGTGAGTGCTGGTACCAAAGCATTCTCCGAGCCTGAAGCACAAGCCCTTCGAGACTTCGTTCTCGAACAGTCTCCTACAGCTGTTGTCTTTTGGCACAGTAAGGCAAATGCCGTGTATGCGTCAGAATGTCTGGAGGGGGTACTTCCAGAAACACTCACGCTTATGAATACCTATGCAACAGCTGCGAAGTACAGGGCAGTTCCTTCTTTTGATGCATATCCCGTAACTGGAGATGCTGAAGGATGGCTTGCATCTCTGGGTATTCCTGCGATCACGGTAGAGCTTAGAACACATGAGACTATCGAATGGGAACAAAATCGTGCGGCTATCCGAGCGTTGTTTTCTCTGTATGGAGAATAAGCATAAACCCTATGATTCATATCAAATATAAATTAGATAAATCAAACAGACATGGTGTTGGTCTATTTACAGACGAAGATCTAGAAAAGGGACAGTTAGTCTATACCGCAAGTCCCCTCCTCGATGTTGATCTTACTCAAGAACAATTTGATCAGTTAACTGACCAGGAGAGAGCGGAAGTTATGTGGTGGGGATATTTTGACGAGCCGAGTCAGCGTTGGCATGTCGACTTTGATGTGTCGAAGTTCATTAACCATTCTGAAGAAGGTGTCCTTACGCAAAGTGAGGATCATGACGAGGCATATCTAGTAACGACTCGTGATGTGAGAAAAGGTGAAGAATTGACCCAGAATTATCTCGAATTTGAGAACGAGGAAGATTTAAGACGGAGGGGGATTAGTGTAGGGGAATAGAGAGATCAAAAACATTACCTCTCGAAGACACAGAATATGGTGATTACTATTTTGTTCTAAATAACATATAGGTACACCCAGTAGGACACACTTGACCATACGACATTTCCCGCGTACTCTAAGCGCACTTTACATATGGAAACACGAAATATTGCAATCATTGCGCACGTAGACCACGGGAAGACCACACTGACCGACGCTATTATGCGTCAGACGGGTGCGGTTGCTGAAGGATCATCTATGGACTCTAACTCGCTCGAACAAGAGCGTGGTATTACCATCTACGCAAAAAATGCATCAGTAACGTACAAAGATACAAAGATTAACATCGTAGACACTCCAGGACACGCGGACTTTGGAAGTGAGGTGGAGCGTGTGCTTCGTTCCATTGATGCTGTACTCCTTGTCGTAGACGCACAGGAGGGTCCCATGCCACAGACACGATTTGTATTGAAGAAGTCTCTAGAGCTTGGACTGAAGCCAATCGTTGTGCTGAATAAGATCGACAAGCCCGCTGCAGATACCGATAAAGCGGAAGAGCAGGTATTAGAACTTTTCTTGGAGCTTGGTGCGTCAGACGAACAGGCAGACTTTACCGTTGTCTATGCTATCGGACGTGATGGCGTTGCAAAAAAGAATATGGATGATGAGCTTAAAGACCTTACACCACTTTTAGACACCATTCTTGAAGAGGTGCCTGCTGCAAAAGAATATGCAGAGGGAGATACCCTCAAGGCACAGATATTCAACCTTGGATACGACAACTTCCTCGGACGTCTCGCTATCGCACGCATCTACGAAGGGAAGATTGTTGATAATGCGCCAATCTTTATTAAAGATGGAGATGGAGCAGCACGAAAAGGGAAAGTGACGAAACTCTCCACCTTCCAAGGACTTGAGCAGGTTCCAGTAAAAGAAGCCTATGCAGGAGACATTGTTCTCATTGCGGGGCTTGAGGATATCAATATTGGGGAGACACTCACTGATGCTGAGGAAGGAGAGACACTCCCGTCCATCTCTGTGGACGAGCCAACCATCGGACTTACTTTTATGCCGAATGCGTCACCATTTGCAGGGCGTGAAGGAAAGTATGTCACCAGTCGCCAGATTAAAGAGCGCCTTGAGAAAGAACTTGAAGTGAATGTAGGACTCCAAGTTGACTTCGCTCAAGGAGACTCTTTTGAAGTGTTTGGTCGGGGAGAAATGCACATCTCTATCCTTCTAGAGAACATGCGCCGTGAAGGATATGAGCTTGCCGTATCACAGCCGCGCGTCATCATTCGCGAAGACGAGAGTGGAAAGACCGAACCATTTGAGGAGGTTATTATCGATACACCAGAACAATTCCAGGGAGCGATTATTGAGCGACTCTCTAATCGTGGATTTATCATGCAGAACATGGTGCCAGAAGGGAACCAAGTACGGCTCACGTTTGAAGGGCCGACACGAGGGCTCCTCGGCTATCGTGGACAGTTTATTATCGATACTAAGGGAGAGGGGATTCTCTGTTCACGGGTTATTGGTTTCCGTCCATACGCAGGAGAGATCAAGAAGCGCGCGGTCGGTTCTATGGTATCTATGGCACCTGGAAAGGCACTCGGCTTTGCACTCTTTAACCTTCAAGATAGAGGGACACTCTACATTGGTCCTGGTACCGAGGTATATGAAGGGATGGTGATTGGAAACACCTCAAAGGGAGAGGAGATGGTAGTGAATCCAACAAAAGGGAAAAACCTTACCAACGTTCGGGCTTCAGGGTCTGATGATGCAATTGACCTCGTACCACCACAACCACTCTCTATCGAGATCGGTCTTGAGATTATGGCAGATGATGAGCTCCTTGAGGTGACCCCAAACTCTGTACGTCTACGGAAGCGCCACCTAAAAGAGAGTGAGCGGAAGAGAGCCTAGTTCGGCCGTTCTCCAAAGTTTTTCTCAAAGATATCGTCAATGAAGTGATCAAGTTTTGTCTTTTTGAAAAACTGTCGACGGGAATATATATAAATCGCCACGATACCAGGAACAATTGCAGTGACTGGATTAAGTATGAGGGCAAGGGCAGTTATAAGTGCAAAAAGCCAGAATGCGAGATGGTTTTTCTTAAGGATACTGTAAGCTGCAGTGATCGCGATAACACCCACCGCAATCTGAAGTAGGTATGAGAAGCCAGAGATACGCTCTGGCTGTACGATATTCACAAAGAGACTTCCGATGATACTGAGGCCTCCAATAAGGGTAAAGAGCGCAATGAATTTCATGATACTCGGAATCTGTGCTTTTGGGATCTCTACCTGCAATGTCTGTGCTACTTCCGAGATCTTCTCCTCTGCTTTCTGTGCCTCTTTTTTCATAGTGCTCTCATTCTAGCATCATTTGGTATACTGGCGAATATGAAACAGCAGATTCTTATTATCCATGGAGGGGATAGTTATATCTCAGAAGAGGAATATCACAAAGCATTACAAAACCGACAACTCAAGTTGGAGTGGTTTCGAGATGGTTCTAGTTGGAAAAAGTCACTGCAGGATGTATTAGGTAAGGAATATGATGTTCTAACACCGTATTTTCCACTTCGTGAAAATGCGCGCTATGAGGAGTGGAAGTTGGTGTTTGAAAAACTGATGAAGATTGTTGATGAAGGAGTGATGATTATTGGACATTCGCTCGGCGGAATGTTTATTGCAAAATATCTTTCAGAAAATACAGCGTCCAAAAAAATCAATGCCGTTTTCATAGTTGCTGCTCCATATGCTATGAATCCGCCGTGGTCACCTGAATTTGACGTGCCCGAATCCCTTGCAACTTTTGAACAGCAAGTTCCTCATATTTTCCTGTATCAAAGTAAAGATGATCCGCTCGTCTCTGTGGAAGAAGTCTACAAATTTGAGAGAGCAGTACCATCTGCAGAAGTGCGTATCTTTGAGGATAGAGGACATTTCCTTGGGGATTCTTTCCCAGAGATAGTAGACGATATTACATCTCTATGAAAACATTCAGCGAACGTGTCGTCGATTTTGCACTCTCCATTCCAAAAGGGAGGGTGACCACATACGGAGATCTCGCACGCGCTGCAGGTGCGGGTCCTATGGCGTCACAGAGCATCACGACTATTCTTGCAAAGGCAGAGAAAAACGGAGTGAAAGGCATCCCATATCACCGTATTGTCTACGCTGGTGGAAAGGTGTGGCTCAATGAGAAATATCGCAAAGAACGGATGGATCTCTATGCGAAAGAGGGTATTGAGGTAGACGAGAAAGGGCGAATCTTTGGGTTTGAGGACATTCGTATCTAGCTGCATGCTACAATGTGCGCATATGGAAACATTTATCACAGCAGTCTTTGAATATGGACGCACGATTGCCGTTGGGGCATCAACATTTGCCGTCCTTTTCTTTCTTATATTAATGGTAGGTGGAGAGAAGAGTCCAGTTGTTCGTAAGGTGATGCACACAGTTTACGCGGTACTTCGTGTGGGAATGGTGCTTATCGGGCTTTCGCTTATTGGTATGTATTTTGTGGACACTGGTATAGAGCCGCTTCGCTATGTATTTCTCTGGGTACTGCTCATTATCATCACCGTGAATGCGGTGCTTATGACCGCACACATCATGAATCTCAAGTACGGGCCAGTCATCGCGGCGGGATCATGGTACTCAATGTTTTTCGTCAGTGTGCTCCCAATTCACACACTTGGGGTGCCAACAGCAATCGGACTGTATATCGCATTCCTTGTACTCGTCTACATCTTCATTGAAATTATGAAGCCGATAATGAAAAAACGTGCAGAAGCATAAATACTACGTCTACATACTTAAGTGCAGCGACGGTACATACTACACAGGAATAACGAATGATCTCGATAAGCGAGTAGAAGCACATAACACCTCTCCTCAGGGAGCAAAATACACTCGAACGCGGAGACCGGTTCGTCTGATGTATAGCGAATCATGCACGGATAAAGGGGAAGCGCTCCGTCGTGAGTATGAAATACGAAAGTGCTCAAGGACGCAAAAGGTCAATATCATAGCCACATTTCAGAAAAAACGGGCATAACTTGCGTTTAGGGGGTAAACATTGTGCAATACTTGTGTGGAACGATTCTGTAGTATGATGATGCGCGTGAAATAGAAATAGAATCTACATGGCACAAGGAAATCCGAAAAAGAATATTATTGCGTATGTGGTCAGTCTCCCTCCTGGAGCTGCAGAAAGCATTCGTGCATACAGTAAGCGTGAGAAGCAGAAGCTTCGTATCATGCTCATCATTGATTCTCGGACAAAGGGGAAGGATAAGATAAAAAAGAACAAAGACTTCGATATTCTCATTGAAGTAGATTTCTCAAAACCACACAAGATTGCATCTGCATTACTCCCATACCAAGACGAGCTTCGTGCCATTACGTGTCGCACGGAATCACATATGGCAAAGTTCGCTGCAGTACTTCCTCATGTGCCATACCTCAGGACGCCATCAACAGAGTCTATTGAGTGGGCGAGTGATAAGCTGAAGATGCGAAAAAGATTTGCGCTCTATGACAAGTCGATTACCCCAAAGTATACGGCGGTGAAGGAGAACTCAAAGAAGGAGCGGAAGCGTATTATTGAAAAAATTGGTTTCCCAATGGTGGTAAAGCCTGCAAATCTTGCACAGAGCCTCCTTGTTTCTATCTGCTACCACGAAGAAGAGCTTGATAAAGCACTCCGCTCTTCGTTTCGTAAGATTAAGAAGATCTATGGAGAGAATGGTCGTACAGAGCTCCCGACACTGATGGCAGAAGAATACATGGAAGGAACTATGTACTCTGTTGATGCGTACGTGAATAGTCGCGGTACAGTATACTTCTGTCCGCTTGTGCGAACGAAGACGGGGAAGGAGATTGGTCACGATGATTTCTATGGATATCTGCAGATGACACCAACAGTGCTTAAGAAGAATACTGTTGAGAAGGCACGAGAGGTTGCGGAGAAAGGTGTACATGCGCTTGGGTTACGCAACACAACTGCACATATTGAGCTGATGAAGCTCGAAGACGACTGGAAGATTGTGGAGATTGGTGCCCGTGTTGGTGGCTTCCGTCCAAAACTCCATCAACTATCGTGTGACATAGACCATTCACTGAACGATGTACTCATCCGCCTTCCAAAGAAACCAGTTATTCCGAAAAAGTGTAAGGGATACGCTGCTGCAATGAAATGGTATCCAAAAAAAGAAGGAGTGCTCACAAAGTTACAGGGGATTAAGAAGATTCAAGAGCTCAAGTCCTTTGTCGAAATATCAGAGATCAAAAAACTTGGAGACCGATGTCGCTTTGCAAAGAATGGTGGAAAGGCAGTCTTTAAGATGGTGCTCTACAACAAAGATCGCGCGAAGCTCCTTGCTGACATTCGTCGTATTGAACAACTCGTGGATATCAAGATTAAATAATACTGAATCTTGTATATACTGAGGGTGATGATTCTACGTAAAAAACACGCAACCGTTGCCACTGTACTCATTCTCGTGCTTGTGGTGCTTCTTGTCGCCTTCCTCCTTATGCGTACCGAGGAAGAGCCACAAAATCAATTGGTTGCAACACCAGCACTTACGGTGACAGATATTGAAACCTCAGTCACGGTCTCTAGTGACACAAACAAAGAGCGACAACAACATGCTGGAGCTCGGCTCATTGAGCGATTCAAGGTAACTGAAACAGGAGGGTAACAGGTATGGCAGTTCCCAAAAGACAATTCCCGGATGGTTTCTACTGGGGAGCTGGCACCTCAGCGTATCAGGTGGAAGGGAATATCTACAACACAGACTGGGCACTTGCGGCAGAGGAGGGGAGAGTGCCAAGGGCGGGAAAAAGCTCTGATCATTATAATTATTTTGAAGAAGATTTCGATCTTGCAAAAGAGCTCGGACATAATGCGCATCGTTTCTCTATCGAATGGGCACGCATTGAGCCTGAAGAAGGAACGTTTGATCATAAAGAGATAGAACACTATCGGGAAGTACTTAAAGCGCTCCGTAAACGTGGTCTGGAACCGTATGTGACACTGTGGCATTTCACACTCCCGCTGTGGTTTTCAGAGAAGGGAGGTTTTGAAAGAAAGGATGCGCCAGAAATTTTTGCTCGATACTGTTCTTTCGTCATGAAAGAATTGGGAGACCTCTTTACACATGTCTCAACTATGAATGAGCCAAACGTCTATGCGACACATGGATGGCTGTATGGCGCATGGCCACCATTCAAGCAGTGGCGGATCCTTGGTAAGAAAATTGGGAAGGAGGACGGTACGTCACGACGGACACAGAGTAGCTTCTTGAACATATTTCGCTACTTTAAGGTTTCAGACAATCTTATAAGAGCCCACCGACAAGCATACTTCGAAATAAAGAAGGTCTCACCTAAAGCGGAGGTGAGCGTGGTGAAGCATGTACATTATTTTTATGCGAATAAGAACCCACTGAATAAACTATTGGCTCGGTTTATGAATTACCAACAGACGACTCGGTTCATGAACAAGGTGGCAGACTCTTGTGATGAGATAGGTCTCAACTTCTATCGAAGCACACAGTTTGGTGATACTCGTACACATACATACACAGACATGGGCTGGAAGATTGTCCCCGAAGACATTTACGGAGCGCTCATGCTCTTACGTCAATACAAGAAGCCGATCTTCATTGCTGAAGCGGGGCTCGCCGATGCAAACGATGTGCACCGTGCGGAATACATTAGAGTCCAGGTCAGTTCTGTGTGGAGGGCAATACAAGAAGGTGTCGATGTGCGAGGACATATGTATTGGTCACTTCTCGATAACTATGAGTGGGCGCTTGGATATGAAAAGCGCTTCGGCCTTGTCGAAATTGATTACCAGACACTTAAACGGACACCGCGTCCTTCTGCACAGGTCTACCAGAAGATCTGTGTGGAGAATGCGGTAGAATAGTGCTATATGGTATGGATTTTACTTGCAACGGTTGCACAGTTTCTAAACGCGGTCGTTGCGATTCTTGATAAATATATTGTTACGGAGAAGAGTGCGCTTCCCAAGCCATTCGTATATGCGTTTTATTCATGTTTGGTCTCTGGAGCGTGGATCTTGGTGTATGCATTTGGTGCACTCCCGCTCGCATCTCTTGAAGGGCTCTACATCCCATCGTTTGCCGCCGTCGAGAACCCATCGTTGACCGTGGTTGCGTTCTCCTTCCTTGCAGCCTATACATTCTTTTTTGCACTCGTCTCTTTGTATTCTGCACTAAAAGCGGGGGAGGCATCTGACGTTATGCCTGTTGCAGGAGCAGTGTCTGCAATTGCATCCTTTGGACTCGGGTATCAATTCCTCGGACAAAGTCTCTCACCAAACTTTGTTTTCGGTATTATCCTTTTGATCATCGGTATGTTCCTCGTCGTACGGAAACGACTGACAAAGTCTGTTGCGTTCTCATCTCTTCATGCGGGAGTATTCTTCGCACTTCACTTTGTGACCATGAAGGGACTATTCCTTGAAACAACATTTGATAATGCATTCTTCTGGTCACGTATCGGGTTTGTACTTTTTGCCCTGACGCTTCTCTTGGTGCCAAGTTACTTCAGGATGATCTTTGATCAGACGAAGACGTCACGTCCACAGACTGGTTTTCTGATTATTTTTAATAAGATTCTTGCGGGGATAGCAGGGATTCTCATTCTCCGCGCGACAGATCTTGGTGAAGTGGCAGTCGTCCAAGCGCTTGATGGTCTAAAGTTCGTCTTTATCCTTCTCATTGCCATAGTGGTTGGACAGAAACTTCCTTCAGCGTGTCGGGAAGACAGCTGTAGACGACGGGAAATTATCCAGAAAGCACTCTTTGTTGCCATTATATCCTTCGGATACCTTATTCTCTTTATCTAGAGCTGGTACAATACGAGTATGAGACGATGGATGAAACGCATACTGATAGCTATTCTTGTTCTGATTCTTCTTAGTGTATTTCTCATCCAAAAGGAGAAACCAGAAGAGATTACGTATGGAATCTCTTTTAACACGCTCTATGCCGAAGAGCTGGGTCTTGAACCGCGACAGGTCTATGATGCGTTCCTTGACGATCTTGGCGCACGGCATCTGCGGCTCGCGGCTCATTGGACAATGGTGGAGCCAGATCGGGATGTCTATGATTTTTCAGAGCTTGATTATCAGATAGCACGTGCAGAGGAAGTGGGTGCAGATGTGATCTTTGCAGTTGGGAGACGACTTCCTCGTTGGCCAGAGTGTCATGTACCAGACTGGGCTCGACCACTTCCATGGGAGGCACAGAAAGAAGAAATTAAGAGGTACATTGAGACCGTTGTGGATCGTTACAAGGAGAGTCCTGTTATCACGCACTGGCAAGTGGAGAACGAACCATATCTTGAAGTCTTTGCACAGGAACATTGTGGCGACTTTGACGAAGCTTTTCTCAAAGAAGAAATCGCACTGGTGCGGAGTCTTGATAACTCCCGCCCAATCTTGATCACCGACAGTGGAAATCTTGGTACATGGATCGGAGCGTATCGGAATGGAGATGCTTTTGGAACAAGTGTCTATGTCTATTTCTGGAATCCAGAACTGGGACAGTTCCGCACTGTGCTTGCGCCATGGGTGTATCGGCTGAAAGAGGGTGTACTCGAACTCTTCTTTGGAAAGAAAGAGACCTTTTTGATAGAGCTCTCACTGGAGCCGTGGCTCTTAGAACCTGTGCAGGATGTCCCTGTTCCTGTGCAGTATAGCCGTATGCACGTTGGAAAATTTGATGAAATTATAGAGTACGCAAAAGCGACACGATATGAACGTCAGTATCTCTGGGGAGGAGAGTGGTGGTACTGGTTGAAACAGTACGGGCGTGGTGAATTGTGGGCTCATGGGAAGGCACTTTTTGAGTAATACGGTATACTGGAGCGTATAGTAATAAGATACGTACATATTTAAGTATGAAGCAATTTATAGCATCTATTGCCGTCTGTGCGATGATCGCAACACCATTTTTCGCGTCTGCGGGGCCTGTTCTTCGGAGCGGAGAAACTGTTTCTGTTGATGCAGGACAGATGATTGATGGAGATTTCTATGGTGCAGGAGGCACGGTAACGCTCTCGGGAGATGTTCTCGGTGATGCACTCGTTGCTGGAGGCTCGGTTACCATTAATGCTCCTGTCGACAGCGATGTCGCAATCGCTGGTGGAACCGTAAACATTCACGCACCGATAGCGGATGATCTCCGTGTTGCGGGAGGTGAAGTGAAGCTCGGTTCTGTTATTCAAGGAGACGTCGTGGTATTTGGTGGAGTCCTCCATGTGCTCTCGACTGCAGAGATTCACGGAGACATTCTCTTCTTCGGCGGTGATCTTATCCTCGAAGGAAACACTGATGGATCGGTATTCAGTATGGCGGAAAATATTCGCGTGAATGCATTTGTAGGAGGGGATCTCGACCTTCGTGCTTCACGGAAGGTAACGCTTGGAGATAAGGCCGACATACAGGGAGACATTTCTTACGCATCACGACACGAGATCGTGCGTTCACAGAATGCAGTTGTTGTCGGTGACGTGGTTCGAGAGGAGTTCTCTGCTCCCGAAGGAGGGCACGTCGAAGCGGTCGTGATTTCACTTCTCATTATGGTATTTGCTGCATTGGTTGCACTCCTTGTCTTCCGCAGATTCCTCTCTGACACAGTGAATACTATTGGTGACGCATACGGGAAGCAGGGACTTATTGGTCTTGGAGTGCTTGTGCTTACACCAGTTGTCGCCTTCATTCTCATGGCAAGTGTGCTTGGTATGTACATTGGTATCTTCCTTCTCATCGTGTATGCCGCGTTTTTGATTGCTTCATGGATTCTTGCGGGGATTGTCCTTGGATCATATCTCATGAGATTCTACACAAAACGTCTTGAAGTATCTGCACGAACGGTTATCCTCGGTATTGTTGTGTTTGAGCTCATCGCATTAATTCCAGTACTGGGACCACTCTTTGTGCTCGTGTTCACCTTGATTGTCCTTGGAAATATTGCGACACGGACATATCACAGTGTTCGTTCATAGGACTCACCTTCACCAAAAACACCCCGTTTCGGGGTGTTTTTGGTACAATGTGCTCCTATGACTCCCTCAAAGAAGAAACAGAGGACTGATCGGGTAAAGAAGATGAATACAGTGCTCAGGAAGCTCTATCCTGAAGCAAAGATTGCGCTTCACTATACGACAGACTTTGAGTGCCTCGTTGCGGTACAGCTTTCCGCACAGTGTACTGACGAGCGGGTGAATAAAGTGACTGCAACACTCTTTAAGAAGTATAAAACCATAGAAGATTACGCGAGTGCTGCACAGTCTGTCTTTGAGCAAGATATCTACCAGACAGGATTCTTTCGAAACAAAGCAAAGAACATCATTGCCGCCGCAAAGATGATACAAGAAGAGTTGGGTGGGGTATTGCCACGGACAATGGAGGAGATGGTGCGGATTCCTGGTGTTGCTCGGAAGACTGCAAATGTCGTACTTTCCACGCTCTACGGTATCCATGAGGGTATTGCGGTTGATACTCATGTCAGGCGGTTTGCGATTCGCTTTGATCTCTCAGACCATACAGATCCAGTGCGTATAGAACGAGATCTTATGGAAATTATGCCGAGGGAAGAATGGTGGGGATTTAATCATCGGCTTGTACACTATGGACGAGATTACTGTCCTGCACGAAAACACGAGTGTAAAGACCACCCGCTAACTAATATATACCCGAAAGCGGAGCAGGTGTGGCCAAAAGCACGGTAGGGTATACTAAGTGTGTATGAGTAAAACAATGACATGTAAGGAGCTTGGAGGCGTTTGCGAACAAATATTCTCTGGTGAGACACTCATGGATATTATGGGGAAAGCCATGCCACACATGGGTGTTGACGAAGCACATAAGGAACACATCGCACACCTCTCCGAAACAACAGGTGAGACAAAAGATCAGTGGATGGAGCGTATGCAACAGGTGTTTACCGATAAGCCAGAAGACTAGCCTATGCAAAAGATAGCCTTTTTTGATATCGACGGAACTGTCTTTCGTTCAAGTCTTTTAATAGAGCTTGTTGAGCGTCTTATCGAACGCGGTATTTTCCCGAAAGAAGCCACAGAAATGTACGAAGAAGAGTTTCGTCTGTGGCAGGATCGGGAAGGGACATACGAAGCGTATATTGGTGCTGTGGTCGATGCGTTTCGAACACACATCAAGGGCGTGTTCTACGGAGACCTTGCTGACATCGGGCGAGAGGTGGTGGCTGAGAAAAGCAAACATGTCTATCGCTACACACGAGACCGTATCTCTGAGCTGAAGGCAGAAGGATATTATGTTGTTGCAATTTCTCAGTCTCCAAAGACAATCCTTGATGATTTCTGTAAGGAATATGGATTTGATAAGGTCTACGGCCGTATCTATGAGATTGGTCCGCAGGATCGTTTTACAGGCATTGTCTCTGATGAGCATCTGATACAGAACAAGGCGAATATTGTGAAGAGAGTGCTCGATGCTGGTGACTTTACGCTTGAAGGCTCTGTAGGTGTTGGTGATACAGAGGGAGACATCTCACTTCTTGAGATGGTTGAGCGACCAATCTGCTTTAATCCAAACAAAGCGCTCTACACCTATGCAAAGCGTATGGAGTGGGTTGTTGTTGTAGAGCGAAAAGATGTAGTATATGAGCTATGAAACGGAGAATATACCGAAGTGATGAACAGAGAGTGATTGCGGGAGTTTTTGGCGGTCTTGCAGAGCGTTTTAATCATGATGTCGTACTGTGGCGACTTGGTGCCGTTGTCTGCCTAGTACTTACTGGCTTGATGCCAGGTGTACTTCTTTATTTCCTCGCGGCTTTGATCATTCCCACAAAAGGTTCTGCAGATTACGTAATTGAATGACGAAAAAAGAACAGCAGTTTGTACGCACCGTCCGTGCTTTTTATAAAAAGAGTGGACGACACACCCTTCCGTGGCGGAAGACAAAGAATCCGTACAGGATTCTCGTGTCTGAGATAATGCTCCAGCAAACACAGGTGGAACGGGTGCTCCCGAAGTATAAGGAGTTTCTGAAAGTGTTCCCGACCATGCGGGAGCTTAAAGAAGCATCACTTGGTGATGTGCTCCGCACGTGGCAGGGGCTGGGGTATAACAGACGAGCACAAATGCTCCACGAGTGTGCAAAGATATGCAGAGGGGCACTTCCAAAGACATATGAGGAGTTAGTGACACTTCCTGGCATCGGTTCCTACACAGCAGGAGCAGTGATGGCATTTGCACACAATGTCCCTGTTCCCGTCATTGAGACGAATATTCGTACGGTGTATCTACATCATTTTTTTGAGAATAAAAAGAATGTCTCTGACAGTGCAATCTTAGAGAAGGTAGAGAAAACATTAGATACAAAAAATCCAAGAGAGTGGTATTGGGCGCTGATGGACTACGGTGCTTTTCTCAAGAAGAAACATGGGAATACAAACGTACGGAGTAGACACTATACGAAACAATCTCGTTTTAAAGGGTCTGATCGGGAGATTCGCGGAGCGATTGTGCGTACACTTGCGGGTGGAAAAAGTATCAAGGAACTCTCTTTTGATACAAAAAGAGTGGAAGAGCAACTAGAGAAACTTGTCAGAGAAGGAATGATAGTGAAGGTAGGGAAGGGGTATCGGTTGCCATAATATGTCTACTTCACTTTACATCACACATAGTGTAGGATGTCACTCATGGCAGAAACAGTAAACAATACGGTGCGTACACTCCGTACGGAGCGTGGCGTGACCCAGGAAGACCTCGCTGGAGCGGTGGGCGTTTCTCGTCAGACCATTATCGCCATAGAGAAGGGAAGCTATGTTCCGTCTGTTCTCTTGGCGCTTAAATTAGCAACATACTTTAACGTATCGGTCGAAGACCTCTTTTCATATGAAGCATCTTAAACCATTCACCGTCGAAATACTTTTAATTGTTGTCCTTGCAATCCTTTCATTAGGTATTCTTGGGGTATTCTGGATGCCTATGGGTATGCACGTCGCGGCACTTGCACTGCTTGTAGTTTTCTTCGGTGCATATGCAATCTATGGCCTTAGAGAGCGCGGGGGAGATGAGCGTGAGGTGTCACTCCTCCACAAATCTGACCGTGTTGCATTTTTTGCGGGAGCAACAGTACTCCTCATTGCTATCATCTACGAGAGCATCACCAATTATATGAGTGATCCGTGGATTGTGGTCGCACTCTTTGCCATGGTTGTCGCAAAGGCAGGCGCGTATATATATCACAATCGGTAAAGAAAAACCCCGCATATGCGGGGTTTTTCTTTAAATACCGATCAATACGGGGATCACCATAGGTGTCTTGTTGGTCTTTTGGAGAAGGAATCCAGAGACCACATCAGTCAATTGATCTTTTACACTATCAAGATCGATAGGATGTGTTCTTGCTGTTGCCTGTTCGACAGTTTTCTTTATGAGCACACGTGCCTCAGAAAGAAGTTGCTGGTTTTCTCGGAGATAGACAAAACCGCGGGAGATGACATCGGGGGACTTTCGTAGTTTTCCTGTCTTAGGGTTTACGGTTGCAATAATCACAAATATACCATCGGCTGCCAGTGACTGACGATCGCGGAGGACTACTTCTTGTTTTTCTCCAACAGTAAAGCCATCAACGACCATGATTTCTGATGGCACCTTCTCCTTATGAATAAAGAGATCGGTGCCGTTGGTGATATCAATGACCATACCATTGTCGGAAATGATGACATTTTCTTTCGGAAATCCATTCTCGATATGGGCGTACGCCTGACTTCGAATCATAGAATGATACCCATAGGCAGGCATGACAAACTTTGGCTTAATTTGCTCACGAATCCAAACCAACTCACCAGAGTTACCGTGTCCCGTCGAGTGGACGTCAGAGGTACGGTAGTGGACGAGCTTCACGCCTTTTCGGTATAGGTTATCTTTTAGTTTCTGCACAGAGAGTTCATTTCCTGGGATGACAGAAGAAGAGAGCATGATAGTGTCACGTTCAGTGAGGGACACGAACTTGTGTCGACCAGTAGCAAAACGCATCAATGCCGCAAACTCCTCACCTTGTGCACCAGTTGAAAGAATAACAATACGGTCAGAAGGGTAGTTTTCAATCTCTTGGATAGGGATAATCGTTCCTGGGTCAACTTTCATTAATCCAGAACGTTCAGCAATCTCAAGATTTGTCTTCATACTTCGACCCTCAACCGCAACTTTTTTGCCTAAGGTCTGACATATCATGATGATTCGAATCATGCGCTCGAATTGTGAGGCAAATGTTCCGACAATGAGACGACCTTTGACGGTGCTAATAATCTCCTCAATTGTGTCGTGCACACGTTGCTCTGGTACAGAGAAACCTGATCGTTCAGAGTTAGTCGAGTCACTGATGAAAAGGAGATTGTTGTCCTGTCCAAGCTCCCCCCAGACCTTCTTTTCTCTATCGGATGGTTCAGTACCATCATGTTCCAATTTGAGGTCACCAGAGATGACAATATTGCCATGCTTTGTCTCAACAGAGATACCCATAGAGTCAGGAATAGAGTGGGTCACTGGGAATGGCTTGATGTAGGTATTCCCGATCTTTACTCGTTTTCCTGGTTCAATGACGTGCATATCAACAGGGTCAAGGTGTGGGAATTCTTCCTGACGCTTCAAAATCATGAGCGAGGTCAGATAACGAGTATAAATTGGTGGATTACCAATTCGTTCAATAATGAATGGAATACCACCGATATGGTCAAGGTGTCCGTGAGTGATAATAAGCCCACGAATCTTATCCTTGTTTTCCTCCAGATATTGAGTGCTCGGGAGAATGTAGTTAACACCAGGAGCATCACTCTCACCTGAAACAAATTGAAAACCTGCGTCGAAAATGAGGATGTCATCCTTCGTCTCGATTGCCGTCATGTTTTTACCAACCTCTTCTACTCCTCCAAGAGGGATAATGCGTACGGTATTCTCGTCAGTAATTGGTGGGATAGGAGTAGTCTTCCCGTCTGGTGTTGCCATTCGGTGCTTGAGTGCGGGGTTGGTAAAGCTTCGGGGTTTCCGAGCGATACCATTTCGACGACGACGCGCGTTCTTTCGCGCAGGACGATGATTTCCTCCACTACGCGACGGATTCTTCCGTGATGGTGTCTTCCGCGACGGCGGTCGACGGCGTGGTCGTGCTGAATTCTGTGTTGTTGTTTTCTTTTCGTTCATAATTACTTTGTTACTTTAAAAATGTCCATATAAAATTCGTGTCCATGTACCACTCTGCTATATGCGCAAACCGTTCATGTGATTCACCGAGACCTGTAAACGGTGTGATGGTGACCTCCTCGGGGAGGACGTATACAAATTGTGGGCTAAAGAGAAAGATGGCAGGCACATCGCTTGTTACCTCAGCAGCAAACTCCTCAAGTGCCGCGATCCGTCCTGTCTCATCAGTGCTGGTTCGTGCGGTAGTGAGTGCCGCATCTGCTGTAATATTTGCATAGAGTGCAACGTTGAGCCCAGGATCGTTTCTCTGGGATGAGTGCCAGAATGAATAGAGATCAAGGGCACGACCAAGGACGGTACCAAAGAGTAAGGTTTCATATTCACGTGGTCGAATGACTGCCTGTGTCAGATCAGACTGCTCGAACCGCTTTACTTCCACAGAGACACCAAGCTGTTCCCATGTCTCTTGGATGATCTGCGCAGTCTCTTCAAAGAGAGGACTATTGGCTGTAGAGATACTGACACGGAGCTCTATAACCTCGTCGTCTTCCTCTTTTTCCCAAGTACCAGTCTCCTCATTGAGTCTCCATCCACCTGTGCGAAGGATGTCGCGTGCGTCATCAAGTGAAGATGTGATAGATGTACTTTCTTTTACAGAGACACCAAATCCATATGGAATCGGTCCAGTGAGTGGTTGTCCATATCCATCAAGCACTCTGTCCACCAACGCCTCTCGGTCAAGAGCGACATTGAGCGCGCGACGTACGTAGATATCACGCAGCACTTCGGATTTGTTCTGGTTAAAGAACACCGCGAACGTTCGGGGAAGTGTTGTAGTCGTGATACGGAATGGCGTGTCCTTATCTGGCGTGAGAAGCGACGGGTCAATATGCGCGGCGCCGTCAATTGTCCCTTTGTTAAACGCCTCTACTCGCCGCGCTTCATTAGCAAAGAAAGAGAGTACAAAGGTACTAATCTTTGCAGGTGTACCGTGGTATGCGTTAAATGGTATGAGTACATATGAAGATGGGACGCCGCCGTCACGGATGATGTGCTTTATCTTATATGGTCCTGCACCAATAGGCTCACTGTTGTACTGGCTGAACGGGAATTCTTCTGCAGAGGTTTCTCCCCAGATGTGTTTTGGAAGGATCCCAACCGTGAGGTTCTCTATGAATGGCGCATATGGCTCTTCAAGAATGAAGTTGAGCTCATAGTCCCCAAGCACCTCTAGTGTGACCCCATCCCAGCTCGCACGAAGTGGTGAGGCGATCAGTGGATCTTGGATGTGTTCAATGGTGAATGCAACATCCTCTGCAGTGAGTGACTCATTATCGTGGAATGAGACGTCCTGACGCAAGATGACGTTATACACTAGTCCGTCATCAGAGATGGTCACCGATGCTGCTATATCAGGCACGATAGTTCCGTCGGATGAAAGACGTGTAAGTCCTGCATAGATAAGTTGGCTCACATCCTTGTCCGCAGACGTTAGTGCGAGGACTGGGTTTACAAACCGTGGTGTCCCCACGATTCCTTCAGTAAATGTACCGCCTCGTGTCGGTACATCCGTACTGATCTCCTTGTTTGCAGCAAGGATTACCCAGATGAGAGAGATAAAGACGACACCGGCAAGTACAAAAAGCACAAAACGGTCTCCTGTGCGGAGGTTATATGCGTACGTGAGGAGTCGGTTAACGAATGCGTTCGGTTTCATCAGTAGAGACAATAAAAGTGCTGTCGTAAGGTAATAGTACTATAAGACGCTCGTTCTAGAGCGCGAGACTGAGGATTGCAGAGAGCACAAAAAGTACGCCAACTACCATCGAGAACTTAAAAAGAAAGAGTTCCGCTCCTCGTCGTTTGCTGAATGTTGCACTAAAGTTATCTCCTCCGAATGCGCCACCAAGGCTTGATCCGCGTTGCTGCAGAAGCACTGCTGCGACGAGTAGGATGGAGAGGATAATCTGTGCGTACGGAAGAATAGTACGTATGATTTCCATGACGAGTCGATAGTATCAGAAAAGAGAGGGTTCTGCAATGGGGTTATTTTTTCAGTTCCTCCACCTTTGCAAGTAGGTCTTCTACTTTCTGTGAGAGTTGTGCGATCGCTTCTCGATCTTTCTCTTCCTCAATGTCATCCTCCTGCATTTCTTCGTCAATCTCTTCAATATCTTCCTGGATCTCATCAATGTCTTCCTCTACCTCTCGAAGGCTAGCGGTGTTCTGGTTCACCGACATTTGAATAAAGATAGCAAGGTAGATTGCTTCAAGTGAGACGACGGTGGTCAGTACCAAAAGGATCCGATTCCAGGAAAAGATATCAAAGATACCGAAGAGGAAGGAGAAGATGAAGATAAGGGTATGAATCATCAAGGAAGATGGAGAGCCAATCCACTCGATAATGGTTTCGATTGAGGGTATAAGCCGTCTTTGTTTGCGTTTCTTCATCCTGTGGAGTATAGCATAAGAAAAGGCCAGCACCGTGGTGCTGACCAACTTCCTTTCTCATACATGGAGCATGCGACGAGATTGAAGGAGAGGTATGTCTATGGGTATGTACGGATTCATACAAGATATTGTGGTCTCCTGCAATGTAAACTCTTTTCTTCCCGACAGAGCTGCCCAGATAAGTGCGTTCTGCACCCTGGAGACATCAAAGCGTTCGACAAGCTGCTCGGGTGTTTCCAAACCCCACACAGACTTGAAGTGCACTTTTGGTAAGCAATGCACTGAGTGCGGACCAGGTATTCCAATGAGTCTCGAAAAAGCAAGAAGAAGACAGGTTTGACGAACCACCGATGCGCCGGTAACCAGGTGTCGGATAGGTGCTTCTTCCTGATATGCTTTCCAAAGGTATGGCCACCAGAGAAAGTCATTATCAAGCCACCAGGATCGTCCTTCTAGGCGTACAGTAACTATCCTACGTGTCTTCCGTGAGATTAAGAGTTGCACACCTTCAAGTCTATCTAATTCCGCTCTCATTTCCGAAGCTGCCCATGACGGGTGCGTTTCAGGTAATGTAAGAGAAGGTAGTGGTGCGGTAACAAGAGCCTCTTCATCTGATGATGTGACGGGAGAATTACAGCATGCTGCAATTTCCCCTTTAAGAAGAGTCTTCCGTGTGCCACGAAGTACAACTCCAGATACATACTCAACGTTTCCGCACGCACATCGCATGATCTGGCGACGTTCCTTTTTAATGAGACCTTGATCAAAGAGTGTTTGCACAACCTCCTGTATAACATCCTGTGTCATTACAGAGTCGAGCCACCAAAAGGTTGGAGAAATTCCGAGAAGGCCTACTCGATTCTGTAGGACAGGCAGCATTCTTGGTTCACCAAGTTTGCCGTGCAGATTGATTCCGAATAACGTTTCTGTGGCACTTGTGCGCGCAAGTCTGTCTGCATATGCAAACAAACTATAGAAACCCAGTTTGTGTGAGTGCATCGGGCTAACCGGCAATACACCGACAAAATCTTGATTACACATTACAATCTCCCTATGAAAGTGATTCCACGCCAATCCTGCCACATACATGGTACTTCTGCAAGATGGTGGTGACTATGTCTCTGGATTAAGGATCGAATAGAGTGCTGGGAATATCCTCGAGGTCTTTTTATGAAAGGAGAGATGCTCTGTGGGGAGTGGTGTTACGGATATCTGAGCCTGCCTACATATCTGTTGAAGAGTCTCTATGGGTATTTGCCGATCATTCTCCCCGGCAAGGATGTGATATTTGTCGGCACGAAAGGAAGAGTGTTGCATAACTGCTTCTAGTGAAAGTATCTCATCGTTTACGAGTCGACTCCAATCTGCATCAGTGAATCGGTACGCTACTCCAAACGAACGCTGCATAAACGATTTCAGTGTATCAATATCTGGAACCTGACTCATTGCGTATACAGGAGATAACGCAATGACACGATCAATTGCATTGTTGACACCAGCATAGAGTGCGACGAGTCCTCCAAAGCTGGCACCAAGAACCGTGATATGTTCTGTATGAACAGTCTGCCCGTCTACGTTGATACCTCCTTGTATAAGCTCTGCAAGTTCCTGAATATCTTCAGCGGGATTGTGGTCAAGAAATACTCCTTCTGATTCCCAGGTCCCTTTTAGTCGAGGGAAGAATACAGCGTACCCCCAAGAGGCAAGGAGGTTGAGAAAGGTGTCGAGTACCGGCGTTCGAGGAAGGCCGTCTATGACAATGATGGCTTTTGAAAATTTCTCTGGAAGTATGTATTCGGTGATCATACCTCCTATAAAAGTGCGTGCGGGACGTTGTATTGTACGAGGCGTGAGCATGTATGAAGTCTTGAGTGCAAGTTGGTAGAGAGTCTCATAGAAGTCAATATAGGTCTCAGCAGAGTCTACTGCGTCTTCTTTTTCAAGCCACGTCCATTGTGTGTCAGAAAATACGTGAGGAAATCGTACGCGGAATTTCTCTTCAGCCTCTTGTGTGTTGCTACATGGACCGAAGAATAGCATTAAATCCATTAAGACACGGCGGACATGTTTCTGATGATACTGGGGATTTTTATCTCGCACATGTCGACCAATCCCCATAGCTTCGCGTCTATACTGAAAAATATAACGCTGAATTCTATTAAGTAAGCTAGTAGTTACCAACTGCTCTGAAGGACGGAACTCGGTGAAGGGATTTTCTCCATGGAGCGTTATCGCGTCTGCAAGCACATATGAGAAAAATGCACCGTGTGCGTCAAGCGAGAAGAGATCAGCTGAACCAATTTCATCACTGTAGAACAGTTGGAGGTCAAGTTCATGTTCAGAAAATATCTCTACAACCTCTCTCAATAGCCTAAGGTCTTCTGCTACATTTTGCTTCTCCTTCTTTATTACCAGTATGTCAAGATCCCAAAAGGAGTCACTATTTAAAGAACTTCCATATAGAAGGATAGATAGATGTTCTTTCCGAAACATACGTACAATCTCCCCGGCAATGGTCTTTGCAATCATTGGTGTTGTCGCAACTGTATTCATGAGTCTCAGTATAACAAATAGTAACTTTCTTAGGGTTAAGTGTAGCACCCATTCTGGGTTAGAGATCCATAAAACTTGAAACGTTTTGAAGGTGGTTTTATAATACCCCCATTTACAAGGAGGTAATTACATATTCCATATGCCAGAAGCATCAAAAATCAAACCTTTGGGAGATCGTGTGGTGGTTCGTCCACTCACTGCAGAAGAAGAGGGGACGGTATCCGCGAGCGGTATTATCATCCCTGATACGGCAGATAAGGAAAAGCCAGCCCAGGGTGTCGTGGTTTCGGTTGGACCTGGAAAGTTTGATGACGGGAAGCGTGAACCAATGGATGTCTCTCTAGGAGATCGAGTCATCTTTTCTAAGTATGGCTATGAAGAAGTGGAAGTAGAGGGAGATGAATACTACATTATCTCAGCATCTAATATATTAGGAGTCATTAACGCGTAATATCTATGGCAAAAGAAATCATTTACGGAGAGGAAGTAAAGAAGAAAATGCAACGTGGTGTGGATGCAGTTGCTGACGCAGTAAAGGTGACACTTGGTCCACGTGGGAGGAACGTTGTGTTGGATAAAGGGTATGGGACACCAACGATCACTAATGATGGTGTTTCTATTGCAAAGGAGATTACGCTCAAAGATAAGTTTGAGAACATGGGGGCGGAGATTGTCAAAGAAGTTGCAAATAAGACCAATGATCTCGCAGGAGATGGAACCACCACTGCAACAGTGCTGACGCAGGCTTTGGTGCGTGAAGGGCTTCGTCAGACCACCATGGGACTCTCTGCACTTGCAGTACGAAATGGAATGGAGCGTGCATCACGTGATGTGGTAGAGGCGCTGAAGAAACTTGCGACACAGATCAATGAGACTGAGGAGATTAAGCAGGTGGCAACTATCTCCGCAGAGAGTGAAGAGATTGGTGCACAGATTGCGGAAACCATCGAGAAGGTTGGAAAGGACGGTGTCGTTACCGTAGAAGAATCACAATCATTTGGTATTGAAAGTGAGATTACCGAAGGACTCCAGTTTGATAAGGGGTACGTTTCACCGTATCTCATTACCAACCCAGAGCGTATGGAGGCAGAGTATAAGGATGTACCTGTACTTATTACCGATGCCAAGATTTCGTCTGCAAAAATCATCGTGCCGCTTCTTGAGAAGATTGCGCAGGGAGGAAAGAAGGAGCTGGTCATCATCGCAGAAGATATCGATGGTGAGGCACTCTCTACCTTCATCGTGAATAAACTCCGTGGTGGATTTAACGTGCTTGCAATTAAAGCGCCAGGGTATGGAGATCGAAAGAAAGACATGCTCCAGGACATCGCGGTTACCGTTGGTGCAGATGTCATCTCTGAGGAGACAGGTCTTTCTCTCGAGAACGTAGAGCTTTCCCATCTTGGAAGCGCGGGACGTGTCGTTGCCACAAAAGACAACACCACCATTGTCGACGGGAAGGGAGGTGCTGACGTTATCAAAGAGCGTGTTGCGTCACTCAAGGCACAGGTAAAAGACGCATCAAAGTTTGATGCAGAAAAGCTTGAAGAGCGCATCGCCAAACTTTCTGGAGGTGTGGCAGTTATTCGTGTGGGAGCTGCAACAGAGACAGAGATGAAGTATCTGAAGCTTAAGATTGAAGACGCCGTGAATGCAACAAAGGCTGCGATTGAAGAGGGTATTGTGCCAGGAGGAGGAACCTCACTTGCACATGCTGCCGCTATGGTATCGAAGGATATGCCAGATCTTTCTGAAGAAGAAATGGTGGGGTACCAGATCGTCTTGTCTTCTCTTGAGGTGCCACTTCGTCAGATTGCAGAGAATGCAGGAAAAATTGACGGTGCTGTTGTGGTAGATAAAGTACGTACCATGGGAGGAAATGCAGGATACGATGCTGCCAAGGGTGAAATGGTAGAGGATATGATCAAAGCGGGAATCATTGATCCTGTAAAAGTAGAGCGTGCAGGAGTAGAGAATGCTGTCTCTGCAGCAGGTATACTCCTTACCTCTGAAGCTGCGATTGCAGATGAACCGGAACCAGAAAAACCGATGCCTGATATGGGTGGCGGTATGCCAGGAATGGGGATGATGTAAAAGAAAAAACCTCCGAAAGGAGGTTTTTTCTTATTTCACAAAGTAATCGATTGGTTTCTTGTAGAGCTTCGCGAGATCAGACATTTCAATGAGATCTACATTTCGTTCCCCGCGCTCAATCTTTGAAACGTATGACTGTGGTTTCTTGAGCTTATCTCCTACAGTCTCTTGGGTGAGTCCAGCATCCAGCCGTGCTGCACGCAGCCTTTTAATGAGTTTTTGATATCGAGGTTTATATTTCTTCGACATACCGTATATGCATATACGGTAGCGCTAGAATATTGATATACCATTTCAGAATGAGGGGAGAAAATGGACCCTTGTGATACACTGAGCGGACTATGGATTCTGAGCAGAAGAAACTTGTAGTCATTGTCCCTGGATCAAGGACAAAGGAAGTGAGGATCCCTCTTATAAGGATGCTTATGCAGAGTTTTTACAGCCATTTCGGTGTGGATGAGACGGGAGATGAGTGGGTACAAGCACTGCATGAGCATCTTGAAGATGAGACAACCGATGTTGTGATATTCACTTGGTCTGGAGGCATTTCCCCGATCGCAACAGGTCGTGCTGCAAAGAGACTACGCACGTTTCTTGAAGAACAGAAAGACAGAGAGATTATCCTTTTTACAAAGAGTCTTGGTGGCGTTGTTGCAGAGAAAGCCCTTAAGGATGGTGGCATTCATGTTCTGAAACTGATACAAGTTGCGACACCACACTTCCGCTTTCGAAGAAAGTTAGAAAATACAGAGGTTATAAACATATATTCTCCAGAGGACACCTATCACACACTCGCACACAAGGTGCTTTTTCTTGGTATGGGAACTTTTGATGTGCCCCATGCCCAGAATATTGCGCTCTCGGGAATAATGCATAGCGGCTTCAACTATGATAACGAGATTGTGTACAAGGGTAAGACACAGTCTCTTTTTGATCTCTATAAAGAGATAGTAGACAACTGACAGAATATAGAGTCTGCGGTATACTGTCTTCACTTACAACTAAGCGACATTCTATGAATCTTACATACATTATTTATGCAGTTATCGCGATCATTATCCTCTGGGTAATCTTCGCGTACAACAACTTCGTACGTCTTGTACAGCGTACAAAAGAGGCGTGGGCAGACATCGACGTGCAGATGAAGCGTCGTTATGATCTCATTCCTAATCTTGTGGAGACCGTGAAAGGGTATGCGGATCATGAGAAGGAGACACTTGCGAAAGTGACTGAAATGCGTACACGCGCAATGAACGCAGGCACACCACAGGAGCAGGTGGAGGCAGATAATATGCTTACGGGGGCACTGAAGTCTCTTTTTGCGGTATCAGAAAACTATCCAGACCTCAAGGCAAACGAGAACTTCCTCGAACTGCAACGAGAACTTACTGACACAGAGAATAAGATTCAGGCGGCACGTCGCTTCTACAACACGAATGTGCGAGACCTCACTATCGGTCTCCAGTCTTTCCCAGGGAATATTATTGGAAAGACATTTGGTTTCTCTGCAGAAGAGTACTTTGAGCTTGATGAGTCAGAGTCTGCTGCACGTGAGCCAGTGAAGGTGGAACTCTAATGGCAACACTCTATACACAACAGGGTAAAAACATACGAAAGACATGGTTTCTCATGACCATGTTCTTGGTTATTGTAATTGCTATCGGCTATGGAGTTTCATGGTATCTCGGTGACCCAATCATCATGTATGTTGCGATTGTCTTTGCGCTCGTGATGAATGTCGGAAGTTATTGGTTCTCAGATAAGGTGGTGGTCGCTATGACAGGTGCAAAACCAATAGAGCGCGGGGAGCATCGAGAACTCTGGAATCTCGTGGAGAATCTCTCCATCACCGCAGGGCTCCCTATGCCGAAAGTGTATATCGTGGAAGATTCTGCACCCAATGCATTTGCCACGGGACGAGACCCAGAGCATGCGGTGGTTGCGGTCACAACAGGACTCCTTGGTATTTTAGACCGTACAGAACTTGAGGGTGTTCTTGCACACGAACTCTCACATGTGGGGAACAGAGACATGCTCGTCTCCACCGTTGCGGTGGTGCTTGCGGGGTTCGTTGCCATCGTCGCGGACATGCTGATGCGAAGTATGATGTTTGGCGGGGGAGACAGTAGAGATAAGTCGCCAATCTTCCTTGTACTTGGTATTGTCGGCATCATTCTTGCTCCAATTGCTGCACAGTTAATACAACTCTCTATTTCTCGAAAGCGGGAATATCTCGCTGACGCATCGGGGGCGCTTCTGACCCGATATCCTGAAGGACTTGCCTCTGCGCTTGAGAAAATCTCTACGTATAGTCGGCCGATGAAACGGGCGAATAACGCAACGGCACATCTCTTTATTGCAGATCCATTCGGGAATGATAAGAAGAGTATTGGACAGAAGGTATCGAATCTTTTTCAAACACACCCACCTGCAGGAGATCGTATTAAAATCTTACGAGGGATGGATATATGAAACAAATTTCATTCTCATGGGAGGAAGGACATCTCTTAGATTTCTGGACAGTCGTTCACTTTCTCTCTGGTGCAGTCATCGGTTTCTTCGGAGAGATTTCGCTTTTGTCTTTCAAACAGGTGTTGATCATAGGCTCCATACTCCTTGTGTTGTGGGAGGTTTTTGAGCACGTGCGTGGTATCCGCGAGACGATCATGAATCGGATTATAGATGTCATTATTGCAGTCATTGGTATGCTCCTCTTCTTTATGATCTCTTTTGTATACCGTGATCTAACCGTGACGCTTGGAGTGGGACTTACGGTACTTACTATATTTCTCTCATATCGAGGATGGAGGGCATATCTCATCCGTGTTGGAAAACAACCACCACATGATGTGAAAGAAGCGTATCGTACTGCAAAAGAGGATATTAGAGTGAAGAAGAAGGACATGGTATAACAGTGTCTACTGGAGAAGTGGCTGAGTGGTTTAAGGCGCACGCTTGGAAAGTGTGTTGGGTGAAAGCTCACGCAGGTTCGAATCCTGTCTTCTCCGCTATGAATAAAAAAGAGGAACGTACAGCAAAATATGTTGGCTTAGGAGTGGCATTTGGAGCCGCTTTTGGTGCTGCCCTCGGGGATCTTGGGATGGGGATTGCTATAGGCGTTGCACTTGGCGCAGCGATTGGAACGCAAAAAAGTCTTAAATAGAGCCATTAAATAATATTGACGACCATAGGGATACATAGTATTATATTATCTATACAGACATATCAGAGGAGGAAGTATAGTGGTTCAGGAAATACCAAAAAAGGGGGACGAGTACTACTTCAGTGTCGAGGGAAAAATTCTGCTTGCGCACATAAGCGAGGTTGATGTAAAGAAAGACTCTCTCGGGACGGTTATTCTCTGTCGCATCAAACTCCAAGGAATCCAGGGAGACTGGATTACGTGGGTAGACTCGACCCCAGAAAACCAGGAGAGATTGAAGGAGTGGTACGAAGGGTAGTCAACAATGTTCTTTCTTTGAAAGCCGAGCATCCGCTCGGCTTTTTCCGTACCCGAGACTCTGGACACCTTCATAAAAAATTGTCGCGATACGTTGTACACAGATAACTTTTTAAAGTGCGTGCTAGAATGGGGTAACTCCGAGGGAAGTCTCCCTCAACAATGCTCTACCCTTATTCATAAAGAGAAGAAGATTATGCCAATTGCGAAAGGAGCACCAGTTGTTGATGTAAATCAGCGCCGTATTATCAACGGGGGAGATGCCGATGTAATGCAGCTTTATCCAATGCGTCATACATTCGCATGGGATGCGTATGAAGCAGGAAATGCGAACCACTGGCTTCCGACCGAAATTTCTATGCAGCTCGATATTGAGCAGTGGAAGAGTGACTCAGTACTCTCTGATGATGAGCGTAAAGCGTTTGAAACCGTACTTGGTTTCTTCACCACTGCGGACTCTATTGCAGCAAACAACGTGGTGCTTGCTATCTATAAGCACATTACGTCACCAGAATGTCGTATGTACCTACTCCGTCAGGGATATGAGGAGGCGATTCACACACACGCGTACCAGTACATCGTAGAGTCTCTTGGTATGGATGAGAGCAAGATCTTCAATATGTACCGTGAAGTGGAGGCAATTTATGAGAAAGACAACATGGTACTCTCACTCAATGAGGGAATCTTTGATCCACACTTTAAAACAGGGACACTGGAGAACGACCAGAAGTTCCTTGAGAACCTCATTGTGTTCTCACTCATCATGGAGGGCATCTTCTTCTACTCTTCATTTGCGGTGATGTTTGGATTTCAGCGTCAGCATAAGATGACTGGTTCTGCAGAACAGATTCAGTACATCATGCGTGACGAGTCTCAGCATCTTAACTTCGGTATCAACCTCATTAACACTATTAAAGAGGAGCAGCCAGAGGTGTGGACTCCAGGATTCCAAGAACACGTCATTGACCTCGTGAAGCGTGCGGTGGTTCTTGAGTACACTTTTGCAACAGAAGTGTTTCCGCGTGGAATCTTTGGTATGAACGCAGACGGATTCAAGCAATATATTGAACACATTGCAGACCGCCGCCTTGAGCGCATTGGGCTTCCAAAGCAGTACAATGTGGAGAATCCATTCCCATGGATGTCTGAGGCGGTAGACCTCAACAAAGAAAAAAACTTCTTTGAGACACGGGTCACCGAGTACAAGACGGGAGGACAGCTCTCCTGGTAACAACAAAGCGGCGCATGCGCCGCTTTTTGGTATACTTTCTGTATGAAAGGATATGTCGACAACATTGAGCGCCTGACGCTCCAAAATGAAACATTTCGCACTGTGCTCTATACGACACCGAGGAGTCAGCTGGTGATTATGACACTGCAACCAGGCGAGGATATTGGTCTTGAGACCCACGAGGAACACGATCAATTTATTCGTGTGGAGGCAGGAACAGGGGAGGCTGTTTTAAACGGAGTTTCGCATCCTGTCGCCGATGGGTTTGCAATTGTGATCCCTGCAGGGACAGAGCATAATGTAAAAAATACCGGGAGTGATGTACTTCGGCTCTATACACTCTATACACCACCAGAGCATCGACATGGTGTAGTTCACGAGACAAAGGAGGGTGTCGAAGAGGAACACTTTGACGGGGTAACAAGTAAATAGTATGGAACTTTGGATCATCTACGCACTACTCTCCGCAGGATTCGCTGGTGCAGTGGCTGTCTTGGGAAAGATTGGTATTCAAAACATTGATTCCACCTTGGCTACTACTGTACGTGCGGTAGTGATGGCCGCATTCCTTGTGTTAGTTTCACTTTCTATTGGTAAAGCAAAATTACTCTCTACCATAGACTCCAAGGCACTGACCTTCATTGTGCTCTCTGGTATCGCAGGAGCACTTTCGTGGCTTTTCTACTTTGTGGCATTAAAGACAGGTCCCGCATCAGCTGTTGCCGCACTTGATCGACTCTCAGTGGTGTTTGTCGTCGTACTTGCCGTACTTTTCTTAGGAGAGTCACTGACACTAAAGTCTGGGCTCGGGGTTGTGTTCCTTACTATTGGCGCTATTCTCATGACGATTAAATAATATGAAAGCCTTTTATTTCACACTCGTCACTACATTCCTCGTCGGATTTATTGCTGGCTCGTATATCTATTTTGTAACAGAGGACGCACTCCCTGACTTTTTTGCAGGAACTGATGTCCCAGATTTTGAGATCATTGGCGATGCATATGGGGGGTGTCAGATGCTGGGGGCGTGTCCTTCATTTGTTTTGCGTGACGATGGTACCTATATACATCAGATTCCACAGCGAGGGGGAACACCGATCAATACAGAGTCCCGTCTTTCTTCCGTTGATCGAAGTGAAGTCCGAGAACTGCTTCGCGCGACAAATCTTGCACGGATAGAGCAGTCGACGTTCTCAGGCACCTGTCCTATTGCCTTTGACGGTCTTGCGTATCGGTACAGAATCTATATTGGAGAGACGCGATATGATCTCGATTCTTGCCGACAAGATTTGGAAGGAGAACTTTTTGAGTATCTCCCACACTATTTTGAGCGGCCATAGTATACTGTACCCATGATTCGTCTTAAAACACTCCTTATTTTTGTCGCTGTTATCGTAGGTGTCTGGTTTACCTATGAACAGACAGTAGGGAAACCGCTCGGTACTTTTTTTAGTGTTCCAACTCATACGATGCGTGTCGGGAATGTACCAATGCGTGTGGAGATTGCACAGACTGAAGCAGAGCGTATACAAGGACTCTCTGACAGGGAATCTCTTGGAGAGGTCAGTGGACTGTTCTTTGTCTTCCCTCAAGCGGATTACCACGGGGTCTGGATGAAAGATATGGAGTTTGCTATAGATGTTATCTGGATTAGTGAGGATCTAAAGGTGGTGGATATCTCACGTAATTTGCTACCACAGAGTTATCCAAAAATATTTAGACCATCTTCTCCTGCAAAATATGCGGTAGAGACAGAAGTACTCTTTACAGAGACGTTTGGTATAAAAATAGGCGACACGGTAGTGTTGCCAAGAGTGGTGGGAGAGGAGATATAAAAAAAGACGAGTGAAGCAGTGCTTTCTCGCTTTTCAAAAAAATGTACAAACAAAAATTGGAGGATGTCCCTCCCCAAGCATCCTTGAGGGATGTGGGGAGGGTACACCGGAGACGGCTGGTCAGTCAGCGCCGATTGCGTCCTGGTTGGCAATTGCAATATGGGCGGAGCCGACACCCCCGGAGTCGGTCAGCTGGATCGCGGCGGTTTTCGTGTCGAGGGCAATAGCGGTCAGAGCAACTTTGCTCGGCGGTGCGTGTGTACGCATGGTATTTCTCCATTGTTGACAGATCATCCGGGACACTTTGTCCCAGAACCCCACTACAGTATCGGTGAGGCTCTGCTATTCTATAATACTCCAAGATATTGTCAACCTCCTAAAACTGTGTATAATTATGGAGTCAGATAGTCGCTAAATACCTTGGTATTTAGAGGAAAGTCCGGACACGCCCCAGTATATGGGAGCAGGGTAGCGGGTAACACCCGTCTAAGGTAACTTACGAGGTGCGAGCAGAGACGCCCATATTCGAAAGATGCGGGATTCCCTCTGGGAATAGCTCTCATGGCAATATGAGAGGTGAAACGGCTAAATCCTTACCTGCGTGCAAGACCGTATTCTCGCGTTATGTGCACAGCTGTGTACGCGAGTCTGAGTCGCATGAGGAGTGCGGTAACGTACTTCCTAGGTAGATGACTATCCACGACAGAATCCGGCTTATCGACACACAACAGAGCGCCTTCGGGCGCTCTGTTGTGTTACTATTATGGATATTAGAAAGGTTAGTTTGTACTGATTATATATGGAGGGAAATACACCGCGAGCATTCGCACGTGATCCGCTTGCACACAAATTGCAATCGATTGCACACACAATTTTGGTTATTGTCTTTGGACTATCACCGCTTATCTTTTTACCATTCTCACCGATTGCACCTGGTGCAACAAAGATCCTGGTGGTGATCTTTGGAATGGCCATTGCACTTGTATTCTTTAGTCTCTCAGTACTTCGCTCTGGACGACTTGCGTATAGTAAGTCTTACGCATTGTGGGCATTTTGGGGCGTGACTATTGTTGCACTTATCTCCGCGCTCTTGTCTGGAGATATTGCTGATTCTTTAGTCGGATCAATGCTTGATGTACATACAGCACTCTTCTTGGTGCTTCTGGCAATCTCAATGACACTGTGGACGTTCTTTGATGTACGTAAGGATTCCATTATGCGTCTCTTTGTCCTGATTGTTGCATCGACCTTCATTCTTTTGCTCTTCCACTTTGCACGACTCCTCTTTGGAGCAGATTTCCTCTCACTCGGGGTGTTTGCAGATGCAACAGCGTCTCCAATTGGCTCATGGAACGATCTTGCTCTCTTCTTGGGGCTTATCATTCTCGTAGGATTGGTCACGCTTGAGCAATTGCCGCTTACAAAATGGGGGCGTATTGTTTTTGGGCTTGTAGTCGCGGCATCGCTCATCATGTTGATGATTATCAACTTCTACTTTGTCTGGGTAGTACTTGGTCTCGTGAGCCTCATCCTCATTGTGTACTCACACGGACGAAGTCGTTTTGTTGCGATGCAAGAAGGAGGGGAAGTGGGGAATCAGTCACTCCTTGCGGTGTCCGTACCAGTTGTAGTGTTCCTTATCTCAGTACTCTTTATGTTCGCGGGAGGTGCTATTGGTGGCGCAATCTCTGATAAGACAGGCGTCTCGTATCTTGAGGTTCGTCCATCGTTCCAAGCGACTGCTGATATCGCACGCGGTGTCTATGCGGATAACGCACTACTGGGTGTTGGTCCAAATCGCTTTGCTGATGCATGGCGTACACACAAGGACGTGTCTATTGGGAACACACAGTTCTGGAGTGTTGACTTCCAGTCTGGAAATGGATACATCCCAACCTTCTTCGTGACCACAGGTGCGCTTGGAGGTATCGCGTGGATTGTCTTCTTGATTACCTTTGCGTATTCAAGTATCCGCACACTGCTCTACGCACAAGGACAGGACAAGATGTGGTACTTCATGATGACCTCGTCATTCGTAGCGGCCTTCTACATCTGGGGCATGTCACTTCTCTATGTGCCGAACGTAAGTGTGCTGTTACTTGCAGCACTCTTTACGGGGATCACCTTCCTTTCACAGAGTATGCTTCAGCCGCAGCGTATGCGTACCCTTGTCGTTGGTTCTGATAAGCGAAGTAGTTTCATCCTTACCTTTGTGGTCATGATCGTCATCGTGGTTGCAGTTGGCTCAATGTACAATATTGGACGCAGGTATTATTCAATCAACCTCTTTGGGCAGAGCGCGCGTCTCACGCAGACAGAGACATCACTTGATGTTATTGAACAGAAGCTGGTGAGTGCATTTGATGTTTCTCCAAATGATCTCTACGCTCGACGTCTTGCGGAGTATCAACTTGCCCGTATGCAGGTGTTTGCAAGTACTGCAGATCTCACGGAGCTTCAGCAACAACAATTCCAGACTGCCATTGCAAATGGAATTAATGCGGGGCAACTTGCGATTGAGCGTGATGAGTCTGATCCACAGAACTGGGCAATACTCGGGCGTATCTATGGGCTTCTTGCAGGACTTGAGGTGGAAGGTGCCTATGATAGATCAAAGGCACACTTTGATCAGGCACGAGCACTTGATCCAAAGAACCCACTTCGACCGCTTGAGCTTGCACAGCTCTCTGCACAGACAGGGGACATAGAAGGGGCTCGGACGTTGATCGACGAAGCAATTGAACTGAAGGCAAACTACAGTGATGCATTCTTCCTCCTCTCACAGATTGATATTGCTGAGGGAGACGTGCAAAGTGCTGTTGATGCGACGCGTTCAATTATCTCCTTTGAGCCTCAGAATCCAACGCGGTACTACCAATTAGGACTCCTCGAGATTTCCAGACAAGGTTGGACCGCAGCGGGACAAGCATTCGCTGAAGCGATACGTCTCAATCCAGAATACTCTAACGCGCGATATTTCCTTGGCTTGATGTATAGCCAACTTGGCGATACGGAGAATGCCTTACTCCAGATGCAGGAAGTGTTGGATCGGAATCCTGATAACGAACTCGTTCTCTCACATATTGAAGAACTCGAGCGTACAGGAGTGATCACCTCTGTGGATCTCGGAGGACAGCAGGTGGTACAGGGTGAAGAGGGGGTCACACAGTCTGGTGGTAGTGTCACCTCAGACTCTGCGCCTGATACACCACTCGTGACACCAGTTAACACTCCAGAATAGCGCATGGTGCGACGGGTACTGAATGCAGTATACAAAGAAGTTCGTGGACTTCATCAGGCGGCGTACGTCTTGGCCTCATTTGCGGTAGGGTCACAACTCTTAGCATTGATACGTGATCGATTACTTGCACATCAGTTTGGTGCAGGGGGAGAACTTGATCTCTACTATGCTGCATTTCGTCTCCCTGACATTCTTTACGTACTCTTTGCGTCAACACTCTCTGTCTACGTACTAATCCCGTTTGTTGCCAAGGCAAAAGAAGAAGGGCGGAGGATAATGAGTGAGGTGTTCACATTCTTCTGTATCGCGTATGCAATTCTTGCAGTTGTCCTTGGTATCTTTGCACCTCAGTTGGTAGCCATACTATTCCCAGGATTTGCTGACTCAGAAACATTAGTGCTTCTGATTCGTATTCTGCTGTTACAGCCATTTTTCCTTGGGCTCTCAAGTCTCTTTGGGGTCATTACCCAGATGGGGCATCGGTTTGTGCTCTATGCACTCTCTCCGCTCATCTACAATATAGGGATTATCATCGGTGTACTTTTCTTTTACCCGATATATGGACTCCAAGGACTTGTCTTTGGAGTCGTGCTTGGGGCGTTGGGGCATGCCGCAATCCAACTTCCTTTTGTATTTCAAAGTGATATTCGTCCACGGTTGGTGGGGACATCAGAGAATATTGGGAAGGTGCTCCGTGTATCTGTACCACGCGCACTGACGCTTGCACTACATCAATTTGTACTCTTAGGGCTGGTTGGTTTTGCGAGCGTTATGACCGAAGGGTCGGTCGCGGTGCTCCAGTTCGGATTTAACCTCCAGTCCATTCCACTTGCCATCATTGGGGTGAGTTATTCTGTGGCCGCGTTTCCAATGCTCGCAGGACTGTATGCAGACGGAAAGATGGATGCATTTCGGACGCACATTATGACCGCACTGCGGCATATTATCTTTTGGTCTGTGCCCATATTGGCGCTTGTGGTGGTGATCCGTGCACAGCTGGTGCGAGTGATTTTGGGAAGTGGTGCATTTTCTTGGGAGGATACCCGCCTCACCGCGGCGGTATTGGCACTCTTTGTGTTCTCGCTCCTTGCACAGGCAATACATCTTCTGGTCGTCCGTGCATTCTATGCGATCGGGAATACCAAGATTCCGTTTTTGGTCACACTAGGATCGTCGCTCCTTGCAGTTGTGTTTGCATATATTGGGATTGAAACATTTCCAGTGTTCCAAGAAGGTATCGAGGCGCTCTTCCGTGTAGAAGGGGTGTCTGGTACGGAGGTGCTCATGCTTCCGCTTGCGTATTCTCTTGCACTGATTCTTCATGCCGTGACACTTCTCCTTTTTGCAGTACGCCGTATAGAGATATCTGGACGTATCATCTTCGCACAGGTGTCTCGTGCGGTGCTTGCAGCGATACTCGCGGGACTTTCTGCGTACGCGACGTTGAATGTCGTCGTACATGTATTTGATCAGAACACACTTATGGGAGTATTCCTGCAAGGATTTGTGGCAGGGGTCGTTGGAATTGTCGGAGGAGTAATGGGGTACGCACTCCAGAAGAGTCCAGAGTTAGATGAGGTGGTGCGGGCGCTGCATAGTAGGGTGTTTACGTCAAAGGTGGCGGAATCTGCGGATGTTGCGCCGAGGGATTAGCTCTAGTAGAGTAGTGAGCACATGAAGCAGATTCGCAATTTTTCTATTATCGCGCACATAGATCACGGGAAGTCCACTTTGGCTGACCGCATGCTTGAGGCTACCAAGACAGTAGAAGCACGAAAGATGAAAGACCAGGTGCTCGATTCTATGGAATTGGAACGGGAGCGAGGCATTACCATCAAAATGCAACCTGTCCGCATGACCTACGACCGCGGTGGTGAGATGTATGAACTCAATCTCATTGATACTCCAGGACACATAGACTTTTCATATGAGGTGTCACGTGCGCTCAAGGCAGTGGAGGGGGTCCTTCTTTTGGTAGATAGTACCCAAGGTGTGCAGGCACAGACATTGACGACACTTCAGATGGCGAAGGATCAAGGACTTACCATTATTCCTGTCCTGACTAAAATAGATGCACCGCATGCACGGACTGATGAAGTAGGGGAGGAATTGATGTCGCTTCTGGATTGCGCGCGGGAAGATATCATGCTGGTATCTGGAAAGACAGGAGAGGGAGTTGATACGCTCCTTGAGGCAATCTGTGAGCGTATTCCTGCTCCAGAGAAGAAGAATGCGGGAGAGTTCCGTGGTCTCATCTTCGATTTTCACTATTCTAATCACCGAGGAATCATCGTGTATTTCCGTGTGTTTGAAGGGAGTGTCAAAAGTGGAGAGAATCTTAAGTTTATTGTTGCTGGGAAGACATTCCAGGCACTTGAAGTCGGCGTACTTTCTCCAGAAGAGCAACCGATGGATATACTCTCTGAGGGAGAGATTGGGTACATTGTAACGGGAATTAAAGAGCCAGGGATTGCGCGCGTGGGAGACACGCTTGCGCGTACGAATGGTGCAAAAGAAGCGCTTGCAGGGTATCAGGAGGCACGTCCCGTGGTGTGGGCGTCTGTGTACCCAGAGAGCCAAGATGAGTTCGATATTCTGAGGCAAGCGCTTGATAAATTGAAACTCTCAGACTCTTCACTCTCGTACGAAGAAGAATCCTCAGGAATACTGGGGCGTGGATTTCGGTGTGGTTTTTTGGGGATGCTTCACCTTGAGATTATCACCGAGCGTCTCAGACGGGAGTTCAGTATAGAACTCATCATCACTGCGCCGTCTATTGTCTATGAGATAACCAAACAAGATGGTTCGATAGAGGAGGTGTATGCCGCCTCACGGTTTCCAGACTATGGAGAGAAGGTGACAGTGCGAGAGCCGTGGGTGCTTGCGCAAATTATCATGCCGCCAGAGTACATGGGGTCTACTATGACGCTTCTTTATGATCATGAGGGGAATGTACTTGATACGGAGACCTTTAAAGATGGGCGGACGCTTTTGAATATAGAAATGCCCCTTCGTGAACTGATGCGAAACTTCTTTGATAAGTTAAAGAATGCAACAAGTGGATATGCGTCACTCTCCTATGAGATCGCAGAACTTCGTCCTGCGGACGTTGTTCGGCTAGATATCCTTGTTGCAGAAGAGGAAGTACCTGCGTTTGCACGTGTGGTAGGAGTTCGGCGTGTAGAGACTGACGCAAAAGCAATGGTGGAGAAGCTCTACAAGACACTCCCACGACAAATGTTTGTGACCAAGATTCAGGCGAAAGCGATGGGACGCATCATCTCTTCACGAACACTGTCTGCGATGAAAAAGGATGTGACCGCAAAACTCTATGGGGGAGATATTACACGAAAGATGAAGCTTCGGGAGAAGCAGAAGAAAGGAAAGAAAAAGATGCTCGAGCGTGGAAAGGTAAATATTCCACAGGACGTCTTTATGAAAATGGTGAAATCAGAGTAGGAGTTCTCCGCCGCCAGAGAAGACGAGCACCATACTGAGAATAATGATAAGTGCCACAACCATCCAGACTGCTTTAAATGCTTTTTTTGCTCGCTTATCAAAGAGAAGACTCATAGTGCTACAATAGTACCACATGTTTGATTTCCATGAAAAACGGAAAATACGAAGTTGGTTGTATTCTAAGACAACTATCGTCATTCTTTTTATTCTTGCGATCCTACTCTCATTCAGTGTCTACGAACGATTTGTGGTAGAGCGGAAGGTGGCCGAAAAGCGGGCAGAACGGGAGGGAGATCTTCTCCGTCTAGAAGAGCGTGCGGCAGCGCTTGAGGAGAACATAGAACATCTTGAGAGTGATCGAGGGCTTGAGGAAGAGTTGCGAAGTCGATTTGATGTCGCAAAAGAAGGAGAGCGGGTCATTATTATTGTTGATTCTGACGAAGAAAATGTTACAAAAACACTCCCTAGTTCGCGGAAAGAACATAAGCGATCTTTCATTGATCGGCTCAAATTTTGGGAATAGAGGAGAGTGCGGTATACTGTCCCTAACTTACAATTAGTTTACATAACATCATGGAACAAGTAACGATTTACACAACACCGACCTGCCATTTTTGCCACGCAGCGAAGGACTTCTTTAAAGAGAACGATGTAGCATTTGAAGAACACGATGTGGCTGCTGACCAAGAAAAGCGTCAGGAAATGATTGAGATGACTGGACAGATGGGGGTGCCAGTGATCAAGATTGGTAACGATGTCGTTATTGGTTTCGATGAAGGAAAAGTAAAGGAACTGCTCAAGATCTAAGTATTCTTCCCGGAAGGAGGTATGAAAAAAGCGCTGTGGTAGCGCTTTTTTCTTTGTGCCCCCACCAGGAGTTGAACCTAGATCCTCGCGTTAGGAGTGCGATGTTCTATCCATTGAACTACAGGGGCGTGCGTTTTACTCTAGCATAATATCCCTTTAATTTTAAAGATATTCTGCTATAATCCTTCCTATGCCTCGAGAGGAGGAACACATTGAAATGAAGAGACTGCTGGAAGAAAATAATCGGCTTGTCTCAGATAACAATAAACTGCTCAAGAAGATGCATCGCAATGAGATGATCAGCCTTTGGCTTCGTATCATCTGGTATGCAGTCTTGATTGGTATTCCGTTTGCGCTCTACATTTACGTGCTTGAGCCGTATTTTGACGCATTTGGATCTTCATACGAAACCTTTGTAGAAGGAATTGAAGAACTTCCTGGACTTAAAGGACTCGGTGAAGCATTGGGTGGTAAAAACGTCCTTGAATAACACGCTTGGGTAGCTCAGTTGGTAGAGCATTCGCCTGAAGAGCGAAGGGTCAGCAGTTCGAGCCTGCTCCCAAGCACCATGATAAAAAACTCCCGTGGGGGAGTTTTTTATTTTGACTTTCCCATACTAAAATGATATTTTCGAATCATCATGATCCTTGAGGAGAAAATGAATGCCGCACGTAGCTGTCCAAAAATGGGCTGAAGGGGAGGAAATTTTTTCTCTCCACCTTACGCCGAAAGACGTACGGGAGTTTCCCCGCTTCTTTATGGCTGAAGCGACAAAGAATGAGAGGAGTTATTCCTATCAAGTCGACGGAGTAGCTGTTGTCTACGGGATTTCTACCGCTGTCTTTGACGAGATCAAGAAGCAGCTTGAACAACAAACTGATCAGAAGCTTGGGGTGTGGGCAAAAAACATCCCTGAAACGGCAGAAAGGATTGGCATTGACGGACTTGTACAATGGTGAAAACAAAAAGCCCGAACGCATACCGTGCGTTCGGGCTCCTGTTTTTTAATCTATTTCCCAACCTTCACGTTCAGTTTTGTTGCTCGGTCTTTATCTATACGGGGAAGAGAGATCTCAAGGAGTCCGTGTTTTTCCTGTGCCTCTGCTTCATCAATTACAATTTCGTCTGGAAGAAGGATCGTGCGAGAAAATGATCCCCAGAATAGCTCACGATGGAAGTATTTATCATCAGGCACTTCCTGCATTTCTTCACGCTGCCCTTTGATGGTCACCATATCGCGCGTAATTGCGATGTCAAGATCACTCGGCTTTACCCCTGCGACAAGCGCTCGTATAACAATAGCGTCGTCTGTCTGGAACATATCGATAGGGAGTTCCCCCTCAGCCTCTTCTTCTTGTGCAGGAGTTTCATCCCACTCATCACCAGATTCCATCTCTGGTTCACTGAACTCTTCTTCTTGGTACATCTCGTCAGTCTCAAATTCGTCCGCGTCGTAAGAGTCGGTACCGGTGAGTCGTTCAAGGAATGATGGTTTTTTAATCATAGTGTTTTATTGTGGTTTCGCTGTAAGAGTTTAACTTTTTCAAAGGCGAAAAAGAGGATAATAATGCCAAGCCAGACGAAGAGGAACACGTTAAGCAGTGCACCTCCACTTGACTTAATTATAAAAAAGTTAAATATAGCGTGCAATACTATGGCAATGAATAACCCAAGTGTTGCGAAAAGGATCTTCATTGCATCTTTTTTGTAATACGCGAGTGCCATAGCAACACCAATCGTTCCAGAGGAGAGTACATGAAGAAGGGTTGCACCAAGAAAACGGAAGTTTCCTGTGAGTAAAAAGTCCGAGATGTCACCTGCAGATATTGGAGTAAAGATAAAAAGAGCATTCTCTAATGCAGAAAAACCAAGTGCAATAGTGATCATGTAGATGATGTAATCAATTGGTTCATCAACATGGCAATGCCACAGAACAACAACAAGTGCACCTCCGTACTTAAGCACCTCTTCTATAACCACCCAAGCAAAAATAGAAGTTGTTTCAGAAAACTGTGCATTTGCGTACCATTGAAGAAATAGAGCAACGGGTACGAGAAGCATACCTGCTACAAAAGTTCGAATCACCAATCTTCGCGGTTCTGGGTGTAGTTTATCTTCTCGCAACCAAAACCACAGCCAAAAGAAGGCAGGTATTACACCTCCTAAAAATGCCCACACAAGAGGCGGTAGTGTCATGGGTGTAGTATAGCATCGGAAGAGGGAATTCTATTAAAATATTCAGCTTGCTTGTATTCTTGATATAATGAGTCATACGTTGTATATTTCGTCTGGATTCAAAAAACCAACAGAAGGTAAAGACAATGGGACTTCTTATTTCAGAACGATTGATTGTTGCCGCTGACTTTGATTGTCAAAGTCGGTGTGAGCTGAAACAGCAGGTACTAAGGTTTGCGGATAGTATTGCCGATACCGGCGTCATCATCAAGGTCAACTTCGCACTGCGCGCCTGCGGGTATGACCTCATCGATGAGCTCAAAAGCCGCGGTCTTAAGGTTTTCGCAGACCTTAAGCTCACGGACATCAGTGCTACTTTGCAGAAGGATGGATATCTTCTGCGTGAAGCAGCTCCAGAACTCCTTACGGTGATGTGTGCCAATAGCCAGAAGGCGCTTCGGGCTCTCAAGGGAGAGTTGCCGTATACGGAGGTCTTGGGCGTGACGGTCCTGACGGAGTTCACCGAGGCAGAGGTCGATGGTATATATAAGACCTCTGTCGAAGATGCTGTCGTGCAGTTTGCACGAACCGCATTCACGACAAACCTTGACGGGCTGATCTCAGCTCCAAAAGAGGTGAATCATCTCCGCGCAATCTTCGGAAAAAAACTGACGCTGAACACACCTGCTATTCGTCCCGCATGGGCGACGGTCAAAGGCGACGATCAGAACCTCAAGCGGTCCATGACACCCGTAGAGGCGATTGCTGCTGGCGCTGATCGGCTGGTGGTTGGTCGACCCATTACGGGTGCTGACAAACCGCTTGATGCGGTAATGCGGACGCTTGAGGAGATTGAAAAGGCGACCAGCTAGCAGACTTTCTGTGTCAGAAAAAGGTACCCTGTATTGCATAGAGCGATACAGGGTATTTTCTCTATTCACGGTTTTTTGACAAAAAACCGTGAATGGAAACATCAAAATCCCGTAGGTATGTTAAGTTTAATAGTATGGAAGACATCTTATTACCCATTCACCTCACAACACTCGCACTACTGTTTCTTGTAGTCCTGTACACAGATCATCTCGGTTTTTCTTGGTTACGTGGCAAACAGGAGACACTCCCGAAAAGGAAGATGAACATTCTGCACCAGGTTGTGTGGGCAGGACTTATCATTATTATCATCTCAGGTGCGTTTATGGCGTTTCCGCTCAGAGACTATCTTTTCTATACGCCAGCATTTTATTTCAAGATGTTCTTTGTACTGGCGTTAGTCATTAACGCATTTTTCATCGGACGCATACTCCATGTTGCTAGCGAGAGACCATACGCGTCTCTTACAAGAGTAGAAAAGACGCCACTCTTTGTCAGTGGAGTTGTCTCAACAGCCAGTTGGACAGGTGCAGTTATTTCAGCACTCCTCATGGGTCTTTGATATACTTGAGGTATATACACTAATCAGATTATTGTTCATGAAATACTTTATAATTCTTCTTGCAGTTGTTATCGTGGGGGTTCTTTGGTTCCATCTGACAGACAAAGCCGAGCAATTAGATCCAACTCCTCAAGAGACTGCCACCATGGAAGAGAACAGTGAACAAGATCTGGAAGAAATAGAGCCAGATGTAACTTTTAAGGTTACAGGAGTTAATTACTCGTACAATGTGAAGGAGATGCGCGTAAAGAAGGGGGATGTCGTTCGTATTGATTTCACTTCAAATCTCGGATTTCATGACTGGGTTGTCGATGAATTCAGTGCAAAAACAAAGACGCTTCGTCCTGGAACATCAGATTCCATCACATTTGTTGCGGATAAAGTTGGAACTTTTGAGTACTATTGTTCTGTAGGGTCTCACCGAGAACAGGGGATGGTGGGATCACTCATTGTTGAGGAGTAATATTTGACAAAAGATACCATCTGTATATACTTTAGATATATGAAGACGCAGATGAACATAAAGATTGATGAAAAAATAAAGGAAACTGCTCAGAAGAAAGCGGCTGAACTTGGTTTGTCTCTCAGTTCTGTAGTGAACGCAACACTCTCACAGTTTGCGCGCACTGGTGAACTCTCTGTGCGTACCACTAGCCCAAAACTCAATATGATGGTTGCTGATGCACGGAAAGAATTAAAAGAAGGAAAGACAGAAGGACCTTTTTCTACTGCTGACGATATGATAGATAGTCTTGATGCATAATATCTTTGCTTGGTATGGAAGTACACTACTCAAGCGGATTTAAGAAGCAGTACAAGAAACTTTCTCCAAGCACCCAGTTACGATTTAAAGATAGACTCAGAACATTTATACGCAATCCACGTGCACCACAACTACGCTACCATAAGTTGCATGGAGAATATGCGGGCTTGTGGAGCATAAATATTACAGGAGACATTCGAGCAGTTATTGATGTCTCACATAAAGGAGGAGTGCTATTTATAGCAATTGGCTCGCATAGTCAGTTGTATGGATGAAAGATTAACCTGGCCACTTCGCAACCATAAGCATCTCACTGTCTTTCTCTGGAAGATGCTGCCAAATGGTCTCGGTCACAAATGGCATAAAGGGATGAAGTATCTTCAGTGACGTCGTAAGACACTCATATAGCACGTACTGTCGTGCATTCTTTGCGTCAGTATCTTCTCCATTGAGAATAGGTTTAGACTCCTCGAGAATCTTGTCTGCAAGTTCATGCCATACATAGTGGTAGGCCTTCTCCGCGGCGAGGTAGAGTTGGAACTTGTCTATATCACCAGATACCTCCCGAACCATCGTCTGTAGATTATCGAGGATCTCCTGGTCTTCTGCTCCAAGTGTATCTGGTTTTTGAGGCACTTCCTCGATGTTGGTCAGAATAAATCTCGTGATATTCCACAGTTTGTTTGCAAAGTGTTTATATCCCTTTACCTTACTCTCGTCAAAACGAAGATCATTTCCGATAGCAGTTCCCACAAGGAGTCCCATACGGAGTGCATCTGCACCGTATTTCTCAATCATCTCAATAGGATCAATACCATTGTTGAGGGATTTACTAAACTTTCTACCAGACTTGTCTCGCACCAGTCCATGGATCATAACTGTCTTAAACGGTACCTGTCCGAGGTGAAATGCACTCATGAGAATCATGCGAGACACCCAGAGCGGAAGAATCTCGTACGCAGGGGACATGAAGGCTGTCGGATGAAATGTCTTGAGGTCTGCAGTTTCTTCTGGCCATCCAAGTGTAGAGAATGTCCAAAGAGCGGAAGAGAACCATGTATCGAGCACATCCTCTTCTTGTGTCCATCCTTCTCCTTCAGGTGTGGTGACACCACAGTGTATCTCGTCACCCTTATACCACACAGGGATACGGTGTCCGAACCAGATCTGTCGAGAAATACACCAGTCTCGGAGATTATCAATCCAATGGAAGTATGTTTTACGGAAACGTTCTTGTGGCATTGAGACCGACTCGCTCTCAACACTTGCACGCATGACTTCTACAAGAGTCGCCTCAGAACCAGATGCGATACCAGGGATCTCAGAGTGCTCTATGGTAAACGGTTTATTGACCGCAACCCACCACTGTAATTTTGGAAGTGGTTCAATTACAGCACCAGTACGCTCTGATGTAGAGATATTCTGATCCACCTCCTCCTCTTTCTCAAGAAGATTCTCTTCCTTGAGCCACGTAACGACCGCCTCACGTGCAGCGTCCACTTTAAGATTCTCAAGACGGCCAGAGACCATCATTTTGGCATACTCATTGATAACCTGTGGGCGGGGGAGATCATTTTTCTCTGCAATTTCCCAATCTATGTGGCTGTGTGCAGGCGTAACACCAAGCGCTCCAGTTCCAAACTCCATATCAACACCATCATCGGCAACAACGGTAATGTGGAGGGGTACATCACAGAAGGTAAGATCGTATTCTTTTCCGATGAATTCTTGGTATCGTGTGTCGTCAGGATGGACGGCAACAGCAACATCACCCACTTTCGTCTCAGGACGAGTGGTGGAGATGGCGATGGGGAAGTCTGAAGAATATTTAAATGTGTAGAGTACTCCTTTACGCTCTTCGTGCACAACCTCGTCATCAGAGATGGTCGTCTGCCCTTTTGGATCCCAGTTTACAATGCGATTGCCTCGATAGATAAGTCCTGCATCATACATTCTCTTAAACGCAGTACTTACCGCCAAGGTTCGTTTCTCATCAAGGGTGTACGCGTAGCGGCTCCAATCCAATGATGCTCCAACGCGTCTCACTTGGCTCAGGATAGTATCCTCACTATTCTTCGCAAACTCTGATACACGGCGTACTAACTCCTCTCGTCCGAGATCATGTCGTGTTTTATTCTCTTCTTTACGAATGTTTTTCTCTACTCGTGCCTGGGTTGCGATAGCGGCAGAGTCTGTCCCAGGTACCCAGAGGGTCTTTTTGCCATTCATGCGGTGGTAACGAACAAATGCATCTTGGAGAGAATCCTCGTAGGCGTGTCCAATGTGGAGTACCCCTGTTACGTTTGGGGGTGGTAATACGACAGAAAATGTCTCCGCATCAGCATCAGTAACACCTTTTTCTACACAGGTATCTGGATTAAAATAGCCGCTCTTTTCCCAAAGGGCGTATACGTCTTTCTCGTTTGCTTCGGAATCGTATGGTGAAAGGAATATGTCAGGAATCTGGTCACTCATGAATCAAATAGTACCAGTTTTAGCCCTATGCGCAAATAGAACGATTTCCATCAGCAGCAAGAGAATCAAGATTTTCTGGATTATTGGCATGTGCATGTCCCGCAAGTGCAATCATAATGGCATTATCGGTTGAGAGAGTTCTGTTAGGAAGATATAGATTTACTTCATCTCCAAACATTTTCTCAAAAGACGCTCTAATATGTATATTTGCAGTGACACCGCCGCCGAGGATGAGAGACTGTGCTCCAATTTCCTCTACAGCACTCCTTGTTTTTGCGAGGAGTACTTCGGTCACCACGTCTTCAAAGTCTCGTGCGAGGGCTGCCTTTTGGTCTTCATCAAGTTCTGTGTCTTGGATTGCATAGCGTACAGCAGTCTTAAGACCAGAGAACGAGAAATCTAGATCTCCAGAATGAAGCATTGGCCTTGGAAGTTCTGTGTACTCAGGGAGATCTTTTTCTCTTCCAATCTTCGCCAACCTACTTATCTCTGGTCCACCTGGATACGGAAGTCCCATCATACGCGCTACCTTATCAAAAGCTTCACCAACTGCGTCGTCTCGTGTCTCACCGAGCAGTCGATAGTTTTGCCAGTCCTCACTTACCACCAATTGTGTATGTCCGCCTGAGATGAGAAGCGAAACGGCGGGGAAGGAAAGTGGTGCAAGTCTTTCTCCATCAAAAACAGAAGAGAGAATATGTCCTTCCATGTGATTTGTTGGAATGACAGGAACGTGTAGAAGAGAAGCAAGCGCACGTGCAAAGTTTACCCCCACCCACAGTGCTGGTTCTAACCCTGGTCCGTTGGTGACTGCGATCAGATCTATACCTTTGATTTCATATTTCTGGAAAAATGCAGTGAGTGCTTCTGCCAAACCTTCCTCATGTGAGAGCATGTCTGTGAGGTGTGCGAATGTTTCATTGGGAAGTCTCTCTGCACGATCTTGAAGCATTTCTGCCTCTCGGAGCGCTTTCTCAAGCATCGGAATGACCGTCTTTACATGCTCTCGTTTGGCTACATTGGGAAACACACCTCCGAACTCTCGATGAATGTCTATTTGAGAGAAGAGTGCGTTTCCTAATACTGTATATGTGGCTTCTGGAAAATCTCCTGTCGCTTGTACAAGGGAGATGGCAGTTTCGTCGCACGATGTCTCGATACTGAGGATATTCATAGTCTATGCACTATACAGTAAAAATGGATAGAGAAAAGCAATTAAATAAAAAGATGCCCCAGCAGCGGTTGCTGGGGCAAAGGAACAAAGGGTCTGGGAGATTTAGGCATTAACCGCTTTAAGGGGAGGGTTGTCTGTATAGGACACGAACGCTTCACGAGAAGGCATCCATGGCTCAATATGGCACTCGACCATTTCCTTTTTGGAAACAACCTTCAAGAAAGCCTCATTCAAAGCCTTCGCAAGTTGCTGGCAGGTCTGGATAGACCACTGCGGCTCTTCGTAGGCTTTTACATGGATTCGGAAAGTCTTTTGACAGTTTCCGAAGAGCATCTGAGCCCCAGATTGCATGACCTGGAATACTGCAGTCTTGCCCAGAATATCTTCCAGAGCCTTGGTCACATCCTTTTCCAACTGTCTTTTTATCGAAGAAGGGAGTGACAGGTGTGGAACGGTGATGGTAATCAATGTTCATCTCCTGTTAGAGGTTGCCACGAAGGAGACAATATCCTATCAAGTTAAGATTGTCTAGCTTTGTGCGCGATACAGGACTTGAACCTGTGACCCCCACAATGTCAATGTGATGCTCTACCAGCTGAGCTAACCGCGCGTATCGAAGATACTATCATAATACTCCACACGTGGCATCTGGTTTCTGTATGTCTATTGGTATACTGCGAGTATTGCAAGTTAAAAATGCATTATGTTTGGAATGGACAATGAACCAACACCAGCAGAGCCTATGGCACCAGAAACACCAGAGACTCCTGCAGAAACACCAGAGATGACTCCTGAGAGTGCTCCAGAGACTCCAGCAGAGCCTATGCCTGCAGAAGAGACTCCAGAGACTCCTGAAACTCCAATGGAGTAGGGAATACAAGAAAAGCGCCGAGAAGGCGCTTTTTTGGAATGTAAGGTATGATAGACCCTCACGTCTTCACTATAACTATGGCTGAAAAACAAATACCGAAAACACCATTCCATTTCATGTGGCATGTAACCAAACCACACAAGTGGTGGGGTATTGTTGCTATGCTCTTTGTAACCCTTGCCGCTTCGACGAGTAACGCCTCTCCATATCTCTTCAAACTTATGATCGATGGAGTTGCGGGTGGAGCAACGCATGCGGATCAGGTAGAAGCATTGATGAAATGGGGGACACTCTATATTGGACTTATCATTCTTATGTGGGTGCTTTGGCGTGCATCTGGATTTATAGGAATGGTATGGATTGTGAGAGCACGTACGGAGGGGTACCAGCGTCTTTATACATACATGACGCGACACAGTCATAGTTATTTCTCTGACCGATTCGCGGGCTCAGTCTCTGCGAAAGTCACACACGCTGCAGAAGGCACGTCCAAGTTTATCGAACACATAATGTGGGGATATTACGAGCGCATCATCGGACTTATTATATCTGCGGTGCTCATGTCACTCACTAATGTATGGATTGGTGCGATATTTGTAGGCCTCATCATCCTGCTGGTGCTCATTAATATTCCGTGGGTGAAGCATCGACGACCCTATGTGGTCTCGTACACAGAGACACTCTCGGCATTTAAAGGGTTTGGCGTCGATATGGTTACCAATATTGCTGCAGTTCGACAATACGCACGAACAAATCGGGAACTGGAAAACCTTGCGGGAAGGTTAGAAACACTGGAAGAAAAAGACTTCAAGCAATGGAGACTTTCTGAATGGTCGTTGGTCTTTAATAATATTCTCATTGTGGGCGCACTGGGAGCGATCATGGGTATGATGATCATGCTCTTTAGTAATGGATCTATCAGTTCTGGTGATGTGGTGCTGGTACTGACACTTATTTTTGCCTCATCTGGATCCCTTACATTTATTGGTAATGCTATGGCGGGTGCGACACGGCAATATGGAGAAATTGAAGAAGGGCTTGATGCCATACTGATTCCTCATGAGGTTGCTGATGGAGCAAAGGCAAAGACGTTAACGGTTACCGAAGGTGCTATTGAATGGAAGGATGTTGATTTTTCTTTTGAAAGTAATAAGGTGTTTGATCATTTCAGCCTCACCATCAAACCAGGAGAACGTATTGGTCTGGTTGGTCCAAGTGGTGCAGGGAAGACGACGTTTGTCTCACTACTGCTTAGGCAGCATGATGTCCACGCAGGAGAAATCCGTATAGACGGACAGAATATCGGAGCAGTAACTCAAGATTCACTTCGCGAAAATATTGCCGTTGTGCCGCAAGAGCCATTGCTATTCCATCGATCTATTCGCGAAAATATTGCTTATGGGAATCCGCATGCAACGGAGGAGGAAATCGTTGCTGTGGCAAAAAAGGCACAGGCACATGATTTCATCACCGCACTATCTGATGGATATGACACTCTTGTCGGGGAGCGAGGTATCAAACTCTCGGGAGGTCAGAAACAGCGTGTTGCTATTGCGCGCGCAATGCTGAAAGATGCTCCAATCCTCATTCTTGATGAAGCAACGTCAGCACTCGACAGTGAAAGTGAGGTTGCAATTCAGAAGGCGCTTCATGAGCTTATGGAAGGAAAGACGGTAATTGCAGTCGCACATCGTCTCTCAACACTCCGTGAGATGGACCGCATTCTTGTGCTTGAAGGAGGAAAGATTGTCGAAGATGGGAATCACATGGAATTAACACAATCGAGTGGTACGTATGCACGACTATGGGAGCATCAGGCGGGAGGATTCTTGCAGGAATAGGGATACAAAAAAGCGCCGAGAAGGCGCTTTTTTGTGGCATGATCCCACGGGGAATCGAACCCCGATTTCCAGGATGAAAACCTGACGTCCTAACCATTAGACGATGGGACCGTGACGCATATACTACAGAAAAAGTAACGAAAATGCTAGTAGCTAGATTGTAGATTGTTTTGTATTAATACAAAAAAGGCCCCGCAAGAAAGCAGGGACCCCTTTGTACTGGTTGATACTGCATTCAGAGTCGCTTCACTGGGTACGTCGCTGCTTTGGGACCTTTCCGCCTTCTTCTGGACATCCAGAAGAAACAGAAAACCGCAACGGTAAGCGCATACAAAGGCCAGAAGTCTCTCGCCATCAACGTGATGGGCTCAGGTATGAACTCCGGTGGGAAATACGCAACTGAGGCGGGTGCTCCAAGTAGTATCATGGAACAAATTAATTTCACCATCAACATGGCATCCTCCTTTCAAATAAAGGTTGTGGTGATTTTTTATTGTTTCCTCCCCTCTACATCTATACCATAGAAGGAGGGGAAAGGGCAAAGCACTACTTTGCCTTCAATGTCACGTAGATATCTTCAAGCGCACGCACACCATCTCCTGCAGAGATATTATTCTGATGATATCGTACGTTGGTACAGTCTCCAGCGGCCCATATTCCAGGAGTATTAGTCTTTTGTGTCCATGGATCGATCTCAATACGATTATACGCATCGAGTTCAACAACATCCTTTAGGAATCCTGTGTTTGGCACAACACCAATCTCTACAAAGACGCCAGAGACATCGAGTGTTTTTTCCTCACCACTTTCTATGTCTTTATACTTCACGCCATTTACAAAAGACTCTCCAAGAATCTCTGTCGGCTCTGCGTTCGTAAGTGCAGTCATATTCTCGTGTGCAAGCACTTTCTCAACAGTTACTGGATCTGCTTTGAATTCCGCAGAACGATGGAGTAGTGTCACACTTTTCGCGTACGCAAGAAGTTGCGCTGCGGTTTCAAAACCAGCATTCCCACCACCAACGACTACAACATCTTGTCCTGCAAAGAGTGGTCCATCACATGAGGCACAGTAGGTGAGTCCTTTGTTATCAAACTCTTCTGCACCAGGCACCTCGAGCTTCCGTCTACCACTTCCTGTGGTAACAAGTACGGCTGTACTTTTGTGCACCTCTCCATCATCAGTAGTCACCTCGAATCCCTCATCGGTCTTCTCTATATCAGAGACAAGTGCACCTTCTTTGATGGTAACGATGTCACCAGCATATTCTTTTAGGTGTTCTTCAAACGTCTTTGCAAGATCTGCACCACTAATATGTGGAGTACCGATCCAGTTCTGGATATCTTCAGAGACAACACTCTGTCCACCAAACTCTTTGGTAATAAGAAGAGATTTAAGTTGCTTTCGTGATGCATAGACACCCGCTGCCACACCTGCAGGTCCACCACCGATGATAATGAGATCGTACATAGAGAATAATATTAACTAATTGAGGGTCATTGTAACACAAAAAGCGACATCGCTTAGATGTCGCTTTTTGGGGTCTCTGCTACTACTTTAACTTCGATCGACGGAGAAAGGCAGGTACTGCACCCCAATCATCATCGTCTTCCTCGTCCATAGGATCAACAGGAGTTGGCTCCGCAGGCTTCTCTACCTTCTTTGCCGCTGCCTTCTTCACAGGCTTCTCCTCCTCTTTATCCTTGGAAGAGCCAATGGAGTTAAAAATGTGTCCTCGTGCAGGCTCTTCTTTCTCTTCAGTCAAGCGTGCATTCTCTGCAAGTTCACCGCTCATAGCCTCAGACTCTGGGAAGCCTGTTGCAATAACGGTCACCTTGATCTCATTCTTCTTGAGTTTGTCATCTTTGATAGTACCGAAGATAACCTTTGCGTGTGGATCGATAGACTCGGTGATCACTCGAGCCGCATCCTGCACCTCAAGCATTCCAAGATCATCTCCTCCTGCGATTGCAAAGAGGACACCCTTTGCACCATTGATAGATACCTCAAGAAGAGGGGAGTTGATCGCAGATTGTGCCGCTTCTTCAGCGCGCTTCTCTCCAGATCCCGCACCGACACCCATAAGTGCGCTTCCTGCATCCTCCATAACACTTCGGATGTCCGCGAAGTCTACGTTCACGATACCTGGCATAGTGATGAGGTCAGAGATACCTTCAACAGCCTGCTTCAATACATTGTCACAGATCTCAAATGCGTTCTTAACACTTGTCTCTTTATCGACAATAGCAAGGAGACGGTCGTTTGGAATGATAATAAGTGCGTCTACTTCTTTCTTCAGCTCTGCAATTCCTTGGAGTGCAAGGCGCATGCGCTCCTGTCCTTCAAAGAGGAATGGCTTAGTGACCACACCAACGGTAAGCGCTCCTGTCTCTCGTGCAATTTTTGCAACAACGGGTGCCGCACCTGTTCCTGTACCACCACCCATACCACCTGTGATGAAGATCATGTCAGATCCTTTGAGCGAATTTGCGATCTCTTCACGAGTCTCTTCTGCAGCACGGCGTCCCATATCTGGATTTCCTCCTGCACCAAGACCTCGGGTGAGGTTCTTACCGATGTTAATTTTCTTTTTTGCAAGCGAATGATGCAAGTCCTGTGCATCACTGTTTACTGCAATGAACTCCACACCTTTTACTTTAGAGTCCACCATGTGGTTGACGGCATTTCCTCCAGAGCCCCCAACACCTACTACACGAATCCGCGCGAATGATTCCACTGCTGTCTTAATGTGTTCCATACAATCTAAAAATTATTACCTCCAAACGTCGTTCCCACATCATACCGCGGTACAAAAAATCTGTCACCATATTGACAGATTTGTGTTTCGTGCGATCGTTTCTATTGAAATCTAGGGCAGAAATTGTTTTAACCACCGAAGAAGGGTACCTCCTGTCTTCCGCGCAACGGAGACTCCACTCTCATCTTCGTCTTCAGAGATGCCCCACATACAGAGTCCATAGGCCACTGCCCACGAAGCGTCCTTTACCTTTCCATTTTGCTTCGGATCGAGGGTCGCAATCTTTGAAGGAAGCCTGAGTGCTGCACGTGCGAGGTCTTGAATAGTAGCAACACCAGAACCGCCACCAGTGATGATAATACCAGCAGGCAAAAGACCGTCTCGTTTTATATTCTTGAGGTGTGCATCAATGAGTTCAAAGATGTCATTCATCCGTGCAGCGATAATTTCATCGAGTTTCCGCTTGGAATATGAAGCGCTCAGCATTGCACCTTGCTTGATCTTCTCTGCCTCCTCAAGCGGGATCTTAAATCCAAGTGCGATATCGTTCGTGATATCACTTGAGCCAATAGGGAAGACTTTGAGAGAGATGGGAATGTTGTTCTCAAAGACAACAATGGAGACTGTCTCTGCACCAATATTTGCGAGCACACATCCCGCACGCTTCTGTGCCTTCGTGAGCATCACCAGGCTCCCTGCAAGTGGGGAGGCCATCACATCGTCCACAACAATCCCAATACCTTCTACGGTGGAAACAAGGTCATTGAGGTGTTGCTCCTGCGAGATAACAAAGAGACTCTCTGCTTCCAGTTTTGTCCCTTTCATGCCATGGGGGCGTCCCAGTACCTTTGTGCCATCTACAGTGAAGGAGAGAGGGATGGCGTGGAGAATCCTGCTGTTTGGAATATTTTCCATGACACGTTCCTCACTGTCCTGCATCACCTTCTCGACGTCAGTCTGGGTGATCTCAGAATCCGCACGAGAGGTGATCACCTCACCATGTGAACGGATCTCATCAAGTCCAATACCACCCATAGAGAGGTATGCATGCTTTACCCGTACGCCAGCCTCTTTCTCCGCCTGTGCGACTGCGTTCTGCACACTCCGTGCTACATCTGCTTCATTGATGATGTATCCATTCCGAAGTCCACGAGACTCAGAATATCCTGTACCCAGAATCTTCGGGAGCACCCGTGAAGATCCTTTCTTCGGACGCAGGGCAACCACTACCTTTACTTGGTAGGTACCTACATCTATTCCTGTAACAATACGGTCTGCCATTACGTTATATATGAGCGCATAAGAGCACGCTCCTTTCGTTCCATTGTACCGCCATGGTCGTATCCCTTCAAATGGAGTAATCCGTGGATAAACAAATATCCGACATATTGTCTATAGGTCATTGAAAACTTGTGTGCCTCACGTTTTGCTACTTTTGGACAAATGTATATCTCGCCGCTTACCTTATCTAAAGGGAAGGAGAGTACATTTGGAATGTACGTCTTCTTTCGATACTTTTTATTCAAACTCTGCGCACGGTCTTCACCCACAAACACGAGGGAGAGATCGTACTTTGTACCAAGTACCCCTTCTGCAATCTTTTTGTATGCGTGCTTTGGGTATTCTTTTACCGTGCTGGATATGGTGGTCATTGAAATAGTATACCTTAAACAAACAAGCACCTGCGAGATTAGTTTCTCGCAGGTGCGGCACATTAGTAGGGGGCACTACCTTTCCATAAGGAACTCAAAACACGGCGTCTCGTCTTGGTCGAGGACATGCTCACGGATGTGGGCGTTATCCCACTCATTATATTGTCTCTCGTACCAGCGACGCATACCCTTTCGCATGTATGCAAAAGAAACCACATCATGGTTCATGAAATCATATGCCACGCTTTCAAATTCATACGGCACAAAAGGGTAGCCAAGGTGTTCTTTGTAGAGCACCATGAAGACTTTTCGGATCGTCACGTACCGTCTAGTATTAGCGTCCAGACCACTGTACTTTATGACAACACGAACTCTTTCGTTACCGATCTGTTCCGGAGCACCAATCTCGGCAACTCCATCAGAACTGAATCCTGCTTTAACGGCATGGTAAATTGCCAGGTTTTGTGCCTCTGTCAGAGAACAAGGTTTCTTCTGCTTTGACATTTTTTCCTCCTTCGGAAACGGATCTGCGGGATTGCAGTACCGACCACTCCTTTGTGGATTTATTCAGAATATACAACTCTATCTATATCGTGTCAAGATAACAAAAAACCTCCCAACGGGAGGCTTTTTGTTATCGTCGACGTCCGCGTGGACGTTCCTGTATCTTTCCGAGTTTCAAAAGTTTCTCGTACGCTTCCTTTCCAGCAAGTTTCTTGAGACGTGCTTCTTTGCGTACATTCTCAGACTTGGTGCGGCTGTAGTATCGGTTTCCGCGCATACGTGGAATGATGCCTGCGCCCTGTACTCGACGAGTAAAACGCCGAATAAGATTCGCAGTGCTCTCCTGATTATTTTTTTCTACCTGAACGTTATGTGCCATATGTGACGGAGAGCATACCACAGTGGGTACTATCGTGCAATGCGCTTGAGACGTCCGAGAAGTTGGTCCGCAGGAATAGTCTCTTGCGTCTCGTTCGAGAGGTTGCGAAGCATTACGGTGCCTTCAACAAACTCCTTTTGTCCTACGATAACCGCGACCTTCGCACCGCAGTTCTTTGCTGCAGAAAGCTGTCCTCCGAGAGAGTCGCTGATGATATCTTGTGTTGATGGAATACCCGCTCGCTTTAATTCATTTACAAGGAGAAGGGAGCGTACCTTCGGCGCAAAACCAATCTGTACTACAAACACAGAAGGATTCTTTGCCTTCGGCGCACGCGGTGTCCGTGCAGGCACCTTCTTGTTTCGGAGTACTGCGACAACTCCCGCTGCAGGGACTGGGTTACGTGCCATACGAGAGACAAAGGAATTGTAGCGTCCACCGCGGATGTAAATAGGTTGTTCCTCAAGTTTCTCGTAGTTGTCGTCGGTAATGTCGATAGCAAAGAGGGTGTCAGAGTAGCAGTTTGGGTGCCCAATGAGTTTTGGATCGATCTCGTAGAGCGCTTCTGCCATGTCCAAGAACTCTACGATCTCACGAAAGTGCTTGCGACTTGGATCACTGAGATACTCCAGAGAGTTTGGTGTCTTGTGTGCAAGTTCGTGTTCCTTTTCAATCAGTCTACGGAACGCGAGGAAGGGGTGTTCCTTCATAAGTTCACGTGCGTCTGGCGGAAGAAGGTCGATACGCTTGCGGAGGAAGGCGGTCAGTTCTCGCACGTAGCGTGCGGTAGAGTCAGGATCCCCGATAGAGTTAATGCGTACGCTGTGGTGTGGAAGTCCTACTTCTTCAAGCAGTGTACGCATGGTCTGGATCAGCATGGTCTCTGCAATACTTTTCTCAACGTTGAGGATTTGGAAGGAGAATGCAGTTTCACCGCTTCGAGGAACAGATTCCATACTATAGAGAAGTACTGGTCCTTCGATATTATTCAACTTCTGGTCATAGTACGCACAGGCTCCCTGGGTGAGCATCCCGTGGAGTGCGTCCATCTTCCGATCCGCCGCACTGTCATTTTTGGTTGCCGCTTTCTTCTTGCATGCAGTACAAGCAGGATCTTTTTTAAGCACTTCCATATCTTTGAAACCAAAGTACCGTGCGGTCTCTGTCGCTGCTTTAATAAAATCTGTTGCTGAAATATTGGTATTCATATACTGCTCATTACTCTGTTAAGACGGGGACATCGTACGCTCCAGGGAAAAGATCAAGTGCTCCAAGAGGGAAGAGTCGGACGAATGCTCGCCCTGATATATTCTCCCGTGGAAGAACCCCCCACAGGCGGGAGTCCGAACTCTCGTCACGGTTATCTCCAAAGACCACGTATTCTTCATCTTCAAGCACAAATGTTTGGTCAGTTCGAGGAGACTGCTTTTCGACATACGGTTCATTAAGCGCGACTCCTTCAGGATACTCCTTATTGATAAGCGTTATCTTGTTCCCTGTAATGGTTATGGTGTCTCCAGGAATGCCGATGACACGTTTAATAAAGAAACGCGATGGGTCATTTGGATATCGAAAGACCACTACATCACCACGTTGCGGCTCTTCAAAGTGGTAGGTAAGTTGATCCACAATGAGGTAGTCTCCGTTTTGGAACGTACTCTCCATAGAGGCACCTGAGACAATAAATGGCTGTGCGATAAAGACACGTATAGGGACGACAATAACGAGTGTGATAAGAACAAAGCGGAGGAGTTCTTTTGCCCAGTGTTCATTTTGTGGAGCGTCGGACACAGAAGGGGTGTCAGTCGGTGTGTCCTTTGTAGTATCAGTAACGTGCTCCATAGTATAAGTTAGTCACCATTATAGTCTGGAGTACGACTCGACACAAGTTTCATTATATTGCATGAATGAAAATGCTATACTCTCTCCATGATCACCGTAGTTGGACTACAAAACCCAGGGGCAGAATATACAAACACTCGACATAATGTGGGAGAGATGGTCGTGCGTGCATTCCAAGAGAGACACAACCTTCCTTCCTTTGTTCCGTCATCACAATACGCAGGAGAAATCTCCGAAGGAGTGGTTGACGGACAAGAGGTACGACTTCTTCTCCCAACTACGTATATGAATAAAAGCGGAAGTGCGGTTAAGAAGGCACTTCATCTTCCCGAAGGTCTCATTGTTGTCCATGACGAACTGGCGCTCCCGCTTGGGGAATTTAAAATTGGATACAACCAGGGAGCAGGGAGCCACAATGGCGTGCAATCTATTATTGATGCACTTGGCATGAAAGCGTTCACAAGACTTCGTGTTGGTATCTCACCAACTTCATTCTTTGGAAATATGAGACCACCAAAAGGAGAGAGGCGAGCAAAGTTTGTATTGCAGACGTTTTCTAAGAAAGAGATGTCTACAGTTGAGGCAATGCTGCCGGAAGTACTTACTGCACTTGAGACAATACTTACACAGGGGAGAGAGAAGGCGATGAATCAGTTTAATGTGTCATGAATAAGACCAAAGGATTTACACTCATAGAACTACTTGTTGTTATAGCGATTATAGGTATTTTGGCGAGTGTTGTTCTTGGTTCGTTGAATGCAGCACGCGGTAAAGCGAGAGATGCACGACGTGCTGCGGATATGTCACAAATTATGACAGCGCTCAATCTCTTCTATTCCGATTACGGCTGCCTACCTCGAACATCAGGGTCGTCCTGTGTTGGAGGGTATAGCGAATCCAATACTGGTGGCTGGGATGCAAGTGGAGAAGGAGATTTTATGACATTCCTCTCCGACAATGGCTACATGCCTTCAGTACCAGTCGATCCTATTAATGATGGAGGCGGAGGAAGTTCTCATAGTTATCGATACTATTGTTACGTCTCTGGTCAGAGTTATACAGGGCTACATCTTGGGTACTGGGACGAGTCTGGGGCATATATACGCTACGCAACGTCAGGTGGCGCATGGACGACACAAGACTACTTGTGTAGATAAAAAGAAAAGGAGAGTGTTTTTCAGCACTCTCCCTGAGGGGGTATCTGTACCAAAACGTGGTACTCTTTTGCAAGTTGTTCCGGTAGCCGTGCATTCTTGTGGAAGTCTTTTCTTTTTCTATACGTAAAGACATTCCCTACGACTTTTCCTTCTGAGTCCACTATATTTTCACATTTCTCGAGTGTGACAAGTGGGTGTTCTGAGAAAGAAAAAATACAGAGCCAAAGAGAAGTCTCTTCAACAGTTAGATCACATTCTCTTGCAAGTGTGCCGGCAGTGAATGTTTCAGTGTCTCGCACAGTCTCTAAAAGTCGCCTGTGGTTATAGATGTTCATTTCATCCTCCTATATCTGTACCCATTATTCATATTTTTAGGATTTTTTCAATTCAGTTGACTTCACGAGGAAACATAGTAGTATCTTTTTGGACTTCAGGAGGCGTAGACGGGTATCCTTTCGGGGAGAGAGTTCGATTCTCTCGTACGTCTTTACACGGATGCAAAGGATTCATAGATGCTAAGCATAGATAGGAGGCATTGAAACTTCAGTTCTGGCTGAGGTGGAGCCGTCAGTGAGATACTATCCCCTAGAGTAATCTTTTCTTCTCGTACCCTGAACCAACCCCTTCTCGACGCAAGTTGAGAAGGGGTTTCTTTATAAAACCACCCAGCGCACGCTGGGTGGTTTTATAAAGAGGGAACTAATCCTTCTTAAATGCCAGTGTCATCTTCTGTTCATTTGGCTCAAAGAGCGTAATGGTGAACGGATAACTCTGTCCAAGTGAGAGGGTGTTCTTAAGGTCCTCCTCACTCTCAAATTCGGAGATGTGTACGAGACCCGCAACACCTTCCTCGATAGACACAAGCGCACCGTGCTTGTTGTATTTAATAACTGCACCGTTAACCTCTTGGTCCTTCTTGTATTTCTTCGCTGCGCCAACCCATGGGTTTTCACGAAGCTGCTTGATTGAGAGTGAAATCTTGTCATCCTTCACTTCAATAACTTTCACCTGCACCTTGTCTCCAACTTTAAAGCGAGATCGTGTGTCTTCTACGAGACCCCAATCAAGTTCAGAGATATGTACGAGTCCTTCAAGTCCTTCCTCAAGTTTGACGAAGATACCGAAGTCCACTGCGCCAGTCACTTCTCCATCGAGCACATCACCAACTTCGTACTTGCTGACCTTTTCTTCCTTCTCTTCTTTCTCCTGAGGTCCCTTCTCTGAGAAGATAAGCTTTCCTTCGTTCTGGTCTGCGGTGATGATAATCACTGAAAGGAATGTACCAACAAGATTCTGAAGCTCTCCGAGGATACGATCCTTATCTCCATCTTCAACACGTGGATAGTGCTCTGATGAAAGTTGTGATGCTGGAAGGAATCCCTGGATACCCTGCCAATCAAGGATAAGACCACCCTTGTTTGCTTCTTTCACTTCAAGTGAGAGCACCTTCTTCTGCTTCACTGCCTCTTCTGCGTCACTCCAGATAAGTGCCTGGCGTGCCTCACGGAGTGAGAGCTCGATGTAGCCATCTTCGTTTGATGCATCGACTACCTTTGCAGCGATTGCATCTCCGACAGATACCTTGCGAAGGATATCACGCGCATTCATGTACTCTCGTCCGTAGATGATTCCAGAACCAAATGGTGGAAGATCTATAAAGACACGCGCACGTCCAAGCGCTGATACCGTTCCTTCAATAATTTCACCTTCCTGAGGGGGAAGGGGACTTTCTGCAACAAATGCCTCCATGGTACCTGGCTTTGCATCTACCGCAGGGGCTTTTTTCTCTTTCTTGGGCATTTCTGCACCAAGTTCTTCTGCTTTTCCTCCAGAAACAGCAGAAACAATTCGGTCTAATACCGATGCTTTTTCTTCTGACATATAATGTTATTTCCGACGATACGTATTCGTACAACTGTGTCTCATGGCCGTGTCCGTGAGTACGAGGTTACGCGTATGCCGTTAGAACTAATAAACCTTAGTAGGCGAAGAGAGTATAGTATAAAAGCTATATATTGTCTATAAAAAAAGCCAAGACGAAATGTCTGGGCTTGACGCAAAGAGGAACAGTTGGAATGACCCGACCGTGGTTCGTGCGGAAGGCGCACAGGGGGTGGGGTGAAGGGCCTTCGCGAACCTACGGTCGGGTCTAGCAGGAATCGTCACGGGTGTGTCGAGGTGGGTAACGATTCCTAACTGATCGGTATCCTACAGGGCTCCTCTTCCTTTGTCAACAGAAACAAAGATTGGACTCAAGACTATTTATAGAGCATACAAAGCATCTATTGCTGTCAACATACAGATACGCATACTTCTGATATACTCTAGTCCATATGGTAATCACACATCACGGTGGGCAGAGTTTTAAAGTCTCATTTGGAGACACAACACTCGCCTTCGATCCAACATCAAAAGCGTCAAAGACGTTTGATGTAGCTAAGTTTGGTGCAGATGTTGCACTTATCTCAATGAATCATCCAGATTTCAATGGGGTGCAAGAAGTGACGTATGGGAGCAAGGAGCCGTTTGTCGTATCGGGTCCTGGAGAATATGAGGTAGGAGATGTGACTGTGCGTGGATACGGAGTTGAGACAATCTATGATAAGGAAAAGCATTTCAATACCATTTATCAAGTGATGCTCGAGGGCATGAATCTTGTATTCTTGGGAGCACTTGGGGATGCAGCCATTGATCCAAAGATACTTTCAGAATTTGGTGATATAGATGTCCTCTTTGTTCCTGTCGGAGGTGGGGACGTTGTTGATGTTCCCGCAGCTTCGAAATTGGCAACAAAGCTTGAGGCGAAGGTCATTATCCCGATGCATTATGACAAGAAAGCGCTTGATGCATTCCTTAAAGAAGAGGGCAGCAAGAATGGAAAGCCGCAGGAGAAACTGACACTGAAACGGAAAGATCTCAGCACACTCTCGGGAGAGATTGTTGTCCTTGCACAATAGGGTACAATAGGAGCATGTCATTACTCCAACATGTACGAGAGCGGTCTGATGGAACAAAAAGACATATCGCAACGGCGATCGCAGGAACAATAACTGCACTCGTTGCGATCGTATGGATATCAGCACTCCCTGCTCGTCTACAGACCGTCGCTGAGGCACCTGAACAAGAGGTGATACCAATAGAACAATCTGGAACATCATTTTCAGATCTTGTATCTGATGTACGGAGTCAGGTGGGTGCAGTCACCAAGGCAATCCCCGATCAAGATCCTGTAGAAGAGGTTCCTGCAACCCCTTCGTCGGTGCGTATAAAGACGATCGCACCTACTGAAGAGAAGAAAACTACCTCATCAAATCGTGTTGTTCGCATTGCAACAACCTCACCAGAGGTGGTGGAGAATGAGGAATAATTTGCTATACTTGAGCACACTATGCCGAAGAAAAAGAAAGTAGAAACTCCAGAACGGGTCAGTATCGCACCGCAGAATATTACTGAAGAAATGCGTGCGGCGTATCTCGATTACGCGATGAGCGTGATTACCTCCCGCGCGCTCCCTGATGTACGCGATGGGTTAAAGCCAGTACATAGACGTATTCTCTACTCCATGCGTCTTAATGGACTCACGTCTACTGCACGTTTCAAGAAATCTGCGACAGTAGTGGGAGACGTACTTGGTAGTTTCCATCCACACGGTGACACCTCTGTGTACGATGCGATGGTGAAGATGGCGCAGAATTTCAGCATGCGTTATCCGCTTGTCATTGGACAGGGTAACTTTGGTTCTATCGATGGAGATGGTGCTGCGGCGTATCGATACACTGAGGCAAAGATGTCGAAACTTTCTGAAGAAATGCTTCGAGACCTCGAGAAAGACACCGTCAACTGGCGTCCAAACTTTGATGGCACCAAGAAAGAGCCTGAAGTACTTCCGTCAGGAGCACCAGGACTTCTTCTTAATGGAACGCTTGGTATTGCGGTCGGTATGGCGACCAATATTCCACCGCACAACCTTGGTGAGGTGAACGATGCAATCGAGCATCTGATTGATAATCCGAAAGCATCGACCGACGATCTCCTTCAGTTTATTAAAGGTCCAGATTTCCCCGTGGGAGCGGTTGCCTTCAACCAAAAAGATATTGCGCATGCCTACGCAAACGGAAAGGGTGGTGTTGTTGTGCGTGGTGAGGCGGAGATCACGGAGGATAAAAAGGGAGCCTTCTCTATTGTGATCACCTCACTTCCGTTCCGTGTGAATAAGGCGGACATGCTTGTGAAGATGGCGGATTTGGTGCGAGACAAGAAGGTGGAAGGAATTAAAGATCTTCGTGATGAGTCCACCGATGATATCCGTGTAGTGATTGAGCTTAAAGGAACAGCAAACCCACAGACGGTGCTGAACAAGCTCTACAAGCACACGCAACTTGAGGAGACTTTCCACTACAACATGGTGGCACTTGTTGATGGTGTACCACAGACACTTTCTCTGAAGGCAATTCTTGAAGAATACATCAAGCACCGTGAGGATGTGGTAAAGCGTCGTACACAATTTGATTTGAATAAGGCGCAGGACCGAGAACACATTCTTCTTGGTCTGAAGAAGGCGCTCGACCATATTGATAAGATCATTAAACTGATCCGCGCTGCAAAGGATGTGCCGACCGCACATGCGCAGTTAATGAAGACCTTTAAGTTCTCTGAAGTGCAAGCACAGGCCATTCTCGATATGCGCCTCCAGAAACTTGCGGGACTTGAGCGCAAGAAGATTGAGGATGAGCTCAAGGAGATTCAGAAACTTATCAAGGAGCTTGAGGCTATTTTGAAGAGTCGTGCAAAGCGTCTGACACTCATTAAGAATGAACTCAGAGAGATTACTGAGAAGTTTGGAGACGAACGTCGTACCAAGATTGTGAAAGGTGGCGTGAAGGAACTAAAGGCAGAAGATCTTGTGGCTGATGAGGAGAGTGTGCTCGTACTCACAAAGGGTGGATATGTAAAGCGTACCAATCCTAACGAGTACAAGACACAGAAGCGTGGTGGTGTCGGGGTTATCGACCTTAATACAAAGGAAGAAGATGTGGTAACCACACTCCTTACTACTTCGTCACATAGCGACCTCCTTTTCTTCACTGACAAAGGAAAGGTCTATCAGACAAAGATGTATGAGATTCCTGAGGGTCGTCGAGCAACGAAGGGGAAGAGTATTATGAACTTCCTTTCACTGACTGCAGAAGAGCATGTCACCTCTGTACTTGCGGTTCGCAAAGATGACTGGGAGGGGGACTGGGGACTCTTAATGGTGACCAAAAATGGTGTCGTGAAAAAGTCTGATGCAAGTGCCTTCAAAGACGTACGCCGCAGTGGACTCATTGCTATTAATCTGAAGGATGGTGATTCGCTGGTATCTGCACGATTTGTTGGTAAGGGAGATGAAGTAATGCTCGTATCCCGCGAAGGACAAGCAATCCGTTTTAAGGAGACCGATGTACGTCAGATGGGACGTACTGCAACAGGTGTTGCGGGAATGAAACTAAAGGGAGATGATCGAGTCATCACCGCTGACGTCATTAAAAAGGGAGAAACGGGACGAGAGGTGCTCGTGGTCTCTGCAAATGGATTTGGAAAGACGACAGAAGCAAAAGAGTACAAAGTACAGAAGCGTGGTGGGTCAGGCATCAAGACCGCAAAGCTTTCCGAGAAGACTGGAAAACTCATTGGTGCAGCCATTATTCGTGAAGAAGAGAAGGAGGAGGGAGGACTTGTCATTATGAGCAAGAAAGGGCAGGTGATTAAGCTTCCACTGAAGGATGTGCCAGCACTTGGACGTCAGACACAGGGAGTGAAGGTGATGAAACTTCGTGCTGGGGACTCTATTGCATCAGTGGTATACCTCTAGGGTATAATACGAAGGATGGTTGTCATTCCCACAAAGACACGTTTTGTCCACCCTGACATTATCTGCTCACACTTTCATCTTCGAGAAGGTGATATTGTTGCGGATCTCGGAGCGGGAGTAGGCTTCTTCACACCCGCACTCTCACGGGCAGTTGGGGCATCCGGCCGAGTGTACGCATGTGAAATCCAGAAGAATCTCCTTGAGAGACTGGGTGTTGAGGCGCGCGACCATCGGCTTCCAAATGTCGAACTTCTTTGGTGTGATCTGGAGAAGGAGGGAGGGACGGAGCTCGCTGATGGGATTATTGATACAGGTGTTATGATAAACACGTTTTTCCAGTTGGAAGATAAAAAGACTGCGATCAAAGAGATGGCACGCATTATACGAAAGGGAGGGAAGTTGTTTCTTGTAGACTGGTCAGAGAGTTTTGATGGACTTGGTCCTCGTTCGGATCTTGTGGTACAGGAATCCGAGGCAAGGCGACTTTTTGAAGAAGGAGGTTTCCGCTTCAAACGGAATTTTCCCGCAGGGGAACATCATTATGGGTTAGCGTTTTGGCGAGATTGACCTATGAATAATATACGACCATTCCAGATTATCTTACTCGGTGTTTTCGGCCTTTTTGCTGTTTTCGGCCTTATATATTTTGGATTGTACAAGGGATCAGGAAGTGGAGACCCTGCATACGCAGGAGGTGTTGAGATATGGGGGACAGTTGATGGAGGAGCGGTACGCAGCGTTATTGAGGGGCTGACGAGTACTGTTGAAGGATTTGGCCAGGTGCGATACATAGAGAAGGATCCTCAGAGTTTTAATTTAGAACTCCTGAATGCTATTGCAGAAGGGAGAGCTCCCGATCTTATTGTGCTTGCAAGTGATCAGATGCTTACACATCGTGCAAAGCTCTTTACGATGCCGTATGAGACGCTCTCAGAACGTACCTACAGAGATATCTATGTAGATGGTACAGACATATTCCTCTTTCCAGACGGTATTTATGGATTGCCGTTTGCAGTAGATCTACTTGTCATGTACTGGAATCGTGACATGTTTGCTTCATTTGGGATCCCAAATGCACCGAGAACATGGGAAACTCTTGTGAGCGAGGTGGTGCCAAAATTGACGCGTGTAGGGAGTGATCTTACGATCTCTCAGAGTGCAATTGCGTTTGGGGAGTATGCAAACGTCTCTCATGCAAAAGAGATTCTTTCAATGCTCTTTCTTCAGTCTGGAACAAATATTGTGGAAGAGAAGAGCGGCTCCTATACTGTGACGATTGGAGAACGAAATGAACAAGGACTTCCTCCAGCTACGGCAGCCCTTTCGTTCTACACACAATTTGCGCTTCCAACAAGCGCAACGTATTCATGGAATAGAGCGTTTGCTTCTGATCGAGCCGCCTTTACTGGAGGGGTTCTTGGTACGTATTTTGGCTTTGGCAGTGAGTACGATTCTATAGAACGTGCAAATCCTAACCTTAATCTCGATATTCAATCAGTACCACAGGGTGTGACAGCAAATACATATCGTGGGTACGGTATCTTCTATGCATTCTCCATACCGCGTGCGGCTGGAAATCCCGAAGGAGCGTACGCGGCGATGCAGGTGTTAACCGAACAAACCACTGCAAACAAATTGGCACAGGCATTGCGCATGGCTCCAGTGCATCGTGCGACTATCGCGGCAGGAACGACAGATGTAAATGATCAAGTGCTCTATCAAGCGGCGCTTATCTCTCATGGGTGGCTTGATCCAGATAGTGTGGGGAGCACAGAGGTCTTTAGACTTATGGTGGAAGATGTCACCTCTGGGAGATCACGGGTGAGTGATGCTGTGGAGGACGCCATTGCTCGATTACGATTATTATTCTAGGGTATGCATATGAAACAAATTGGATTTTGGACAGTACTACTTACGGTTTTCTTTCTAGCACCGCAAGTTTCTTTTGCGCAGAGTTGGCTCACTGAAGATGAGAATCCGCCATTCACACGTTTTGAGAACCAAGAATCTGGTGATACTTCAGGAACAACGGTAGGTGGAAATCCTCCTGCTTCGGGTGAGGGCACCACAGTAGGTGGGAATCCTTCTGCTACAGGTGATGGTACTACAGTAGGTGGAAATCCTTCTGGTCAACCAGGTCGATTGTCAAACCCGCTTGGTGATGATACGAACTCTCTTCCAAAATTCCTTGAATCCATTCTTGATATTATCCTTGTATTTGCCGTACCTGTCATTGTCTTCTTCATTATTTACGGTGGATTTCAGTTGGTAACAGCACGAGGGAATGAGACGAAAATTAGTAATGCTCGGGCAACCATTACTTGGGCGGTTGTCGGTGGAGTCATCATTCTTGCTGCAGAACTCATTCTCAGTGTTATTGTAGCAACTATAAATGCCTTGTAATATGCGATATCTTCTTCTCTTTCTTCTCCCGACCTTTGCATACGCTGCGACATTTAAAGATATTGTCGGGGAAATTCTTGAGTTTAACCAATTACTTGTCGTCGTTATCTTTACGTTGGCATTTATTGTAACCATTTGGAAGATTGTCGATACGTGGATCATTCACTCGGGGGATCCAGAATCAATCAAAAAAGGAAAAAAGACAATCATTATTGCAATTATCGTGCTCGTTATTATGTCAGGGTTATGGGGGATTCTTGAACTACTCACGAGCAGTTTCTTCTCGGCTGTTTCGGTGAACAATAGCTCTATTTCTATCTAATCCACAGACCACTCGTCAATAGAGGGTATTTTAGGTACAATAGGGATACTGAACAACAGTTAGTTATAGGTATAAATAAATATATGAAATCTTTAGTCAAAATATTTTCCTTCTTGTTGGTGATTGCACCGGTGGTTGCGCAGGCACAGTTTGGAGGGATAGACACATTTATCGGGAGAATAATCGAATTTATCGACACAACTCTCGTTCCTCTTGTGTTCGCTCTTGCGTTTATCGTATTCCTTTGGGGAGTCTTTACGTACTTCATTCGTGGTGGTAATGATCCTGAAAAACAAAAAGAGGGAAAGAACCTCATGCTCTACGGAATTGTTGGTTTTGTAATCATGGTTTCTGTGTGGGGTATTGTAAACCTTATTGCTAATGGTCTTGGGTATACTACCGAGCAAATCTACGTACTTCCTGACGCACCGTACACAAATCCGTAGTAATTGTTCTAATCGTTAGCATGATTGCTTATGCACAAAGTGCAGAGGTACTTGCTCGTTCAGCGCTCGACCGCTTGAACGATGCGATACTCTTCCCGCTGATAACATTGCTCACCTCTGTCGCAATTGTCATATTCCTCTGGGGCGCTTTTGAGTTCATTTCAAAAGCGGAGAGTGATGAGGCACACACAAACGGAAAGCGGCATATGCTGTGGGGTATCATTGGACTGTTTGTGATGCTCACTGCATATACAATCCTTCGTCTTGCTGCGAATACGGTCGGTGCACCAGTGCCGTCCTAGGCGATCGTGTCATAAAAAAAGAGCGGACGTTCCCCGTAGGGAGCGTCCGCTTTTTCTAGTCGGAAGTTCGTCATGAGTAGTTGCACTCCTTGTACGGAAGGAGCTCAATAACCACTTGTCGTTTCTGACCTGTTTTGTTGAACAGGAAGCCGAAACGGGCCTTGGCCCGCTCTCCCTCCAGCACGTCAGAGCCGATGTGTTCTTCATCGGCACCGAAATACTTGAGACAGTATCCTTCTTTTATGAGGACGTAATCGGTGACCTCATGGGGCTCAAAGGCAAGTGTGAATTTGGCTGGTGGCTCGGTGAGCCCATTCAGCTGTTTCACGGTCAGGGGGGTGTCTGAAGCCTCTTCGGATGCTTTTTGCATCTCGGCGACAGCCTCTGCCACGGCTCTGTCAACCCGTCGGGCGACATATGCCCTGGTGACTGTCTGTTGAGTGTTCGAGGCAGCCTTTTCCTCTTCCAAGAATTCGGAGAAGGGGATAGTGCTCAAGATGTTGACGAAGATGGTGTAAACGGCGTAGGCCGTCACGACCCATTTCAGATACTTCTTGGATCCTTCGCCCAGCCAGATGGTGAGCAGGCCGAGAACGATCCCCATAAGAGCGATTACCCAGAAGGCACCGGGATTTTCCTCAAACGACCAAGTCGACAAGACACTTGCCGAAAAGGTGAAGAAGAAGAGGATGCCCAGAGCTCCCTTGTAGAGGATCTGAGCACCTTCAACGGCGCCTTGGGTGATGTCCTCGTCATTCAGACCTTGGACAATCGCCCCAAGCCCCATTGCCGTGAAGACAATGGTGGTATTTGTCAGATGTAGCCCAAGGGCAATGAGCCCGATAAAGGATAGGGCTACATTGACACCCAGAAAGCCAGCCAGGTTGATGGACCACATGACGGTTGTTGCGATCAGAGTGTAGAACGCAAACTTAAAGAGGATAAAACGTACATCCTCTCCCTTCTCGTGAGCGTATGCCCCGAGCTGATTTACTAAGTTTGTCATAGACATGACTATTCCTTTCTAGTCTAGCCCCAGACAGCATTGAAAAACTTACGGAGAGGCCCGTGGTCTTTCTTGCTGTCTGCGATCTTTTGTTCGATTTGGTTGGCAAGACGATTAGTCGCCTTGTCATATCGTTGCGGCAATGACCGCACCGAGTTGATAGCTTTTGCCACCAAGTCTTTGGTCTTCTGATTCGGATGTATTGGAAGCAGGATACCTTGGGACTTGAATTGTTTTGCGAGTCTTTTATAACCCGCGAGTGGCGTAGGACTTTCTTTGATCGTCCTGATCACATATTCCATGAAGATGACACCCTCGTGGACTTTTTCGGTCCGACGTGGCGGCTCCTTCATCTGGAAGTGGATGCTTTCGTTGCCGAACCTTGACTTCAACTCCGTCTGTACATCGGCAGATTCCCTCGCCGTGACGGAGAAAGAAGAACCGTTACGTCCTTCCATACTGAAGGTCGCCTCAGCAACTTTTGGTTTGATTGTTCGGGGTCCTCGTTTCACCACAAACAGGCGAAACTCGTTCCAACAGAACAGATTGATCAGGTACTCCTCGAGGGTACCTCCCTTAAGCGATGCCCATTTGTGGAATTCCGCGAAGATGTCGAACGCATCTTCGAGCCCAGGTATCTCCGATACCTTTAGCATGATCGAGTTGAACTGCCGTTCATCCTCGCCACCACGGAGACCATAGACTCCTTTTGCAATTGCTGAGGCGTCATTGGCTGGTTTTTCCCCACGAAACGCAGAGAGAACATCAGCCGCGGAGTGCATATGGCTAAGAAGGCCCAGCATCTCACCAATCTTGTCAGCTATTTTCATGACTTATTACTCCCTGTCAAAGGACATGTGTTGCAGGGAGGCCAATCCTCCCATTCCTGTATATTATATCATATATAAGATATAGAGTCAAGTATATATCTTGCGACGAGGGCTATTGTTCGGTATCATTGTTCCACCATGAAAACAAGCGTTATTTCTCGGGTAGAAATGAAGAAGAAGGTGAAAAAAGACGGTGTATCACGTACGACACTTTCTTTCTATCGCTATGTGCATATTCCAGATCCAAACGTGTTTAGGGACACTCTTTTTGCAGAACTGTCAGCGCTTGGCTGTCTGGGGCGTATATATGTAGCTGAAGAAGGGATTAACGCGCAAATGAATGTACCGAAACAGAATTTTGAAGCATTCAGGACATATCTTAACTCCGTAGAAGCATTAAAGGATATGCCGCTAAAAATCGCTGTTGAAGAGACTGAAGCGCCATCTTTTTATAAGCTCACCGTCAAGGTGCGGAAAAAGATTGTTGCTGATGGTCTCGATGACGCCTCCTTTGATGTAACAAACACGGGTGCGTATCTTTCTGCAGAAGAGATGAATGAGTACATCAATGATCCTGAAGCAGTTGTGGTAGATATGCGGAATGGTTATGAAAGTGAGGTAGGTCATTTTGAAGGAGCGGTTACGCCTGATGTTGATACCTTTCGGGAGGAGCTTGTAGTGGTTCCAGAGATGCTTCGGGTGCATAAGAATAAAAAGATTGCACTCTACTGTACAGGCGGCATTCGTTGTGAGAAGGCGAGTGCGTGGCTAAAGCATAATGGTTTTGAGAATGTTCGACACCTTAAGGGGGGTATCATAGACTACAAGCGACAAGTAGATGAGAAGGGGCTAGAGAATAAGTTTAAAGGCAAGAACTTTGTATTTGATGAACGTCTTGGAGAGAGAATTTCTCCTGAGGTTATTGCAACGTGTCATCTCTGTAATGAGATTTCGTGTGATACCCACTACCACTGTAAAAATCAAGCATGCCACGTGCTTTTTATTGGATGTTCATCATGTATGGAGAAGAAGAGGGGATATTGCTCTTACAAATGCATGACCTTTGATAAGCTTCCAGAGAGTATAAAGAGGCGTCTTACGCGGAACAATTATAAAAAAGACCTTGAGCAATTTAAAAAGAATCGTCTGAAGGCACGGTAGCGAAAGAGGCCGCAGGTGCGGCCTCTTCAGAAAAGTTACAGACGAGAACGGGCATGCGTTGTTTTTACCAATCAGTTTTGGACAAGTGCCTCGAAGAAATCTCTTTGGTGAGAGAGAAGTAGGAACGTGTCCTCCTCCGACAACGCTTTGATCTTAGCATAGCGTGACAGTATACCGACGAGTCCTTGCTCGAACTTGTCTGAAGGTATCTCTGTATCCGCCAGTCTGACGAACTGAGGACGAAGAGACAGTAGGACATCCTTCCCGTGATTTATTGTTGTGCAGACATCGATGAGTCTCATCTCGATATCCCATTGTTCTCGCATTTTCAAAAGAACAAGTTCCCCCATAGCATTCCTCCTCCTTTTTTCTATATGGTGGTTTGGAAAGATTTTGTCATATATGAATATGTCGGTCAATAGCGCTTTCTTGGTGCCGAGGGCGGGATTCGAACCCGCGCGAGCAAGGAATGCTCACGACATTTTAAGTGTCGCGTGTCTACCAACTCCACCACCTCGGCATGAGGCGCATAATAGCATAAAACATTTGTTCTGGAAGGTGCAAGATGCTACAGTATTCCACACGTCCTGGTGGCGAAGTGGTAACGCTGAGGTCTGCAAAACCTCCATGCGCGGGTTCGATTCCCGCCCAGGACTCCACGTAAAGTGCTTGTTTTTACAAGCACTTTTTAGTACACTCTGGTCTGTTACCCGCCCATAGCTCAGTTGGTAGAGCAGTTGCCTCTTAAGCAAATGGTCCTAGGTTCGAGTCCTAGTGGGCGGACAAAAGACACCAGTCATGGTGTATAATTGGGACAATGAAAAATATTTTCCTGAAGACATTCAAATGGATACTACTGACCATTGTTGCATCAGTAATTACTGTTATTGTGCAAGGTATTGTTGAGGAGCAGAATCGTTTCAATGCATCAGCAGAGGCATATTTCTCATATGAAAAACTTTCCGAGGAAGAGATAGATGGTATGTATCGCACAGAGTTCCTTCTCATTCTCCGTGGGTTTGCACCACTTGCGGATACATTACAGACATTCGTATATCCAGGACGATATTGTAGTGTCCCAGAGATACGTCCTGAAGATCTAGAAAACGAATGGCATTACGTATCTGTGTGCACGACAGACCTTCCAATCGCAGAGCGAGGAGCGCTCTTTCAGATTGTACAGGTGGCGAGGTAACTTTCTGGAAATCATGGACACAATAGTGTACACTCTAGTCCACGCCGGGGTGGCGAAATGGTAGACGCGCTAGTCTTAGGAACTAGTGGAGCAATCCGTGCTGGTTCGAGTCCAGTTCCCGGCACCAAGAATAAAACCGAGACAATGTCTCGGTTTTATTCTTTCCCTTCAATATCTCGTGCAATCTCATCGATGTGTTGTCGATGTCGCTCTCCGTAATCTACCTCGAACTCTATATGAGGGATACGTTTAAAGGCACTCTTTTTCTTAAGAAAATCTCTGAAGTGGCTGGCACTTCGCTTGAGGAAGATGAGTGCGTCTTCCTGTCGATTATCGGGGATGGTGGTGAAACGAATTGTCGCTTTTCGGTAGTCTGGAGAGATGGTTGCGTCTGTTACGGTAATCATCGGGTCTGTGTTTGCCTCATTTCGAATGAATGTTGCTGCAAACTCTTTCAGTTGCGAGCGTACGCGGTCATGTCGGTCAAAATCCATACTACGTAATTTCAATAGTAAACGCTTGGATATAATCTCCTGGTGCAATATCCGCTTTTGAGTCCACTTGCATACCGAACTCGTCGGAAGAGACTTGTTGCACGTCAGACTTCTGCTGCTGGATATTCTTCAGTATTCCAACACCAACCTCAAGGTCTCTCCGTAGGATTTTTACCTGTTGTCCGACAGACAAAGTTCCTTCATCCACACGTCCACCGAGAACATGGGCATCTTTTTGTCGACTAAACGCTTTCAGAATCTTTGCTTTCCCAGTGATGACCTCAGTCTCTTGCTTTGGTGTGCGGTTCTTGAGTGCTCCTTCAAGCCATTCTGCAAGTTTATAGATGATATCGAAACTCTCGATCTCTACACCAAGACGATCTGCAAGGTCCTGTGCGGCACGTTCTGTCTTTACATTGAATCCAACGATGATGGCATTCTCTGTTGCACTGACGTTTTGTACATCACTTGCGGTAATATCTCCTACACCAGTATCAATGACACGTACTGCAATACGGTCTGATTCGAATTTAGCGAGTTCGTGCTTTACTGCATCAATCGTTCCAAGCACGTCCGCTTTGATGAGAATAGGGACAGTTGGCATGGAATCATCGACGCGTTCGGTTGTTGTCTCTTCACTCTGATTCTCTGAGACTACCTGCTCTGCCTCCTTCTTATTAGAAACAGTTGTAAACGGAGATCCAACGACAGGTACCTCGTTCCATCCCACAATTCCCACTGGCTCTGAAAGGCCTGCTTCACGGATATTTTTTCCGAGGAAGTTCTCCATGATGCGTACGGGTGCGTAGGAAGATCCAGAGACAACAAATGAGCCGCTCTCAAGCGTTCCGTTCTTGATGATGAGTGTTGCAGTGTTTCCACGCTTGGTATCAAGATGCCCTTCAATCACGAGACCTTCTGCAGGTGCGTTGGTATCTCCAGTGAGTTCTGCAAGCTCTGCGGAGAGAAGGAGTACGTCGAGAAGCTCATCAACCCCTTCACCGCTCTTTGCAGAGATGCCGACCCATGGAATGTCCCCACCCATACCTTCGATATAGATTTCGTTTTCAATGAGGCTACTTTGCGTTTTAGTGATGTTCGCACCTGGCTTGTCTATCTTATTAATAGCAACAATATATGGAATCTCTGCCTTCTGAATACACTTCAGTGCTTCAAGTGTTTGTGGCATAACACCATCTTCTGCAGAGACGATAAGGATGGCGATATCAGCAACGTCTGCACCACGGTGACGCATCTGCTGGAAAGCCTCGTGTCCTGGCGTATCAAGGAAGGTGATACTTTTCTTCCCGTGCTCTTTGGTCTCATGCTCTACTACATACGCAGAGAGGTGTTGGGTAATACCTCCCGCTTCACCTTCCACGACGTTCGACTTACGGATGTAGTCCAAAAGCGTAGACTTTCCATGATCGATATGCCCCATGATTACCACGACAGGTGGTCGCGGTACAATATTTGGCTCTGCAGTCTTTTTATTTTTCTTTGCCATAGTTGTGTGTAAAAACGCTCTTCTGAGCGTTTTTGAGCAATGTTCCGAGTCTAACACAGATTTACTATTTTTCCATCCTGTGACATCATCTGGGTAATGTTTCAAACAAAGCGCATCTATCTAGATTATGCTGCTGCAACTCCCGTGCGAAAGGAAGTGTTCTCTGCGATGAAACCGTATTTCACAAAGCACTTCGGAAATGCAGGAGCTATCCACCGAGAAGGAGTAGAGGTGAAAAAAGTCATTGAAGATTGTCGTACGAGACTCTCTCGACTCTTTCGTACCCGCACAGGGAACGTGATATTCACAAGCGGAGGAACGGAATCTAATAACCTTGCGATTCTCGGCACACTCGAGGCTACGGGAAAAAATTGGAAAGATATGGAGGTAATTACGACAAAGCTCGAACATCCCTCGGTGCTGAAAGTGATGGAAGTATTGGAAGCGCGGGGAGTATCCATAAAGTATGCTCCAGTAAATGAGGATGGACAGATTGTTCTTGCAGAGTTTAAGAAGCTACTGTCTCCCAAGACTACTCTTGTAACGTTTGCCTATGCAAACAGTGAGACAGGGGTGATACAGCCTGTGAAAAAGATTACACACATGATTCGTGATTATGGAGGCAATATCATTTCGCACCTTGATGCAAGTCAGGCACCGTTGTGGCTTTCATGTCGTATTGATTCTCTCGGTGTTGACCTTATGACACTTGATGCAGGAAAGTGCCATGGTCCCAAAGGAGCGGGTGTGTTGGTATATCAGGGGGACGCAAAACTTACATCACAGCTTCATGGAGGAGGGCAGGAAGGAGGACTCCGTGCGGGAACTGAGAATACACCCCTTATCGTTGGTATGACCACTGCATTTGAGATTGCGCAGAGAGATTATGAAAAAAGAAGTGAAAGCGTACGTATTCTTCGCGACCTTCTCACGGAAGAGATTGTGGCAGCAATTCCAGAAGCAGTCGTGAATGGATCTGTTGAGGAGCGACTTGCAAATAATGTAAATATTTCTCTTCCAGGATTTGATACAGAATATGCGGTCATCGTATTGGACGCAAAAGGGATTGCAGCATCCACACGAAGCGCCTGTGGTGCTGGTGAAGGGATTGGCTCTCACGTAGTTCGTGAGATGACAAAAGATGATGCTCGTGCACATGCAACACTCCGTTTTACGTTAGGAGAAGAGACAGGGAAAAAGGATATAAAAAAGGTGGTTATCACACTGAAGAATCACATTGACACCATGCGTCAGGGTAACTTACCAACCTGACGTCTGTTGACAGACTTTTGATGAGGAGGGTATACCTATCTATAGGGTACACAGACAGTACGAATTGAAAACAGCAGGAGGTCAGACACATGAGCTACTTTTTCTTGCTTGGGGCAGAAGACCCTGAGATGAAAAAAATGGAAGAGTTGCTGGGCGACTCGCTCCAATATGCCGTTCTGGACGGCAAACGGGTGCATCCAGACTCTGCATATGATGCAGACCCCGTGGTCGTTCCGCGGCAACATCAACTGGTGCTTATTGAATGTGAACCGAGTAACATTCGTGAGCATCCCGACGCAATCCGCTTGGACCATCATCGCCCTGGCGATCCAGGATACAACAAAGGTGCTCAAGATTTCTTGAAGGCATCATCGATCGGGCAACTTCATCAGCTGCTTGATGTCGAACCAACAGCAGAGGTTTTGGTAGTTGCGGCATGCGATCATTGTATGCCAGATGCCGTCCAAGGACGGTGCCCAGGGGTTTCCCCCGAGGAAGCACTTGCGTTCAGTATCTCTGAGATTGCTCGACACACGCACACTTCGAGTATGGAAGTGTCAGAACATATCAAGCGATTTCAGATGCTGATAGAGAATGCTCCGAGAGAAGTGTTCGGTGAGCAGGAGGTTCACGATCTTCGGGAACATTATCTGGATCCAGGGTATTCACTGAACTTTCTCACTGCACGAGTTGCGGTAGCGCTTGAAGGATGTTGTGCTCTGCTTTGCCACGACGATTGGCATCGTGGCGGTATCAAGTGGCAGCTATTCGGCAACGCGGCACCAGAAACATTCGTCCTCTTTCAAGGCTGGGCGGTGAAGCAGGGACTCAAGAGAGTGTATGGTGTTCCGCACCGCGGCTATGCTGGCGGGTACTTGTAAGAGTCCTCCTTGTTCCTCTGTTCAATAAAAGCTTTCGGCCTACGGGACGGAGGCTTTTATTCTTGACTCGAAGGACACTTTCTTGCATTATGGTGACCCAAAGACGTGGTCTGCATAACTATTTTCTAAATAGGGAGATTGCGCGTATAATGGAGAAAATACTCACGATATGCCAAATTTTCACAATTTTACATCTCGAGCTAAGGAGGCAATACGAAAGGCACATGAACTCGCTATAGAGCGGGGACAAAACCATGTGAGCCCAACACATCTTCTCGCGGCGTTGGTTATGCAAGAAGAAAATACGGTCATCACTATTCTCGACCGTCTGGACATTGATGTCATTGTCCTTACAGATCTTCTGATTGATGGATTAGAGACGCCACTTTCAGGGCAGACGCTCTCTCCATCACATCAGCTCTATCTCACTCCAGATCTTGCACAGTCGCTTGAAGAGGCGGGACGCATCTCTACAGAGTTTGGCGATGCGTATGTTGGTGTCGAGCACCTCTTCCTAGGACTCCTTGAACACCCAGGTCCCGCAGCTGATGTACTAAAACAGGGTGGTATTAATAAGAAAGATGTTGCAAACGCGCTTGCGGAGATCCGTGAAGGCGGTGCGGAAGACGGTACGCAGCCAAAAAAATATCGTGCACTCTCAAAGTACGCACGAAATCTCACTAAGCTTGCACAGGAAAACAAGCTCGACCCAGTCATTGGACGTGATGTGGAGATTCAGCGAGTAATTCAAATTCTTTCTCGTCGTACGAAAAACAATCCCGTGCTCATTGGAGAGGCTGGGGTGGGAAAGACTGCTATTGCAGAAGGACTCGCACTTTCAATTGCACAAGGAAATGTTCCAGAATCAGTAAAGGAAAAGGAGATTCTTTCTCTTGACCTTGGTCTTCTGATCGCGGGAACAAAGTTCCGTGGAGAGTTTGAAGATCGTCTGAAGGCGGTGATGAAGGAGGTTGAACAGTCTGGAGGGAATGTGATTCTCTTCATCGACGAACTCCACACCATCGTAGGGGCAGGGCAGGCAGAAGGTGCGCTCGACGCATCAAATATGCTGAAGCCCGCACTTGCACGTGGAGAACTCCGTGTGGTTGGTGCGACAACACTGAAGGAGTATCAAAAGCATATTGAGCGTGACCCTGCATTGACACGTCGCTTCCAACCCGTACATGTCAATGAGCCATCCATTGAAGATGCGATTGCTATCATGCGAGGAATTACTGAAAAGTATGAGCTCTTCCATGGTGTCCGTATTACCGACGACGCTATTGTCGCTGCAGTAGAGCTCTCTGCGCGATATATTACAGATCGGTTCTTGCCCGATAAGGCAGTTGATCTCATTGACGAATCTGCATCGTCACTTCGCATTTCATTAGAAAACAAGCCTGAAGAGCTTGAGGTGGCAGACCGTAAGGTTCGAAGACTGGAGATAGAGAAAGAGGCACTGAAGAAAGAAGAGGAAATGACCGAGGGGTCAAAGACGAAGCTTCGTAAGCGACTCAAGGAAATTGATAAAAGCATTGGAGAGCTCAAAGAAAAAACAAAGACTCTTGAGACAAAGTGGAACAATGAGCGAGAGGCCTTGAGTATTATCCGTGAGATGAAGAAGGATCTCGAGACACTTCGTCTTGAAGCGGAAGCCGCAGAGGCACAGGCGGATCTCACTTCTGCTGCAGAGATTCGGTACAGCCAGATCCCTAATCTAGAGAAAGAACTTGAGGAAAAGTCTACCAAGCTGAAGAAGTTACAGCGAACACGGCGGCTTCTTAAAGAGGAAGTGACCGAGGAGGACATTGCGTCCGTGGTGTCTCGCTGGACAGGTATTCCTGTTGCACGCATGCTTGAAGAGGAGGCGCAGAAACTTGCACGCATGGATGAGGAGTTAGAGAAGCGTGTCGTAGGACAGCGCCGAGCTGTTGAATTGGTTGCAGACGCGGTGAAGCGTTCACGCGCAGGTATTGCAGACCCTAATCGTCCCATTGGCTCGTTCCTTTTTCTTGGGCCGACAGGAGTGGGTAAGACAGAGCTTTCAAAAGCGCTCGCGGAATTTATGTTTGATGATCCAAATGCCTTGGTGCGTATTGATATGTCGGAGTACATGGAGAAGCACTCTGTATCGAAGATTATCGGCTCACCTCCAGGATATGTGGGGCATGATGAAGGTGGCTCTATTACAGAGATTGTCCGACACCGTCCATACTCTGTCATCCTGCTTGATGAGATCGAGAAGGCACATCCTGAGGTGTTTAACATCTTGCTTCAGGTATTAGACTCTGGACATCTTACCGATGCAAAAGGACGAAAGGTGAACTTCAAGAATACGGTTATTATCATGACTTCAAATATCGGTGCAGAACACATCGATAAGATGAGCAAGTTTGGATTCTCCAATAAGGGACAGGATGAACAATATGATGTGGCAAAGGATAAGGTAATGGAGTCCTTGAAGGGATATTTCCGTCCAGAGTTCCTCAACCGTCTCGACGAAATTATTATCTTCGATATTCTTTCACAGAAGACGATCCGAGAGATTGTGGGGCTTCAGATTGATATTGTTCGTGAGCGACTGGAGCAGAAGGATATTAAACTGATCATCAGTGCTCCCGTGCTAGATTACCTCGCAGAGAAAGGATATGATCCGAAGTTTGGAGCGCGTCCGCTCAAGCGTGTGATTCAGTCTCAGATTCTGACTCCCGTTGCTTCTATGATGGTGGGGCAGGGTATGCTCCAGGGTGGCACCGTATCTATCTCCGTGAAGAAGGGGGAGCTTGCCTTTGATGTGAAGAAGAAAGGGGTACGCGGGCGAACTAAGAAGAAAACTGCAGTTGCTGCGTAGCAAAAAAGGCGCCGATAAGGGCGCTTTTTTGATATAGACAGTTTACGGTGTCAAGTATTGGTGCGCCGAAATGCTCAAGGTTAGAACTTCTATATTGGAAAGTGAGTGTGTATTTTTACCTAGTTTTATAAAAGAAGAAGTTTTTGTTTAAAAAGAAGACAGCCCGCAGAAGTTGAGGCCTCGTTGGGCGTCTTCTTCTGCGAGCTGGTGTTGCTCACATCATGGTTGGCGGAAGGACAGTTTTCTTTGGCTGCAGAATGTGTTCAGGAAAGCGTAGAACTTTTTCTCGTCGCGTTCGTGCACAGTGACCTGCACATGCCAACCACAACCATTTGGATGATCGTGATAACCATCAACCGCCTTAACCAGCTTGCCATGGATATCGTCGTTGACGGCGAATGCTTCGCCAAACTCACGCATGAAATCCCAGACATTTTTTTTGGGAATGACCACATCCAGGCGGACGTGGCGCATGTAGACAATTACGTCATGATCTCTTGGCATTGGAAGACCTCTTTCAGGTTGTGGGCACGGCCCGTTGAAAAATCAACACATACAATACACTATAAACACTACATTGTCAATGTATCTCCTAAGTAAAATAAGGCCAAAAACGGATTTAATTTCAAAAATCCCGTTTTGCCTTGTCTAGTGCGCCGAGTTGGATTCGAACCAACGTAGACCGAAGTCAGCGGATTTACAGTCCGCCGCATTTGACCACTCTGCCATCGACGCGTGACGTATAAGGTATCACAACTCACAGTCTATGGAAAGTAGAGTGTCTGGAATGCTATGATATGGATATCTATGAAATACATAGTGCCGATTCTATTTTTTGTTCCGCAGGTTGTGGGCGCACAGGGTCTTGTACCTTGTGGTTTTGAGACAACGCCAGGTAATCCAGCTACATTTGTTCCGTGTCAGGCATGTCACTTGGTGCAACTGACAAGCAATACACTGACGCTATTGATACAGCTCGGTACAGTATTGGCAGTACTTATGATTGTGGTTGGAGGTTTCTATCTCCTTTCGTCTGGAGGAAGTGAGGTACAACGATCAAGAGGAAAACGGATCATTACGAATGTCATTATTGGGTTAGTAATTATGCTTACTGCATGGTTGTTGGTAGATACGGTCTTCAAACTACTCTTGAGTGATGAGGCACAAAAGTTTGGTGTGTGGAATGAGATCCAATGTGTTGAAGGGAGTAGTAATTCTGAATCCGGTGAAGGTGATGGTTGGTCAGATATTGGGAATGATATACAGTCTTGGCTTTTTGGGACTGATACTTCTAAGACAGAAGGAGATTCATCGGAAGGAAATGGAGGATCTGAGACAACTTCAACTGATGACATTCCTCGTATTGGAGATGGTGTGACTGATATCTAGAATTATTCTTCGAAGTGCGGTATATTCTAACTCCTGGGCCTATAGTTTAATTGGTAAAACGGCGGTCTCCAAAACCGCTGTTCTAGGTTCAAGTCCTAGTGGGCCCGCCCAATGAGACTTGAACCACGGATTCCTTATTTCGTGGTTCAAGTAAAAAATATCTTCATAAAACAAAGTCCAAGTCCTGTTGGGGTGCCCCAGCAGGACTTGGACTTTGGTATACTCAGAAATATGAATTCCATAAAAACAGAGAGTTTCAAGCTTGCTATATATTCAGCGGGAGATGAAAAAGCAGAAAAAATGGCTCTTGTCCTGCCTGGACGTCTGGACACAAAAGATTACGCACACATGCATAGTCTTGTAGATTTTCTTGGACAGAAAGGATACTTCGCAATTTCTTTTGATCCTCCTGGAACCTGGGAGAGTGCAGGTGATATCAGCCTTTACACAGTGCCAATGTATCTAAGGGCAATCGATGAAGTTATTGAATATTACGGAAATAAGTCGACAGTCATTGCTGGTCACAGTCGTGGTGGAACGATGGCGCTTTGCGCTGGAGTAACTAATCCATCTATTACACACATCATTGCTGTTATGTCGCACTATGGACCAAGTGAACTGAGCGAGGAGGCTAAGAGTGCTGGTGTCTCAATTTCATACCGAGATATTCCTCCTGGAACAGAGAGGACAGAGGAGAAGAAACGCTTTGATCTCCCGCTCTCATATTTCGATGATCCGACAGAATACAAGGGTCTTGAGACATGTGCAAAGCCAAAATTGTTTTTCTTTGGCACTGAAGACGATCTTGTTTTTCCCGAAGATGTGTGTGAGACATTTGAAGTTTCTGCTGAACCAAAAGAGTTGCACGAACTGAACTCCGAACATGATTACCGTCTGCATCCCGAAATCATGGAGGAGGTCAATCAGGTTGTGGAAAGTTTCCTTGAGAGGAACTAAAAGGATTTCATTTTGTAGAAGGTACTTACGTAGAGTACTCAGGTACAGTTGAAGATCGTGAAGTCTTCAAGACTACCCTTGAGACAAAAGTAAATGAGTTAATCTCTCAGAATCTTGACGTTGCAAAGAACATGGTAAGTGAAGAAGAGGCTCGTGATCGAGGAATGATTGCTCCAGAGGGAAAGGAGGTTCGTACTGTTGGGTTTGAAGGGCACGAACCGTGTGGGTGCGGAGGTACTCATGTACGCAGCTCAAAAGACATTGGTCATATCACGATACGGAAGGTGTCTTCAAAGAAAGGAAGGACAAAGATTTCATACAGTACAGTAGCTTGCCTATAGGAATTTTTGAATCTCTTTAAGAATCTGAGGATCACCCTTCTTAAACCATCGGATTTCTTTATCTCGTTTCAACCACGTCATCTGACGCTTTGCGAACTTACGTATTTCAGATTCTAGTATTCTCAGCATTTCTTCTTTAGAGATCTCTTCTTGGAGGTATTGTGCAACATATCTATATTCCAATCCCAGATCTTCCAAACGCTCCCAAGAAACACCTTCTTCATGAAGTCGTGCCACCTCCTCGATCATGCCTTGCTCGATACGTTCAAGGAGTCGCACGTGGATGTTGTGGTGGAGTTCTTCCTTAGGAACGTCTATACCGATAGTGAGTGTATCGTATGGTGTTTCCTTAATCTCCTTGGGAACAGATCCAAGCGCATCAACTATCTCAAGCGCACGTATGAGTCGTACTTTATTGTATTGATCAATAGTTTCTGCACGCCGTGGATCTTTTTCCTTCAATATTTTGAAGAGTTCCATAGTGTCTTTTCCTTCCAACTCTTCCCGAAGTGCTTCGTTTGGAGAGACTTGTGGTGTACTGATCTTCCCAAGGAGCACATCTATGTAGAAAAAGGTACCTCCAGCAATTACAGGAACCTTTCCGCGAGAAGTTATATCTTCAATTGCACCTGTTGCGTCTACTCGAAATTGATCCGCAGTATAGACATCTTTTGGGTCTGCAATATCAAGGAGATGGTGGGGGATGTCGTCCATTTCTTCAACAGTTACCTTACCACTTCCGAGATCCATTCCCCGATACACCTGCCTTGAATCTGCGGAGATAACCTCTCCATTGAAACGCTTAGCTACCGCTATAGAGAGAGAAGTCTTTCCTGAAGAAGTCGGTCCGACGATGATAATGAGTTTTTGTTTCTTCATGATGGTATCGTAGCATTAAAGTTCTAGCTTTTCTCCAACGAGTCGTCCGTGCCGATAAACCTTCTCAAGCTTTTCTTTATCAGTACAAAATCCAGAATAACAGTGTGCATTTTTTATATGTACAACATTATCAAACGTAGATAGGTCTTTCATTGGATCCTTCCAAAGGTCTTGCACATATCTCTTTCCAAGTCTTTTACTAAACAGTGTTGCGAGCGCTGCTCCTGCAACAAGATGGAGAGGGTACAGGATGATTTTAGATAACAATGACGTGTATCCTGGCTCGATGTAGATAACGGTCTTGTCTGAGTGCTCTTGTATAATGTCCCGCTCTATATCCGCAGGCAAGGTACCACCATCAATATATTGGTAATCACCGAGCTGGATTGCTCGTGAAGAGAACGGCCCCGTCTGTGAAGATGCTTTTAATTTATCGAAAAGGTGAGGCTGTGCAGGAAGATATTCTCCTTTAGCTGTGGTGGTATTTATTGCTTTTATGAAGAATTGTATATCAGTCTGTTCAAGAGTGGGGAGGTCTATTGCACATTCAGATTCTTTAGCGATCCTTTCAACATACTCTATATCAATATAATCTTGTATCGTAGATTTTTTTAATAAAAATATCTTGAGTGCATAGAGTAGCATGTTGCCACGGATAAAATCCTTACTCGCTAGGTATTTCTTAAAGAATATATAGGGAACGTTTGGTTGATTACTCAGGAAATAGACACCAACATCTGCACCAGAGGAACTTCCATAGATGCTATGGATACGACCTCTATATTTCTTATGTATTTCTTCGAGTACCCCTGCGGTGAATATACCCATCATCCCTCCTGCTCTCAAAATGAGTACGATGTCTTTTTTCATAATGTGCCACGGGAGGGAATCGAACCCTCACCCCTTTCGGAACACGATTTTGAGTCGTGCGCGTCTACCAATTCCGCCACCGTGGCATAGAAAGGAGTCTACCAGAAAATACACGGGTTATAAACATACAGAGAAGAGAGTGTGCGTGGTAGTATAGTGATTATATGGAAGAACAAGCGTACGAAAGTAACTCTATTTTCTGGGTGGAAGTGGGCAAGATTGTTCCCAATCCCTTCCAGCCACGACGGGAATTTGATGAAGCAAAGCTGAAAGAGCTTGCGGAGTCTATTCGTATGTACGGTGTGCTCCAACCGCTCGTGGTTACTCGTAAGGAGGTAACTTCTGCGGACGGTGCCTTTCGTACAGAGTACGAACTCATTGCTGGAGAGCGTCGTTTGCGTGCTTCTAAACTTGCGGGAATTGAACAGGTACCTGTGATCATTCGCTCGGGGCAGGAGACAGAGCTCATGAAGTTGGAGCTTGCCATTATCGAAAACCTCCAACGAGAAGATCTCAACCCAGTGGATCGTGCACTTGCTTTCAAGCAACTTGCATCACAGTTTGGACTTTCACATGCAGATGTTGCAAAGAAAGTGGGGCGAAGTCGTGTGTACGTCTCTAACTCTATCCGTCTACTCAACCTTCCCGATACTATCCTCTCAGCACTCTCAAACGGAGAGATTAGCGATGGACATGCTCGCACGCTCTTGATGCTCTCAGATCGTCCTGAAGAGCAAGATGTCATCTTTAGAGAGATCCTACTTAAGAAGCTCTCAGTACGTGAGGTGGAACACCTCTCTCGTCAGATTGCAACGGAGAAGGTACGCAAGAAGAGTCCAAAAGATCTGGAACCAGAACTGAAAGAAATGGAACAGAAGTTCCAAGAATCTTTGGGTACTCGTGTACAGATCTCAAAGACAGACTATGGTGGGAAAGTGGTCATCGACTACTTCTCTCCTGAAGATCTCGAACAGATTCTTGCAGTCATCAATAAAAAGAAAGAGGAAGAACCAAACACTGATGAACAGGTTGCGCAAATTACATCAGCAACGCCACTTGATGAAGAGTCACATGTTGAACAGAAAGAGCATTGGGTACCTGATGAGGTGGAGCGAGTCATGGAAACACCAGAGCCGATAGAGGAACCCCAGGAAGCTCCTCAGGAGGAAGAATCATCGGATGACGATGGTCTCTATTCCATCAAGAATTTTTCTTTGTAGTTAGATACGTGCGGATGCGTCTCCGTGCAAGTGATGTCTTTGCAAAGTCCAGCCATTTCTGTGTCGGGTGAGCATTCTTTTGTGTTGTGATCTCTACGATGTCTCCGTTCTTGAGCTCAGTATCCAAAGAAACAAGTTTGCTGTTTACTTTTGCTCCAGAGGTCCCGTCTCCGATCTCAGAGTGGATTGCGTAGGCAAAATCAAGTGGATATGCACCAACAGGAAGATCGACCACGTCACCTTCAGGGGTGAAAACAAAGATGCGGTGGGTAAAGAAATCTTGCTTGAGCTCATCCACAAAGGCACCTGCACCGTCATGTTCGGTGTCACCAATTTCCTGAATCCACTGTGGGATACGAGACTTATGTGGTTCTTTCACAAGTAGCTCAGGTTTCTTTTTCTCATGGGTGCTCTCACGCCACGCAAAGGGACGGAAGAGGCTTGGAATCAAGCTTCCAAACCACGTCTGATTTTCTGATTCAGAAGCCTTTGTACCTTGTTGTTCATCTTTATAGATCACGTGAGACGCAATACCGTACTCTGCATCATGATGCATCTCTTCAGTACGGATCTGTATCTCTAGGATGGTTCTGTTTGGGGTGATGACTGTTGTATGAATAGAGCGGTAGCCGTTTGGTTTCGGGAAGGCAATATAGTCTTTCACACGTCCTGGCATTGGTCGCCAGATTTCATGGATAATGCCGAGTGTTCGATAGCATTCTTCAACAGAATCAACAACCACACGAATAGCAAGGAAATCATGAATCCGATCCATGTCCCAGTCTCTCCGCTTCAACTTTTGAAAGAGACTATACAGCCCTTTCACACGAGAGTATGTATGAAAATCTCGGAGTCCTGCTTCAGCGAGGCCTTTCTGTAGAGATTTTCGTGCCTTCTCCAATTCTTCCTCACTTCGCTTACGGATCGGCTTAGTGAGTTTGAGTACTTGCTCATACTCCTTGGGGTAGACGTACGGGAATGCAAGATCCTCAAGCTCTTTACGAATACGTCCCATTCCAAGACGGTGGGCGACGGCAACATAAATCTCCAATGTCTCCCGTGCAATGCGCTGCTGTTTCTGTACGGGTACGTACTCAAGCGTCTGCATATTATGGAGACGATCCACCAGTTTAATGATCAGTACACGAATATCTCGACTCGTTGCGACAAAAAGCTTCCGAAGACTTTCATTATGTCGATCACTTCCGTAATAGCGGACAGATCCAAGTTTAGTCACTCCTTCAACAAGGAAGAGTACTTCATCCCCAAACTGTGTTTGGATATCGTCTGAAGAGATAGAGGAGTCTTCAATACTGTCGTGGAGAATCCCTGCCGCAATAGTCTTTGCACCCATCCCCATGTCTGCGAGCTTAAACGCTACATCCAAGACATGACTCATGTACGGTTCACCAGAGTAGCGTTTCTGTCCTTTGTGCGCCTCAGTCGCGACCTGGTGTGCCTGGGTAATAAGTTCCTTATCCTCAGAGGTGAGGTCACGAATTTTACTGAAGATGCTCTTTAAGGTCATCATATTGGGATATTGTACTACATTAAAAAAGAGGCACCATGGCCTCTCTTAATTTTGCTTCAGAAGTTCTACTGCATCTTCGACTGTAAACGTCTTGAGATCAGTCCCGTCAGGGAGCATAATGCGTTTAAATCCCTTTCGAAGGTATTGTCCAGATTTAGACTCATAGACACGAACGAGCTTATTCGTCTTTGGGTGGAGTCCTAGTTCCTTCACCATTTTCTCTCCAGGACGCCCCTTCTTCGGCTCCTTGAGAAGTTCAAGTGCACGTTTAAAAGTAATATCATACGGGTTGTCCTCACCCTTCAGTGAACGATAGTCTCCTGCATGCTCTATGTATGGCCCAAACCGTCCAGTGTTTGCGACAATCTGCACATCGGTATCTGGATGTGTTCCCAGCTCGCGGGGAAGCATTAAATACTTCACTGCATCCTCAAGGGTGACGTCCTCCACACTCTTATCCTGTGGAATGCTTGCTCTCCGTGGCTTTTCTTTTTTCGATCCTTTCTCTGGCGTCTCTCCCAGTTGTACATATGGTCCAAACCGTCCCGTGAGAATAAAGATGGGTTCTCCAGTTTCTGGATGATTACCAATAGGCTCATCTGCTTTAATCTCTGATCCATCGATCATACGTGCACCCGTACAATCAGGGAAGGTGCTGCATGAAAGGAAACGTCCACCACGACCAAGCTTAATTACCATGTCCTTTCCACATTCTGGACACGGAAACTCCTTTGGTCCTGGCCCAAGATTGGTGAGTTTTTCAATGTCTTCTTTTGCGGCGATTGCTTTGGTAAACGGTCCATAGAAATCTTTGAGTGTTTTTGTATACTCGCGTGATCCATCTGCAATCTCATCAAGCTCATCCTCCATCTCACTGGTGAAGGTGTCAGAGATATAGTTATCAAAATGTTCTTCGAGAAATGAAGAGACCACATCTCCGGTGTCAGTTGGGATGAGGGTCCTTCCTTGTTTCTCTACATACCCACGATCCACAATGGTACGCATGATAGATGCGTATGTTGATGGACGTCCAATACCCCGTTTCTCCAGTTCTTTAATAAGTCCTGCTTCAGTGTATCGACTTGGCGGCTGGGTCTGCTTTGCCTCCACCTCAAGTTCCTTGAGTGTGAGTGCGTCTCCCTTAGAAAGTGCAGGCACCTCTGTGTCATCACGACGTGCGGCGGGATCTGCCTGAAGCCATCCTGGGAAGGTGACCCGTGACCCGCGCACAATGAAATCAGGGATCTCCTCTTTTGCATCGACAACATTTGCCGTGATGCGTGTACGTTGCATCTTTGCGTCTGCCATTTGGGATGCGACAGTCCGTGCCCAGATGAGCTCATAGAGTCGCTGTTGGTCTTCAGTTGTTCCTGCTTTTCGTTTTGTGACATCTGTTGGACGAACTGCCTCGTGTGCCTCCTGCGCAGACTTACTTTTAGTCTTAAATGCTCGTGCGCCTACATTTTCTTTTCCATACTCTTTCTCTACCAGTCCAAGAATTTGCTTCTGGGCACCTTTCGCAAGTGCGGTGGAGTCCGTACGCATATACGTAATGTGTCCTGCCTCATACAGTTTCTGTGCAGCACCCATGGTACGACTTGGAGAAAATCCAAGACGTGTTGAGGCGACCTGCTGAAGCGTAGAGGTTGTGAATGGCGGACGGGGCGCGCGCCTTGCTTCGGTTTCTTTGATATTGGTGACCTCCCATTTATTGTTCTCTGCAACACCTTTGATACGATCTACTTCTTTTTCTTCACGTGGTTCTTCAACACAGACGAACGGAATGTTCATCTTCTGTGCAGTAGTGTGTGCGGTGAGGACAAAATAGTCTTCGGGATTAAAGGCACGAATCTCTCGCTCGCGTTCCATAACGATGCGAAGGGCGGGGGATTGTACACGGCCTGCAGAGAGTCCATAGCGTACTTTCTTCCAGATAAGACCTGAGAGATCGTATCCCACGAGGCGATCAAGGACACGACGTGCTTCCTGCGCCTCCTTGAGATCTATATCAATGTCACGAGGATGCTCGAGCGCCTCTTTCACTGCAGATTCAGTGATTTCATTAAATACAATACGCTTCTGATTCGGGTTGATATCTTTCAAAAGTTCAGAGACATGCCATGCGATCGCTTCTCCTTCGCGGTCGGGGTCGGATGCAAGCAGTACCTGATCGACCTTCTTCGCCGCAGTCTGTAATTCTTTGATCACCTTCTCTTTTCCAGGAGAGATGATGTAGCGGGGGATAAAGCCACCTTCAATATCGACAGCGTCTTTGTTAGATTTTGGAATATCACGAACATGCCCCACCGAAGATTTTACGGTGTAGCCTTTGCCGAGATATTTCTCGATAGTCTTCGCCTTTGCGGGCGACTCTACGATTACCAGTGTAGACATGAGCCTTACAAATACTAGGTCTTGGTATTTCTGTCAAATGATAGCGCATCTAAGATGTCGTCTGCACAGGTGACTGGGGTGGCTCCCAGTTTTAAAAATTGATGCGTACCGTGACTGTTCTTTGAAAAAATATCTCCTGGTACGACGAGTACGTCTCTGTTGTAGTCTGCGGCCATACGTGCGGTGATGAGCGTGCCAGATTTTTCTTCTGCCTCTATGATAAGCACCGCATGAGAAAGCCCTGCCATGATCCGATTTCGACGAGGAAAAGACCAACGGGTTGCTTTGAAGGTTGGCTCAAATTCTGAGAGAAGTGCTCCACCAGACTCTAGGATTCGTTCAGCGAGTCTTCTGTTTGTTTTTGGGTAGAGTACGGAGTCATCAAGTCCACTGCCTGGCACGGCAATAGTATGGAGATTGTTTTGGAGTGCTGCTTCGTGTGCAAGTGCGTCAATACCAAGTGCTAATCCAGAGACAATACATATATTGTGTCCTCTCAGGTCTTGTATAAGCGTCTCTACGACGCGTCTTCCGTACTCGGTGTACTTCCGAGAACCAACGACTGCAAGATATGTGGTATCTGAAGGAGGAAGCTTTCCACGTACATAGAGTTGTTCTGGAGGATCTGGTATTTCACAGAGATATGGGGGACACTCTATAGTACGTATTGGAAAGAACATACCGAGAGTGTAACACAAGGAAGGTATGCATAACTGATCTTGCCTGGATAAGTTTAATGTGGTATATTGCGATCAGTAGCAGAAGGGAGTTTCCGATGAAAAATCCTTACAAGAAGACCTTTGTCACCCTTGTCGAGCGGGACGACGGTGGCGGCAAAAGCACCTTCCCTATCCTTCTTCTACCTCCCTAGGATAGGACATTCTCTCATTCTTGCTCTTTAGAGCAAAAGCAACGAGCCGAACTTCTATGTTCGGCTCGCTTTCTTTCTTGACATGAATATGTTGGGAGAGTATACAGAATAGTAGTTTTGAGTTCTGTAAGTCAATTGAAAAAGTGGGGTTAGGAATATGAATGTTCAAGCAAACACGTCCTCTCGTCATGTAGAGGTACAGGAGGTTGTAGACGCAAGCAAAGGAAGACTGGACGAAGAGGCTGTTGTGTCTGTACTACACTGTACGGGAGCGTGGCCACTGGCGGTCTTCTGGGGGTATGTATTGTATAAGAAAAATGGAGACGTTCCATCCATGTGGACGAGTGGAAGCGATCAGAGTGTGCATCGCGACTGTGAGCACCTTCTCGAATCCTTGGAGGTGGTCAAGAAGAACCCAGGACGACTACCTGTTCAAATGAAGGATGGAAAAATCCGAAAAACCTTCAAGGAGTTGGGCGTGTCTCTGCCTGACGTCCTTAAAGACGATCTTCTCCGTGCGGCAATACGAGTGTGGATCGTCTTCTCCGTCGTTGGTGATGCTAATGAGGGTTCTGACCGAATCTGTATCCGAGTTGCGAAACAATGGCTTCACCTCTAGACTCGAAGAGACATGTTATTTGAAGAAACGAGCATGGGCATGCCCTAGCTCGTTTTTTTCATGTCTTGTGTTATTCCGTACACATAGTATGCTCCCAAAGGGGGTAGCAAAGAAAGGAGTAGAACTATGCCTGTGTATCATATTGTACTTCATGTGCATGATGATGTATCTCCTCCAATGTGCGGGGCGCTTGAGATGCGTAGACATACCATCTGTCGCATCACAAGCAGATCGGTCAGCGAAGAGATTGAGGAACTTCTCGAGTTTGCTCGCCAGAAACTTGGTTTTAAGAATCCCAAGGTTAGACCAGGGGACAGAGCGGTTGAGGAATTGTTCAAGGAGGACCTTCTCAGATATGCGGAGGCTGCACGTGAACGTCCGGAACAGGACGCGGCGGAGTGACAAACGGAGTCGGATTCCCTACGGGGATCCGACTCGTTTTTTAATACACATGGGTTATAATCAAAGACATCTATGCTGGATATTAAATTCATTCGAGAGAATCTCGATATCGTAAAAGCAGGTGCGAAGAAAAAACATATCGATATAGACCTCGATCGTCTTGTTGCACTTGATGGTGAGCGTAAGGAGAAGCTCACGGCTGTTGAAGAAAAGAAAGCGCGCCAAAACAAGGTGTCTGAAGAAATCGCACACGCTGATGATGCACGCAAGCAAGAACTTATTGCAGAAATGCAGGTGGTGAAAGGGGAGATCCAGTCTGCTGAGGAAGAATTAAAGAAAGTAATGGAGGAATGGCAGGCGCTCATGCTCCAAGTACCACAGGTGCCAGACATGTCTGTGCCAGATGGGAAAGATGATGAGGATAATAAGGAGATAAAGACATGGGGAGAAAAGACCTCGTTTCCGTTTGAAGCAAAGAGTCATGTCGATATCATGGTGCAGCATGATATGGCGGATTTTGAGCGTGGTACAAAGGTGCACGGGTTTCGTGGGTACTATCTCAAAAATGAGGGTGCGCTTCTTTCATGGGCTATCTGGAACTATGCACAGAAGTTTTTCTTAGAAAAAGGATTCTCTCCCATGATTCCACCGACTATTGTGCGGAAGGAAAATCTCTATGGTACGGGGCATCTTCCAAACGAAGCAGATGATGTGTACCACACACAGGATGGAGACTATCTCATCGGGACAGCAGAGATTCCAACCATGGGGTATTACAGTGATGAAGTGCTTCCAAAAGAGAGTTTCCCGATTAAACATCTCTCATTTTCTCCTTGTTATAGACGTGAGGCGGGAAGCCATGGAAAAGACACAAAGGGACTGATTCGTGTACACGAGTTTTATAAGTTAGAGCAGGTAGTACTTTGTGAAGCGTCACACGAGGAGAGTGTGAAGCATCACGAGTGGCTCAATCGTAATACCGAAGAGTTTATCGAATCACTCGGCATCCCGTACCACACCGTACTGAACTGTGGTGGTGATCTTGGGCAGGGGCAGGTAAAGAAATATGACATTGAACTCTGGGTACCAGGCGAGGAGAAGTATCGGGAGATCAGTTCGGCCTCATACTTCCATGATTTCCAAACCCGACGCTTTAATATTCGCTATCGTGACGCCGAAGGCACCTTACGCTACGCACACTCGCTTAACTGTACAGCGATTCCAACACCGCGTATCCTCGTATCACTCATAGAGAACTTCCAGCAGGAGGACGGATCTATCAAGATTCCAGAGGTGCTCGTACCGTACTTTGGAAAAGAGAAGATAGGGTAGAATAAGCACATGGCATGGAGAAAGTCGCGCAGGCGACGCACGAACACACGATCACTACGACACCAGCTTCTCTTCGGAGGAGGCTTTCTCCTTATATTGGGAGGACTTTTATATGGAGTGTGGTATGGCACACACCATGATGCGGTTGCGCTCTCAGAGATAAGGGTCTCTGGTGGAGCAACTGTCTCCCATGAGAAAGTAGAACAGGTGGCATGGAGAGCGCTCTCTGGTAATCAGTATGGTCTTATCTCAAAACGCTTTGCGTATCTCTATCCACAACAGGAGGTCATAGATGCTGTCTCACATATTCCACGAGTACACGGTGTGTCCGTAACACGTGATGGAAAAATACTCTCTATACATTTTGAAGAATATATTCCCACCGCACTGTGGTGTGACTCTCTGGCAAGTATCTCGTGTGTTTTCCTTACTGAAGATGGTTTTGGATTTGATAAAGCTCCACAACTTACGGGTGGTGTATTTGTTCGCTATGTAACAGCACTTGCATCGTCAACTCCTCATACACAGGCGATTGATCGAGACATCATGGTTGAAAGCACTTCTTTTATTCACGCGGTGCGGGAAGCATATGGTTTTGGAATAGCTCAGGTGGTGTATACAGCAGATGGTGACGTTGAGTATCATAGGGAAATAGGAGGCGTCATTCTCACAACACAAGAAGAAAGTGTCGAGGAAGCTCTTGAAAACTTAGACACAGTATTATCATCTGAAGAGTTTTCTCACTTACGTACCGAACCGTTTCTGTATGTAGATCTTCGGTTTGGGAATCGGGTCTTCGTAAAAGAAGACTAATGTGATACCCTCTGCGCATGTCTTTTTGGCAAAAACTTCCAAAACCTATTTTTGTACTCGCACCGATGGCAGATGTCACCGATGCGCCATTTCGACGTCTGATTGCAAAGTATTCTGCACATGAGCGTACCGACGGAACTATCGGTGGAGCTGATGTAACCTGGACAGAGTTCGTCTCTGCCGATGGTCTCGCGCTTGCGCCTGAGAAGGGGAGACAAAAACTGCTCGCAGATCTTATTTATTCTGAAGAAGAGCGACCAATTGTCGCGCAGCTATTTTCTTCTAACCCAGAACATATGGAATCCGCAGCACGACTGTGTAAGGAGTTGGGATACGATGGGATAGACATAAACATGGGGTGCCCAGATCGTTCGATAGAAAAGCAAGGGTGTGGCTCTGCCATGATTAAAAACCCAGAGAACGCACGTGAGATTATCCGTGCCGCAAAACGAGGAACAGGGGATCTCCCTGTGTCCGTGAAGACCCGTCTTGGGTATAACAAAGACCAGTTGGAAGAGTGGCTCCCAGAACTTTTGAAAGAGAATCCAGCGGTGGTGACCGTTCACGCACGGACACGGAAGGAGATGTCCAAGGTACCTGCGCGATGGGAGCGAATTAAACGAGCAGTAGAAATACGAGACGAGCTTGGAAGCGACACCCTTATCTTTGGAAACGGAGATGCCTTGTCTCTCGAAGACGCGAAAAAGAAAGTACAAGAGACTGGAGCAGATGGCGTCATGCTCGGTCGTGCTATCTTTGGTAATCCATGGCTTTTCCACCCAGAGAAGGATCTCTCGAACGTGTCACTTGAGGAACGGCTTTCTGTCATGGTGGAGCATACAAAGTTGTTTGTAGAACTCTTGCCGCACAAAAACTTTGCGGTGATGAAGAAACACTATAAGGCGTATGCACACGGCTTTGATGGCGCCAAAGAACTGCGTATGGAACTGATGGAGACAAATACCCCTGAGGAAGTTGAAGAGATTGTAAAGGGATTTTTAAAGGACAAGGTGTGATAATTTATAGCAATATGGATACCTCACTACAATTCAGACCAGAAGACAGACTCCAGAAGACATGGATACCTGAAGGAACTGAGGAGTACAAGATATTCAAGCTCATTACCCTTGAGAACAGATACCTTGGAAAACTTCTTAAGGATAGATACCAACTTGGAAACGGAGGCCTGGTGCTTGATGTTGGGGGACGTAAGGGTGATATTGCACTTGAACTTCAAAAACCTGAGTACATTCACATTATCGACCCAGACCCTACGCTCACATTGGATTTTACCCCCGCGCAGTTTTGGAATGAGCGTATCCAGGATGTTGAACTTGAAGATAAGTATAGACTGATTATCTGCAGCCACGTACTTGGATATCTCGGAACACAAAATGTGCAAGACGAAGTATTTGACCAACTCATTAATGCTCTTGCACCTGGCGGCACTCTCGTTCTCTTCTTCAACAGAAATACACGATACGTTGGTGAACTACTAGAATTCTCAAAAGAACTCGGTGTTGATGGACACTATGACTACTTTGATGAGTCTCTTGTTGAGCGGCTTGATAAGACAGAATTTGATATCTCACACGAAGATGTAACATTCAATTTAAGCTATGAGACGTTCGAAGATTTGTCCCGCTGTTGTTGGTTTCTTTATGGAGCACGGGATCAAGATATAGAGAAAGTTGCCAGGATGTTCCTACCACGTCTCAAACAGGATCTAGAAGAGTCTGAAATTGAGATTGCTGAACGAGTGCTACTGATTACTAGGAGGTAGATTGTGAGTAACTTCCTCAAGACGCACTCGTAAGTCTTTGGTATACTCTACCCATGAGTGAAGTATTGCAAGCAAACGCATTCTTTATGATCACCTCGGCTGCGGTCATTGTGTTCACACTCTTTGTATGTGTCGCGGTAATCTATGTGATTCTGATCCTCAGGTCTATCAAACGGATTCTTGGACGCATCGAAGAGGGAACAGAGGTGCTTTCAGAAGACATGGCGTCTGTACGCAGGGCATTTGCTCGACATGGTCTTATTCGAGGGATTCTTGCTGCTATCTTTAGCACACGAAAGTCTCGTGATGATGAGGAATAATAATTTTTTAATTCTATGGCAAAGCGTAAAACAACAAAGAAAAAGGATAATACGATGCGTAATGTAGGTATTGGGCTCGGGACTGCGGCAGTTGCAGCAGCGGGTGCGTACTTCTTTTACGGATCTCCAAATGCAAAGAAGAATCGTCAGAAGCTAAAGAGCTGGATGATGATGGCGAAAGCTGAGGTGCTTGAGGCACTCGAGGAGGCAAAGAGCATGACGCAAGAAGAGTACGAAGACCTTGTTGAGGATGTGGCAGAGGCATATGCGGTACTTCAGACTGCTACTAAGAAGGATATTCTAGACTTCAAGAAGGAAATGAAAGATCACTGGAAGAAAATTGAGAAGAGTACAAAGACAAAGGTGAAGAAGGCAGCGACGAAAGCAACAAAGCGCGCAAAGAAGGTTGCAAAGAAAGTTGTCGCAAAGCGTAAGAAATAAATGCAGGCACGGGTCACCATTGGCGTACTGATAGTGGGAGCGATTCTCTTTGGGGCGCTCCTCCGTACCGAGAGTGTGACCTCACTGCTCCGTATAGAAAATACCGCTGGTACTGCCAGTGGTATTTTGCCGCCTGCGGTTTCTGCACGAAATGTTCTCGTCTATGATGTTACGGCAGACGATGTGGTATATGGACGAAAGACAAAAGAGACTCGTCCCATTGCATCTATTACAAAACTGTTTACCGCATACGCCGCGTATACAAGTGCAAGGCTTGATACAGTAGGAAATATTACGTGGGCAGACCTCCAAACTGAAGGAGATGCGGGATCGCTTTCATATGGTGAGGTGTACACTCCTCGAGAACTTCTGTTCCCGCTCCTCCTCCTTTCTTCAAATGATGCGGGAGCGGCACTCCTTCGTATGATTGGTGAAGGCGTGTTTCAAGAAAGGATTGCGACGTTGGTTGCAAATGCAGAACTCTCTCATACAAGTATTGTGGATAGTACGGGACTTTCTTCTCAAAATGTGTCGACGGCAGAAGATCTCAAAAGGCTTGTTTTGTATCTCCAAGAGTATGCACCGCATCTCTTGGACATCACACGTCTCTCTTCGTATCAGGGTACACACGCGGGGTGGCTGAACAACAATCCAGGACAAAAGTTTGATGGTTGGGTTGGAGGAAAACACGGGTATCTCCCGTCCGCAGGACGAACCTTTGTAGGGATCTTCGAGCAAGGTCACACATATGTAGTAGTACTGCTGGGGAGTGCAGATCTGTCGGAGGATCTGGAAGTCGTACTGAAAGAGTTGTAAAAGTGTAGCATATCTGCTACACTGTAGACATGACTACAACTAATCCACGAATTCATATAACAACTGACAATGTTACCCGCACACTTCTTCAGAAGCTGGCGAAGCGTGACGACACATCACTCGCAAGTAAGGCGGAGGAGTATCTTCGTATTGGGCTTGCACTCGCAGAAGATATGGAACTTTCAGCCATTGCAGCAGAGCGTATGAAGACTCCTCGATCAAAGTATATTTCACATGATGCTGTATGGGGTTAGACGTCAACTATCATCCGCATGTGCTGTCACACGATATTCCAGATCTTTCAAAGACAATTCGTACGCGAATTAAAAAAGCAATAGAGAAAAAACTGTGTTCACATCCTGAGATATTTGGCGAACCTCTCAGAGGCTCGCTCGTGCCGCTGTGGAAGTTACGCGTAGGTGATTATCGCATTGTGTATGATTTTAAGGGTGTGACTGTTTATATTCATGCAATAGGTCATCGAAAGCATATCTATACGCGTATTGCTCCCAAACGAACGCGGTTAGAAGACTAGATAATGCTATACTACTCCCATGACAGACCACGTAGCACTGTATCGGAAATATAGACCAGAGGCGTTTAAGGATGTACGGAATCAAGACCACATTGTGTCTGTACTGGAAGGCGCAGTGAATAAAGGAAACATCCCGCATGCACTTCTCTTTACTGGTTCACGTGGTACGGGGAAAACGACCGTCGCACGTATTTTTGCACACGCTATCGGTGCCAAGGACGTCGACATATACGAAATTGATGGTGCATCGAATCGGAAGATAGAACATGCACGAGAACTGCTCGAACAAGTACATACACACCCCTATGAGTCTCCATACAAGGTGTACATCATTGATGAGGTACATATGCTCACGAAAGAGGCGTTCAATGCACTTTTGAAGACACTTGAAGAGCCACCAGAGTATGTGGTCTTTATCCTTGCCACGACAGAGCAGGATAAGGTACTTGATACCATTATCTCTCGATGTCAGGTGTTCCAGTTTCGTGCGCCAGGACGTGATGTACTCCGAGATACGGTACTTTCCGTTGCAAAGAAAGAGAAGTTCAAACTTGATGCAGAGGCGGCAGACCTGATTGCAACTGCGGCAGATGGCTCCTTCCGTGATGCACTTGGTGTGACACAGAAAGTGATCATGGCATCAGATGGTGACAAAGCGTCTGTGGATGAAGTTGCACATATTGTCGGGGCACCAAAAACTGCACTGCTTCTTAATCTCATCTCTGCACTGCATGAGAAGGATGTAGAGAAGGGACTCCAAGTGGTGCAGGATGCAGTTGATGCACATGTGGATATGAAACTCTTCGTGCGCCTCCTTCTTGAAAGAGTGCGTGCGATTATCCTTGCGCGTCATACCAAGAATGACGAGGTACTCTCTGGATACTCCGAGGAAGAACAGAAATTGTTTGGGGAATATGCAAAGGACCTCAAGTCCCCGATACATTCGCACTTGTTGCTCCGTCTCCTTTCTGCATCTGCGGAAACGGGGAAGACGTATCTATCACACCTTCCGTTGGAACTTGCGGTGGTGGAGTTGTGTGCTCCGAAGTAGGTTTTGTGGTATAAAAGTGAACATTGCCCGATCGTCTAATGGCAGGACGCTTGGTTTTGGTCCAAGAAATTGGGGTTCGAGTCCCTGTCGGGCAGCTGTCAAGGAGGGGACACCGTCTAGGGTGTGACATCCGCCTTTATTTTGAGTCATATTTTACGAGCAAAAAGTTCTGAACTTTTGTGGTTTTTATGCACACCCCAAAGGTATTTCCGAACTCTCTTCAGCATGTGATTATGCAGGTGTTCTATAAGCATAATCACCGCACATATGCAGAAACGTAGAGTGGTCGTCAGAGACCCCAAAGATCTCCCACACATCGATCCCAAGGATTACGTCTTCTCTGAAGAAACGGTCAGGTCACTGACCGAACTCGCACTGCTTCTCAACGATATTGAGATGGAGGAGAGGGCTGAGGCGGAGAAGGGAAACAAGAAACATATTAACCATAGACACTGACACCCAGTTTCGCCATCGGTAGCTTCTATACATCTTTAGGTGTAGAATTCAGTTATTACCAACTCATATTGCAAATTAAGGCGAGCATGTATGGCCGCAGACCCCATTGATGATATCGAAAAATGGTCCCAAGACCTTGTCCCTTGGAAACGAGACGTCTTGAGGCGACTAGCAACAGGCGCAGAGTTTTCTGAGGCTGACTACAGTTCGACGCTTTCAATGGTCAAAGAAATTGCAGGCTTTAAGCTCTCCTCCAAGCCACCGGCCGCCATACCTTTTACGAAAAGCCATTTTGCTGCAGGCGCTACTACACCACTTACCCTTAAGGGCATCACCAACATCCAGAACATCAATCAACTTACCGCTAATGCCCAGCTAGATTTTTGCCCTAAAGCATTGACGATTATTTATGGTCGGAACGGAAGCGGAAAGAGTGGCTTTGCCCGCATCTTAAGGACTGCATGTCGGACGAGAATAGAGAACCCAGCAAAACTCAAAGTTCTATCTGACGTATATGGAGACAGCTCGGGCCCCCAAGCCGCTGATATCGTAATAGACAACGGTAGTGGTGACACATCAATAAAATGGACACCAGGCCAAACTGCCATCGCAGAGCTGATGCAAGTTGCGGTATTCGATACAGTCTCTGCACAACTGTATGTGGACAATGGAAATCAAATCCGTTTTCTCCCGTTCGGGCTAGCGTTGCCGCATAGGCTCAATACCGTATGTTTGCAGTTGAAAGAAATACTGGAGGCTGAGCGAAAATCTGAAGTTGGTAACAAGGTGAGTATGACGGCAATTAACTTCGACGTCACGCAAGATACTAAGGCACAGAAATTTGAAAGATCGTTAAGTCAAGCTACTACTGATACCGCGATTGCTACAGCAGCAAAGTTTACCTCCGACGACGAAGCTCGGCTGGAAGAAATTCGGAAGGCTCTATCTGCAGGAGACGCTGCGCTTGCCGATCTGACGGCATTTGAGAAATGGTTAAGGGACTTAGCGACAGAATGCGAAGAAGCGGAAAAAGGATTCTCAGATAAAGAATTAAAGGCACTTGAAAAGATATACGAAGAGGCACGGTCTGCCCGTACCGCGGCAACTGTTGCTGCAAAAGCAATGTTCACTGATGAGCCATTGCCCGGCGTGGGAAGCAAGAGCTGGAGAGCTCTTTGGCATGCTGCTCGCGATTTCTCTGTACAAGAAGCCTATGTTGACCGCGATTTTCCAATAACCCTTGAAGACGACGCTGCAGCGGCATGTGTACTGTGTCAACAGCCTTTAACTTCTGATGCCTCTGCTCGCATGAAGCGCTTCCAGAAGTATTTAGACGACACACTCGGCGTGGCCGCTACCAAAGCTGAAGGAATTGTATCCGAAGCGCAGAAGAACCTTAAGACGATTGAATTGCTGGAAGCGTCCGACTTTGAGGCTCGCGTCGAACAGGTAAGGAAACGAAACAATTCTCTCGCAGATGCGCTGGCAACTTTTAAAACCACGGTAAAGAAACGGAGAGCAATTGCGTCCTCTTACTTATCTGGTGAAGAGGCCGAAACCGCGCCATTGCTGGTGAGCGTTGTTAAAGCACTTACAGAACTGCTACAAAAAATTCAGAAGGAGAAAGAAGCGCTAGAGAAAGCAAACAATGCCCCCGATCGGGCGCTACTTGTTGCGGAAAAAGCGGAGCTGGAAGATCTAAAAACACTCGCAGCGAATAAGGACCGCCTCACAACCCGACGAGACCTACTCCGCCTAGATCATGCATATGCCAAGGCACTTACTCAAGTTGGGACTACGGGTATTACTCGGCGCGCAAACGATCTTATCGATACCCACCTTACAAGCGCGGTTGTAAAGCAGTTTGATACAGAGCGTGAACGTTTTGAAATCATGCACCTTAAGATAGGTCTGGCTCGACGAAGTGGGCAAACAAAAGCAGAGTTTGATGTTAGCCCGCAGACCAAATTGACGAGGGTCACCTCCGAAATACTTAGTGAGGGAGAACAGCGGGCGTTGGCACTAGCTGGTTTTTTGACTGAAGTCGAATTGACTGATGGTAAAGGCCCAATTGTAATTGACGACCCAGTATCTTCGCTGGACCGAGATAGAAGTATCAAGGTTGCTGAACGAATTGCAGAAGAAGCGACTAAACGTCAGGTGATTGTCTTTACCCATGACATGGTCTTTTTCAATGAGTTAAGCAAGGCTGCAGACTCGCTGGGTATTGAACCCGTAACCGTTGGCCTTTTCCGAGATAAGGACGCAGCAGGGAAAGTAGACCCAGCGGGGGTATCTTGGAAGGGTCTAAATGTTTCCAAGCGCATAGGTAAAATTAAGAATGATTCTGCATCACTGGCCAAATTGTACAAGACGAGTCCTTCTGACTACGAGATGCGAGTAAAGGGCCTGTATGGTCGATTACGCGACACCTATGAGCGCGCTGTTGAAGAGGTGATCTTTAACGATATCGTGCGCCGAGGAACGGATGTGATCCAAACACAGTTGCTTCGGAAAGTACGTTTGTCTGATGGGCTAGCAATTCGCTTTTATGAAGGGATGACCAAGGCAAATACGCACAGTCATGACAATCCCGCTTCTGACACCGTGCCAGTCCCCACGCCAGACGAATTCAAAAATGATATCGCTGCTTTTGAAAAGTTGATTGTTGATCTCAAGGCAGAGGGTGTGGCTGCCGAGGCCGCACGACCTCAAATGAAACCCAAAAAGGATTAATCAATACATAAATCAAGCTTTCAGCCCCGAAACCAAATGACTTCATTCTTATATTTTGCATACGGCTCAAACATGTTGACTGAACGTCTGGTTAGACGTTGCGAGAGCGCTTCTGTGGTAGGTGTTGCCGAGGTTTCTTCATGTCAGTTGCGCTTTAACAAGATCAGCAAGTCTGATGGCTCAGGTAAAGGTTCTATAGAGAGCACTGACCAACAGTCTGATAAAGTCTATGGGGTTGTCTTTCGGATTAATTCCGACGAATTAGACGATCTAGATAAGTTTGAAGGATATGGTAGCGGCTATGATCGTGACGACAAATTGCCAGCCACACTAGTCGGTAAAGGTCTGCCCATTGAAGCAACAACGTACGTTGCTACGGATATTGATGACAAGTTATACCCTTATGACTGGTACCTAGCGCTAGTTATTGCAGGAGCTAGAGAACACCATCTTCCTATAGAATATGTCGCAGCGGTTGAAAATGTGACCCATGTTCCTGATCCTGATGAAAATCGCAGATCACGGAAGGAAGCACTTGATATCCTAAAGGCAACAGACAATTGGGATCTATATCTCAGGTTGGTAAAGGCTGCTAACCGAGGAGTGGGAACCGGGGTGGGGTATTAGCTCTCCTCAAGCAACGCCTTCAATTCCACAATGCTTTCCTTAATCTCGCAAGGATTGACAAGTTCTGAAATCCATGCTGTGGGGCAGCAGCTTAGAGGTAGGTTCGGTTTCCGAACTGCATCGAAAGTCACCATACAGTTATTGAAGACGCCGCAGGCGAATCCAGACAGAAAGACCGTCCGAAAGGACGGCTTTTTTGTTAAACAAATTATGCCAAGTTAGACATTCTTTGATTGAAATGGAAAATACGAAATCGCTCGAAGATTTTACACCTGAGTTGAGAAAGAAGATTCTCGAGAAGGATGGTTATAGATGTGTTGTATGTGGACGGGGGAGAGATGAAGGAGTGGAACTTCATGTGGACCACATCAAGGCAAAAAGATCTTGGAGGGAAAGCAACGTATGAGAATGGTCAAACACTGTGCGCGCAACATAATTTCTTGAAAAAGAACCTCAAGCAGACAGAAATGGGGAAGAAACTCCTTATAAGACTCTATGAACTTTCACAGACAAAGAGAGATAAAAAGTTGATGGAATTTACTACAGAAATCCTTGCGGTCTTTGAGAAGAATAATATTGATGACCAGATAAAATGGTAAGATAGACCAATGACAAATGTACTCATTGTGGGAGCGGGTCCTACAGGACTTACGACTGCTTTAGAACTGACGCGGCAAGGTATTGTGCCAGACATCGTTGATGCGAAGGAGAGTCCCTCGTGGAAATCTCGAGCAGTTGCAATCCTTCCGCGAAGTATCGAGATATTAAATCGAACGGGAGTGGGTGACCACCTCATACGGGAAGGTGTACGGATCACAAGAGCACATATTCGACGAGGGAAGCGATCGCTCCTTGATATTGATCTCTCAAAACTTTTAGATAAAGAAGAGCAGGTCATCGCGCTCGCACAGAATCGAACGGAAATACTCATGAGCAAACAGCTTGAATCTATGGGTGTCTCTGTCCGATACGATACTAAAGTCACGTCAGTGGCTACATCGGAGACATCTGCAACAGTGACCTTTGCAGATGGAACAACAAAGACCTATGACTGGGTGGTTGGTGCAGATGGCGTCTTTTCTACTGTTCGAGATTCCGTGCATATTTCATATAATGGATACGAACTTGATGAAGAGTGGTCTATTGCAGATGTGGAGGTCGCTGAAGAACAGCATCATGGCACTATTAATGCTTGGCTACTTGAAGGTGAGCATAAAACACGAGACGCACTCGTGATGATCCCTATTGAACGGAATCGGATCCGACTTATCTCTTCAACATCTGATAGCCTTGCAGCACTCCCACTTACTCTAGATGTACAAGATATACGTCGCACAGGTACATTTAAGATCTCAGTCAGACAGGCAGAGCAGTACATAAAAGGAAGGGTGATTCTTGCGGGAGATGCTGCACACACACATTCTCCCGTCGGTGGACGAGGTATGAATCTAGGTATTGAGGATGGGCAAGCGATAGCAGATGCGTTGGTGCACAATACCGTGCATACATATGAGGGTAAGAGAAAGCCAAAGGCTACGAGGGTGATGCGTGGTACTGAGAAGGCACGTAAACTAATCACATCAAACAATCTAGGCATTGTCTTCGGTATCTATGTTGTGACATGGTGTATTCAACATAGTTATTTTTTACAAAAAAAGTTCGCGAAGAATCTTGCAAAACTCTAATAAAATAGTTCCTCTTCAAGAAAACTTGACGAAAAGATAAACTTCGATACACTAAGATCACACTATGATTTCATTTACACATTACATGCCAAAGCGATGGACAAACCTCGGGAAGGTGTGTTTTGTTGGTATGTAATCTGGAGAAACTACAAGAACCAAAAATGCCCTTCTCACCCGAGAAGGGCATTTTTGGTTCTTGTATCTCCGTTGTCGATAGGCTGGTGGCGTCTAGAATCCACCAGCCTGGCGCCAGCGGGGCGCCATTGATCTTTTACAGGAGAGGAGAAGGGCATATGCCTATCGTTATTGAGAATAACTATGGATCGGTGTCACTTGCCGATCTAGTTGCATTGCAAAACCAAGGTTTTTCAGTGTTGAAATCTCCACATGTGGGGAACCAGCATCCGAGCAATCTTGTCTGTGCGGCACTCAAGATACCAATGGAAATGGTCTCGTTCACACAAGGTGTACGAGACACCAACTTTCATCCACACCTGCTCATCAAAGATGGTGTTGGCAAGCCACTCTATGAGGCAGAAATATGGACACCATTCGGAGTGCTCTCTTGCGGAACATCTGTAACGGAGTTTCATCAGGAATCTCTGAAGACAGTGTTCCCACAAACAGATATCTGCACGGACATCGAACGTATGCAGTCTGCACCAGAGCTTGCTGAGATTGTGTTACGGGAGACGAACCAGGCGGTAAAGCAACTCTGGTATCGTAAGACATGCGCCGAGGGCATCGTTACATCTGTGAAGGGTGTCAATCACTTGTCTGAGCAGGCTTTGGAAACACAGGTATTTCAGATCACGAATCCTACAGATGGTTGGATTATACCGAATCGTGTACATGCACTCTTTGATTTCGTATGGCAGTCTCTTAGCTCGGGTCGCGACACGATATATCATCTATCTGGTCCACAGATGGTTGGCTATATCGGCGGCATCAAAAAAAGCCTCTGCGCAGGCTATGATGCGATTCGGAAAGTTATACCAGATCTTCCAGAGGTATTGATTGTCCGTGTTGTGCCTGTGGCGCCATGTCGTTTTGTGACACTCTGCTCACGTGCGGGAGCGCTTGCGGCGATCAGTGATGTGGTCCGTTGGTATGAGGCATTGCCGAACGAAGATCGTCGGTATGCACGAGACCGTTTTACGGAAGTGGTGACAGCATATCCAGAATTTACGCAACCAATCACTTCGGGTGCGTATATTTCTCAGCATGACATCGCCTCGGCGGGTGACCTACTTCTCGACTCGTGGATGCTTGAGACGCCGCTATCTCGAGTTGGAGCAATCTACCAAAATCTGATGAAGGCACAAGAGATATGTGCGCATCGGAAAGCGGCTTAACAATTCCAGCGCTACGTGCGCGTGGCGCTGGAATTTTAATACTAAATTAAAACACTATGAAAATTTTTGATCTACACCAAGACCTGCTCATGCACGTACGCTTTAGAGATCAGTTTGGACAGACTGACCAGACGAGCTTTGAAGCTATAGAGGAAAGCGATATTGATCTCGTGGTTGCGACTGCGTTTCCAACTCCACCAAATGATGACCACACCCACGAGAGTGTTCCGGCACTTATCACAGAGGAATTGGAGATGTATCAAGAGTTTATAAAGAGAAACCCAACATGGCAGCTAGTCTTAAATGCGGCCGATCTTGAAAAGGAAGGACAAAAGATACTACTCCACCTTGAGGGGCTCAACGTATTTGATGGCTCTTCTTCAGCATGGGAACAGCTCGATGCATGGAGGAATCTTGGTGTCCGCTCCATCAGTAGTCACTGGATTATTCAAAATGATCTCGGAGGCGGCACGCTACAACCGGAAGAGGGTCTCACGGAGCTTGGGAAGGAACTTATCACCTATCTTGAGAAGAACAATGTGGTGTTTGATATGGCGCACATGAGCAGGACTTCTTTCTGGAACGCTGTTAAAGTTATACGTCGTCCAATCTACATTAGTCACGGGAACGCTGATGCGGTGTGTAACAATGTGCGCAATTATACTGATGAGCAACTTAAGGTGGTAGCAGAGACAGACGGTGTGATCGGTGTTTTCTTCCCGAATACTTTTGTTGTTGGAAAAGAAAAAAAGAGCACCGTTTTGGATGTCGTTATGCACATCAACTACATTAAGAATCTTATTGGCATTAGGCACATCGCGTTAGGTAGTGATTTTGGAGGCATCATTACGGGCTGTGTAGAAGGATTATCACACGTACGTGATTATCCAAATCTCATTACAGCACTTTCCGATGCAGGGTATACGGATGAGGAGATAGAACAGATTACCTACAGAAATGCAAAGAGAGTCTTAAGAGAACACTTGGAGGGATAAGGGAATCCAGTACGTGCTACACTACAGCTATGAAAATACTTCTCATCGCACTCGCTATCTTCGCACTCTTCATTATTTTAGACCTCATCTGGTTCTCTGTTGCAGGAAACTTCTTTAAGAATGAGGTTGGTAGTATTGCACGTCTGGCAGCAGATGGTTCATGGAATGTGCGGTATCTTCCTGCAGCTCTCGTGTACATTCTTATGACCATCGGTCTCTTGGTTTTTGTGCTCCCGCAGGCACCGACATTAGTCTCCGCGTTTCTTTTCGGAGCACTCTTCGGATTCATTGCGTATGGTATCTATGACCTCACCAATCTTGCAACACTCTCCGCATGGACGGTTAAGTTTGTCGTTGTTGATATGGTGTGGGGGGCGTTTCTTTGTGGAATAGTCGCACTGTGTGCAAGAGCGTTATCGTAAAATATAGGTATGGAAAATGCAGCAACGTGGTATGAGATGTTAGTGCGTCCATCATGGGCTCCTCCCGCATGGCTCTTTGGTCCCGTGTGGACAGTACTCTATGTAATTATCGCAGTTTCATTTGCATATGTCCTATATTTGGGAATTACCAAAAGGATTCCTCGTATAGTCCTCCTCCCGTTTACACTAAACCTCATTTTTAACCTCCTCTTCTCTCCGATACAATTTGGATTACAGAATAATCTTCTCGCGACGGTAGATATCCTCCTTGTACTCGGGACGCTCATTTGGTCACTTATTGCCATCTATCCATACGCACGGTGGGTAAGTCTTGTGAATATTCCATACGTACTATGGGTCTCGTTTGCAACCGTGCTCCAGGTGACCATCACAGTACTTAATTTTTAGTCTCCCTGTACACAGAGGGTGTGTTAAAGCCATTTTGAGTGGGTGGTATACTATACGCATATGCATACAATAAAAAATCTTATTCCGTACAGTATTATCGGTTTTGTCGCAGTGTTTTTCTTTGCCGTACCGACACAGGCAGCGGTGCAGTGCACCTTTGATCGTGACCTTGAAATTGGCATTGATGGAGAGGATGTGCGCTGTCTTCAGCGATACCTCAATGATGCAGGGTTCACTATTGCATCAAGCGGTGTCGGGTCTCCAGGAAATGAGACGACACTCTTCCGTACACTTACAGAAGAGGCTGTTGTACGTTGGCAGCAGGCGAATGGAATAAGTCCTGCAAGTGGGTATTTTGGCCCTCTCTCTCGTTCTAAATATGATGCACTCTTAAGTGATGCTCCGAGTAGTTCAACAACAGAAGTTTCCACACAGACGTCACAGGTACAGTCCCTTCTTGATCAGTTGGCGCTCCTTGAAAAACAGGTGGCAGAAGCAAAAGAGGAGACAGAGGTAGATGAGGATGAAGCAAAGGACATGTTGTTCCGTGCAATTGAGCAAATGAAGGAAACAGACGAACAGGTCGAAGATGCAGAAGATGATGGGGAAAACGTAGAGAACGCAGAGGATGATGCAAAAGATGCACGGGAGGATCTCTATGAGGCAATGGAGGCATATTTAAACAAGCAGTTTGAGCGAGCACTCTCATATGCAGAAGATGCGTTTGATGGAGCGCTCGATGCTTATGAAGATGCTGGCGGAGAGACTGAGGAGGATGAACTCGAAGAGGAGTTAGATGAGCTCGATGATGATATTGATGATGCGTGGGACCAGATTGAAGAAGCCGAAGATGACGACAAAGAGGTGGACGAATCTGAGGAAATCCTTGAAGAAGCAGAAGAGCTACTTGAGCAGGCGGAAGACGAGTTAGATAGTGGAGATTACGATGATGTTCGCGATCTCATTGAGGATATTGAAGATCTCATTGAGGACGCTATTGATGCAATCGGGGAGTCTAAAGAATCTCGTGCTGAGGATGCTATTGAAGAAGCTGAAGATCTTATCGACTACGTAAAGGGACGTATAGAAGACGCTGAGGACGATGGGGATGATGTAGACGAGGCAGAGGACTTAATCGAGGAAGCCGAGGACCTGCTTGATGAAGCCGAGGATGCCTTTGATGATGAGGATTACGAAGAGGCTGAAGAACTTGCAGAAGATGCTGAGGATGCAGCTGAGGATGCACTTGAGGAGCTTTAAAAGAAAAAGACCGCTTGTGAAGGCGGTCTTTTTATTAAAATGAAAGAAATATGGAGATTAATTACACAGTTGTACTAGGGCTTGCGGTGATTGCTTTAATAGTGAGTGCCATCTGGTATGGTCCGCTCTTTGGAAAAGCATGGATACGCACTCACGGCGCAGATGCAGACGATCTTAAAAAGCGTAAAGAAATGCAAAAGAAAGCGGGACCACTCTACGTCATTCAGTTCTTACTCGTGCTCTTTCAGATCTATGTACTTGCACACTATGTAAAAGGGTGGGATACGGTTTCAGGTATAGAGAATGCATTATGGCTCTGGGGTGCGTTTATCATGCCAACAGTTGCTGCGTCGTCTATGTGGACGAATGACACCGCTGCAGTGAAATGGGTACGATTTCTTATCCAAGCTGGATGTCAGCTCGTCCTCTTTATTCTCTTCGGATATGTACTTGGAGTGTGGGGGTAGGTGATCTGGTATACTAGATTTCTATGAAGAAAGTGGCTGTTGGTTCAGAAAATCCAGTAAAACTCGAGGCAGTGGAGAAGGCTTTTTCACAAGTTTTTCCCAATGAGATCTGGCAGGTTGAAGGGGTACATGTATCTTCAGGGGTGTCAGACCAGCCAATGTCTGATGTTGAGTGTATTGAAGGAGCAACAAATCGTGCAAGAGGAGCAAGAGATACACAAGACGCAGATTTTGGTGTTGGCATAGAGAGTGGGTTGCAAGAAGTTAATGGTGACTATTTTGAGGCTGGGTGGGTGGTCATTCTGGATCAGAAAGGCAAAATGGGCATTGGCTCGAGTATTCGAATCATGGTTCCAGAGAAGATGGTGGAGCTTGTCCGTAAAGGACATGAGGTCGGAGAGGTGAATGATATGCTTTTTGATCTTGAAAATAGTAAACAGGGAGACGGACACTTTGGTCTCATGACAGGCGGTGCAATTACTCGTATGCACGGACTCCGTGATGGAGTTATTTCGGCACTTGCACTTTTTATCAATCCACAGTTAGATGAGTAAGTATGAAAATAACTATTTGCGGTAGCATGGCATTCCATGCAGAAATGGAAGCAGCGCGGGACACATTACTTGCGCATGGACACGAGGTAAAAATCCCAGAGTTGGCAAAAGAAGCGCCTGAAGAATTCGGAGGGGATAAGAAAGTATATTTTGGCAAGTATATTGAAGAGCATGGTGGTATTGATGCTTTTCCACCAGAACATGCTGTCTGGGAGCACAAGCGCGGTGCAATCATTGATCACTTTGAGAAGATAGAGTGGGCAGATGCTATTCTTGTGGTGAATCCAGAGAAGCGTGGTATCCCTGGATATGTAGGGGGAAACACGTTGATCGAGATTGGTGTTGCTTTTTGTAAAGAGCGGGACATTTACATTCTTAACAATATTTCTTCGGAGCTCTCGTACAAACAAGAAATTATTGCGATGAAGCCCGTGATGCTTGAGGGGGATATAACGAAGATAGCATGAGTATCCGAACGTACATACCAAAAGATGCAAAAGTAATACCAGGGCATGCTGAGAAAGTTTTTTCTGGAGTTATCTTTGATGTGTATCAGTGGCCACAGGAAATGTACGATGGGACTACTGAAACCTTTGAGATGTTGAAACGTCCAGATACAGTACGTGCCATTGCGATACGAGACAATAAGCTGGTGGTTCTTGAACAAGAACAGCCTGTTGTAGGAGCATTCTTTGATGTGCCTGGTGGTCGACATGACTTTGAAGGTGAGACAGAGCTTGAGGCCGTACAACGAGAGACCAAAGAAGAGTGTGGCATGCAATTTGGAAATTGGAGACTACTTAAAGTAGATCAACCACACACAAAAATAGACTGGCTTGTCTACACGTTCCTCGCTACGGATTTCATAGATGAGGTTCCCCAAGAACTCGAGTCTGGAGAAAAGATTACGGTGCATCTAAAGACATTTGACGAGGTGAAGATGCTTCTGAGAGATCCTCGTGCACGATCTCTTGGCGCAGATATTTTGGAACATGTTGATTCAATTGATGAACTCCTCGAGCTACCTAGTATAGAATAATGAATTATGAAAACAGTGACACTTTGCGGAAGTAGAAAGTTTAAACCAGAAATGCGTGCGTTTGCGCAGGTGTTGAGTCTTGGGTTTGTCGAAACACATGAAGAAGTATAGACTGGAATCATGAACGTGACAGCGAAATGGATCATAGGACTTAGTATTGTCATTGCACTCGGGGCCTATGTAGTATTAGGTGACATAGCTAGAGAAGATACCCAAGGAGAGTCTATTGTAATTGGTTTCATTGCGCCGCTCACTGGAGATGCTTCAGTATATGGGATCCCAAAACGCAATACAGTTGAGCTTGCTGTCTCAGAAATTAATAAAACGGGAGGTGTTGATGGACATCTGTTACGTGTTATCTATGAGGATGGGAAATGTACAGGAGGAGGTGCGGTTGATGCTGCACACAGGCTCGTCGATGTTAAGGAGGTCGAAGTAATTATTGGAGGTTTCTGCAGTAACGAATCCGTCTCTGCAGAGCCGATTACTACCGCTAATGATATCTTCCTTGTCTCTGCAGGATCAAGTAGCCCTGACCTTACTGATGTGAGTCCGCTTTTTGCACGTACGTACCCAAGCGATGCTAGTCAGGGAGCCGTACTTGCAAATGCTGCATTTGAGCGAGGGTGGAGAAAGATTGCTTTTATACAGGAACAATTAGACTATCCGCTTGGTATTTATAGAGCATTTGCACAGCGATTTGAAACATTGGGTGGGGCAGTTGTGGTAGAGGAATTTCAAGCTACTGAGACGGAATTTCTCTCTTACCTTATGAGACTTCAGGTCACAAACCCAGATGCCTTATTTATTGATACGCAGACGGCAGCCTCTGCATCGCGTGTTGTCGAACAAATTACAGAGCTTGAATGGGAGGTGCCACTCCTTATCTCAGATGCTCCCGCAACAGATCTCAAGTTCACTTCAGCGTATGCAGAATTCCTGGAGGGGGCTCTTGCCGCTGTTGTTGATGTAGATAGCAATAATGAGATATTCCAACATCTCAAGACGCAGTATGAGATGCAATATGGGTCCTTGCCGTATGCTAACTATATGCAGGTTGTATATGACACCGTGTACTTACTTGCAGATGGTATTGCAGATGTGGGATATGATGCAACCGCGCTTGCTGCGTGGGTACGGGAGACAGAAGGATGGAGCGGAGCATCAGGAGTCGTTGATATTGGAGAAAATGGGGATCGTCTTGGAGGACATCATCTTAAGAGCATCTCGGACGGTATGCTTGTTAACATACAGTAATGACTTATTATATTTTGCACAATTACAGACGCTGCCCGTTTTGTATTCGGGTGCGCATCATGCTCTATCTCAAAGGTGTGGAGTATGAAGTTGTTGAAGAACCGCTTCGTGTTTGGACAGATTGGATGAGAGAGTGGAGCAAAGATAATAATGAACGGCCACGTGTCCCTGTGCTTCGTATTGATGATGTGGTCTATACGGAATCCAATGAGATTAATCTGATGTTGGATGAGGATAAGGAGTATACACCTGAAGATATTACTGAAATGAGAAAATGGTTCTCATGGTGTGATGATGTACTGAAGCCACAGATAGATCTGTATAAATATGGAGCGAATCTACAGTTTGATACAGAAGAGAATAAAGGACACGAGAAAAAACTACGAGAAATGCTCCAGAAGTTAGAAGACACCCTCAAAGAGAAGACATACCTTATGGAAGAAAGACTTACGGTGGTAGACATTGCTATCATTCCGTTTGTTCGGCAAATCATGCGCACACGAAACGGTGTCTTTGATTTCACTTCATTTCCGCATATTGTCAGTTGGGCAAATACAGTTCTAGAGACCGATTGGTTCCAGAATGAGGTTATGAAGAAAAGGCAATAGTGAAAGTTGACCCTTCTCCAAGAGTACTCTCTGCAGCAATCGTTCCATTATGCTTTTCCACAATACGTTTTGTGATAGCAAGCCCAAGTCCGTTTCCTGTCTTTCTAGAAGCTTTCACTCTATAGAAACGGTCAAAGACATGAGGAAGATCTCCCTCTGCAATTCCAATACCTGTGTCAGAGACAGAGAGGAGTACATCGTCAGTCTTGCTGAGTGCAAATGAGAGTTTCTTTTTACCATCTCCCATATATTTCAGGGCGTTACTTGCAAGATTCATAAGTACGGCACGAAGCTCTGCCAAATCTCCCTGAATATGGATATTAGGAGTTATGTTTGAAGTAACAACAACATCGTCTGCCGAAGCAATCGTCTCCACCTCTTCAACAACGTCGGCAAGAAGTTCTGAGAGGTTTACGGACTGGTGTGTCGTTGGAGTGGTTTCAAGACGTGCAAGGGTGAGGAGGTCATCTATGAAATGAGAAAGGTCCATGAGTGACCGATTAAGTGTCTCCGCGTTCTCCATTTGGTCTACGTTGTTTTTAAAGACTGCGAGAGGAGTCTGCAACCCGTGTGCAATATCGAGCATCATTTGGCTTTGATTCTCATGAAGCGCGCGAACCTCTGCAGTACGTTCTTCTACCTTATCCTCAAGTTCGCGGAAGAGACGCGCACGTCCAAGTGCTGTCGCTGCGTGATACGCAAACGTGGTGAGTAGGTGCTTATCCTCCTCGGTATAAGGATCTCCAGATTTTTTCTCACACACCACAATGTGACCAATGGTCTCGTCATTAAGGATAATTGGTTGCCGAAGTTCGACATGCTCCGCATCGCATCCTTTTGAGTTGTCGGTGAGCTCAATAGTCACGCTACTCGCACGAAGGGTCTCTTGAAGTGTTGTTTCAATACTTTTCACTAGGGCGTTAAAGTCCACACTGGTGTGGAGAATGGCACTGAGGGACTCAAGTGCTTCAGGATAGTCATAGTGGTCTTTGAAGAAGAAACGGTCTGTCCATTTCGTAAAGAATCGTTCGATGACTGGAACGGTATAGATGCCAACGATAAGGAGTAGGAGCGCAGAGACTGGTGCCGCAACTGCCGTGGAGGCGCTGCGTTCGATGAGGGAGAGGAGGCCAATATAGAGTATAAGAATAAGTCCGAGGGTTAGAGAATAGATAACTCCCCGTTGTACGGTGTATCTAATATCAAAGAACTCATCAGTGCGGATGAGATAAAAAATAAAGGCCGCAAGTGCGAGAGAGAAGACGGGGCCGATGGCGTTGAAAATAAATATATTGAAATAGACAGGAAGCAACATGTTGGTGAAGAGGTTCACAGCAACAAAGATGCCAAATCCAATAAGAAGTGATCGCAATTGCTTTTGGATGTCACCGGTAGCGTATCTATATTTTCTAAAAAGTATCCCTAGTGGAATGAGTACGTACAGAAGACCGAATATAGAATATGCTGGCATAAAGGGGCCATTTTCAAGAAGTGTATGACCATGTTCGTGTACAGTTATTTGTGTAAAAAGAAGATCAGGAATAAAACTCAGAATAAAAAAGAGTATTCCAATTGTAATGCTCCAGTATTCCCAAAACGAAACCACCTCTTTTCTCTGAGGAAATAGTTTCACAAACCAAAGTTGCGCGACAAGAAAAACAGATGCTGCTGCGAAAATAACATGCTCAACAAACAGGCTCTCAAGCCAGAGATTTGCAAAGATGCCTGCCGTCCATACGGTGACCGCTGACACATAGACTGTGAATACGGTGACAGTTGGTTTCTTAGGGGCTCGGTGCAGGAAGGTGAGGAGGATTATATTTCCAAGTAGTGTCAGACCAAGTACGATTTGTGTAAAAAGAAACATAGCAAAGAAGAGTCATCAACATACTTTGATGACTCTTGTATCATAGCACCTTACTTTTGTTGGTGCTGTCTCAGGATATGACTTTTTGCAACCTCAGATCCCTCAGTGCATCGCGGCATCCATCTAATGTCGTGATGGTAAAGCCAAAACAAGTATTGGTACGTGACAAGAAGTGTTGCCAATTGTGGAGAAAGTCTTCTTCTTTCCCTTCAAGATCTGGCATTCCGAACTCCCTCAAGTTAAGACCAAGGTTTTGCACGACGAATCGAGCATCAGGAGAGGTGATGAAACAGATATGCATTACGCCTTTTTCATGTGCCGCAATAAGGAGTCGTGCGGTAAGGGCAATTGCAATATTTCTACTCAACACCCCTTTCACTTTTGTGCGTACATACGTTCCTATTTCGGCACATGATTCTCGCTGAATCTCTCTTTGATCAGTGAGTCTTGAAAATATTCCAGGAACATAGGTTTCAATCAAAAGCTTCTCTTTTGATGGTGCACAGTAGAGTCCCATACAACCCACTATATCCGTTTCTGCTTTTGCATACGCAAAGAGATCTGCAGAAGGGTGTACGTGTGCAGAGATTTGTTTCAGATACTGTTCCTGCGCGAATTGCACGATTTTCTTGTACGAAGGATCTTCGGGGTGTGCGAGATCAAGCGTAATCATGATGATTCCTTTCGTGCGGAGAGTAGGATGTTTTGGTCTGCATAGACTGCTTCGGTATAGACTGACTGAAAACCAGCCTCCTTCACACAACGAATAAGCGTTCGTGGCGTGAAGAAATGAAAGGTGGCACTTTCCGCAATACGACGGTTGAAACGAATAAGTTCAAGAAACGCCTCGCTCTTCTCTCCAAGTGCCTCTTTTGCACGGGCTCGCTCCCATTGTGGTGAACAGTGCATGTTGAGCCAGTGTTCGTCTGGCTTTGGAGAGTCTGCGTGCGCTTTCAGGATGAGTCCGTTTTCGTATCCAGCCTTCGGTGTTACGAGAACGAGCGTCCCTTCGGGACGAAGGATGCGATAGAACTCCGCCAGTGTCTCCGCAGGATTCTTTACCGCATAGAGTACATTGACACAGACAATGGCACCGAAGGTATCCCCTTGAAAGGGAAGCACCTCGTCCAAGTCTACCTGTTTGAACGAGACGGTCTCGCCAGCGCATTTTGCACGAGCACGAGACAACATCTCTTGTGCTTGGTCGATTGCGGTGATCTCGTCAGTTACTTGTGTAAGGAGATGTGTCACATTTCCTGTTCCGCATCCTGCGTCGAGAATAGGAGTCTGGCATTCGTGGAGATGGTGACAAACCGTATCGAGCATCTCTTGATACGGAATGAGGGTGGTCAGCGTATCGTAATATCGCGCATACGCATCCCAATCGATAGGTGATCGTGGCATAAGAAGACCTCTTTCTTGTTGTGATAAAGGACGATTCCAAAATATATTTTAGGTTTTAGCCAATGAGCAGGTGATCAAGAAGAGGTGTTCGATATCTGAGTTTTATATAGACGAAATCTCGTAAGATATGAAAAAATGCTTGATTTTGTATCAAGCATTCCCTAACAGATTTTGTATCCACGACCTTGTACAGTTTGTATAAAACGATTCTTTCCTGTATCACCGAGCTTCTTACGAAGGCTCAAGATATGAGACTCGATGGTATTTGAGAAGGCATCCACCTCCATGTCCCAGACATGCTCGAGAATCATACTGCGGGAGAGGACGATGCCTTTGTTTTGGAGGAGATAGCGAAGTAGCATAAATTCCTTTCGTGTCAGGTGGAGTTCTTTTTCTTTCTTGGTCACGATACCGCGTGGTACATCAAGAGCGATGTCTCCTGCGGTGAGTACCTCTTCCTCAATGCCTTTCGGTCTTCGAAGGAGTGCATGCATACGTGCGAGCAGTTCACTAAATGCAAATGGTTTAGTGAGATAGTCATCTGCACCTGCGTTCAAGAGGTCTACTTTTTTTGGTGCTTCACTTCGCACCGAGAGTACGAGGACAGGCGTATTAATTTCCTTCTCTCGGATTTCTCGAAGCACCTCAATACCTTCCTTTTTCGGAAGCATGTTATCGAGAATGATAAGGTCGTATTCGTTAATACATGCGAGGTAGGCACCTCGCTCTCCGTCCTCTGCAACATCGACTGCGAAATACTCCGCTTCAAGCGATTCTTTGAGAAATGACGCTATTTTTTCTTCATCTTCTACGATAAGAATACGCATAAATACTTTAGATAGAGTTGATAAGTACTTTATCAAGATTTTATCACAAAAAGAGTACTATTTCCGCGGGAGTTCTTTTATGGAAAATTCCTTAATTTTCACACTTGGAGTTCTTCTCCAATAGTGGGTTGAGTATGCGCAACACCATCTCTCTCGAGAGGCGGACAATACCCAACCCACTATTGACGGAGAATGTCTCCCGCAGTGCGCAAGCGTATCATAGAATAGGGGGTTGTTGTGTAAATCGTTGACTGTATTGCGTAATTAATTGCTATACTATTTTTATATGAGCACCCAAAAAGTTTTGATCGTTGAAGATGAGAAGCCGATGGCGAAAGCGTTGGCATTGAAACTTGGCCACGAAGGCGTTGAGGCCGAAGTGGTTCACGATGGAAAGGAAGGTCTTGAGAAAGCGCGGACGGGAGGATATGCGCTTATCATCCTCGACCTTATCATGCCCGTGATGGACGGCTTCACGTTCCTTGAGACATTGAAAAAGGAAGGGGTGAAGACGCCTGTTGTTGTTGCTTCAAACCTCTCACAGGAAGGGGACGCAGAACGGGCAAAGAAATTGGGTGCGGTCGACTACTTTATTAAATCAAATACACCGCTTGCTGATATTGTTGCCCACATCACGAAAATCCTGAACGCGTAATTCACGTTTTGTACATTCATGCACACGCTCTCCGAACGAGATATATACACACTACTCCGTGAGCAGAACTATGTTCCTGCCGAGGAGTTGGACACTGCGTGGGAATCCTACCCGCGTGAGAGTACTTCCTTTGCACAGTTTCTTATTGAAAAGGATGTCTTGACCGAAGATTTGTTGGGACAGGCAATCGCGGAACAGTTTAAGGTTCCCTATATTGATTTTGATGCGCACACCATAACTCCTGAAGATAGAGCGCAGTTACCACGAGATGTTGCAATGCAGTATCGCGTGGTGTTTGTTGAGGCAAACAAGAATGAGGCCGTAGTGGCAACAGATAACCCTGCACAGAAGGGATTGAAGACTGCACTTCGCACCGCACTTAAAAAGAAAAAGATTACCGTTGGGTATACACTCCCCGACACACTGGAAAACGCACTCTTTGCATACAGACCACCGCTTGGTGAGGTATTGAAGGGAATACTAGAAAAAGACCCTGAGGACGCACCTTCGGTTATCGACACGCTCTTTGAAGAGGCAGTGATGCAGGGTGCGTCTGATATTCACTTTGAGCCACGAGAGGAATCTGTGGTGGTTCGATTTCGTGTCGACGGACTTCTCTCTGCCGTTGCAGCATTGTCTCCAGAACTCTATGAGATTGCAGTGAACCGCATCAAAGTCGCGGCGCAACTTCGTATAGACCAGCACATGGCACCGCAGGATGGCTCGCTTCGTATCGGTATGGGAGACAAAGATATTGATATGCGTGTCTCTGTCACACCAATTGCAGATGGTGAAAAAATCGTCATTCGGCTTCTTGGAGAGTATGTGAGTAGCCTCGCTTTCTCTGATATCGGCATGCGAGAGGACTCTTCCGTGCGTCTGAGGAGGTGTCGCGTGAAGAGTGGCGCGCGTATGTAGAGAGTCTTAATATTCAAGATACGTTTCCAGGAATTCAGGGTGTTGGATACTCAGAGATAGTGCATCCAGAAGATCTTGATGTATATATTGAAGGCGTTCAAGATGAAGGCTTTTCTGAATTTACCGTGCATCCAGAAGGGGAGCGAGAGATATACACCTCTATCATATATCTAGAACCGTTTGATGTGCGAAATCAGGAAGCGTTTGGTTTCGACATGTTCCAGGAACCGACGCGACGGAAGGCAATGGAGTTTGCACGAGACACAGACACTGCAGCACTGTCAGGGCGCGTAACACTTGTGCAAGAAATTGATGCTGATGTACAGGCTGGTTTCCTCATTTATCTCCCACTCTATGCAAAAGATATTCCGCATGCAACGCTTGGTGAACGAAGAGGTTCTATTCTCGGATATATTTATAGTCCATTTCGCATGAATAACTTCATGGAAGATATCTTTTCTGCAGAGCAGTCGGGACTTGATCTAGAAATCTACGACGGTTCAAATCAGAATTTCCTGCCTGAGAATGAGATGTATCGAACTGCCATCGTCGATGCGGAGGCGTCCATACTTCGTGCAGTGCGCACGCTTGAGATTGGAGGGCATGCGTGGACGGTTCGATACACTGCTGGGACAGGGTATGGATTTGATTTCTTCAGGACAAGTCTTCCATTTATTGTACTTGGAAGCGGAATCCTCTTTAGTATCCTCCTCTTTTTCATTACCTACGTTTTGAATACCCGTAGAGAAAAAGCGGCACTATTGGCAGCACAGATAACCAACGACCTTAATAGACGTACAGAAGAGAATGAGAAGATTGCGCAGGAACTTGAGAAAGTAAATGAAGATCTCAAGAAACAGTCTGCAATACTGGAACAAAAAGTTGATGAAGTTGAGCGGATCAATGAGCATCTCGTCGGACGAGAGATAAAGATGGTCGAACTGAAAGAAAAGCTTAAGAAAGAAGGAAAAGATACTGAAACATAATTTATGTGGAATAGCGTCTCATTCAAGATAATATCGATAAGCATACTCCTCTTGGCGATAGTGTACCTATCGTTCTTTGCGTATATGAGTCGAGAGTTGCGGGTATACCTCACGGATGAAGCCACCGAATCATTTGAAGCGCAGGTGCTCTCAGAACGGAAGGTACTGGAGACATCGCTCTCTAATATTGAGAGTATGCTTCGTACTATACGGGGAACACCACCATTCCAGGGAATGATTCGTGCAGATAAAAACGGCGGTTTTGATTCCTTGGGGAACTCTACCCACGAGGAATGGAGAGATCGTCTTGCAACCATCTTTGCATCAGAAATGAATTCTGCAACATTCTTTGGACAGTTGCGATATCTTGATGTCACAGGACAGGAGGTTGTTCGTGTTGACCTTAAAGACGGTGCACCTGTCCGTGTTGCAGAAGCAGATTTGCAATACAAAGGGGATCGGTCATATATGCAGAATGCGGAGGTTCTTACTGAAGACACTGTCTACGTGTCACCGGTTAGTCTTAATAGGGAGGGGGTCGACATGGTTATTGAGATACCGTATGTACCCGTGATACGGTACGTGTTTCCAATCTTTGATGAAGAAACAGGAGTGCGTGCAGGGAGTCTGGTAGGGAATGTACTTTTTGATGAGTTGATGAAGCGCACCGTACTTCAGACAACGACGGTAACTGAAGTCTCACTCATTGATGCAGAGGGATACTATCTTCTTAACAGAGATACAGCGAAGTTGTGGGGAAGCGGTCGAGATTTAGATACAACCGAGAATTTCTTCAAAGATTTCCCAGGGCTTGTAGGAGCATTAACCCAAGGTGTGGTGAGCTCTACAGAGACAGATACTGATGTCTTCGCCTTTGCTAAGGTATTTCCTAATCCAACAGACAAGACATATTACCTCTCTCTCATACAACACACACCAAAGACCGTGTTGTTCGGTCCCATTGAAGGGGTGGTCATACAACTCTTTGTGGTAGGGGCAGTTGCCGCCTCTATCCTTGCAGTCGCTCTTTTCTTTGTGATTCGATTACTCCTCCGACCACTCAAGGTGGTGACTGCCGCTGCAAAACAAATTGGAAAAGGGGAGTTTGAGGGAAATATCAAGACAAGTTCACGAGATGAGATTGGTCTTTTGGCTCGTGCCATCAATACCATGTCGCGGAATCTGCGGGAGTCGTACAGTACTATGCAGTCTAAAGTGGAAGAGCAAACAAACGAGCTTGCTGATAAGGTGGGTGAACTTGAGAACACCAAGAGGGCACTGATTAACGTGCTTGATGATGTAGAAGAGGCACGACGTATTGCAGAAGTAGAGGAGAAGAAAACTGCTGCTATTCTCGGAAGTATCGGTGATGGACTCGTAGTGCTCGACGAGCAAGGAAGGGTGGTATTGGTCAACAAGGTATTTGAAGAACTTCTCGGATGGAAACAGAGTGAGGTGGTCGGGAAGGTATTTATCGACGTGGTACCGCTCATTGATGAGTCTGGTACCCCTCTTCCAAAAGAAAAACGGCTCATTGCACAGTCGCTTAGAAAAGGTGTTTCAAACCGAGGTTCGCGAACAGGAAAACTTTCATATCAACGGAAGGACGGGTCGCTATTCCCTGTAGCGATTTCAACGGCACCAGTGATTGTAAATGAGGAGGTGCGTGGAGCGGTGGAGGTGTTCCGCGACATTACACAAGAGGCGCAGATTGATAAAGCAAAAACAGAGTTTGTATCTTTGGCGAGTCATCAACTTCGTACACCGCTCACTGCAGTACGGTGGTATGTCGAAATGTTACTTTCTGAAGACGCAGGAGCGCTTAACACGGATCAGATGGACTATGTGCGAGAGATTGCTGAAGGAAATCATCGCATGATTGATCTTGTGAACGCTCTCCTTAACGTGTCACGTATCGAATTGGGGACATTTGCTGTTGAGGTCTCGGATATCTCTATACCAGATCTTGTCTCTGGTATTGCCAAAGATTTCACTATGCAAGTACAGAGTAAAAAACAGACACTCTCTATTAATACCGATGATGCACCTGAGGTATACCCGGCAGATCCAAAATTATTAGGTATTGTCTTCCAGAATCTGCTTTCCAATGCAATTAAATACACTCCTGAAGGTGGTACGGTCAGCTGTAGGGTTACGAAGGATACGGAGAATGTACATATCGCTGTTTCTGATACAGGATATGGAATTCCAAAGGAGCAACAGGATAAGATATTCTCCAAACTCTTCCGTGCGGATAACGTAAAGGCACAGGATACGACTGGTACGGGGCTTGGGCTCTATATTGTAAAAGCGATTGTAGAACAGTCTGGTGGTTCAATCTCCTTTGAGTCCGCAGAAGGAAAGGGAACAACCTTTACGGTTACATTGCCACAGAAGGGCATGACACCCAAGGAAGGCTCACGACCGCTGGAGGCGGAGTAGGGTATACTAGTGGGTATGAAATACCCGCATGAACAGATCCAGTATATAGAGTTCCTCTCAGAGAATTTGGAGCAGATTAAAGAATTTTATACAAAAGCTTTTGGCTGGGAGTTTACCGACTACGGTACAGAATACACTGCTTTTTCTGGAGAGTACGTTGATGGAGGCTTTGCACTCGGTACTCCAATAAAAGGAAGTGTTCTTGTTATTCTCTATTCAAAGGAGTTGGAAAAGACACAAGCGCGCGTTCGCGAGGCGGGAGGAGAAATTGTAAAAGATATCTTTAGCTTTCCTGGCGGACGACGATTCCATTTCTTGGATTCTGACGGGAATGAATTAGCAGTCTGGTCTGATATATGAAACTGATTACACTAAATACCTGGGGTGGTCGTGGAGGAAAGGAAGCACTTCTTGATTTCTTTCGTACACATAAAGATGATGTCGATTTTTTCTGCCTTCAAGAAGTATGGTCTGCACCGTATGAACATATGGAAGGCACAAAGGCTGGTGGCACTCCCATTGAGAACAAACGAGCCATGACTGAAGGTCTCCAAGAGATCTCTGGGGTGCTTGAGGATCATGTGCCGCACTTTAGGCCATTGTTTGGGGATGACTACGGAATTCTTATGTGTGTCTCAAAAAAATATGAGATCCTTGAAGAAGGAGAAGAATTCGTCTATATGCACAAGGGATATTTCTCTGAAAAAGATTTTGGAGATCATGCTCGGCTCGTCCAGTATGTAACTATTCAGAATGGTGAGACACCACTTACGATCCTTAATTTTCATGGTCTTTGGACTCCGAAACCTGAAGGACGAGGCAAGCAAGATATCCCAGAACGTTTGGAGCAGTCAGAACGTATCGTCTCTCTTCTCGAACGATTCGATCACCCACTGGTACTTGCGGGAGATTTTAACCTACTTCCAGATTCTGAGAGTGTGGGTATTTTAGAACGTAGTGGTCTAAGGAATCTTATAACTGAGTACAAGGTCTCATCAACACGAACAAAATTCTATACGACAGCAGATACGTTATTCGCAGATTATATCTTCACGAGAGGGGACGTAACGGTACGTGACTTCAAAGTACTTCCTGATGAAGTATCTGATCACGCACCACTCTTTTTAGATTTTGACTGATCTCTCTACAGAGCAACCTTGACTTTGAAAGAGCATCATATATGCTTTGTCTCGATTGATCTTTAATGGGGAGACATACTATATGTCGAAAGAAGATACTACGTACAAAGAATTTGTCCTGGATGCTCACCGAGTGTCGGAGTACATGAGCAGACAAGTCTATGCACTCTTTTCCATCAACGAGAGAGGAAAGGTAGTTCCGATTACGTTTCCGAACTCTAACCGAGAAGTGGTCTCGCTTGATAAGGCGTTGGTAGAGGAGCTTAAAAAACTTCTTGAAGGGCATCTTTGTCGAGTCGAAATGCACGCACTCTATGGGCTTGTTTCCATGGACGAGAAACACGTCTTTATCGACGATGGTGACAACGACAGACTTCTTCAGAGACAGCTGACGCCACTCTTTGTTGGAGGGGAGTACGAAGCCTTCCTCGATGCGTACGCACTTGCGCGGAGCGCTTGAGAATGAGAGATACGAGCTCGGGACAATGTCCCGAGCGTTTTCGTATCTGGTATACTAGAAGACATGTTTAAAGAATACGTTGCATATATAAAGAATAACCCTGAGCGATATTGGTTCAAACGGAAGCTTTTTGGATGGGGATGGACACCTGCAACGTGGGAAGGGTGGGTTGTTACAGGAATCTATGCAGTAGCAGTTATCTTACTCGCGTTCACTATTGATAGTACTTCTCCCCGACAGGAGGTATTTTTCACATTCATTCTCCCTGTCGTGTTACTCACCATCGCGCTTATTCGGGTTTGTTATCGAAAAGGAGAAAAGCCAAAATGGCAGTGGGGGTTAAAGAAGTAGTACATGGCTAAGCGCTCATATACGGTGAACGCAAAAGTCTGGCTCTATCCAGGCGAGCATGCGTCATGGCATTTCGTCAGTGTTGATAAAAAACAGTCTACAGATATTAAAGAACGATATGGAAAGTACGCAAAAGGATTTCGTTCGATTCCCGTTCGCGTGACTATTGGGAAGACGACATGGGACACGTCACTCTTCCCTGATTCCAAGAGTGGCATGTATATTCTTCCATTAAAGGCATCTGTACGAAGAGCTGAAGGTGTTTTGGAAGGAGAAACAATAGATGTCGTCATTCAGGTACGATAAACTTGCTTTTTCTCTGATCTGTCTTATAGTGCGATCAGTCTAAATTAGATCTTAATAATCACACCAGGAAAGGGGGTGAACAGAAGATGAGTAATGAATGTACGGTACGGAAGCTCCTTGCAAAGGCGGGAATCACCGTAAACGGATCTGAAGAACATGATATCCAGGTCTCCGATACGTCTTTCTACGACCGTGTTGTCTCTCATGGATCGCTTGGTCTCGGCGAGGCATATGTGGATGGGCTGTGGGATGTGAAAGCACTCGATAAGTGTGTCTTCCGAATGTTGAGGGCGAATCTCAAGGACGAGATATACCTCGACTTTGCCACGGTCTTTGGCTATCTGCGTGCACGTGTCACGAATATGGCGTCATGGCGTCCGTTTGCGGTTGGGGAACATCACTACGATGCTGGAAACGATCTGTACGAGAGAATGCTGGACAGTCGCATGACGTACTCCTGCGGATATTGGAAGGATGCGAAGAATCTTGAGGAAGCTCAAGAAGCGAAGCTCGATCTTATCTGTCGCAAGATTGCTCTTGGAAAGGATGAGTGCGTCCTCGATATCGGCTGTGGCTGGGGAAGCTTTCTCTCATTTGCAGCTGCGAAATATGATGCTTGGGGAACAGGCCTTACAGTCTCGAAAGAGCAGAAAGCGCACATCGAAAAAGATTTCCCCAACGCGCCGTTCGAAGTCCTGCTTGAACCTTATCAGACGTTCAGCGGTAAGATGTTCGACAAGATCGTCTCGGTCGGCATGTTTGAGCACGTCGGCTACAAGAACTACCGTGCGTATATGAGCAAGGTACATTCCTTGCTGCGGGACGATGGTCTGTTTCTGCTCCATACCATGGGTGGCAACAAGACGGTCGTTCAGGGGGATCCTTGGATGCAAAAACACATCTTTCCTCACGGAATGGTCCCTTCGGTGCCACAGATGGGCGCCGCTCTCGACGGACTGTTCGTTGTTGAGGATTGGCACAACATCGGTCACTACTATGATCCGACGCTCATGGCATGGTTTGAAAACTTTGACCGAGCGTGGCCCGACCTCAAGGACCAATATGACGATCGATTCTACCGCACATGGAAATACTACCTACTTGCGTGTGCTGGGGCATCGCGCGCCCGACATTTCCAGGTGTGGCAACTGGTCTTGTCGAAGAAGGGTATGCCTGGTGGATATGTCTGTGTTCGTTAAAGGTACCCAAAACACCCCTGCCGCTTCGGCGACGGGGGTGTTATTTGATAATACACAGCTGTCTCTATACATATGTTTAAGCATGGTACCCTAGAAATAGGCCTTTATTCGTTAATATACGTATGTATGGAACTAAAAGGACTCTGCATGAAGTGTCGTGATGACAACAACAAGCCAACGATGCAAACTATGCAAAACATCACTGTTGAGGAGAAGAATAATCGCTTCTCAGCAAAGGGTATATGCGCGGTCTGTGGGGGGAATATGTTCAAATTCCTTTCAAAGGACGACGCGGCAAAATTTAGGGCGTAATGCCTAACATATCAAGGAACGCTCTTAATTCTTGATTTTTCAAAATACGAAACTGTCCTGGTTTCAGGGCGTTTTGTTTTATATCCATAATGCGTACACGGGCAAGACGCTCTACTTGATACCCTAGCGCGGCGCACATGCGACGAATCTGATGTTTCTTTCCTTCGGTGAGAATGAGGGAGAAGGTGTTTGGGTTTATTCTCGTCACCGTTGTTGGTTTAGTCGTATATCCTTCAATATTTACGCCAGATTCCATTTTATTCATGAAAGCACCAGTGATCTTTTTGTCCACGGTGACGTGATACTCTCGCTCATGGCCGTGTTCTAAAAGTGGCGCGGTGATACGTCCGTCATCGGTGAGGATAATGAGCCCTTCAGAGTCTTTGTCGAGGCGACCAATGGGGAAGAGTCCACTGAGGTTATACAACTTCTTAATACGCATCTCGATATCTTCCTCTCCTTTCCCTGGAGAGTGGGTAATAACCCCGCGAGGTTTATAGTACGCGAGGTATCGATACTCTTTCTTTTTTCCTTTTATCTCGACAACATCATCTTTTTCAATCTTTTGTCCAAGTGTTGCAGGCTTTCCGTTCACCAAGACATCACCCTTTTCAATAAGGGTGTCTGCACCGCGACGAGTGGTAATACCCTCATGTGCGAGATATTTGTTTATGCGCATAGGAAACTCTTGCATACGTGACACGATGATGTAATATGCAGGGCAATATGTCAAGAGATCGTAACAACACATTTGACGTCATCGTCATCGGTGGCGGTCCTGCGGGAATGATGGCTGCAGGCACTGCAGCCTCTCGCGGGAAGCGAGTGGCACTTATCGAGAAGAATAAAGTGCTTGGAAAGAAACTCTCCATCACTGGTGGTGGCCGCTGTAATATCACAAATGCTGAGGAAGATGTTCATGAACTTCTTGGTCATTTTGGTGATGCCAAGGACTTTCTCTTTTCTCCGTTCTCACAATTTGGTGTGAAAGACACCTTTCAATTCTTTGCGGAACGTGGACTGCCGCTTGTGGTAGAGGCGCGTAAACGTGCATTTCCAGAGACACAGTCTGCGCCAGATGTAACGGAGACAATGAAAAAGTATGTCACGGAACATAATGTGACCCTAAAACTTGGTACACGCACCGACGGATTCATTACTGAAGAAGGAAAGGTTATCGGTGTGAAGACGAATCAGGGAGATTTCTATGCAGATACCTTTGTACTTGCGACTGGCGGAAAGTCTCATAGTGAGACTGGTTCTACGGGAGAGGGAATTAACTGGCTTCAAGAGTTGGGGCATACCACCCATGAACCAAACCCAGACATCGTACCGCTTATGGTGGCAGAAGAATGGGTGAAAGAACTCTCTGGTACGACGCTTTCATTTATGAAGATCACCTTCGGGGAAGGAAAGGAGAAGGTGTCGAGAGTGGGGAAACTCCTTTTCACACACTTTGGTCTCTCCGGTCCACTTATCCTCAATAGCGCGCACGAGGTGAAGGAGCTGCTTAAGGATGGTCCTGTAGATACAACGATAGATCTCTTCCCAGACACGGAGATCGGTACTGTACGTCGGCGCGTTCTTGGTGCATTTGATGTGAATAAGAACAAGATGGTAAAGAACGTGCTTTCAGAGATTGCGCCTGATGGTATGACAAAAGCAATTCTCTCATTACTCCCTGAAGAACTCCGAGAACAGAAAGTGCACTCTGTGAGTAAAGACGAACGAAACTACATTGCAGATTTAATGAAAGGTATGCCGTGTACCGTGACTGACACGATGGGATACGACTGGGCGGTGGTGTCCGACGGAGGAGTGGACCTCAGAGAGGTGGATACACGTACTATGAAGTCTACTATTCACGACAACCTCTATATCATTGGAGACGCGCTTCATATCAGTAGACCGTCTGGTGGATACTCTTTGCAGCTCTGCTGGACAACTGGATATGTGGCAGGAAAAAACCTAGAATAGGTTGACAATATTTTTTATCTAATATACCCTGAAATAGGATACACATCCAAGTTCTTCTAACGTTGTATGAAAAGGAGTATGTTATGCATACGAACAGTCAGATTGTTCCTCGTGCTTCCGTCTCGATACTACTCACATCTGATCTCTCGCAGGTACGTGCATTTGTCGAGCGCCAGCATCCGGAATGGAGTGGTGAGCGTCTCGATGCAGCTGAGACAGCATATCGTCACTATCTTATTACCACGCATGTCGGTGAACGAGCGCATCCAAACGAAGACGCCGACATCATGTGGCATGCTCACATTCTGCATACAAAAGACTATGCGCGCTTTTGTGAAGAGCATTTTGGTAAGTTTCTGCACCACACCCCCACAGGTAAGACGTGCGGCTACTGGGACTGATATCTTCGAGGAAAATCATAATAGGGCCCATGCACGCTATGGGCCCTTTGTCTTTATGAATTGGACTACCTATCTAGAAAAAACGGCAGGACGGAAACATTCTCCAATCTTGGAGAAGGCTCTTTCGTATGTGCACACGGGGCATCGAGCACTTGATCTTGGAAGTGGTGCAGGGAATGACGCACGGTTTCTTATTGGGAAAGGATTCATGGTTGATGCGGTTGATAGCAACCCAGAGTCTCAGAGATTCCTTCTCCCCGAAGTAGACTTTGTACAAAGTACGTTTGATACATACATGTTTCCGTTAGAAAGGTATGATCTCATTAATGCACAGCTTGCACTCCCGTTTAATTCACCTGAGACTTTCAATGATATGTTTGAGAAACTCACAAAGTCTCTCAAGTGTGGAGGCATTTTTGCCGGGCAATTTTTTGGACTGAAAGATGCATGGGCGGAGAGGGGAAAGATTACGGTTCATACACACGAAGAAATACACAGTCTCTTGCAAGCGTATGAGGTACATCTATGCAAGGAAGAGTATACACGGAAAGGAACAGTCCAAAATGGAGATAAGGTGTGGCATATATTTCACGTGATTGCGGAACGAAGGACTTGATTTTTAATACAGTATAGTATATATACTATACTAGAATAACCTAAGACAGTTTGTTCTATAACTTCTAATGAGAGAAAGGAGCTTAGAAATGTCTCTCAATTTGATTGATGGCACCGACGGGAATGATGTTCTACGCGGTGGAAATGAAGATGACCTTATCCTTGGACACGGTGGCTCTGACCTCCTTGTCGGGAAGGGTGGCAACGACGTCCTTGCGGGGGACGGCATTGAAGACACAGACAGTGACGGGGTTATCGTCGGCAGTGAACGGCTTCGTGACGACAACCCTGCGGCTATCTGGGGCGGCACTGGCGATGACTGGATCGCGGGCACCGAAGGAGATGACACACTTGGCGGTGGCTCTGGTGCTGACGTCATCCGTGACCACGGCGGCGATGATCTCGTCTTTGGCGGCGCAGGGGACGATACGATCATCGTCGTCAGCGGAGACAATGTTGTCTTTGGCGGCGTTGGCAACGACACCATTGAGATCTTTGAAGGTGAAAATGATGTCTACAGCGGTGCAGGTGACGACCTCATTGGCTCTGGTTTTGACGCCGACACCTTCCATTTCGCGACAGGTCACGGCAATGACACCATTGAATGGTTTGACGAGTTGGATACGCTCTACCTCGTCAACACGACGACAGACTTCCAGTCTGTTGATGATGTCATCGCGCATGCGACCAATGTCACCGACGGCGTACTCATCGACACAGGGGGAGGAGATTCCATTCTCCTCCAAGACCTCTCCGTTGATGATCTCGCAAGTTTCTCATATGTGTTCTAGAGGATACGGGTGCCCCTGCGGGGCACCCTTTTATTTTAAAAAGAAGTTGATGGGCTTTTTATACGTTTTCGCAAAGTCTGCAACCTCAAGCGCACCAATATACCGCTCGCCGCGTTCGATCTTTGAAATGTATGACTGTGGCTTTCCTAGCTGTTTGCCTGCGGTTACTTGTGTCAGTCCTGCATCCAATCGTGCCTTGCGGAGTTTTGCTATCAATGTCTGATATTTAGGATGGTATAGGTCTCCCATATACATCTCTACGGTATAGCCTGTTGCAGTATATACCAGTTTAGTATATCCTAGATATGTTGCGCATTTATCCATGCTATAGGAAAACTACTCCATGATTAGATTTATTGCTCTTTTATTCTTACTGCCACTCGGTGTGTCTGCGCAGACCCTTGTGGCTGATGTCTCTGTAAGATCCGATGCTTTTATACAAGTAGATGAACGCTCTTACGAGGTCGTTTTTACGCTCTCACAGGGAGAGGGTATGCAGCCAGGTGTGAGATACGCGCTCGCATTGGTAGATGGCGAGGGAAACACCTATGCAGGTGTGGTATCTGAAGAGGTGCTTATTTTGAACGAAGGAGAATCTGTGCAGAAGAGTATCGCGTATACTGCACCAGAAGATCTGGGAGGCACATATGCAGTTGTGCTTCAGGTGCTGACACAGGACTATTTCCCATTGGCATATGTTGAGGTTGCGGAGGTGGTACTTGAAGGAAAGACCTCTTCTCATGGTATCAGTCTCTTTGAGCACACGGAGTATATTGAGAATGTGCGTATACTCCGCGAAGGTGTGCAGGTGGTGGCAACTGTTCCTGAAGAGATGACGCTTCGTGTTGCGTATTGTGGATCAGAGAAAGAAGTCTTATTTACTCCAGAGATGATGGAAGTGACGCTTCCGTTTGAAACAGACTGCCTTGGAGACATACACGTTTCATTCTTCAAAGATGGAACCGTTATTGAGGAAAGTGTGTATGTACTCCCGAACGAAGAACAGACGAATTGGATTCCTTTCTATGGAGTGGCAATACTTTTGGCTGTTTCTCTCTTCCTGTATGTTCTGTATCGAAAGAGAAAGAGGGTGGCGCCACTGACACTCCTTCTTGTACCATTCCTTCTTTTTGGATTCTCTACAGAAGCCGCCATGTACAAAGAGCGGCTGGGATTCTCTTCACAGGCACTTGGCGATGCTTTTGGATGTAACGTACTTGTGCGCGTCTTCGGTCCAACCGCTGCTTCAGAGAAAGGAAGTGGGGAATCTTTCACTATTCGCTCGGAGTACTTTACTACGGACTGTCTTGCCAATATGAGTGTCACCGCAAATATTGTTGGCGGTGGTCGTGGAAGTGGCTCTACTGGCAATGGTGTTGAAGGAACCAAATCTGTCACCCTCTCTGCGCCTCAAAACCCAGGGACATACGATATAAATGTGTCGGGTGGTATATCGGCAAGGAAAGCAACATCAGGCTATGCTTCCAAGTCATATCCAAGTACACGAAGCGCCAATCCAATGTTTCAAGTGAAGGTTAAAGAACCAGTAGTACCGACCGCATGGCTTACCGCGAATCCTACGAGTATCACTGAAGGACAGTCGACGACATTAGAATGGGGAAGTGAGGACGCCTCACGTTGCGGAAGTTTGGAGAATCCACTCAAGACGAACGGAAAGAAAAGTGGAGAACAGACGATCACACTTAACCATGCACAAACAAAAGTGTTTAAGGTTAGTTGTGATGGAGCGGTCGCGACTGCAACGGTTGTGGTGAATGAGAAGGTTGTTGTGGAGGAAGATGAGCCAGAGCCACCGGCACCAGAAGCATGGTTTGAGGCAAGGCCAACGTCAGTTATAGGAGGCTCTCCTGTTGTTGTGACATGGGGGAGTACTCACGCATATGATTGTCGCGGATGGAACTTTGCGACAGGAGGATCTAAAAACGGATCAGAGACTGTGTATCCAAACGCCAACACAACCTACGGTGTCACCTGTTGGGAAGGTGCAAACAAAAGTGGGCGGAAAGTGACAGCATCTCAATATGTCGCAGTAACGTCTCCGCCATCTATCCCAGAGCCAGACTCTCCGCCACCTTCTTTGGAGCCAGATTCCACACCAGAACCAGACCCTGAACCTCCCGCTGCTCCAACGGCATCTCTTCAAGTGCGAAACAACACTCAAGGGGGTTCATGGACGGGCGCGAACATCACCATTCTCCCAGGAGACCAAATTGCTTTGCGGTGGGATTCTACCAACGCCACGTCGTGCAATGGGAGTAACTTTAGTACTGGTGGATCTGATGATGGACAGACTTCCTCAATCTCCGAACCGTCAGCGGGGAATAACCGAGTATATGCTGTCTCATGTTCTGGGTCTGGCGGGTCTGATAGCGATTCGCTCCGTGTTTATACACAGGCAGTGGATCCAACGATCTCAGTAGATAGTACGCGAGTGCGGGAAGGGGAGTATGTAGAACTTACCTACAACCTTCAAGGAAATGCACCTGCTGGATGTACCTTAAGAGGTCCAGGAATCGAGGCAACACCAAGTAATCAGTCGGGGAGTGTGCAGGTTCGTATCTATGGGGACTCGGTATTTACACTCACCTGTGCTGGAGGATTAGACGAAGTCTCGATCGAACTCATACCCGTTCTCTTCGGTTCGTAGAATACTGTACAAGAAGCATATAGTGTGGTATTATGTGCGGAATGGGAAAAATAAAGGCATATTTCATACCATGTTCTGAAAACTGCTATGCACCGAATAGTCTGCAGGTGCACGCAGTGCGTATTATGGCTGTCTTGGTATTTATCTCCTTTGCACTTACTAGCGTGCAGTCTGTTTTGTGGACAAAGTCTGACTGGCTCGTAGGGTCTGTTCTGCCGTCTGTTATTGTTGAACTAACCAATGACGAACGATCAAACGTTGGTTCACTCTCACGGAATGCAGTACTTGATCGTGCTGCACAACTAAAGGCAGAGCATATGGCGGCGCATGAATATTTTTCACACTATAGTCCCGACGGTGTCTCTCCATGGCACTGGTTTGATCAAGTGGGATACTCCTTTGTTCACGCAGGAGAAAATCTTGCAATTCATTTCATGGATTCTGATGACGTCGTGGATGCATGGATGGACTCACCAGGGCACCGTGCCAACATCTTAAATGAAGACTTTACAGAGATCGGTGTCGGAACCGCAAAGGGTTCTTATAATGGAGTAGAAACACTGTTTGTTGTGCAACTCTTTGGAGCTCCAGCAGCACCCGTGTCGCAAACGGTGGCAGTGCAGACTGATACCGCTACTGCACAAGACTCTGTTGCACCAATATTAGGAGCTGATGCATCTACTGAGATTGAACGTGAATCTACATATGCAGTTCTTGATGCGTTTGCGCAGTATCATGAAGGGACAGAGGAGGAAGTTCAGGAGCCTGTCATCCCAGAACTGATCACCACCTCAAATCCTTTGGCGGAGCCAGCAATTGTAGAGCCTCAGATGGCGGCTTCGGATGAAGCGGGTGTCGTTGCGCAGACGCTTACGCAACCAGGAAATGTACTTCAGATTTTGTACGGAGTACTGTCACTGTTTGTGATTATGCTTCTCATGCTCTCGATTGTCATTGAGTGGCGAAAACAAAATCCTATCCAAATTGCATATGGTGCAGGACTACTTGCAGCAATGGGTGCTCTCTTTTACATCCATGTATCGCTGACGGGTACAGGAATCATTGTGTAACGAAAACAACTCGACGTGTCGAGTTGTTTTCATATGTGAGTAACCTACACATCTAGACTTTATTGTCGTGTACTATAGAGGTATACATCAGTAGATTAATAGCTCTTCCGTACTTTATATGTTGCTCTCTATATTTACTTCTTCATCTTTTTTACAACGAGTCCTTGTTGTGGTGGCTCTTTGTGTAGCACTCCTGCCGATGACTGCTTTAGCGGAAGAGGAGGAACGCTGGTATAACAAATCGGAGTGGACATTCTCATGGGGAGAACGAGCGCTCGCAAGTGCTGTTGCTGTTGATATCGTAACAGAGTCAGGCGAGGAACCGTTCACCGTCTTTAACCCTCCCGTAGAGAGTGTCACCTTTGGGAATGGGGAACTACAGGAAGGACTACAATATTTCATACTTCAATTTAAAGAGAATGACGAATGGGGAGAAATCTTTGAACAAGAATTACGCATCGATGTGACACCACCTGAGATGACAATGTATATAGAGTATGTGGAGGATGGGTATCCACATCTCTTCGTCGAGGCGGAAGATGGGCTTTCTGGAGTTGAGAAGTACACCATCTTGATTGACGGGGATACTGATCAGCAAACACTCTCTCCTGAGACTGTTGTTGCAGGATATAAGCTCTCTATGCTCTCTCCCGGGGAACATACCGTAGTTGTAACTGCATATGACCAAGCGGGGAATGCGACTGCACTACGAGAGCATGTTACGGTAAGAGGCTCTGTCACAGTGGGTACATTCTTGAACAATGTACGAGAACATATTGCACGACCAGCTGAGGTGAATGTTGTCGCTGTTGCGTTCTTGTCGCTTATGGCAGTGTTTGGAATTTGCTTTGGTCTTGTTGAGCATCACGCACATAAGCGTGCTCGTGCGGAGGCTCGACGAGAAGTACTTGCAATGCAGAACAAAATCTCTAAGGTATTTTCAACATTGCGACGAGATGTGCTTATGCTTACGACAATGACGAGTAAAAAGTCTCGTGTCACGAAGAAAGAGAAAGAAGCTGTCGAGAAAGTCACCAAGGCACTCTCTGCATCGGAAGCAGTTATTGAGAAGAAATAACGAGTGGGGTATACTGTATACGGTCTTCACTATGTGTACACATGCACGAAGACTGTCTCGGTGTATTACTGAAAGAGCACAGGAGTACACTCGATGACCATGTGTCGAAAAACCCTATCTCCCGCCACAGGAGAGGGTTTTTTCGTTGTGGTAGAATGGTAATGTTATTGATAATTCCACGCTTATGAATTCAAAGACCATCACATTGTTTGTTGGAGCACTCGTCCTCATTATTATTGGTATGTTTACGTTCGCATACGTCAAGCGTGCGGATATTGAAAAGGAGGATATGTCTGAGCAGGTGCCCGTTGATCAGACTGCATATGATGGCATTGAACGTATTGATGCAAAACACTTCTATATTAATGGTGTACACACACTTGCAGGGGAAATATTGATGCCAACGCCATGTGACCTTCTCGAGCACGATTTCGTTATCATGGAATCATACCCAGAGCAGGTGGTAGTTGACTTTACAGTGATTAACAACGCAGATATCTGTGCGCAGGTGGTCACTCCACAACGGTTTCTTGTGTCGTTTAGTGCAAGCGAGGAGGCAGACATTCGCGCAACGCTCCAGCAGCGTTCAGTTATCCTGAATCTTGTTCCTGCAGCCGCGGGTGAGACACCAGACGATTTTGAACTGTACATTAAAGGGTAGTACGCACGTATACCTCTGATACAATAGCTATATGGCAGTAAACAGACTTGTCGAGTACGTTTTCTTTTTTGGATTCCTAGGAGTCGTCGCTTTCTTGGTGTGGCGCATCTTTGAACCATTCATCAACGCAATGGCACTTTCTGCTGTTGTGGTGGTTATTTGTTATCCAATTTATGAATGGATACTGCGACAGTTCAATGAAAGGTATAAGGGATTAAGTGCATTCCTTTCGACGCTCATTACGGTGACATTAGTGGGAGCTCCGCTTACTATACTGGGTTCTTTTGTCTTTCGTGAAGCAACCTCAATCTATCGACTCCTTAACTCTGGGTCTGGCATCTCGATCCAAGAGGCCGTCTTCAATATAGAGATGTTTGTGCAACGTCTCGTGCCTGAGTTTTCTATTGATATCGCCTCATATCTTGGACAAGGTGCGCAGTTTGTCACTTCAAATCTCGCAGTGATCTTTACGAGTACCGCGTCATCATTTCTACTCTTCTTTATCTCTGTCATCACTATCTTTTATTTCTTCCGAGATGGACGAAAGTTCATGAAGTACTTAGTGGAGATTAGTCCGCTTCCTGACACTGACGATACGATTATTCTAAAGCGTCTCTCACAATCTGTTCGCAGCGTTGCACTTGGGATTGTATTGGTGGCGATCATTCAAGGAACATTGACCGCGATTGGGTTGTCGATCTTTGGATTTGAACGCGCGATCCTCTGGGGAGCAATTGCTGCATTTGGTGCATTGATTCCAGCAATTGGGACGTCAATTGTCTTTGTACCATCAGTACTCTATCTTGTGATCACGGGTTCTTACGGCAGTGCGGTTGGTGTAGCACTCTGGGCGATGCTTGCGGTTGGATTTATCGATAACTTGCTTGGTCCATATCTTATGAGTCGAGGAAACACACTCCACCCGCTCTTCATCTTGCTTGCGGTACTTGGTGGTATTACACTCTTTGGACCGATTGGATTTGTACTTGGCCCTGTTATTCTTAGTCTCTTTAAAGTGTTACTTGAGATCTACGCGACACATATATCATGTGAGCGTCTCGGTTCAGAATCATGATCAAGAAACGTCTAATAGAAAACTTTCTCAAGTTAAATGGCATCCCGCTCGATGCTGAAGATCAAATTATCCGCTCAGCACTTGTTGAAGCGCGGTGGCATGAAGAGGATGTTGAGGTTGCCCTTCTTGTGCTAAAAGGAAATAGGCAGAATGATACAGTTGAGGTAACTGCTGCACGGCAGCTCTTTCATTCTGATGCACGTGTTGCTCCAGAGACACTCTCGTCACTGCTTGGTGTGACGGTGAATATTGACTCCAACCAACTCTATGCGGTGTATCGTGATGATGAGAAATATGACCCTGTGTTACATCCTGCGCTCACGACACTCTTCCTTATTGCAGGTGCCTTTGTCATTGGGCTTGCAATGATGTATGCAATGAGGATTGGACCATTCCATCAACCAGTTGAACATTTTGTATTTTAGGATATGGACGCAACGGGAAAAGAGACCAACATATTCTTTATAGGCTTGATGGTGCTCATACTCTGTCTGGCATTTGTCTCTGATACACAAGAAGAGACGTTACATATTGCCTACGGGAAGGTGGGTGAAGAAACAAATGTCTACACCATGCTTTTTACTGGAGATATTATGCTTGCACGGGAGGTGGAGCGGATGATGGAACGTACAGAACCAGAGTATCCGTTTCTTGGTATACAGGACATTGTGCGCCGTGCGGATGTCGCAGTTGGTAATTTTGAAGCAAGTGTTCCTGAGGTGCACAAAGAGACACCAGACTTTGGCTTCCAGTTCTCTGTAGCATCTTCAGTGCTCCCTGTGTTGCGGGATATCGGTTTTGATTATCTCGGACTTGCGAATAATCACACCTTTGATTTTGGCCGTGAAGGATACGAGCATACACGTCGTGTGTGTGACGAGGCAGCACTTGTCTGTATGGGAACGCCTGAAATAGTCACCCATACCAGAGTACCTGTCGGAGATATCGCTGTAAGTATCCTCACACTTAATTTGGTCTCTGGAACATTAGATGAATCAAGGCTTGAAGAGGAACTGTCTCGTATGCGGTCTACAAGTGATCTACAGGTTGCGTATATACACTGGGGTGAGGAATATATGTCTCAGCATCATTCAGGACAAGAGACACTTGCACACATGCTTATAGATCAAGGTGTTGATGCGGTCATAGGACACCATCCGCATGTTGTGCAAGGTATAGAGATCTATGAGGAGAAGCCAATATTCTATTCATTGGGAAACCTTGTCTTTGACCAGTATTTTGATACTGCAGTACAGGAAGGGCTTATGGTACAGCTTGCTATCACTGCCGATACGCTCGCCTACACACTTATTCCTGTAACCAGTGTGGCAACACCGAGTCAGCCACAGCTCATGGGACTCGATGCGCGTGATGCATTTCTCGCAAATCTTGGTACGAGAGCAACATTAGTATTTCGTCGTTCTGGACTTGCGAACCGAACCATAATCAGTAGTATGGAGGGACATGAATAAAGAAACTATGTTTGATTCACGAGAAGCGGTTTGGATTAGTGTCAGTATCGGTATTTTGGTCGTTATATTACTTGGTCTTCGTTTTGATGCGGTTACTCGTATTAGTATGTATCTGAGTACTGAAGATGAGGTATCGGTGGTAACAATCCAAGACGGACAGAGTACTGACGAAGCGGTTGTTGAAGCACTTGCAGATGCTGCGTCACTGCAGGGAACCATACAAGAGCTGGTACTTTTTGAGGTTGAGGTTGGTTCTGGAACAGAGGTTACCGAAGGAAGTACCGTTACGGTGCATTACGCGGGGAATACACAAGAAGGTGTTCAGTTTGATAACTCCTATGAACGAGGAGAACCGTTCACGTTTACCCTTGGTGAAGGTAAGGTTATTGAAGGATGGGAGCAGGGACTCACTGGTATGAAAGAAGGTGGTCGACGTGCACTGGTTATTCCTGCACGAATGGCATATGGCAGTCGTCAGGTTGGCCCTATTCCACCGAATAGTACACTGGTTTTCATCGTTGAAGTACTTGAAGTTCGTTAGACTAGAGTAATGGCAACTCCTGTTACATTTGAAGTAGTAAAGAAAAGTACCACCTCCCGTGCGCGGGCGGGGGTTATTCATACACCACACGGAGATATTGAGACACCTGCATTTGTTGTCGTGGGAACAAAAGGGACAGTGAAGAGTGTTAAACCAGAAGATATGGAGCAGTATATTGGTGCGCAGGTTGCGCTTGCCAATACCTACCACCTCTATCTTCAGCCAGGACACGAAATCGTAAAAGAAGCGGGTGGACTTCACCAGTTCTCCAACTGGCATATGCCCACCATGACCGACTCTGGTGGTTTTCAGGTGTTCTCGCTTGGTGCTGCGTTTGGTAAGGGGGTGACGAAGTTTGCAAAAGGAGATGAAAGTGCCGAAGAGGGTATCAATATATACTCCAAAGAAATGGCACAGAGTCATGGAAAGCTCTGTGTGATTGATGAAGAGGGAGTGACCTTTACTTCACATCACGATGGCTCGATGCACCGTTTTACCGCAGAGCGATCTATAGAGATACAGCACGACATCGGTGCAGATATTATCGTTGCCTTTGACGAATGTACGTCCCCAACAGCATCGAAAGAATATCAGGAGGAAGCAATGGAGCGGACGCACAGATGGGCAAAGCGATCCATCCTCGCACACAAACAAAATTATGATGCATTGAAAAGACAAGGGCTCTACGGAGTAGTGCAGGGAGGACGATATTTAGATCTCCGAGAGAAGAGTGCGCAGGTGCTCTCCGCTATGGATTTTGATGGCTTCGGTATTGGAGGATCTTTCTCTAAAGAGGATCTCGGAGCGTCGCTTGAAGTGGTAAATGATATCTTGCCAGAGGATAAGCCACGACACCTCTTGGGTATTGGGGAGCCTGAAGACATTTTCCGTGGCGTACATGCAGGGTGCGACACTTTTGATTGTGTTGCGCCAACAAGGCTTGCGCGAACAGGAACTATCTATGCGCATACCCATGAAGGAATTCAGAAACTCAATCTTTTAAATACAAAATATCAGCGAGATTTTGGGAAGCCAGACGAAGGATGTGACTGTTATGTGTGTACGAACTATACGCGTGCATATCTTGCACATCTCTTCCGTGCGCAGGAAATGTTGGGGGCACATCTTGCATCGATACATAATCTCTACACCATCGTGCAGTATACAAAGCGGTTGCGGGAGGAGATACTTGCTGGCTAATTTGCTATACTCCATCGTAATGGAATTCAAACTCAGTACGGATAAAACACCAGCGGGAGATCAGCCAAAGGCGATCGAAGCCTTGGTCTCGGGTATAGAAAAAGGCATGACACACCAGACGCTTTTGGGTGTGACAGGAAGTGGTAAGACGTTTACCGCAGCAAACGTGATCCAGCATGTGCAGAAGCCAACACTTGTTATTGCACATAACAAGACGCTTGCCGCGCAACTTGCACAGGAGTATCGAGATTTCTTCCCAGAGAATGCCGTGCATTACTTTGTCTCATACTACGACTACTATCAGCCTGAGGCGTATATGCCCGTGTCCGATACGTATATTGAAAAAGAAGCGCAGATTAATGAGGAGATTGATCGGCTCCGTCACGCGTCCACGCAGGCACTCTTAACTCGGGAGGATGTCATCATTGTTGCATCTGTCTCATGTATCTATGGACTCGGTTCTCCAGCGCAGTACGAGAAAGTGCATAAGAAGATTGAAAAAGGATTTAAGACGAATCGGGCAGAAATGCTTCGAACATTGGTGAGCATGTACTTTGAACGAACCAATGCAGATCTCACTCCTGGGCATTTCCGTGCAGTGGGGAATACGGTTGAGATTATGCCAACTAACGAGCGAGTGATCTATCGGCTTGGATTCTCAGGAGACGCGGTCTCTGCTATTACAAAGATCGATGCGGTGTCTCGTGCGATTATCGACGAGCCAGAAGTGTTCTACCTTTTTCCCGCAAAGCACTTTGTAACTCCTGAAGATGAGCGAGAGCGTGCCATGAAGGAGATTAAGATGCTACTTGATGAGCAATTGGCGAAGTTTAAGAAGGAAGGAAAGCTTCTTGAGGCAGAGCGTCTCAAAAGACGTACCGAACATGATCTCGCTCTCATTAGAGAGGTTGGATATTGTAATGGAGTTGAGAACTACTCACGGCACTTTGATGGACGTGACGCGGGAGAAGCGCCGTACACACTCTTGGATTACTTTCCTCATACAAAAGACGGAAAGCCAGACTTTCTTACCATCATTGATGAGTCTCATGTAACGGTCCCACAGCTTGGTGGTATGTATGCAGGCGATCGCTCGCGAAAAAAGACGTTGGTAGAGCATGGATTCCGTCTCCCCAGTGCGGTGGATAACCGACCGCTTAATTTTGAAGAGTTTGAGAAGCGTGTCGGACAGATGATCTTCACCTCTGCAACGCCAGGGACATACGAGGAGGAAGAATCACAGCAGACAGTGGAACAGGTAATTCGTCCGACGGGACTTGTTGATCCGCTCATAGATATGCGACCGATTGTAGAGAAGGACGAATACCCAGGACAGGTGCAGGACTTTATCAATGAAGCTGAAAAGGTAATTAAAGGCGGTGCACGCGTACTGGTGACGACACTGACCAAGAAGATGGCAGAGGATCTCTCAGATTTTCTTTCAGAGCGGGGTCTGAAGGCGGAGTATATTCATAGTGATATTAAAACAATTGATCGTATTGAGATTCTCACTAAGTTCCGCAAGGGGGAGTTTGACTGTCTTGTGGGAGTGAACCTGCTTCGTGAAGGACTGGATCTTCCCGAAGTAGAGCTTGTGGCTATCTTGGATGCAGATAAGGAAGGCTTTCTTCGAAGCGAGACCTCGTTGATTCAGACAATTGGGCGTGCGGCACGTAATGTATCTGGACGGGTGGTGCTTTATGCGGATGAAATGACAGGATCCTTAGAGAAGGCAATTGGAGAGACAAATCGTCGAAGGGAGCTACAACTTGCGTACAACAGAGAGCATAATATTACGCCGCAGACGATTGCGAAGGAGATTAAAGATATTACCGCAGAGCTTCGTACAGAGCATCAAGAGACGGTTCACACACTTCTCACCGTTGATGCAGAGTTATACAAGAAAAATCCGAAGAAAGTCCTCAAGGAGAAGCGACAGCAAATGGATGATGCGGTAAAGATTCTCGACTTTGAAACTGCGGCAATTATTCGTGATGAGATTGCAGCACTTGAGGGGATGGGGGAGAAGTAATTTGCGTTTCTCTCTGAGAGGAGCATAATGCAGAAAGGAAAGGAGATGGGGTATGAACACCATAGAAGTTGGTTGCATAGTAATCCTTGTTTGGCTTGGAGCAGAATTGCTACGACGTGAAAGTGTGAAGTACGAACGAAAGCTTGCAGAAAGACGGGTGAAACGTTTCTTTGAAAATCATTCAAAGTGCACTTGTTCTCTCAGGCTGGTTCGGAAAGTGGTGCGGATGCATCCTACGCATGTCTGTGTCGGTCTATGTAATTTGGTTGAACAAGGGTATCTCACTGCACGTGTACTCGACTCAGTTCGTGACGCTTCCATTTTGGGAGTTGAAGATACGCTTACTCCCGAGAATATGTCGCTCTTCAGTTATCGGTTGAACAAATAAGAAAAGCCCTTCGGGGCTTTTTCTCGTTGACAATTTAATAGTTGAGGAGTACGTTTTTGTATAGGGAGCGGAAAGGAATCTGCTATGGATCTAGAAGGATACGTTTTGATTATCTGCGCACTCGTGCTCAGTATCTGTTTTGCCAAGATGGATCATGAAAGGAAAAGAGCTCGTTGGCAGAGACAGGGGAAATGATAGTTATAGAGTCTAAGGCCCCACGGGGCCTTTTCTAGTGCCTAATACATATTTGAGGTATACTCCCTGTATCACCTGCACCCGCATGCGCAGGCTTTCTGCTATGGCAAAAAAGAAAACAAAAACAGATGTAGGGTCAAAGGACGAGAAAATCATCGTCCGAGGCGCCCGTACCCATAATCTAAAGAACGTCGATGTAGAGATGCCACGGAATAAGATGGTGGTGTTTACGGGCCTCTCTGGATCGGGTAAGTCTTCGCTCGCCTTTGATACAATTTTTGCCGAAGGACAGCGGCGGTACATAGAGTCTCTCTCTGCATATGCACGACAGTTCCTCCGACAAATGCAGAAACCAGATGTGGATGAAATTGCAGGGCTTTCTCCAGCAATTTCTATTGACCAGAAGTCTGCGTCGAGGAATCCACGCTCAACAGTGGCGACCATCACAGAGATCTATGACTATCTCCGTATTCTTTACGCACGGGTTGGACAACCATACTGTCTGGATACCGATGTGAAGATTGAGAAGCTTTCACAGGATGAGATCCTCGGCATCATCTTAAAATCTATTGAGACCAAAGAGGTAGAGAAGGCGAAAGTAATGGGTGTACCAATCTCTTCTGCAAGAGTATCTATTTTTGCCCCTGTGGTGGTGGGGAGAAAAGGGGAATACTATCAACTCCTCTACGATCTTCTTGGGAAGGGATATGAGACCGTAAAGATTGATGGGGAGGTGAAACAGCTTCGGGAGAAGATTGCACTTACCAAGACCAAGCGACATGACATCGATGTCCTTATCGATGAGATATATGTGAGTGAGTTCAAAGACTCTCCGAAGAGTGCAAAAGAAAGGCTCTCAGAGGCCGTAGAATTGGCTCTAGCAGAGGCTGGAGGCATTGTGAAGGTAGAGAGTCCCGATGGCTCTGTACGTACGCTCTCAGCCAAATTTATCTGTCCTGCGGATGGTTCATCATTCCCTGAAGTGGAACCACGTCTTTTCTCTTTTAATTCTCCCTATGGAGCGTGTGAGGAGTGTAATGGATTGGGTACGGTTGGTATTTTCCAGACGGATGAGTGTCCAGAGTGTAATGGAGCACGTCTTCGCAAAGAGGCACTTCGTGTATATATCGGTGGGTCTGGAAAAGACCTTGGAAAGAATATCGTGGACTTCACCAACATGACGGTGAAGGAAGCGTCAGATTTTGTTGCGTCTTTGAAACTATCCAAGAAAGATCAGGAGATTGCATGGCCTGCACTCCGAGAGATCATCGAGCGTCTCGAGTTTATGAACAATGTGGGTATTGAGTACCTCACGCTGAACCGTCGAGCAAACACACTCTCTGGAGGAGAGGCGCAACGTATTCGTCTGGCATCACAGTTGGGAAGTGGATTGGTGGGGGCACTCTATGTGCTTGATGAGCCAACGATTGGACTCCATCAGCGAGATAACGACCGTTTGATTAAAACGCTCACAGACCTTCGAGATCTTGGGAACACTATTCTTGTAGTGGAGCATGACGAAGATACTATCTTTGCTGCAGATTATATTGTAGATGTTGGTCCAGGCGCAGGTGTGCATGGGGGTGAGGTGGTGGTTGCAGACGACCTCGAGAAACTCCTTTCTGCAAAAACCAATCCATCAAAGTCTGTGACCCTAGATTATCTCCGTGGAGACAAAAAGATCGAAATTCCAGAAAAGCGACGAGAATCGCAGAAGGGGGCGATTAAGATTCGTGGCGGGAAGGCATTTAATATCAAAAACCTTAATATAGATATTCCACTCGGAAGACTGATTACCGTTACGGGTGTATCGGGGTCTGGAAAGTCCACCTTCATGTACGAGATCTTACATAAAAATCTCCGTGCTCGTTTAGAGAAGAAGTATCGAACGGCAAAGACATATAATGTGAAGACAATTGATGGGACAGAGTATCTCGGACGTTCTGTCCTTATCGACCAATCTCCAATTGGACGTACACCACGTTCTAATCCCGCAACGTATACAGGGGCGTTTACACATATTCGTGATATGTTTGCTGCGACCAGTGAGGCACGTGCGCGTGGATGGAAGCCAGGGAGATTTTCTTTCAATGTCAAAGGAGGACGATGTGAGGCGTGTCAGGGAAATGGACAAATTGCGGTGGAGATGCACTTTCTTCCAACGGTGTATGTCACCTGTGATGTCTGTGATGGGACACGGTTTACCAAGGAGACACTTGAGGTGAAGTACAAGGGAAAGAATATTCACGAAGTTCTTCATATGACCATTGAAGAGGCAGCAGACTTCTTTGTAGATGTGCCTGCTATCTATGAGCGTCTCAAGACGCTCCTTGATGTAGGACTTGGATACCTCGAGCTTGGACAGAGTGCGACCACTCTCTCTGGAGGAGAGGCACAGCGCGTGAAGGTAGCGTCAGAGTTGTATCGTCCACATACACAAAAAACTATCTATCTACTTGATGAGCCAACCATTGGTCTTCACTACGAGGATGTGAAGAAACTCATTGAGATCCTTCAAGAGCTGGTGAATCGAGGAAATACCGTAATGGTGATTGAGCATAACCTTGATCTTATTAAGTGTGCAGATTACGTTATTGATATAGGTCCTGAAGGAGGGGAAGGGGGTGGAAAGGTGGTAGCAAAAGGGACACCTGAGGAAGTTGCGGAAAGCAAGGACTCCCACACAGGAACGTATTTGAAAAAGATGTTGAAGAAGTAGGTGGATTTTCTAAGAGTCTTCATCTATACTGAGCACTTAGAACGGCTCCACTAAGAAGATGAAGAGGTGTAGGAATGGACGATGTTCGGAAGATGGCGGATATGACTACATCTTGTGTAGTCTTAAAGGTCTTTGATCGGCGGCGAAAGAGTATTTCGGTGCACGATATCAATTCCTGGCGGGAAGAATGTGTACGAGTCGCAAGCTTGTACTATTATCATCCAAGGCAGGAACAGTATATACGTGAACATGAGCAAAGGGTGAGAGACACCATTGCTTCTCTAGAGCAGGGAGAGGTCCCTGAATGGCTTGAGAAAGCGGCGGCTTTCATCCAGCGCGAACTGGAAGAAGGGAAGGGTCCAATTTCCCGACTACTGGCACATACTTAGGGTGCGGCCTAGAGCCCTGCGACAGCGGGGCTCTAACTTTTGACAGGACACGTTATATGTAGTACTGTCACAAACATCTGGAAGGAGAAAACAGATGCGCAAGACAGTTGTAGCTGGTGTGCTGAAGATGTTTCTCCGCACACCAGAAGAAGTTGAGGATCTCTATGAAGATATTGCCCTTCATTTGAATTGGGTCTATCAAAAGGAGAATGATTTTGTCTTCTTTTATGAGTCTGGGACACAAAAGCTAGTTGGCTTTCTAAAAGATGGAGAAAAAGAATTATTTGTCTTTCGAGAGGGACCGACTCAACATGATTGGTTATTTTTAGAGAAACGGTATATACAGGTCTTGTGAGGATGTTATTCACAAGACCTTTGTTGTATTCTTTGTATATGGAAAAGAAAGATCTCAAAAAGAACATTCCTGATACACCTGGCGTGTATTTCTTTTTGGGTGCTCGGAAGGAGATTCTCTATATTGGAAAGGCCACTTCACTGCGGAACCGTGTCCAAAGCTATTTCTCTTCAGATATAAAAGAGAAGCGAAGTGAGCTTATTGAGAAAATGGTAATAGAGGCAAAGACAGTGGAATGGACCGAGACAGATTCTGTTCTTGAGGCACTCATTATGGAGACGAACCTTATTCGTACGCATACACCTCGGTACAATACTGTCTCTAAGGATAATAAGAGTTTTAATCATTTGATCATCACCAAGGAAGAGTTTCCGCGGGTATTGGTAGTTCGCGGGAAAGATCTGGTGGAACAGTACGACGAAGGAGATATCCAGTATCACTTTGGTCCATTTCCAAGTGGAGGTCTCTTTCGAGAAGCACTCAAGATTATCCAGCGCATCTTCCAGTTTTACGATACGCCACAGCCTGTTGGTAAGGAGAAGAGTAAGATGGCGAAAGGAAAAGTAGATTTCAATAGACAGATTGGGCTCTATCCAGATATGCAATCTAAAGAAGAGTATAAGAAGACCATTCGTCATATCAGGCTCTTTTTTGAAGGAAAGAAGAAACAGGTGATCAAAGAACTGGAGAAAGAGATGAAAGAGCTTGCAAAGAAAGAGCGGTTTGAGGAAGCGCAAGACGTAAAGAAAAAGATTTTTGCACTCCAGCACATACAGGATGTGGCGCTGATTAAAGAAGACGCACGAGTGTATCGTGATGAAAAGAACGCGCGTATTGAAGGGTATGACGTAGCGCACCTCTCAGGAAAAGACATGGTCGGTGTAATGACTGTTGTAGAAGGACTCACTCCGCAGAAGGAGGAGTATCGAAAGTTTAAGATTAAGACGGTTGATAAGTCTAATGATCCCGCAGCACTTAAAGAGATATTGGAACGGCGACTGACACACGTAGAGTGGCCATTACCACAGGTTATTGTAGTGGATGGAAGTACGGCACAAAAGAATGTAGCAGAGAAAGTCCTAAAAGAAGCTGGTGTTGTGATTCCTGTCATTGGTGTCGTAAAGAATGCGCAGCACAAGCCACAGCGCATTATTGGAAGTAGAGCACTCATTGAAAAGTATCACGACAGTATTCTTCTCGTGAACGCAGAAGCGCACAGATTTGCTATTTCATACCATCGGAAGAAACGGGGTGACATGCTAAAATAGACGCATGTCAAAAATCCGTGTCGCTGTACTCCGTGGGGGACCCTCAGATGAATATGACCTTTCTATGCAAACAGGGAAGGCAGTTATTGATGCCCTAGATCCAGAACAGTTTGAGGTACTTGATGTCGTTGTTACCAAAAATGGAGAGTGGCTCTATGCAGGAAAGGCGCGGTTTCCAGAACAAATTCTTGCATCAGTAGATGTTGCCTTTGTGGCACTTCACGGTGCATTTGGAGCAGATGGAAAGGTGCAGCGTCTCTTAGACCGTATGGGTATTCCATATACAGGGAGTAAGTCATATGCATCTGGTGTTGCGGTGAATAAAGTGCTCACCAAGGATTTCTTGCGGGACAAGGGGATTAAAATGCCACCGCATATGGTGGTGTCTCAAGACTCGCTTCGGAACATTCACGGACTTTCAGAGAATATTGCATCTATGTTTGGTCCAGAGTATGTCATTAAGCCAGTAGACTCTGGATCATCCCTGGGCGCGATGATGGTACAGAATACTGCACTCCTACCACAAGCACTGACTGATGCTTTAAATACATACCCACAGGTATTGGTGGAGAAGCGTATCCCTGGAAAGGAAGCAACCTGTGGTGTGGTGAATCGTTTCCGAGAGAAAAACGCGTATGTTCTCCCTGCAATCGAGGTACAGCCTGGAGCATCGGGAATCTATGATGCGGATGCGAAGCAGGATTGTGTCTCTCATGAGATGGTGCCAGGGAATTTTAGTTCTAAGCAGAAGCAAGAGCTTGAAAAACTCACCAAAGACATCCATGAGTACATGGGACTCTCCCAGTATTCTCGTTCGGATTTTGTGGTAGGGGATGATGGAGAGATATATTTCCTTGAGGTAAATACCCACCCGCAACTTACTCCCCAGACTTCTCTGGCTCGAGGTGTAGAGTCTGTTGGCTCCTCGTTTAAGGAGTTAATAGAACATCTTGTGCGTGATGCGTTAAGGAAACAGTAAGCATGCAAATCTTTATTGACCTCGATAACACTTTGTTTGATACAGTACAATTAGGTCTTGATACAGCGTCTCTTTTGCAGAAGACCTATGACATTCCTCCAGAGATATATGAGCAAGCTCGTCAAGAAATGTTTGCCGATAATAATAAGATTTATTCCGCAAAGTTACATGCCGAGTATATAGGGCAAAAGACAGAAGTGCCGAATAATTTTGTAGATATCTTTCTGGATCTATTTAGGAATGAAGATTCCGAGAAATATGTATTTGATGGAGTCTTTGATTTTATTGCCGAATGCTCCAAATTAGGCACCGTACGCATCCTCACGTATGGAGAAGAATTTGTTCAAAGACCGCGATCATTAAAATCTGGAATTGCGAAGGTGGTGTCTGATGTCATTGTGACTCAAGATAACAAGGCAGATACTATTAAAGAATACTTCGGCAACGATGTACCCAAAGAAACCATAGTGCTAATTGATGACTCGGTAGAACACTTGGACGATATACAGCATGCTTTTCCAGACAGCCTTACAATCCATATCGACCATGGAGGTTCTCATAATAGGGAGAACGGTTCACATACATATGCGCAGTCATTTGATGAAATAGAGGCACTCCTACTTGAAAAGAGTACTTGACCTACACTCCCTCTACCCGTATTATAGTGCCACCCCAAATACGGGCCTGTAGCTCAATTGGTAGAGCGCCTCATTTGCACTGAGGAGGTAGCGGGTTCAAATCCTGTCAGGTCCACTAATTAGAAGACATCCCGCGAGGGGTGTTTTCTTTTGTTATACTTCAGATATGAAGCCTTTTTCGCAAGATATAATATTCTTTGATACAGAGTTCTCTAGTCTCGATCCGTGTGAAGGGGAGATTCTTTCTATTGGGATGGTGAAATTAAGTGGTGAAGAATTTTATATTGAGCTTGAATATGATGGAGAAGTAAGTGAATGGGTAAAAGATAATATCCTCCACACACTAATTGCTCCGAAAGTGAGTCGAGAAGAAGCACAAAAGCAAATTAAAGAGTTTGTAGGAGAAGGAAAGCCGCATATTATGGCCTATGTGAATCAGTTTGATGCTATTTATACATACAAACTATTTGGTATAGATAACCACCCTTTCCACTGGCTGCCAATTGATTTTGCATCAATGTTATTTGCACATGGTAAAGATCCTGAGATGTTGGTTGATCTCGAAAGAGCATGTAAAGAGTTTGGTATTGATCATACAAAATATAAGCAACATCATGCTCTCGATGATGCGAAAGTCCTTAGAAAAATCTACTTAAAATTAGCCGACCAAAGCTCTAGTTAGCTTCTGGTTGATACACTATCCCTATGAAAGTAATCGTTCAAAATCTAGCAACAGAATATAAAGATGAAGGCTCTGGCTCTGCATTTCTCTTGCTACACGGCTGGCAGGATTCTCTGAATACCTTTGATGAACTTGCAGAGAGACTAAAAGGTAAATACAGAATTGTTCGACTCGACATGCCTGGCTTTGGACAGACAGAGCCTCCGAAAACTGCGTGGGAATTGCAAAACTATGTAGATTTCGTCTCTGCATTTATAGAAAAACTCGGTTTGGATGTTGCATACATTGGCGGGCACTCTTTCGGTGGACGTGTTGCTATCAAGGGGATCGCGATGGGTGTGTTTAGCCCAGAGAAGGTAGTACTTATGGACACAGCAGGGTTTGTGAAAAATACAACAGCAAAGAATAGGTTCATTACTCTTCTTGCGAAAGCGGGTAAAAAGTTTGTACCAGAGCGTCTTAAGAAGAAACTCTACGAGCGTATCGGAAGTGACTACTATGCGGCAGGAGCACTCAAAGAGACATTTGTAAAAGTCATTAATGAAGACCTCAGTGAGTACGCCACACAGATACAGATTCCAACGCTTCTCATCTGGGGAGAAGATGATACTGCAACACCGCTTGCTGATGGGAAGCGATTCAATGAACTCATTAGAGGCTCAGAACTGAAGGTAATTGAAGACGCTGGACACTTTGTACACAGGGAGAAGCCAGAGAGTGTGGCAGAATATATAGAACGGTTTTTATGATTAAGAAATTTCTGTCACGGTTTCATCCTCGCTTTGTGCGGTCACTTGTCTACATGCTACAGGCAAGCGAGTATCACGTAGGGGAGTATATTCGCTGGTATAAGAGAGTAGAGGATTTCAGATGTGTAGAGAATAGAAAGAAACTTGTGTGGACACTAAAAAGTGCGGGACTCTACGTCATTGCATGGGTTCTCTTTTTCTTTCTTCTTGCACTCACTATTCCATTTCTTTTCTTCAAAGGAGGTGTTGGATATGTACTCTTTGTTATTGCAGTGATTCTCGTACCGTATGTCTTTCCGTATGTGCTGACAGTTCCGCTTCTTATTCTCCAGAATGTAATCCAGAGGCCGATAGAGTGGTTCATTGTGCGTACGGCAACAAGGCTTCTCAAGAAACATAAGGGTATTAAGATTGGTATTGCAGGGTCATACGGAAAAACCAGCATGCGAGAGATTCTAAAGACAGTGCTTGAAACAGATCTCACTGTTGCGGCACCTCCACATAGTTACAACACACCGCTGGGTATTAGTTCTTTTATCAAGACACTTACAGGAGATGAGCAAGTGCTCCTCTTTGAGATGGGAGAATACTATCCAGGAGATGTAAAAGAGTTATGTAAACTAGTACGACCAGATATTGGCATCATTACAGGAGTGAATGAGGCACACCTCGAGAAGTTTAAGACAATAGACCGAACACAAAAAACCATCTTCGAGCTTGCAGACTGGCTTGGCGGGACAAAGCCACTTTACATCAATGGGGAAAGTGATCATGCAAAACGGTACGCAGAAGAGAATGGATACCTCAATACAAATACGTTTGTGTATTCGAGGGATGGTGTGGGAGATACAAAGGTTACAGAGAGTAACACAGGGCTTGGTGGTACGACGTTTACGCTCGGAAGAGAAGAATACACTTCAAAATTGCTGGGACTTCATCAGGTGGGACCACTTGCATGTGCAGTACAGGTCGCAGAACACCTTCGTGTGCCGAGTGAGAAGATAAGGGAAGGTATTTCAAGCACAGTACCATTTGAACATCGTCTTGAGCCAAAAACAGATTCTACAGGTGTCGTGACACTTGATGATAGTTACAATGGCAATCCGCAAGGTGTCGCTGCAGTGATCTCTTTCCTTGGCAGCCTTACAGGACATCGACGGTTATATGTAACTCCAGGACTTGTAGAGATGGGAGATCGTGCGGAGTTGGTACATAAGGACATTGGAAGACAACTTGCAAAGGCAGGAATAGAGCAGGTCATCCTTATCCGAAACTCCGTGACACCGTTCATTGAAGCAGGACTTCAAGAAGCAAAGTATGGTGGAAAGATTACTTGGTATGACGAGGCGTTGAAAGCGTTTGAGGCACTTCCACATTTGACCGTCTCTGGGGATGTCGTAGTATTACAAAATGATTGGCCAGATCAGTATCAATAATTTATGAAAACAGTAGCCGTATTTTTTGGAGGGAAGAGCGCAGAACATGATGTGTCTATCATTACAGGACACACACCGATAATCCAGTCACTCCAGGCGACAGGAGACTATGAAATATATCCTGTATACATTGCACGGGATGGTTCATGGTATTCCAGTCCAGAGATGAACGACCTTGTATACTTCAAGACAGATCTCGAGGCAAAACTTTCAAAGGAAAAGAAAGTACGTATTGATATCAATGACGGCCTTACCCTTATCTGGCCAGGACTTCGGGAGAAGAAGGTGTCTATAGACCTCGCATTTCCTGCAATGCACGGAACATACGGAGAAGATGGAAGTCTCATGGGTATTCTTCGTATGGCAGGTATTCCATTTGTAGGGTGTGACCTTGCTGCATCTGCGGTCGCAATGGATAAAGCATTCACGAAGCAGGTAATGGAGGCAGAAGGAGTCCCTGTCGTTCCGTACGTGTGGTTTACCAGGTACCAGTGGGAGACAAAGCGAGATCACTATCTCCGTGAGTTTGAGAATCTAAACTATCCACTTTTTGTAAAACCAGTACACCTTGGAAGCAGTATCGCAATCAGTAAGGTGCGTGACACAGGGGAACTGAAGAATGCAATTGAGGTGGCACTTCACTATGATGATAAGGTGCTTGTAGAAGAAGGGGTGGAAAATCTCATTGAAGTAACACTTCCAATCATGGGGAATGAGAAGCTCACCTTTGGTGCAATAGAGCGCCCGATGAATGACACAGACTTCTTTGACTTCAGTGATAAATACCTTGGTGGTGGAAAGGGAGAAGGGGTGAATACAGAATACAGTGAGATTCCCGCGAAAATTAGTGATGAACTCTCAAAGAAAGTATTGGAATATGGAGAGCGTACGTATCGCACGCTTGGATGCTCAGGTATCGCACGTGTAGACTTTCTTATCGATTCCAAGACTGAAGAAGTATATGTAAATGAAGTAAATACGCTCCCCGGAAGTCTGTATCATCATAATTGGAAGAAGATTGGTGTATCTGGTGTAGAACTCTGTACGCGGCTTGTAGAGCTTGCAGAAGAACGGTTTGCGAAGCAAAAGGACACCACCTTTGCGTTTGACTCAGATATCTTAAATAAAGCGGGAGGACAGAAACTTCATGAGTAAACAGAGATGTCACTGGGTGGATTTAAATGATCCACTTTATATCGAATACCACGACAAAGAGTGGGGTGTGCCTGTACATGATGATCGAACCCTCTTTGAGTTTCTCATTCTCGAAGGAGCGCAAGCGGGGCTTTCGTGGAAGACAATACTCCAAAGAAGAGAGGGGTATCGAGAGGTCTTTAAGAACTTTGATCCCAAGAAGGTGGCGAAAATGGATCCAGAACCGCTCTTTGATGACGAACGAATTATCCGCAACAAGTTGAAGATCAAATCTGCGATTACTAACGCGCAGGTATTTTTAGATATACAGAAAGAGTTTGGTTCGTTTGATACGTATCTCTGGGAATGGGGGAATGACGCAAAGGGTATTTCAAAGGATTTAAAAAAACGAGGTATGAGTTTCGTGGGGGAGACGATAATCTATGCGTATCTGCAGGCGGTTGGAGTGGTAAATGATCATGAGAAGGGGTGTTTTAAGGGTTGACATATTCTTTTTTATTTTATATAAAGCAACAGAAAGTACAAGCGCTGTAGAGGAGGCAAGAATGACTTACAGTGAAATGATTAAGAAAGAGTTTGAGATTGGACAGGAAGTTGCTGTTTTCTGTACGGGACCCTGGAGGTCATGTGGCACACTACAGAAGGTTGAGGATGATTATCTTTTTATTCTCACCAAGAAGAAAGAGCCAGTAGTTATCAGTCTCAGGAATGTTGCCCTAGTTCAACCAGATAATGTCTAAAGATCTGACGCAGCTCAGACTAAAACCGCCTAGCATCACTGGGCGGTTTTTCTTTCCACATTTCCCTTTGATTTCCCACCCATATCTGCTAAAATACGCGCGCAAATGCTTGGAATACAGACAGCACATGCGGCGACGGAAGGAGGGATTGCAATCCATCTGGCTCCACACGTGCTCGGTCATATCTTTGGTATTCCTGTAACAAACACACTTCTCACCGTTTGGCTTTCCATGGCGATTGTTATCGTCATGGCTTTTTTTGTTGGACGGAGTCTCAAGATGGTGCCAAGGAAACTCCAGTCCCTCTTTGAGATGCTCATCGGTACAGTGTATGACTACATGGCAGAAGTGCTTGAGAGTAAGGACATGGCACGGAGATACTTTCCACTTGTCATGACTATCTTCATCTTTATTCTTGCCATGAACTGGACAGGTCTTCTTCCGGGTCTTGAAGGGATTATGTTCCATACAGATCATGGAGAGACAACATTGTTCCATCCAGGTGCAGCAGATCTCAATGTTACTATCGCATTTGCGCTCATCGCATTTCTCACTATTGAGATTGCTGGTGTGCTTGCATTGGGGATTTTCAAGTATGCTGGGAAGTTTATTAACTTCTCATCGCCGCTTGGGTTTATCATTGGTATCATTGAGCTTATCTCAGAACTTGCTCGACTGATCTCATTCTCATTCCGTCTCTTTGGAAACATCTTTGCTGGGAAGACGCTTTTGGTCGTGGTATTGTTCTTTGTGCCCTATGTTCTCCCGGTGCCGCTCATGGCATTTGAGGTGTTCGTTGGGTTCATTCAGGCTTTTGTATTTGCCATTTTGACACTATTTTTTATCAAATTGGCGATTACAGAGCCACACTAGTACTCAGATGAGAGTATTCTCGAGAATATTCTCATCTGCGTAGTAGCAGAGTTAGTAATAATGTAGATCAATACAAATTTTATGGAATCACAACTTCTAGAAGTAGCAGTAACAAACGCTGAGGCGACAAAAGCAATCGCTATGGCAATTGCAGCCAGTGTAGGTGTATTCGGACCGGGTATCGGTATCGGTATGCTTGTAGCACGAGCACTTGAAGCGATCGGACGTAATCCAGAGGCAGCAGGAAAGATTCAGGCAGCCATGTTCATTGGTATCGCCTTCGTTGAGGCACTTGCGATTTTCGCACTCGTTGTTGCCTTCGTTATTAAGTTCGCGTAAGTAATACATCACTATGGAAGACCTACTACATGCATTTGGAATAGATGGACACCTCATCTTGGTACAGGTGGTTAACTTTGCAATTCTTGCAGGTCTTCTATGGTACTTCCTGTACACACCAGTCTTGAATCTCCTTAAGGAGCGAGAAGAAAAGATTGCGCGTGGCGTGAAGGATGCAGAAGATGCAGAAAAACTTAAAGCAAATGCGGAGGAAAACCGCAAAGAGAGACTGACCGCAGCACAGCGAGAGGCTGAAGAGGTCTCCGACAGAGCGCGCACTCGTGCGACAGAAAAATCTGCAGAGATTGTAGGCGAAGCTGAGACAAAGGCGGACAATATTCTCAAAGATGCACAAGCACGCGGGGAGGCGCTTGCAGAGAAGGCACAGAAGGAGAGCGAGGCAGAGATTGCAAAAGCTGCAGTTCTTGCCGCAGAGAAGGTACTTATAGAAAAATAATCTATGCGAGCACGCGATTACATAGAGGCGGCATACCAAGCACTTCAAGATGGAAAGGATATTTCCGAGGTGCTTACAGGACTGTACGCAACCCTAGAGAATCGCGGGCATCAGAAGTTAAAAGCACAGATTCTTTCTGGTCTTCTCACCTATATAGAGGAGAAAGAGAGAAGTACCGCTCCAGAACTCCGTCTTGCAAAAGAAGAAGATGCGAAGAAACTCTCCGTGTCTATCAAAGAGGCACTTAAGGAATTGGGTGCAGAGGAAGAACCGCGTGTATCAATCGATGCAAAACACATTGGAGGATACACCGCGACGTATAACGGAAAGCGTATTGATCGAAGTTATAAATCAGCACTACTACAACTTTATAAGAACATCACGAGTTAATTATGAGTACGGCAATTATTGAACGAATCAAAAAGGAGATTGAGGGACTAGATGTCTCAAATGTAACTGAGGAGGTGGGACGTGTGACGTCTGTCTCTGACGGAGTGGTAGAGATCGATGGTATCTCTGGCGCAGAGATGATGGAGATGGTTATCTTTGATGTTGCAGAATCTGCGTCACTCAAGGACGCTATTGAGTCTGAGACCACACTTTACGGACTTATCCTCAACCTTGAGGAGGACGCAGTGAAGGCTGTAGTACTTGGGGAGCCAAGCGCTATTAAAGAGGGAATGACTGTACGCCGTACACAGAAACTCCTCTCTGTACCTGTGTCTGAAGACATTGTTGGACGCGTGGTGGACTCTCTCGGAAATCCAATCGATGGCAAAGGAGCGCTTAAGGGAGACAAGGAAATGCCAATCGAGCGTGTTGCCTTTGGTGTGATGGAGCGTTCTGGGGTAGACACTCCAGTACATACAGGAATCAAGGCAATTGACTCTATGATTCCAATTGGACGCGGACAACGCGAGCTTATCATTGGAGACCGTGGCACTGGAAAGACTACCGTTGCAATTGATACCATCATTAACCAGAAGTATGAGCCAAAAGAGTCTCGTCCAATCTGTATCTACGTAACCATCGGGCAGAAGCAGTCTAAAACCGCGAGTATCGTGCGAAAGCTTGAGGAGGCAGGAGCGATGGAGTACACCACGGTACTTTCTACTTCAGCATCTGAAGCATCGCCGCTCCTTTTCCTTGCACCGTTTACAGGAGTCTCTATTGCAGAGTATTTCATGCTTCAAGGAAAGGATGTGCTTATCGTATTTGACGATCTCTCAAAGCATGCGGTGGCATACCGACAGATGTCTCTGCTTCTTCGACGTCCTCCAGGACGTGAGGCATACCCAGGAGACATCTTCTACCTTCATTCTCGTCTTCTTGAGCGTTCTGCAAAGCTCTCAGAAGAACTTGGCGGCGGGTCTATCACTGCACTTCCAATCATTGAGACACAGGAGGGAGACGTATCTGCGTACATTCCAACGAATGTGATCTCAATTACCGACGGACAAATCTTCCTTGACGGAGATCTCTTCAACAAAGGACTCCGTCCTGCACTTGATGTAGGTATTTCTGTATCTCGTGTGGGTAGTGCTGCACAGACAAAGGCTATGAAGAAGGTGTCTGGAAAGATTCGTCTTGAACTTGCACAGTTCCGCGAGCTTGAGGCCTTCATGCAGTTTGCATCAGACCTTGATGAGGACACCAAGAAGCGTATCGAGTCTGGACAGAAATTCACAGAGCTCTTGAAGCAGAAGCAGAACAACCCAATGCCATTCTACAAGCAGGTGGTATCACTCTATGCTGCGAACAACGGCATTATGGATGGGGTAGCAGTATCAAACGTACACGCGCTTGAGGAGGCGTACTTAGAGTTCATCGAGCGAGAGCACAAGGACGTCTTTGAGATTATCGAGAAAGATCGTGCGCTTTCTGATGACTTGACTGAGACAATGAACAAGGCGATGGAAGCCTTTAAGGATTCACACGCACACCTCTACGAGACAGAGGAGGCATAAATCTACATATGGCGCTTAAGCAGATTAAAAACAAAATAGATTCAACAAAGAAAACAGCCAAGGTGACCAAGGCCATGGAGGCGGTTTCTGCGGTGAAGATGCGTAAGAGCCAAGAAAAAGCCCTTGGAGGGCGTAGTTATGCGGGAGCTGCACTTTCTATCCTTAAGCAGCTTTCGAAGACGAATGACCCTGCGTTAGACCTCTACACAAAGACTCGTACTGAAGGGAAGTCTCTTCTTATCATTGTGACCAGTGATAAGGGGCTTGCGGGAAGTGTGAACTCTGCGGTATTAAAGCAGGCGGAACAGTTTCTTGAAGGAAAGAGCTGTGACACCATCTGTATTGGACGCAAGGCGGCGGAGTTCGCAAAGCGTGAAGGGAAGGAAGTGATTCGAGAGTATCTCAACGTACAGGATGATGTCGTCATGGATGATATTGGAGAAATCTCTGGTATGGCCATGGGGCGTTTCTGGCTCGGGGAGTATAAGGAAGTGTTCATTGTGTATCAGAACTTTGTCTCTACCTTTGAGCAGAAGCCAACACTTCGTCAGATGCTTCCACTCAAGGAAGAAGATTTGACCTCTATGGTGGAAGGGATTGCGCCAAAGACAGGAAAGTATGCCGAAGAGGATGTGAAGGCGCACACTGCACTTTACACGTTTGAGCCAAATGCAGAGATGGTACTGTCTGCCCTCATGGCATATCTCATGCAGATCATGGTCTTCCATGCACTTATTGAGTCTAAGGCATGTGAGCACTCTGCGCGTATGGTGGCGATGAAGAACGCGACCGATAAGGCAAAGGAGTTAACAAAAGCACTTACCATCCAGTTTAATAAGGCACGTCAGGCACAGATTACCGCCGAGGTGTCTGAGATTACGGGTGGTATTGAGGCAATGAAGTCTTGATGATTGTGTTCGTCTGTGGATTCGTCCACAGGTGAGCACAGTTCTCAAGGAGAACGAGCACATTATTATTTACTTACAAGAATTATGAACAAAGGAACAATTACACAAGTTATCGGTCCCGTGGTGGACGTACGATTCGATGGAGACATTCCAGCGCTTTTGAATGCGCTTACGGTGAAAAAAGGTGACGAGACTATCACCTTGGAAGTTGCACAGCACGTAGGACTTGATCGTGTGCGTGCTATTGCGATGCAGGACACACAGGGTCTCAGGCGAGACATGGAGGTGGTAGACACTGGTGCACCAATCTCTGTTCCTGTGGGAGAGAAATCTCTCGGACGACTCTTCAATGTGCTCGGAGAAACACTCGACGAAGGTGAGAAAATCACTGACGCGCCAACACGCGCGATTCACCAGAACCCGCCAGCATTCGCAGACCAGGCGACCAAGACTGAGGTATTTGAGACGGGAATTAAGTCTGTAGACCTTCTTGCGCCATTCATTAAGGGAGGAAAGGTAGGACTCTTCGGAGGAGCGGGAGTGGGTAAGACCGTACTTATTCAGGAGCTCATCAATAACGTGGCGTCAGAGCACGGAGGATATTCTGTGTTTGCGGGAGTAGGAGAGCGTGTACGTGAGGGTAACGATCTTTACCACGAGATGAAAGAATCTGGTGTACTTCCAAAGACTGCGCTCGTATTCGGACAGATGAATGAGGTACCAGGTGCACGTGCACGTGTGGGACTCACAGGACTTTCACTTGCAGAGGCACTTCGTGATGAAGGAGGAAAGGATGTACTCTTCTTTATGGATAACGTATTCCGCTTCACACAGGCTGGACAGGAGGTGTCTTCACTTCTTGGGCGCGTATCGTCTGCTGTGGGATATCAGCCAACCCTTTCAGAGGAGATGGGTAAAATGCAGGAGCGTATTACCTCTACCAGTAACGGGTCTATTACCTCGATTCAGGCGGTGTACGTACCAGCTGATGACATGACAGACCCTGCGCCAGCGACCACCTTCTCACACCTCGACTCTACCGTAGCGCTTTCTCGACAGCTCGCATCGCTCGGTATCTACCCAGCGATTGATCCGCTTGAGAGTAACTCTTCTGCGCTTGATCCAGAGGTGGTAGGAGAAGAACACTATCGTGTTGCACAGGGTGTGAAGCAGGTGCTTCAGCGATACAAAGATCTCCAGGACATCATTGCTATCCTTGGTATTGAAGAACTCTCTGAAGAGGACAAGATGCTTGTGTACCGTGCGCGTAAGATCCAGCGGTTCCTTTCACAGCCATTCCATGTAGCAGAAATCTTTACTGGTACTCCAGGAACCTATGTATCACTTGCAGAGACTATCCGTGGATTCGGGGAGATTCTTGATGGAAAGCACGATGACAAGTCTGAGCAGGACTTCTACATGAAGGGAGGTATCGACGAGGTTAAGAAATCTGAGTAACCATGAAGACACTCCATCTCACCATTTCTAAAGTAGACGGACCAGTCTTTGAAGGCGAGGTGCTTTCGGTGACGGTGCCAGGTACTGAAGGGGAGATGACGCTCCTTCCAGAGCACTCTGCGCTTGTGTCTCTTCTAAAGAAAGGGAACATCGTCGTGCGTCCGATGGAAGGAGATGAGAAAGGGTTCGCAGTAGAGCATGGAACTGTGGAGGTGTCGGGGAACCAAGCGACTATTTTGATCTGAATACAGTACTTATTTGAGCGGTCTTAAAAGACTTGACAAATATTAGGGAATGCTATATACTTGAAGGGATTGGTTGGGACAAATCTGCCAATCAGTGAGCACGCTCTTGAAGCGGCATTTGAAAAAATTTGTAGAACACATTGTTGGACGGGGGAATTTTTCCAGATTTATCCCTCCAACAGCATTGTGGCCGTATGAATACGGTTCAGAACCTTAGTAAGATGAAGTCTGGATAGGAATATGGAATCTTGTGGAAAACTTGGTCTCAAGTTCACAAAATAATTTCGTCTTCTGAAACATGGGTGAGACCATGGATTGAACAACAGTGTTCGAAAACACACAGCCATCGCTTTGCATGCATTGCGGTGGCTTTACTTTTATGTGTGATACACTACTGCATATGGTAGCAGAAGGACTTCCAGCACCGACATTTAGTCTTAAAGATCAGGATGGAAACACCCATTCTCTTTCGGACTACAAAGGAAAGAAGGTGCTTTTATATTTTTATCCTAAAGACGATACGCCAGGGTGTACCACTGAGGCGTGCAACTTCCGTGATAGTTATAAAGATTTTCAATCCAAAGGACTGGCTATTCTCGGTGTGAGTGCAGACTCTGTAGAGAAGCACAAGAAGTTTGCAGAGAAATATAACCTCCCGTTTCCGCTACTTTCTGACGAAGACCACAAGGTATGCGAAGCATACGGTGTATGGGGAGAGAAGAATTTTATGGGACGGAAATATATGGGTATCTCACGCTCTAGTTTCCTTATTGATGAAGAGGGAAATATTGGAAAGGTGTATGAAAAGGTGAAGCCGAAGGAGCATGCGGAGAAGGTGATAGGAGATCTCTCTTAGTACAACACATTCAAGATATTCTGCACCAATCCCTGTGTCTCATACTTCCCAACAGAAAGCCATGTAGGAAGTCCGAGTGAACACAGCCCATCTTCATCTTTCGCAAGTGCCATACCACCAGAGTTTCCTGTATCAATCTTGGCAGATACAAAGAAGTTATGATAATCCAAAGAGCCCTCAGGCTTTAGAAGTGCGGTATCAAATCCACTAATGATTCCGTTGGACACTGCACGATAGATAGTAGAGATCTCTCCAACTCTCGGAAGTTCAAGTGTCGTATTCCGCTTTGCATATGACGGGAATCCCATCATCACCACAGGCGTTCCTGCAGGAAGAGTGCTGGGGCATGTACGAAGGTCTGCAAGGGCATAGTTATACGTCCACGCGGCCAGTGTGGTGTCATTAAGCGGTGCTCCAATAGAAAGCACTGCGGTATCGGTATCCTCATTCACATTGTACGTAGACGTGTTTAACTCAAAAACACCGAGAGTATTGTTATTTGCATCGGTGATATGAAGAATACAAAACGCAGCATTTTCAACGACATGATCGTTAGTTACGACAGCATATGGAATGGAATCAAAGCGCCAAAGTGACCCACTTCCTGATGTAGTTCGTCCTGAAGTGTCGTCACAAAGCACTTGTACAATTCCCGTAAGGTATGGAGCAAGGTCTGCAGAAGTGATCACAATATCCTTCGGTTGCTGGGATTGTTCATCAAGTACCGCCTGAAGTTCTGAGGCATTCTCCTGTGTATCAGAGAGTTCTGCCTGAAGCGCAATAGTCTGCGCGTCTACAATACCAAGCGCTTCCAATGTCTCCGCTCTATAGAGTTCCAATTCCTCTTGTAGGGAGGCAACCTGTGCCTCTTGTCGCTCTGCGATCTCTTTATACGCAAAGATCCCTACGATGATAATCGCAAGGATCAATACAAAGAGAATAGTAATGAGGGTGTTTGCGTACTTCACCATTAGGGGAAGTATAGCATTAATCTAAGTTACCAGGCTTATTGAGGTAGATGATTGGAATCAATACCAATGTAATGATCACCGAGAAGGCGAGACCGAAGATGATTGCCCACGCAAGGGGAGACCAGAGGTCTGATACGTATGTCAGTGGAATCATACCGATCACCGTAGTAAGTGTGGTGAGAAGAATCGGACGAAGACGCGCAACAGCGGCTTCTACGACGTTTGTACGCAGGAGACGTTCTGGATGCTTTCTACGGTTTACGTTCATTTGATCAATCAGAAGAATGGAGTTATTGACCACAATACCCGAGAGCGCAATGAATCCCATGATAGAAGGGAAGGAGAGTGCCTTTCCAGTGATTGCGAGTCCCACCATAATTCCAATCAGAGAGAACGGAAGGATAGAAAGGACATAGAAGGTGTGTCGGAAAGAGTTGAACTGCAACACCAATACCGCAAGCATAAGGAGTACACCAACAATGAGTGCGAGGAACATATCACGGAATGCCTCAGCAGACTCTTCATTTTCTCCGCCAATATCAAGAGTGACGGAATCAGGGATATCTACATTGTCATAGACACCATCAAGAAACGCAGAGGTTACCTCAACAAGGTTTCCAGTTGCCGTAAGGTCACTTGAGAGTTCAATAACACGCTCAGTATCATCATGGTTGATGACAGAACTCGATTCTCGTACAGATACATCTGCCACCGATCCCACAAGTACTGAAGAGCCATCAGGGAGTGTCAGTGAAAGGTTCTCAAGTGCTTCAATGGTGGTAATCGAAGTCTCTCGTGCGGTTGTGTAGTCTCGATTAAGCGCAAGCTTTACTACGATGTCAATGTCGTCAGTTGGTGTCGTGATACTTGTCGCCTCAGTACCGTAGAGTGCAGTACGTAGTGTCGTGGCAATCGTATAGGGATTTAATCCAAGTGCCACTGCACGTGCTTTATTCAGGGTAAGCACAAACTCTGTACTGTTATTCTGTGTTCCTGTACTTACGTTCGTCGTTCCTGGAATAGTCTTGAGATACTCTGCCGCGGCAAGGGTCGTCTCTGTCAGTTCCTCAAGATCGTCTCCCTTAAATTTCACCACAATCGGAGAGCCTGTAGGAGGGCCACCGTCAGGTTGCCCTGTACTTGTTTTGGCCTCACCAATATCGGAGAGCATGATACGGAGTTCCTCTACGATCTCAACACTTGTATGTTCCCGATCTGGGGTGAGGGTAATGAAGAAGTTTGCATACTTCTGTCCGTTTGTTCCACCACTGTTGCTTGCAAACGCAGACGATGCACCTACTGTTGTCACGAAGGATTTAATTTCTGGGTGTGTGTAGAGAATTTCCTCCGCACGACGTGCAGAAATATCGGTTACTTCAAGTGCAGTAGCTTGTGGAAGTTCTAGTTCAGCATAGATCCAGTCAATATCCTCCTGATCAAAGAAGATAGACTTTACAACTCCCGTAATAGGAAGGGCAAGTGCCAACACAAATCCAATAACCAAGAATGTAACGAACCGAATTTTTTGCTTACGATTCTGTAGGAGTCTATCAATGCGAGTACGGTACCAGTCCTCAAGTTTATGAGAGTAATATGCCTGCTTTTGCTCCAACTCTGTCTGGTTGCGACGCTTTAAGAAAAGAGAAGCAAAAAGAGGAATCAACCCCAGTGCCACGAGAAGGGAAGCAAAGAGCACAAAGTTAATGGTGAATGGAATAGCAGAGATAAACTGTCCAGAGACACCGCCGACAAGGAAAAGTCCCGAGAACATCGCAACGGTGGTGAGCGTTCCCGCAGTAAGTGGTGTATAGAACTCACGCACTGTTCTCAATGCTGCCTCCTTTTTATCAATGTTTGGATCCTGCTTCATTCGATGGTTAATACCTTCCACGACCACGATCGCAGAGTCCACCAAGATACCGACCGCCAAGATAAGGGCAAAAAGGCTCACAAAGTTGATTGTGTTTCCTGACGCATAGAGCCCAACGAAACCGATAGTAAAGGAGAGGGGAATTGCAAGACCCGCAAGTACTCCCTCGCGCCACCCAATAGCAAGGATGAGGAGGATAACCACAAGTAAGACGGTCTGCATCCCAGACCGAGTCAGGTTCCAAAGGTCTTTTTTAATATCATTCCCAGAATCAAGAATCGTAGAGACAGTGAGTCCATCAAGAATCTCTCCAGGCTGTGAGAGTTCCGTAAGACGCTCATTCACTGATTCTGTGATTCGTGTAATATCTCCACCCCGAGACTTATACACGGACACAGAGATTGCTTTTTGTGATGGCTCCCCATTCTCACTGTAGCGAGAGAAGGTGCTTGCTTCTGCATATCCATCTTCGACGTATGCAATATCACGCACATAGACTGGTTGTCCACCACGTGAAGCAACAGGAAGTGTTGCAATCTCTGTGGTGTCAGTGATGTCTCCTTCGAAAGCAACATTATAAATGATGCCGTTTGTGGTTACGCTTCCGACAGGTACGTTTGCATTTGCTGCAGAGATCCCGTTGACCACTTCTCCAAGAGTGAGATCAAATCGATCAAGTGCAGGCTGGTCGATAATCAAAGTCACTTCTCGATTTCGTACACCAGCAAAGGTCACTCGGGAGACTGACGGTGTTCGTTCAAGTTGTGTCTCCAATTTATCACTGAGCGTAGAGAACTCTCCATCAGTAAGATCGCCCGCAACCGCAATGGTCATAATCGGCTGGTCAACAAAGTTCACCTCAGAAACACGAGGGTCTTCGGCTTCAGAAGGGAGGTCAGGCAGAACAATATCAACCTTATCCTTTAGATCCTGAATCGAATCATCGATGTCTGCATCAGCCTCAAACTCTACAACGATACTCGAGACACCTTCTCGTGAACTTGAAGTAATTTTTGAGACATTCTCAAGATCCCCAGAGAGTCCCTGCTCAATTTTGTTCGTAATTAGCGACTCAATGTCTGCAGCCGCTGCACCAGGAAGGACAGTCGTTACGACACCAACAGGTACCTGCACTTCTGGGGCAGATTCCTTGGAGATAGATGAGATAGAGAAAATCCCCGCTGCCGCAAGCGAGATGAGAAGCAGGAAACTGAACCTATTTTGTGTAATGAAGAATTTCCAGAAAGAATACATAGATAACTACTCAGTTATACGGACACGCTGTCCGTCTGCTAACCCACGTGCATCAAGTACGATGTTCCAATCTGGATTGATACCAGAGACAATCTCTACAGTATCGCTCTGTATATCACCAAGTTCTACTTCGTGTGCAACGAGCCTTTCATCTTCAATGGTGAAGACATATGCCGTTGTCGTGGTGAGTTTAATTGCAGGAAGGGGTACACGAAGGACATCAAGTGGTTCACTCTCAGATATCTCAATCTCTGGATTGATAGAAAGTGACACAGAATCTCCGTTGGTCAGTTCTTCGCTCTCGATCTGAATCTGCACCTCGACTTTTCCTGTTGCTGGGTCAATGGCTGGGGCAACACGGGAAACCGAACCTTCAAGATCCTTGTTAATAACAACGGGAGTGCCTACCGCAACACGGTCGCGCTCGTTTGCATTGATGTACGCGGTAATCTTCAGCGCATTGTTGTTTGCTATGTCTGCAATGGAATCAAAGGTATTCACAAAGTCACCCGCCTGCACTGCGACTCTATTCACCGTCCCCGCGATAGGTGTAGTGATAACCGTCTTGTTGTATGCAGCCTGTGCTGCCTTAAGTCTTCCCAATGCCTGCTTCACGGCCGCATCGTTTGATGAAGTACCACTTTCTGATACCGCAATATCATTGAGTGCAGTATCAATGTCCTGAATTGCTCCAGCAAGAGCATTACGCGCAGAGAGGAAAGCTGCCTCAGTTGTATCCTTTGTAGTCTGCGTGAAAGAACTGGTGACATCTTGACGAGAGACGATATATGCAATCTCTTCTACAAAGTTTGCGATACGTACTGTGTCGGTGCGCAATCCTTGCAGCTCTTGACCCACGTTTGCTGCGGTAACGGTATTCTGTACTCCTGCAAGTGTGTCGAGAATATTCTCGATTGCGACACGCTCCTGTCCTAATTCTGGTGCACGGCCTAATCCGTCAAGGCGAAAGCCAGGGTACTGGGTGGTTGGACGGCTGAACTGGTCATCTACCGTATTACGCACGATAGAGTCGAGCGTAATATATACATCTTTGTACGTACTCACGGCATCAATAGTTGTTCCTGTGTTTGAGGCAAGCGCAGCCTCATAAGACCCCTCTGCTTGGAGAAGGGCGGCGTACTCGTCTGCATTTTCGATCTGCGCGATTGTTTGCCCCGCACGCACCGTATCACCAATTGCTACTGACACTGAAGTGATTCGTCCTGAGGTCTCTGCCTCAAGTCGCGCCTCATCCACAGACTCTACAGTACCAATGAGTGCAATATTTCCTTCACGAGCAAGTTCGTTGACCGCTTTCAGTGAGACTTGCGGGAACTCGTTCTTTAGTTCGTTTATTTCCTCTACAGGTTCTCCGCCTGAAAAAGCGACAAAGAGAAGAATGATAACAACGATGGCGATGATAAGAGATCGCTTTTTGTGTGTACCTACAGTGTTCTTTATTCGAGTAATCATAATATTATGTGTTAATACCGTCACTTATTTTCTTATGTAATGTTGCGAGCGTCTTCAACTCACTGTCGGACAATGGCGCAAAGGTTTTTGCCATATTCGTAGCCATTATACGTTCCATCTCTCCAAATTGTTCCTGACAATGTGGAGAGAGATGAAGATGGAAGAGGCGTTTATCTTGTTCATCAACAACACGCTTCACCAGCCCTGCTTGTTCCAAGTTTTTAATCATTTGACTCACAGCACTCACCGTCACATCCAGCCGGTCCGCTAGTTCCTTTGTGCTAATACCATCCTCGTCAAATATGGTATGTATCACCACCCACTCGGCAGGGGAAGAGATCGGAAGATCTTTTGGCAGTTGAGACAGACAACTAGAGACCTGCTTCTTTGTCTTTCGGATACTTTCAATAATAGACTTTATATATTCATCGCGCATATGGTTAAGTAGATTATATAAGTAACTTAACTAATTGGGGGGCTTTGTCAATGTGTGTTGTGTACAGCGTCTGTGGTATCATAGCGCACATATGTTTGGAAAGATAAAAAGTTTTGCAACACGTAAGTTGCTTGAAAAGCAGATGAAAGATGCTCCAAAAGAGCAACAAGAGATGGTAATGAAGATGTTCGAGCAGGATCCAGAACTGCTTGAGACCATCTCTAAAGAGATTGAAGCAGAGACCAAGAAAGGGCTCTCCCAGATGCAGGCTTCGATGAAAGTGATGCCAAAATATCAGGCACGTCTACAGAAACTTATGGGAGGACAGATGGGGCGTACTCCACAGGGGTTTAACCCGAATGGGACAATACGGAAATAGTGTGGTACGGTAAAGTCTGTTGTCAACAAAAGGAGAGAAAGATGGAATCCATCTTCGCAATCGCTGGCTAGTCATCCGAAGCATATGAAGACGTCAGGGCAGCGGCCCGGCCAGAGAGATCTCTGAGCGATATTGTTCCTTCAGGGATTTCCACCCTTCCTTTCAACCCGGCCTCGCCTTGTGCGAGGCCTCTGTTATACTAGAGAACATATGGAAACAAAAAAGATACTTGTATTGCTTGGAAATGAAGATAAGGAGACATACACTGGTTCACTTGCAGATCTGTATGAACAGTCTGCGCGTGAGGCGGGACATGAGGTAAAACGTTTTAATATCGGAGACATGCAGTTTGATCCAATCCTGCATAAAGGATACAAAGTGATCCAAGAATTGGAACCAGACCTTCTTGCACTCCAAGAAGCATGGAAATGGGCTGACCACACACTCATTGTGTATCCAAACTGGTGGAATACTATGCCTGCAATCCTTAAGGGACTCTTTGACCGTTTCTGGCTCCCAGGATTTGCATTTAACTTTGAAAAACCAAGCGGGAAACTTATTCAACACCTTAAAGGAAAGACCGCACGCGTGATCATTGTTGCGGGAACACATAGTCCATTCCAGACATGGTGGAAGTATGGAGACTATACCAATGAGATTAAGGAGGGAATCTTAGAGTTTGCAGGGATCAAGACAAAGGTAACTGCGTTTGGACCACATCACTTTATGGATGAGAAGGCACATGCGAAGTGGGAAGATAAGGTGCGAAAGTTTGGAACAAAGGGAATCTAGTTGACTCCTCGCTTGAAAAGAGTATAAAGAAGACAAAGTTCCTTGTGATAGAAGAAAGGATGGACGGATGGAACTTCACTCACTGGACGATACAGACACACGAGGATTACTCCTTAGCAAGAGAGTGAGTCTCACAAGCGATCTCACATGTTTCGTTGAGGACTACAAGGGGAAGTTTGAAGGTCGTAGCCACCTCATACGGTTGGTGCCTGTCCCTCAGGATTCCGTGCAAGAGTTCAAACAAGGTTTCCCCCAAGACACACACAATCGTGATAATTTTTTGCCTCTGCACCGTCTTGTCTGCAATGTTGCCTTTATCGCACAGATTCATTTCAGTCGCGAACGGCACCCGCTTCTGAATGATAAAGATTCCGCCTTCGTCTTTCCTTTCAGGAATGGCGAGCAATCTTTCAAAGCTATTAAGGTGCGGACATACTATGTTTCTGGTGGCAGGAAGAAGTGTCGCGTAGAATCAAGTCCGTTTCCTTACGGACTTAACGGCGGAGAGCGGATGGTGGAGATTGTACGTTGAGGATAGAAGCAAGATCCCGCGCAGTGGCGCGGGATCTTTTCGTGTGCTACGCTACTTCGCATATGTCACTCAGTGTAGGAATCGTAGGGCTCCCGAACGTTGGAAAATCAACGCTTTTTAACGCACTCACCAAAAACACCGTTCCAATGGAGAACTATCCCTTCTGTACCATTGATCCAACAGTAGGTGTGGTGCCTGTACCTGATAAAAAACTAGAGACACTCAACAAACTCTCTGGAAGTGAAAAAATGGTGCCTGCCATCGTAGAGTTCGTGGATATTGCAGGACTGGTGCGCGGTGCATCTGCGGGAGAGGGGCTTGGGAATAAGTTTCTCGCAAATATTCGAGAGGTGGACATGATTGCGGAAGTGGTGCGTATCTTTGAAGATGAAGGAGTGCATCATGTCTCTGGCGCAGTGGATCCGATGAGCGATATCGAGGTTATTAACCTAGAACTTATCATGGCGGATCAGGAGACGGTTGCAAAACGTATCTCAAATCTAGAGCGTGACGTAAAGCGAGGAGACAAAGAAGCGGTTGTAGAGAGTGAGGTGCTCACAAAAGTTCTTGCCACCCTTGAATCTGGAAAACTTGCAGGCGCAACCGAACTTACCAAAGAAGAACTGCTTCTCGCAAAAGGACTCCATCTCCTCACGATGAAGAGGATTCTCTATGTGTTTAACCGCAAGAACGGAGCATTTAACCTTGACGAGCAGAATGACGAGCGGTGGCAAGAGCTTATGAGCTTCATAGAAGATAATAATGCAGAGTATGTCGTAGTGGATGCGGGGATAGAGCACGAGCTGAAGGACCTTGCCGAAGAGGAAAAGACGGACTTCCGACGAGAATACGGAACATTGGACTCTGGAATCGATTCACTCATCACTGCGTGCTACAGACTTCTTGGCTTAATGTCCTTCTATACAACAGGAGAGAAAGAAACACGTGCATGGACAGTGAAACAAGGTTCAACCGCTCCAGAAGCAGGTGCTGCGATCCATACGGACTTCAAAGATAAGTTTATCCGTGCCCAAGTCGTGTCATTTGAAGATTTTGTAGGAGTGGAGAGTATGGCGAAAGCACGGGAGACGGGGAAGTTACGCACGGAAGGAAAAGAGTATGTGGTGAAAGACAATGATATAATTGAGTTCATGCACAGCTAATCTTTTTCTATGAAAACATCACATTTTGTCATTCTTATAATTCTCATTATCATCGCGCTCTTTGGCTGGAAACAGTGGAGTGAATCACAGCCAGGGCCGCTCGATGAGTTTGCACAGTGTCTTGCTGATGAAGAGGCAACATTCTATGGCGCATTCTGGTGTCCACATTGTGCAGATCAGAAAGAAATGTTTGGAAACTCTACGAAGTATCTTTCATACGTAGAGTGTTCTACACCAGATGGACAGTCTCAGACCGCAGAGTGTACCGACGCAGGTATCACCGGATATCCAACATGGGAGTTTGCTGACGGCTCACGAGAGAATGGCGTTGTACCACTTACTGTATTAGCAGAAAAGACAGGATGTGAACTTCCCGAATAGTCTATGTCTGAAACTGTAGAGACACTCAATTTCATTATGGGTACTGGTGGCGTAGTGATGCTCGTTGCTGGGCTATTGCTTCTTGTCGACCGTATCTTTTTGAAGAGTCCTGAGGTACGAAATATGGTAGAGCGATGGGGGCTCTTACTCGCTGCGGCACTTACGGTGGGGGCGACAATCATGGCTCTGGTCTATTCCGAAATATTTGGATTTGTACCCTGCGGTCTCTGTTGGTTGATGCGTATCTTTGTCTTCTCGCAGGCGTTCATTATGACCACCGCGTTTCTTAAAAAGGATTATGGTATTGCAGTCTATGGGATGGTGCTCTCTGTTCCAGGGATTCTTATTGGACTCTACCAACACTATCTCCAGATGGGTGGAGGCGAGTTTGTTCCTTGCCCTGCAGCGGCGGGGGACTGCGCAAAACGCATTCTTTTTGAATACGACTTCATGACTTTCCCACTCATGGGAGCGTCCATGTTGTTCCTTCTTACCATGGTATACACTTATCTTATTCGTATTAAACAACTATAGTATGACAAATACAGCACGAAACTTCTCATTACAACTTGGCTCGCTGATCGCACTCTATGTTTCGCTTTCTGCGATCCTTGCGGTGCTCTTTGGAGTGATTAATCTTGCATTTCCAGATGCTGCGGAAGGATACTGGGCGTATAACTCTGCGCAGAGTGGAATCCGCTTTGGTATTGCGGCGGTAATTGTCTTTTTTCCTGCATATCTTATCCTCACGAGAATTTCTAATAAGATTCGAAGAGAGGAGTCTGGATCGTATACAACGGTCACTAAGTGGCTTGTATACCTGTCACTTATCGTTGGAGGAGGCATTCTTCTTGGAGACCTGGTTGCGGTCATTATGACGTATCTCAATGGAGAGATTACCGAGCGGTTTATCCTCAAAGCACTCGCACTCTTTGTAGTTATCAGTGCGGCATTCAAGTACTATCTTCGTGATGTCGTGGGGTACTGGGATACGCACGAGAAGCAGTCCATCATGTTTGGTGGTGTAAGTGTTGTTCTCGTTATCGCTGTTCTTGTTCTCGGTTTCTATCATGCTGATACACCAAGCACCGTACGTGAGATGCGTATTGATACGGAGCAGGTAAATGACCTTGAACAAATCTCGTGGCGTGTAGAGGAATATTATAGTGTGAACAAAATGTTGCCCGAGACACTCTCTGATGTGTATGGAACACTTTCTGTGCCAGAGGCTGTAGAGGATCGTCCTGCGTATCAGTATAGAGTTCCCAATGAAACAACCTTCGAACTCTGCGCAACATTCGCACATGAGTCTCGAGAGAATCGTGCGTCATATGCACCAATAGAAAAGATCCCGCAGAGTTGGGATCATGGGGAAGGAGAGACATGCTTCACCAGAGTGGTGGAGTAGATAGACTGAAAGCCCGGCGAAACACTGCACGGGCTTTTTGTTATTCGGCTGCCTGAGCAGCAACTTCAGTGAGCGCCCCCTTCAGGAAGGGGGCAACATGTACGACAGAGACCTTGATGTAACAGAAAATAATTACCGCGTCCGTAATTATGGCCGTCAACACAATCCCCAGCGAAGGGGTGGGCTCTGCGACAAAGATTGCCACAAACGGAATCTGAAGTAAGCCCAGGAAAACATAGAAGCCAACAACCATGGCAATTCTCTGTTTTAAAGGTAGTTTTTTAAACCCTTTTTTATCCATCCACACCTCCTTTTTGTTCAGTTCACAATGGAAGATATATGTATATTGCGTTTGTGTCAAATACACGGTATGGTGCAGACAGCATAGCAACAGGAGAGAAAGATGAAGATATTCTTCTTTGAATCTGTAAATGACGGCGTCCACCTTCCGTATAAGATGATGAGCGTCGTTCTTGCAGCTGAGGATGACAATGATGCACAGGTGGTTCTTAAATCGCACTTGCGAGACACCACTGGAAGTGAAGGGCTGGCTCAATTCTTCAGCCTTGTGGAGACATCTGTCACAGATCAAGCGCTGGAGAGCGGTGAACTGATCACCCGTGTGCAGCGGTAATCAACATCTAACTGGACACATGAAGCCCGCACCCGAGTGCGGGCTTTCGATTATATACAGTCTAATTTTCTAGACATATTCCCCAAACACGGCATAATACGGTAACTATGCACAAGAAATTCAATCACGAGGAGATAGAAAAAAAATGGCAAGAGAAATGGCAGAAGGACGGACTGTATGATGTCGGAGATCGTGATGAATCCAAAGAGAAGGAGTATGTACTGGTGGAGTGGCCATACCCCTCAGGGAATCTCCATATAGGACACTGGTATGCGTTTGCAGTTCCAGATATTTACGTGCGTGCGCAACGCATGAAAGAAAAACAGGTTGTCTTCCCGATGGGGTTTGATGCATTTGGACTTCCAGCGGAGAATGCGGCAATCAAACACAACCTCGATCCGAAAGAGTGGACAGAATCTAATATCGAACACATGAAGAAGCAGTTGCAAAGCATGGGAAACGCGTTCTCATGGGATAAGACTGCAAGTTCTACCGATCCAGAATATTACAAATGGACACAGTGGATGTTTACTAAGTTCTTTGAAGAGGATGTTGCGTACAAAGGAAAGGGGACCGTGAATTGGTGTCCATCGTGTAACACCGTACTTGCGAATGAGCAGGTGGTAGACGATGCGTGTGAACGATGTGGCACAAAGGTTGAAAAGAAAGAGATGGACGAATGGAAAATGCGTATCACCAAATATGCAGATCGTCTTGTTGATGACCTCGACACGCTCGACTGGCCACTTCACATTAAAGAGTTGCAGAAGAACTGGATTGGACGGTCAAAAGGGGCAAAGATTGCCTTCACACTTTCTAGTGGAGATACCGTGGAGGTCTTCACTACACGTCCTGATACGCTCTATGGAGCAACATACTTAGTACTTGCCCCAGAACATCCGCTTCTTGAGACTCTTTCAATAGAAAACAAAGATCAAGTGCTTGCATACCAAAAGGAGGCTGCTTCCAAAGATGAACGGACGCGCACCGCAGAAGGAAAAGAGAAGACTGGTGTACGTCTCGAAGGAGTCACTGCAACAAATCCAGCAAATGGAAAAGAAATTCCTGTATACATTGCAGACTACGTGTTGGGTGGATACGGAACTGGTTCCATTATGGCAGTACCTGGACATGACGCTCGGGACTACGCATTTGCCCAGAAATACGATCTCCCAATTGAATATGTTGTTGAGCCAGTGTTCACAAAACAAGATGGAGACGATGCGTTCCGAGAGGATGCAGAAATCGCAGAGCGGCAAGCAATATCTGCCGTTGTATACAACCCAAAGACAGAGAAATATCTTGGACTTAAATGGAAGAAGGTAGATTGGGACACACTTATCACTGGAGGTATTGAAGAAGGGCAGACTGCTGAAGAGGCAGCACGACAAGAAGTGCTAGAAGAAACAGGATACAAGAACCTCAAGCTTGTAAAACAACTTCCAAGTTATCAAGGAAGATTCTGGCATGTACCGAAGGAGGTGAATCGAGTAGCACATTTTCAGTGCTTCCTTTTTGAGCTTGAAAACGAAGAGCAGGAGACTGTTGTTGAAGATGAACAGAAAAAGCATGAATACGTCTGGCTTTCAAAAGAAGAGATGATGAACTTTAGACTCCCTGAAGGACATCGCTTCCTTATGGACGGAATCCTTACTGAAGATCTCTTCTATGGTGGAAACGGAGATCTGGTGAACTCTTCAGAGTTCACCGGCATGTCTTCTGAAGAAGCGAAAGAAAAGATCACCGAGAAGGTGGGTGGAGAGATGACAAATACGTATCGTCTCAGAGACTGGTCTATCGGACGCCAACGATACTGGGGTGTGCCGATTCCAATCGTCTATGATCCAGATGGAAAAGCACACGCAATTCCAAAAGAATATCTTCCGTGGACGCTTCCAGAGGATGTAGATTTCAAACCAACAGGAGAACCACCGTTTGCAAAGAGTGAAGAACTGAAGCAACGCACCGAAGAGATCTTCGGTGTTGGATGGACACCAGAGGTAGAGACGATGGATACCTTTGTAGATTCTTCATGGTATTTCCTTCGATATATAGATAACAAGAATGATGAAGAGCTTGCTTCAAAAGAGACTCAGAAGAATTGGATGCCTGTTGATCTCTACTTCGGAGGATCAGAGCACACAACACTCCACCTCCTCTACTCTCGTTTTGTGCAGAAAGCACTCTTTGACCTTGGGGTCACGACCGTAGAGGAACCTTACAAAATGCGTATCAACCGTGGACTTGTCTTGGGGCCAGATGGTAACAAGATGAGTAAGTCCAAAGGGAATGTGATTGATCCAGATGGAGAGGTGTCACGTGTGGGGTCCGATGCAGTGAAAATGTACCTTGCTTTTATGGGGCCGTATGGAGAGACGGCAAACTACCCGTGGGATCTTGGAGGTATTGCAGGAACACGACGTTTTCTAGAACGTGTATATGGACTCTCGGAACATGTGCAAGAAACAGAGTCTGGAGAAATGACGCGTACTCTCCATAAGACTATTGCAAAAGTATCTGAAGATATCGAGGCGTTTAAGTTCAATACGGCAATCAGTGCACTGATGATGTATGTGAACGCTGCGGAAAAAGAGGGGATTACGGAGGAGTCATATAAGGTGTTTCTCCGCCTCCTTGCACCATTTGCACCGCATCTTACTGAAGAACTGTGGAAAGAAGAGTATTCTATCCATCAGGAATCTTTTCCTATGGCAGACACGTCACTTACTACAGAAGAGGAGGTTACCATTGGTGTCCAGATTAATGGAAAGGTGCGCGGGGAAATAACGATCGCACCTGACGCGGACGAGGCGGCAGCGATTGCTCTCGTGCGAGAGAATGAAAAGCTCAAGGAGTATATTGAGAAGGGGGTTAAGAAGGTTATTTACGTACCTGGACGTATCCTCAGTATTATTCTTGAATAGGGTTGACGTTGTGTCAATAACGTGATAAAAAGTACTTATATTGTGTAATAAGAGATTAGAAACCGCACAAAATAAGGATAAATTAGAAAAAATATGATTACATTTAAGCCGAAACAGGCAACCAAGAAGTTGCTCTCTGTACTTCCCGACCGCGCACGTGATGTGCTCGAAAAGCGATACGGACTTGGAAAAAGTACAGCGAAGCAGACACTTGAATCGATTGGGCAGACATACGGTATTACCCGTGAGCGTGTTCGACAGATCGAAAATTACGCGATCCAGTCTATTCAAAAGTCTGATGTCTACGATGAGTTCGAACCAGTGTTCGATGAACTCAAAGAGATTCTTAACTCACTCGGTGCGGTAGTGAGTGAAGATGTACTTCTTGAAGAAGTATCAGATGATAAAGCGGTACGTAATCATATCTATTTCCTCCTTGTTCTTGGAAATGCATTCTATCGTGCAAAAGAGAATAAAGATTTCTGCCACCGATGGCATGTAGAGAAGAAAGTTGCCGATCAGGTAGAAAGTGCACTCCAGACAGTATTTGATTCCCTCGAGGAAGACGAACTCGTTACTGAAGAGGACATTCTTGTGCGTCTTCAAGATGAGTTGAAGGATCTTGAGGACTCATATCGCGACGAATCAAACCTTAAGCGGTGGCTTGCCATCTCTAAGAACCTTGATCGTAATCCACTCGGAGAGTGGGGGAATGCAGCATCACCAAATGTTCGCGCAAAAGGTATCCGAGATTATGCATACCTTGCGGTAAAGCGTCATGGATCTCCAATGCACTTCAAGGAAGTTGCCGACGCTATCAAAGAACTCTTCGGTCGTACTGCGCATGTTGCAACGACCCACAACGAACTTATTAAAGACGAACGTTTCGTGCTCGTTGGTCGTGGGCTCTATGCACTCACTGAGTGGGGCTACTCTGCAGGAGTGGTAAAGGATGTACTTCGTGACATTCTTGAGAAGGAAGGTCCACTTTCACGTGAGGAAATCATTGATCGCGTGCGAAAGGAACGATATGTGAAGGATAATACTATTGTGGTAAACCTCCAGGACATTTCGCTCTTCAAGCGACTACCTGACGGCACTTACATGGCAATCGACTAAAGAAAAAACGACTCCCCAGTGAGTCGTTTTTTCTTATGAAGCTACGGTATAATATTCGTATCATGCGTGAACTGATTACGAAGCCAGTTGAACAGGTGGAGAAATTTGGTGTAAATGGTGGAGTTATTTTAGCCATCCTTGGCATAGTCATGGTTGGTATTGTGGTGCATGCCTTTGATATTAATACCAATGCCGCGTTGAGGTTTGCAGTAGCAGCAGCACCGATATGGCTTCCGATCATTACTTTCTTGCTCTTCTTTGAGTTTTGGATGTATTTCGTTCGCAAAGAGTTTGATCTCAACCAAGGGAGAGTTGTTTTTGAAGTAACACTACCAAAGGATGTATATAAATCTCCTGAAGCCATGGAGCTTGTTTTAGTGCAATTGCACCAGACTGCGGCACCAGACAACCATGTACAGACATATTGGGACGGAAAGCATCCTCCCACAACTTCCTTAGAACTTGTCTCCCATGGGGGAGAGGTGAAGTTTTATATTAGCGTTCCAAAGAAAAAATTTAAGAATATTATGGAGGCACAGCTCTACGCACAGTATCCAGGTATTGAGGTGAAAGAGTTAGAAGTGGATTACACAGCGGAGATTCCTTGGGATCCAGACAAATATGCGTATTTTTCACTTCACTTTAATCTTAAGAAAGCAGACGCGTATCCACTTCGAACATATGTAGAATACGGACTCCATACTATGCCGAAGGAGGAAGAGAAAGTGGATCCGATCACTTCTATGGTGGACGCACTTGCAAATCTTGGGCCAAATGAATGGTACTGGGTGCAGATACTTATTGATGCAAACCGAGAGGTGACCTTTAAAGAAGGTGCACTGCGAAAACAGGCGGACTGGAAAGAGGCAGCCCGAGAAGAGATTGCAAAGATTGTTGATGCTGCACGAAAACGTTCTGGTGTCGAAGAAGGAGGGAATGTGATGCAACAACTTACTGATGTAGAGCGGGATACCATCAAGGCCATCGAGCGGAGTCTCGGAAAAAATGCTTTCAATGTTGCTATTCGTGGTATGTATATTGCAACACAGGAAGCATTCCTTCCTGGAGAACGCATCGGGCAACTTATCACGGGGTGGCGTGGGTATGATGATCTGAATCGAAATGCAATTGGGGTACGGTGGCGCACTGACTTCGACTGGAACTGGTGGCAAGATCCTTCAGGGAAGCGGAGAATGGCACATAAAAAGCGAGAACTTGCAGAGTATAAGAAACGGATCTATTTATCTCAGAACAGCACCGACGGACGGAAGGTTATGACCACTGAAGAGCTAGCGACAATCTTCCACTTCCCAGGTCGAGTGCTCCTTACTCCAACTGTTGGACGTATTGAGTCGACTCGAAGCGAGGCACCAACGAACCTTCCTGTATGAATCTAAGACAGTTGTTTCCACGCATAAAGAAAGATCTCTTGATTCCTCCCGTACACAGAGACCAGACCTCTAAAGTCCCCCTGCTTGTATTTGGAGGTGTCCTTCTTTTGATCGTACTTTTTGTAGTATTGCTCTCAACACCGCGAGCGTTTCCTGTAGAAACTCGGATAGAAATTGAAGAAGGGAGTAGTGTTCGAGCAATTACGACGATGCTTGACGAGACAGATGTTGTTCGTTCGCGACTCATGCTTCAAATGGTACTTGCTCTTCGACATCCATTTGACTCCATCAAAGCAGGCGTCTATACCTTTGATCAACGGAAGAGTGTTTTTGAAATTGCTGAAATTATAACCGAAGGTACAGACGGGACACCGTTGGTGCGCGTGACAGTACCTGAAGGACTTCGGGGGAGGGATCTTATTGAAATCTTTACAGAGGCGGGGCTGACAAATGAGATGTCACTAAGTGTTGAAGATATCGATATGTATATCGGATATCTCTATCCAGACACATATCTCGTGCCAGAGACATATACATTCTCTGAAATGGTGGCGCTCATGCAGGAAACATACGAAGAAAAGGTAGCGCCGCTTCGTGATGCTTTCAAGACGCTCTCTGAGTCTGAGGTAATTACACTTGCTTCTATCGTGGAGCGTGAGGCAAAGGACGAAGCGTCTAAACGCATTGTGGCGGGCATCCTGCTTTCTCGGTTGGAGATTGGCATGGCGCTTCAGGTCGATGCATCGTTTTCATACCTCCTTGATAAAGAGAGTGCAGAGCTTACGCTTGAAGATCTCAAGATAGATTCTCCGTACAATACATATCTCTATCCAGGACTTCCACCAACCCCGATTGCAAATCCTGGCCTCGAATCTATTAAGGCAGTGCTTGATCCAGAGATAACGGAGTACGTGTACTATCTAACAGCACCAGACGGTACTTTCTATTACGCAGAGACATTTGAGGAGCATAAGCAAAACAAAGAGCGCTATCTACGGTAGTGTGCTACAGTACCCGCATGAAGAAACGTATATTTGTCGGGCTCTCTGGAGGAGTGGATTCTTCAGTTGCTGCATATAGATTGCGTGAACAGGGACACGAAGTTATCGGGGTCTTTATTAAGACATGGCAACCAGATTTTATTCAATGCACATGGGAGACAGAACGTCTTGATGCAATGCGTGTTGCGGCACATCTCAACATCCCGTTTCTTACCTTTGATGCGGTTGATGCCTATAAGACAGGAGTTGCAGAGTACATGATTTCAGAATATGCACATGGGCGTACACCGAATCCTGATGTGATGTGTAACCAGCATGTAAAGTTTGGCGCATTTCTAGAATTTGCGCGGTCGCATGGTGCTGACGCAGTCGCGACAGGACACTATGCACAGATATCACACGACAAAGATGGATACCACCTACTTCGTGGAAAAGATAGAGAGAAGGATCAAAGCTATTTTCTTTGGACGCTTACACAAGATCAGTTGAGACATATTGTGTTTCCTGTAGGAGATCTGCCAAAGAAGGAGGTACGACGTATTGCAAAAAAAATTGGTCTTCCCACCGCAGTGAAGAAAGATAGTCAGGGGATTTGTTTTTTGGGGCAGATAGATATGAGAGATTTTCTCGGACATTATGTAGACCTTACAGAGGGAGCCGTGCTTGATACAAAAGGCATCGAAATAGGTATGCATGCGGGAGCGCTACTCTATACCTATGGACAACGACACGGATTCACTATCACCGAGCAGACAACTTCTACGAAACCACACTATGTTATTGCGAAGGATCTAGATGAAAATACGATTACGGTCTCAGAAGAGCCACCTATAATACAAGATGCAGAGATTGTGCTTGAGCACGTACACGAGATACAGCCGTGCGCAGGAGTACTCTCTGCACAGTTGCGATATCGTGGAAGAACATACAAAGCCTCGCTTGAAGAACGTGTGCTTGCAGTGAAAGAAGAGGTGCCGAAGCCTGCGAGCGGACAATCTTGTGTACTATATAGGGAAGATGAGTGCCTAGGGGGTGGTATCATAGTCTAATATGTTGATCACAAAACGAGACGGAACAAAAGAACCATTTGATCCAAAGAAGCTGGAACGATCGCTTCGTCGGGCAGGTGCCACGAAGGCTCAGATTGATCGCGTTACCAAGCAAGTAACGGAACGTATAACAGAAGGAATGACCACGGGTGCTATATATCGACATGCGTTTAAGGCGCTTCATAAAGAGACAGTACCTCCCGCAGCAAAATATTCTCTTTCTCGTGCTGTTGCAGATCTTGGGCCTACAGGATTCCCGTTTGAAGACTTTCTTGCACGAATGTTCCAACGTGAAGGGTACGATACAAAGACACGCATCATTATGAAAGGTAAGTGCGCATCACATGAGATTGATGTCGCAGGATATTCCAAGGACAAGAGCTTTATCGCTGAAGCAAAGTTTCATTCCCGCGGAAAGACACGGTCTGATATCCAGACAACATTGTACTCCTATGCACGATACCTGGATCTCAAGGCGCTTCCTGTGTGCTCAAAGGACACCTGTGGCGTTACAGACCTTATGCTTATTACCAATACTCGTTTTACAAAAGCTGCGGTAGATTATGCGAAGTGTGCAGGATTGGAACTTTTGAGTTGGCGTTATCCTAAGAAAAATACGCTTCAAGACCGTATTGCACGTGCAGGAGTGTTTCCTATCACCGTACTCTCGACACTGACAAGGAAAGAGAAAGCGGTACTTCTTGAACAGGGGGTCGTTATTTGTAGCGATATTATTAAAAAACCGCACATTTTGGACCAGTATGGGCTCGCGCGGGGGAAACGGGAGGCAGTAATAGCGGAAGCTCGTCAACTTTGCCACGGTATGGAGGGGTGATACAATGCCGTTCATTAGAGGTATTGTAATTACTATGGATAATACAACAGTAAAACAGGAACAGAACAAGACTATCGTGGCATTTGTCCTCGGTCTTATTATCGGCGGTCTTCTCGTTTGGATCTTCACACCAAGCACTGACGTGGAAGTAGTTGAAGAGAAGATGGAAGCAGAAGCCATGGAAGAGCAAACGGAGAGCATGGTCATGGTTGCAGAAGAAGGATCTCTTAGCGTTTCCGATCAGGCTGCTGGAGAGATTGTTACATTTACTACAGATGCGTACCCAGCAACTGGTGGCTGGATTGCAGTACGAGAGTACGTTGATAACCTTCCAGGAAATATCCTCGGTGTTGCACGATACAACACAGAGCAGGGTCTCTTCCCGACAGAAGTGGAACTTCTCCGTGGTACTGAAGCAGGGAATACTTACCGAATCTCATTCTTCACTGATAATGGTGACGAAGAGTTTGATACTGGCGTTGATGTAGAGGTGCTTGCGGGAGCAGCAATCTTTATGGCTCAGTAGGAGAATATCTTCCTATATAAGAAAAGCCTCCCAATAGGGAGGTTTTTTAGTGCAGCCATGGCCTCGACAATGCCGAGGCCAGCAAATGTTATTGTGTAATTGCCGTCAATTTCTCGTATGCAGTGCGGTAGAGAGGAGAATCTGTTTTTGCTTGATTAGCAGTCTCGTAACCATACTCCTTCATAATTTCCGCAAGCAACGCCTCGAGTTCCGCTTTTGTCTTGGCGTTTGCACACCAAAATCTGTGTAGCCTATGTTTTCTTGCACGAATCTTCAGGCCGCAGAGGCGGGCTACCCGAATTCGAAATGTTCTATACCGAGCGTCATAGCGCTCGGGAGAATCAAGAGCTATTTCAGAGATACGTCGTACGTCCTCTTTCAAGAACGTACACAGTTTCCTAAAGCTGTACTCATCGGTGAGATATACGTGTCGTGGTGACATGTACAGACGGTTATGCAGTCGAAGCGCTTGTTCCCAGTCTCGTGCGCGCGAGATAAAGAAACATTGCTTTAAGAGCCAACACTTTCGAAGCAGTCGAAGCCTAATACGGCGGTATATCTGAGGCATGTAAAACTCCCTTAATTTTTATGTTCAACCCACTTCGAATCTACAATATAATATCTATTTCGTCAATTAAAGAAACCTCATGATACAATGCAGGGTAATGGCACAGTACATAAAGCGATATAATCCAAACAGATCTCCAGACTGGAACTACGGTGGTTCTAAGTGGCGACTCTCTCGTTCAAAGATAGATCTTTTCATAGAGTGCCCCCGCTGTTTTTATCTTGATAACAAGCTTGGTACTAAACGACCAGGTATGCCATCGTTCAACCTTAATATCGCTGTTGACCTCCTCTTTAAAAATGAGTTTGATCATTTTCGTACAAAAAAAGAGCAACATCCTATCATGAAGAAGTATGGTATTGATGCGTTGCCATATCAACATAAGGATTTAGATATCTGGCGAGACAACTTTAAGGGTGTCGAACATACCCACAAAGAGACGGGACTTGTTGTCTCTGGAGCGGTAGATGATGTATGGGAGGATAGTGAGGGGAATCTCATTGTCGTAGATTATAAAGCCACATCCAAAGAAGGGACCATTGAGACACTCTCGGATTCCTCGTGGGAAGATCAGTATAAGAGGCAAATGGGTGTGTATCAGTGGCTCTTGGAGCAAAACGGCTTTTCGGTCTCAAAGACTGGTTATTTTGTATATGCCAATGCATCAAGTGATCGTGAGGCATTTAATGATACTCTAGAGTTTGAGACCACCCTGGTACCATGTGAAGGTACGACCGAATGGGTAGACGAAACACTTGTTGCCATCAAAGGGACGCTTGAAAGCGATCAGTTGCCCCCAAGCGGAGCGCATTGCGAGTACTGTCCGTACCGTGAAGCAGCAGGGAAGAAGTTACAGGCTATTTATAAGAAAAACCATGGGAAATAATTTTACAGAAGAAGTGAAAGCGGTTGTACGTACCATTCCAAAGGGTTCTGTTATGACTTACGCTGAGGTTGCCACAAAGGTGGGGAGTCCGAAGGCTTACAGAGCTGTTGCAAATATCATGGCGGCAAATTATGACAAAACCGTTCCGTGTCATCGAGTTATTCGCACGGATGGAGGGCTTGGAGGGTATAATCGGGGTGGTGTTGAAGCAAAACGTGCACTACTTATCAGAGAAGGAGTATTGATGAAATAAGTATGGAACCATTAACTAGCGGAGATCAATTTGGACGGGAGTACAAGATGGGTGTTGAGAAGATTGAAGCAGAACAGGACAAACTTAAACAACTTCAATTGCGTGCCAGTGAGATACCGCAGTATATTAAAGAATTAGAGACTCGGATTGCTCAAGACGATCAGCAAGAGCAGGAACTTAAAGAACGTGAGAGTCAGATTCGCAAAGAGATTGAGGGAATACGAACAGAGCTCTCTCGGCTGGCAAGAGATGAGGAAAAAGCAAAGGCGGAGCTTCGTCAAAAAACATCCGAGAAAAGAAAGGTGGATACCGATCTGCGGGAAAAGGAGAATCTTATTCAACGTATGAATACTGATCTCCGTCAGAGACAACGTCGTCTTGAAGATGCGGCTCGCAAGATGGGTAAACGTGCATAAGGGTTACTATGGAGGTAGACATTAATCCATCGTGGAAAAAGGAACTCAAAGAGGAGTTTGATAAACCGTATTTCAAAGAGCTTACTGACTTTGTGCGTGGAGAATATCTATCACAGACAGTGTATCCACGACCGAATAATATATTCAGAGCATTTGCACTCTGTCCATTTGATGAGGTGAAGGTCGTCATTCTTGGGCAAGACCCATACCACGGGGAAGGACAAGCAAATGGACTTTCGTTTGCCGTGGGGAAGGATGTGCGACTACCTCCTTCTCTACAAAACATCTGTAAGGAGATAGCGGATGATATTGGTGAAATAATACATACAGACGGAGATCTTTCCCGATGGGCGAAACAGGGAGTGCTCCTCCTGAATGCGACACTCTCTGTGCGTGCGGGGCAGGCTGGATCACACCAAGGAAAGGGGTGGGAAGATTTTACTGATGCAGTGATCCAGAGACTTTCCGAAAAGCGAGAGGGACTGGTATTTATGTTATGGGGGAATTACGCGAAAGCAAAGGGTGCACACATTGACCGAAAGAAGCATCTTGTACTTGAGGCCGCACACCCATCACCATTTTCAGCACATAGTGGATTTTTTGGGTGTAAGCACTTTAGCAAGGCAAATATGTATTTGGAGGAGCGTGGACAGAAACCTATCGATTGGCTGTGATACTATGTGATGAAGTATGTTGTATTCATATCGTATAGAACAAGCAATACGTGCCGCGGCATTACTCCACCGTACACAGGTACGGAAAGGGCCTGTGCCACTTCCATATGTGACACACCTCTTTGCAGTCGCGTTTATTCTCTCAGACTACACTGATGATGAGGATGTGATCATTGCAGGACTCCTGCACGACACGCTTGAAGATACCGAGTACAGTGAAGAAGAGCTCCGTGAAGACTTTGGACGACGGGTCTTTGAGATAGTTCGTGCGGTCTCAGAACAAACCGAAGGAGAAAAGGGTCCGTGGAAAGAGCGTAAGAAAGCGTATGCAAAACAGCTTACCGAAGCGCCGCAAGAAGCGCTTATGGTCTCTTGTGCAGACAAGATTCACAACATGCGCTCCACCATTGAAGGATATTATGGTAATCATGAAGGATTCCTTAGAGAGCTTGCAAAGCCATCTGTTGAGGATCAGGTATGGTTCCATCAGACAGTGAGCAATATTTTGAATCGACGGTTGAAGAATGATATAGTGCACGAATTCAACCACGTATTTACCGAATATAAGAAATTTGCACTCAATGAAGACCGCTAAGACACTTCTCCAGACACTTAATACAGATTTTCGGCGTATGCACACACGCTACGAGAAGCTTTTCTGGCAGTCATACATGGGTGATCACAGTATTGATCCTCAGTTTGAGAAAGCGCAGATTGCTCGAGAGAAGTTTCGCACTGATACAAAGCGTGCACATGCTGTACAAGAGGCATTAAAGACAGCAAACGGCACGGAGAAAAAGAAACTGATGCAATGGGCACATTTCTTTGAAACATTTCAAACACCAGAACATCTCAAGCCACTTTTTGCAGAGATTACAGAGCTTGAGACAAAAATACTTAAGAAACAGACAAGCAGGAAAGAAGGATACATTCATCCAAAGACAAAGAAGTTTGTTCGTGCGTCTCGTGCACAGATGCAGGACATCATGACCACACATGATGATGAGCGGATTCGTAAAGCATGTTTCGTTGCACTTGAAGGACTCGCACAGGTGTGTGTTGAAGAGTTCATAGAACTCGTTGGACTACGGAATAAGTATGCACAAGAGCTTGGATACGAAGATTTCTATGCATACAAGGCATATGTCGAGGAGCGAATGAGCAAGGCGGAGATTTTCAAGATATTTGACACCATCTATGAGAAGACAAAGTATGCTTTCAAGGATCTTCGGAAAATGGAGAAAAAAATGCCAGGACTCCGAAAGCCATGGAATAGGGGGTACCTTCTCGCAGGAGACTTCACGAAAGAGTCTGATCAGTACTTTCCATTTGAGGAGGCACTCACGCGCTGGGGGACATCGTTTGCTCGATTGGGCATCTCATATCAAGGTGGCACACTGCAACTAGATCTTCTCGATCGAAAAGGGAAGTACGAGAATGGATTCTGTCACTGGCCAGATGTTGTGTACTTTGAAAAAAATAAGCGTATTCCTGGATCAGCGAACTTTACGTGTAACGTAACCTACGGACAGGTTGGTTCTGCTGAGGATGGATACAACACACTCTTTCATGAAGGAGGACATGCGGCGCACCTTCTTAATACCGAAGAGACGGAAGCCTGTGTCAACAATGAGTACCCACCAGCATCTACTGCATGGGCAGAGACACAGTCTATGTTCCTTGACTCTATGCTGAGTAGCGTCGAGTGGGCTTCTCGGTATGCAAAGAATGCTGAGAGAGAAACATATCCATTCTCTCTCTATGAACGAGAGGTGCGTAAACTCCATGCACTGAATCCACTTTCAATGAATGGCATATCATCTGTTATGGAGTTTGAACGACGCATCTATGAGGAGAAAAAACTCTCAAAGACAAAAGTTTTGAAGATCGCAAAGGAAGTATTTACAAAGTATACCGATACTGCGGTACCAAGCCTTCGACTCCTCAGTATCCCGCATATTTATTCTTGGGAAAGTTCCTGTTCGTATCACGGGTACGGACTTGCACTACTTTCTGTCGCACAGTGGAGAGAGTATTTTTATAAAAAGTATGGGTACATTGTCGACAACCCACGTGTTGGAAAAGAAATGAAAGCTATGTGGAAGTACGGGTCTGCACTACCACTTCAGGAGTGTGTGCGGCGTGCAACAGGGAAAAAGCTAACACCTGCGGCGTATATCAAGAACATTACGCTCCCGCTTGAGAAAATTCTTAACCGAGCAAAGAAGCGTATCAAAACACTTGAAACTGTCCCTGACAGAAAGAAGGTGGTAAAGCTCAATGCCACCATCAAAATGGTTCATGGAAAGAAGGTGGTTGCGACTAATAAGAAGAGTTTTGAGGATATGGCAGAGACCTATGCACAATGGCTTGAAACACAGCGGGTGAAAAGTTAGTAAAATGACCGTATGAATTTGTTACTCATTGGACTTACAATCGGTGTTCTTGGAAAGATCATGCTCGGTATTGCGGTACTCCGTGTACATCTCGGTATTCTTCATGAGCATCATATTGATAACGTGGTACTTCGCTCCATCAAGAGAGAACAGACTGTTACGCTTATCGGACTCCTCCTCATTGTTGTTGGCTATCTCTTTGAAATGTTCTTCTATACAGGAACACTTTCATTCCTCTGTGAGATTGCTGAGTGCTTTATTGAAATAGCCGCCCCCGCTGTGCAATAAGCATATCTTTGTTATACTCTGAATCTATGTCTGGGAATGAAATACGAGAACGGTTTTTAAAGTATATGGAGGAGCGGAATCATGCGGTTATTCCGTCTGCTGCCCTTGTTCCAGAGAATGACCCCACCACACTCTTTACAGGAAGTGGTATGCAGCCACTCGTTCCATATTTAATGGGAGAATCTCACCCAAAGGGAACACGACTCGCAGATTCTCAGAAATGTTTCCGTGCTGAGGATATAGAAGAGGTGGGAGATAATAGACACACTACCTTCTTTGAGATGCTCGGAAACTGGTCTCTCGGAGACTACTTTAAAGAAGAGCAGATATCATGGTTTTATAGTTTTCTTGTAGATGAGATCGGTCTGAATCCAGAGAATCTCTACGTAACCGTCTTTGCAGGAGATGAAGAGAACAATGTGCCCCAAGATGATGAAGCTGTTGCTATCTGGCAGAAACTCTTTCAAGAGAAAGGGGTTAGTGACGGCGTTGCACGTATGGGATCTGAAGAAGATGGAGCGAAGCGTGGTATGCGGGAAGGAGAACGTATCTTCTATTACGACGCATCAAAGAACTGGTGGAGTAGGGCAGGAAAGCCAGAGAATATGCCTGCTGGAGAGCCAGGAGGACCAGACTCTGAAGTCTTTTATGATTTCGGTACAGAACATGATCCTGCATTTGGAGAACACTGTCATCCAAACTGTGATTGCGGACGCTTCCTTGAGATTGGAAACAACGTCTTCATGGAATACGTGAAGCAAGAAGACGGAACATTCGGAAAGCTTCCTGCGCAGAACGTGGACTTTGGTGGTGGCTTAGAACGTATTACCGCAGCAGCACTCGGGGAGTCTGATGTCTTTAAGGTGGATCTTCTTTCAAATGTTATTGAACAGATCGCAACACTCTCTGGGAAATCTTATGAAGATAATCTTGTTCCATTCCGTGTCATCTGTGATCATATACGTGGTGCTGTCTTCATGATTGGGGATGGTGTCATGCCATCAAATACAGAGCAGGGGTACTTTGTGCGACGTCTCCTTCGTCGAAGTGTGCGGTATGCGGATACACTTGGTATTGGAGAAGGAAAGCTCGCAGATCTTGCAGAAAGCGTTGTCGAGACATATCAGGGTCACTATACAAATCTTGGAGAGCAGAAAGACCAGATTATTGAAACTATCCGCACTGAGGAAGCGCAATTCCGAAAGACTCTAGAGAAAGGTCTCAAACACTTTGAGAAATTAGCTCACGGAGATATTACGGGATACGAAGCATACATTCTCTTCACTACCTATGGATTCCCTGTGGAGCTTACCGAAGAGCTTGCGGTACAGCGAGGTCACGTGGTGGATATGGAAGGGTTTAAGGAGGAAATGAAGAAGCATCAGGAGGCATCGCGCGCAGGTGCTGCGGAAAAGTTTGCGGGTGGACTTGCGGATCATTCAGAAAAGGTGGTGCAATATCATACCGCAACCCACCTTTTGCTCGCAGGACTTCGTAAAGAGCTAGGGGATGATGTGCACCAGGCGGGATCTAATATTACTGGGGAACGACTCCGATTTGACTTCACCCACCCAGAAAAAGTGTCTGCAGAGGTGTTAGAAAAAGTAGAGGAGTACGTAAATACTGCTATTAAAGCAGGGGCTAGTGTCTCAACCCAGACCATGACAAAGACTGATGCAGAGAGTGATCCAACAGTGGAAGGAAGTTTCTGGGATAAGTATCCAGACGAGGTGAAAGTGTATACCGTAAAAGATGAAGCGGGGAATGTATACTCCCGAGAACTGTGCGGTGGGCCACATGTAGAAAACACGGGAATCATTGATGGAACATTTAAGATTGTAAAAGAATCTTCTTCATCTGCGGGAGTACGACGTATTAAAGCGATACTTGAATAAGTAATCTCTCAAGAGAAAATCTAGGTGTATAATCTAATACATGTTTAATGACGTCCGCTACGGTCTCATCATAGATATCGGTTCAGCACAGATCGATGTAGCGCTGATTGAGTCTACTGAAGGGACAGAAAATCCTCGATGTCTCTATACGGATTCTTTCCAGATGAATTTGTCGTATGCAATGACCGTTGAAGATCGGATTCGGAAGGTACGAAGAACACTTCGTGAAGCATACCGTGCGCTTGATACAGATGGTCTCCGTGCACTGAGGAGACATGGAGAGATAGAATCCTCACTTGCACGTACATTGATTGTCTTTCGTCCACCCTGGTCTCGGACTGCAACACGGAAGGTCTTCTATAGGGATGTGACACCATTTACCGTGAATACAAAGTTCTTAGAATCCCTTTTTGAAACCTTGGAGAAAAAGCTGGAGAAAGAATATAAAGAAGATGACATTGCACATGCTTTTGACTTTGACATCATCGAGCATGCGGTTGTAGAGACGAAGGTGGACGGGAAACTTACTGAAGATCCACTCGGTATGGAGGGGCAAGAGATCATGCTCCGTCATTACACAGGCCTTGCGCCAGAACAAGTCTCAAAAGACATTACTTCAATTCAGGAGCGAACATTTCCAGAGGTACCCGTGACACTCCACTCGTGTCAGTACATATCGTACAGAGTATTAGCAGAGGCATATCCAGATCTCAGTTCATTCTGCATCATCACCATCGCTGACGAAGCGACTGAGGTAGCCGTCATTATCAATGGGACATTGCGTTACGCAACAGTGCTCGGTACAGGAAGTAGCACGATTATGGGACAACCGTGGGAGGATGCTCGTATAGGGGGTAGGCATACAACACGACATATACGGAGCCTTATTGAAGGAACTGCTTCAGAAGAAGACCGTGCAAAGTGTCAAAAAGCATTGTGGGAATATGGGCGAACACTCCGTGAGGCACTTATTGAGATTGAAAAACACCTTCGTATTCCCCGTACAACCATGGTTTTGGTACCTGAGGAGGTTCGTGGCGCCTTTGTCGGTCTCTGTGAAGAGACACTTTTAGAGGTTATAGGCGAATCTTCAACTGTGTTTGTGCCAGAAGATATCACTATGGATCATGTAGACGGTGCAGAAATACCGCTTCCGCTTCGTATTGCGGGACATTTTTTCCACAAATTAGATAAACTGGGAGAGAGGACACAATAGAGATATAACGCTATACTAGATATATGTCACAGAAATGGAATCTTGGGGATATCAAACCATCTGATAGGAAGCCTCGTCGGCCGCGCTCTATGCGTGAGGGAAGTATGGCGGCACCGCAAAGAGCGGAGCGTCCAGCACGGCAGCCGAAGCCTCGACCAACCTATGGTCGTATTGGTAGTGGAAAGAATCGAACACCATTGTTTGTTGGAGGAGTTGCGGTATTGATTATTGTTGTTGCTGTCCTCATTGCAGGAGCACTTGGTGGTGCGACCGTGCAAATTACACCAAAGACACAGGATGTCACTATTGATACTGCAGTGACCGCTTCACCAGATACAGCAGGTGGTCTTTCATATGAGCTTCTCACACTTGAAGCAGAAGGAGAGCGGCAAGTGTCTGTCTCTGGTTCTGAGGAAGTGTCTGAGCAGGCGACAGGAACCATTACTATCTACAATGAATATAGTACGAGTGTACAGCGACTGATTAAGAACACTCGTTTTGAATCTCCAGAAGGACTCATCTATCGTATCCAAGAATCTGTCGTTGTACCTGGTATAACAAAAGACAGTGAGGGGAATACTATTGCTGGGAGCATTGAAGCAGAGGTCTTTGCCGATGCACCAGGTGAAGCGTACAATATCGGTCCGTCTCGATTCACCATTCCTGGACTTGAAGGATCTGACCAGTATGACCGCATGTACGCAGAGTCTACTAATGCCTTTACTGGGGGATTTGAAGGAGAACAGTATTTGATTGACGGAGGAGACCTTACAACAGCACAGACAGCACTTCATGGAGAGCTTGAAGAAGCACTTCGTGTTCGTCTTGAAGAAGAACGACCACTTGGATTCACCCTCTTTGACGATGCGGTAACTTTTGCGTACGACACACTTCCTTCAGCAGATGCAGGAGAAGGGAAGGCAACCATCCGTGAACGTGTACGTCTTGTAGTACCACTCTTCAAAGATGAGAGCTTTGCACAATTTGTTGCACAGAATACTATTGCTGATTACAAAGATGAGCCAGTATTGTTGCAAAATATAGATTCTCTTTCCTTCACGTATGGAGAAGACACTGCACAGGTTGCTGATATCAGTACGGCAGCGAGTATTTCGTTCACACTCGCGGGTAAAGCAACACTCATTTGGCAGTTTGATGAAGCAGCACTTCGTGAAGATTTAACAGGGGTCTCTCGTGCACTCCTGCTTTCAGTACTTTCAGAATATCCAGCAATCTTGCGGGCAGAAGCAAAGATTCATCCATTCTGGAGGAAGTCCTTTCCTGACAATTCAGACGACATTACGTTTGAGACCACTATTCCTGAATAATTTATGTTGACGGTATTTCATTATTCTGCTAAACTCACCCTCGTTTGATGCAAGATCAAGCGAACAAAAATGAAGAACTAGTCTACGGCACTGTCGAAGAGGCACTTCCTAATGCCCTTTTTCGCGTTAAGCTGGATGACGAAGAAGAACTCTCTCTTGCATACCTTGCAGGAAAGATGCGTCGGTTTCGTATCCGCGTGCTTGTAGGAGATAGGGTAGCAATTGTTCCAGATCCATACGGAGGCAAGGGACGCATTACCAAACGACTTTAGATTATGAAAGTACGATCATCTGTTAAAAAAATGAGTCCTGACGACCAGATCGTTCGCCGACGCGGACGAGTCTATGTTATTAACAAGCGGAAGCCCCGCCATAAGCAGCGACAAGGTTAAGATATGCGAATTTCAGGTATAAACATTCCAGACGAAAAGCAACTTGGGTATGGACTCACGGCTGTTTACGGTATCGGTCGCTCACGTGCGCTTGATCTACTTGCAGAACTCAATATCGACCCGACCGCAAAGCCAGATAGTCTTTCTACAGAAGATGAGAACAAAGTTCGCGAAAAGATCGAGTCATTCACTATCGAAGGAGAACTCAAGCGAGAGACCAGTGCAAACGTAAAGCGTCTGAAGGATATTCAGTCATATCGTGGCGGTCGTCACGCACGTCGTCTACCCGCACGTGGACAGCGTACAAAGACCAATGCTCGTACACTGAAGGGTGCTAAGAAAACTATGGGAAGTGGTCGTCGTAAGCTTGAAAAGACTTAAAATTTGAGCAATTTATATTTCGAATGACATATGGGTAAGAAACGAATTATTAAAAAAGGAGGAGGATCAGACGTAAGCGGAACATCACGTGCGCTTAATCGTGTGCCTAAGAAAAAAGTGGCGACTGGTATTCTCAACATCCTCGCAACCTTCAACAACACACTCCTGACACTTTCTGATGCGAAAGGAAATTCTCTTATCGCAGCATCCTCTGGAGCACTTGGTTTCCGTGGATCTCGAAAGAGTACACCCTTTGCAGCTGCAAAGGTAGGAGAGATCATCGGAGAGAAAGCGGTGCAGATGGGTATGAAAGAGGCTGCGGTTGTGGTGAAGGGAGTAGGCGCTGGTCGAGAGTCTGCACTTCGTGGTTTTTCGAGCCACGGAATCAACATCACTTCTATTACTGATAAGACGCCTGTGCCACATAACGGGCCGCGTCCACCTAAGGCACGTCGTGTGTAATCAATTGTATTATGAAACTAGGTCCAAAATTTAAAATTGCAAAGCGTCTTGGAGCACCAATCTTCGAGAAGACACAGACACAGAAGTTTGCACTTTCTGAGGCTCGTGGAGGACGCATGAAGAAGCGTCGTCCAGGGCAGAAGAGTGACTACAGCAAGCAGTTGACTGAGAAGCAGAAGATGCGTTTCAGTTACGGCGTTGCAGAGCGTCAGTTCCGCACGTACGTAAATGACGCTATCTCTAAAAAGGGACACCAGCCGATTGCATACCTCTTCGCACGTCTAGAGTCTCGTCTTGATAACGTTGTGTACCGTCTTGGTCTTGCAAAAACTCGCCAGATGGCGCGTCAGATGGTGGTACATGGTCACGTAACCGTAAACGGACGCAAACTCTCTGTACCATCACATCAGGTGCGTATTGGGGACACCATTACCGTGCGTGATGGTTCAAAGGAGAAGGGACTCTTTACAACACTTGCGGATGATCACACACCAGCAGGTGTACCAAACTGGCTCTCATTTGATGTAAAGAAGATGAGCGGCGAGAAGAAGGCCGAACCAGTATTTGAGGCTTCTGAGGCACTGTTTGATCCTCAGCTCGTACTTGAGTACTACAGTCGATAGTCGAAATTATATTGCTCTAACCAAAAAATCACTATGTTGGAAACAAATGTCACACTACCATCAAAGCCACGCGTTGTAACTGAAGAAGGATTTCAGGGGACTTTTGAGATTGACGGACTATACCCAGGGTACGGACACACACTAGGTAACTCTCTTCGTCGTATTATCCTTTCATCTCTTCCAGGGGCAGCGATTACACAGGTGAAAATTACTGGTGCAGAGCATGAGTTCTCTACACTTGAAGGTATTAAAGAGGATGTGATCACACTCCTCCTTAACCTTAAGCGTGTACGTATTGCCTCACACAGCGAAGAGCCTCTTACCATGACACTGAAAGCAAAGGGTGCTGGTGTGGTGACTGCAAAGGATATCGACGCTCCATCACAGATTGAAATTTTGAATCCAGAGCAGCCAATTGCTGAGATTACAACAAAGACTGGGACACTTGAGATTGAGATGACCGTAGAGCACGGGCTTGGGTACGTGCCACGTGAGGTACACCAGAAGGATAAGGTAGATATTGGTACTATCGCACTTGATGCAGTGTTTACACCAATCCGTCGTGCAAACTACGAGGTGGAGAACATGCGTGTGGGAGACCGTACAGACTACAACCGTCTTCGTGTGACGGTAGAGACTGACGGAACACTTTCTCCACGTGAGGCGCTTGAGAACGCGATTGAGATCATGATTCACCAGCTGAAGGCTGTAATCGGCTTCCAGGAGGAGGTAGCAGAGGCTCCAAAGATAGAAGAACCAGCAACTGATGCTGACTCTGAGGATGAAGAGGTGGACTCTGATACCTTGAAGACACGTATTGAGACACTTGATATCTCTGCACGTACCCTTAAGGCACTTGAGGATGCGAGCATCCGAACCATCGGGGGACTTGTGCGAAAGAAAAAAGATGATATTCTTGCGCTCGACGGTATTGGAGACAAAGGACTCGAGGAAATTGAGGAGGTACTCTCTTCACTCGGAGCAAGTCTTAAGGAGTAACGTTTAGAAGTATGCGACACCACAATAACAACAGAACACTTGGACGGACACGCCGCGGAAAGACAGCCCTTATGCGTGGTCTTGCTTTGAAGCTTATCGAGAACGGTAAGATTAAGACCACTGAGGCTAAGGCACGAGAACTTCGTCCCTACATTGAGAAGATGGTAACCACTGCAAAGGAGGATACGGTTGCAACACGTCGTCTCATTGCTTCACGTCTTGGAGAGCCAAAGAGCGATGTGCTTGGAAAGCTCTTTACTGAGGTTGCACCACAGTACAAGGAGCGTGATGGTGGTTATACACGAATTATTAAGATGGGTCGCACGACTGCTGGACGTGACGAGGCGGTAATCGAGTTTGTTGCGTAATATGGAAACGACTATGGAGAAAAAGGAATATACAATTGATGCAACAGGAAAGCGTCTTGGACGTATGGCAACTGAAGTGGCTACTATTCTTCTTGGAAAGAATGAGCCAGACTTCGCAAAGAATGTTGTTACTCCTGTATCTGTAACTATTCTAAACGCAAGTAAGCTTGATATCTCTGAGAAGCGTAGAGAGGAAGAATTCCAGACATACTCTGGATACCCAAGTGGACGTAAGGTGGAGACACTTGGACATCTTGCGGAGCGTCGTGGGTACGCTGAGGTAGTACGTCGGGTAATCTCTGGCATGCTTCCAAAGAATAAACTGCATAAACTTCGTATGCAAAACCTAACCGTAACCGAGTAATTATTTATATGGCAGAAAAACGATACATTGAGGCTGTAGGACGACGAAAGACCGCATCTGCGCGTGTCCGCATCACTCCTGCGAACGAAACGAGCATCGTGGTGAACGAAAAGCCACTTGCAGAGTATTTCTCACTTGAGGCACATACTACTGACGTAGAGAGCGTGCTTAAGATAGAGGATGCAGGTATTGATAACTACACCATCACTGCGAAAGTACACGGCGGGGGACTTTCATCACAGGCAGAGGCAATCAGGCTCGGTATTGCACGTGCACTTGTGAAAGAAAAGGAAGACCGACGTGTGCCGCTTAAGAAGGAAGGATTCCTTAAGCGAGACCCACGTTCTGTAGAGCGTAAGAAGTTTGGACTTCTCAAGGCTCGTAAGAAGCCAGCGTGGTCTAAGCGATAGACGAGAGGCTCCCGAGAGGGAGTTTTTTGTTTATATATCTAAAGATGTGTTATGATTCACTTTATCAAGTTGCGCTGATACTAACCTTACGCAGGACGTTTTTAACAATAAACTACCTACCGAATGTCAGCACGACAAACTTCTAATTGGATATCACTCTCAGACATGATGACTGGTCTCATGCTAGTCTTTTTGCTAATTGCAATTATTACCATTTCTCAAGTATCAGAGAGAGAGTCTAAGAGAACTGAGTTAATTACAGAGTTTGAAAACACCAGATTAGAAATATATGAGGAATTGGAGAAATCTTTTGGTGATAAACGTAGCGAATGGGGTATTGAAATATCGGAGGATCTGACCATTAAGTTTGAAAACCCGGATGTACTTTTTGGATACCTGAGTTCGAATATCACGCCCTCATTCCGTGAAATTCTTAATGAATTCATTCCAAGTTATCTAGACATAGTTAATAGTGATAAGTATTCAGAAAAAATTAAAGAAGTGCGTATTGAAGGACATACTGCCGACTGGAGCGATTATTTGTTTACAATAAAACTCTCTCAAGAAAGATCTAACGCAGTGCTTGCGTACATATTCTCAAGTGATTACTTCTCGAGTTTGCCTTCAGAGAACAAGGAAAAGATTAAGTTTTGGTTTACTTCCAATGGGCTGGGAAATGGACGAACTCTAGATAGTGAGGGCGAGTTCACCTTTGAATCTAAGGGAGACGTAGACGTGAAGTCTAGAAGGGTTGAATTCCGTATCGTTACGAATAGTCAAGAACTTGTTGAGCAAATTATAGATAATTTAAAAAATAACAATTAGCATATGGATCTCTTTACTTTTATCTTTATACCCGCGTGGATACTATTTACTCTGTACATGCCTTATAAGTATCGTTTTAGAGGCGTCCAAGAGGGGCAAATGCTTGCAACTGGTCTTGGTATCTTAGGAACATTTTTTGGGATTTTAGTTGCTCTATATAACTTTGATACAGCTCATATAGCAGAATCTGTGCCGTTACTGCTTGATGGTCTAAAATTTGCCTTTGCCACCTCCGTGGTTGGGATGGGTTATTCACTGTACATAGGCCTTTTCCCAGAAAAATTTGAACCTGACCAATCTTCAATTGATCCAAAGGACAAGAAAGAGTCTGAACTACTTGCTGAAATGCTTGAAGAGATGAAGGCACTAAATGGGAACATTTCCGGAGAAAATGATACGACACTCATAACTCAAGTTCAAAAGTTAAGAACAAGTGTTACTGACAAGCAGGACGAACTCAAAAAATCTTTTGATGACTTTGCAAAAGAGATGGCAGAGAACAACATGAAGGCTCTGGTTGAAGCAGTTGAAAAAGTCATGGAGGATTTCAATGCAAAAATTAATGACCAGTTGGGGGAGAACTTCAAGAGACTTAGTGAGGCAGTTGAAAATCTTGTTGTCTGGCAAGATCAGTATCGCGAACAGCTTACAGTTTCTGTTGAAATGCTGACAAAAACAAGCGAGTCTGTAGATAAATCTTCAGAATCTATCGCGACGTTTACTGACCGCGCTAAAGAATTTGATGCTAGTGCAGAGAAATTGAAGGAGTCCCTGGAAACAATCGGAGCCTCAATGACTGGACTCAAGAATCTTGCAGACACCTTAGAAGATAGCGGGAAGAAAATTCGAAATGAAATGAGTGAGATTACTAAGCAAAATATCACTGAACTAGGAGAAAACTTAAAAGGTATCTCAGAAAAACTAGTCGAAGACTATAGCTACCTGCAGAAGATGATGCAGACTGTTCTTGATAAAAAATAAGCATGGAAAAACGGCTTATTGATACAAATGGATGGGGACTTGTTCTAGATACAATTGGTGCGGAGAAAGCTGAGTTCAGTTTTCTGAACAAAGAAAATCGTGTAAGACATGAGAAATTTAGTGCAAATGGTATTGAGTGGTCTGAGGTACGCAAGTTACGTGAGACATTTAAATCAGAACACCCGTTTATTGATGCAGAAGGAAGACCATTTGTATTGTTTATTTACGATCAAGCAGCTGCAAATTGGAGAGATAGCGATAGAGAATACAAATATCATTTTTGTTGGTGTAGCACTCTAGAGACCATGCAGGACTTCGGTCGAAGGGGGAGGTATAAACCAAAATATGATGTAGATAACAACACCTTTACAGTGAATAGAGGTAATTCTGATGAGCTCAGAGAAATGAACGTTTGTAAAAACTGTCTCAGAAAAATGGATTTCAAAGGATATGGGCATACTACTTATCAAAAGAAAACTTTAATTTATAGTGAGTTTGATATTGCGTATTTCTTTTCTCTTAAATTGCCACAAGATTTACTAAAACCTACACATCCATTTCATACAGGTAAATACACCTCTGACTGGAAACAGGTTAGAGAGAAAATCATCATGGAACGTGGTGGTAAATGTGAGACGTGTGGAACTGTCAATCATTTGCAAGTGCACCATATAAACGGTATCAAAGACGATAATTCTTCTTCAAACCTCAAGGTACTTTGCTACACTCACCATTCTGAACAACCTATGCATGGACATATGCGCCAACTTTGACACCACCCTTTTTTCACGATACAATGCCAGCACTAAATACTTTTGGAAGTAGCTATGTCAGATGAAAAACATACAGAAGAGGAGGTTTTTGAAGATGCTCCGTCTGAAGATATGGAGATAGAGGATATAGAGGAGGCAGAGGGAGATAAGCTTAAAACGCTTCGCGATAAGCTTCGAACATGCGAGGAAGAGAAACGCGGACACCTTGAAGAACTCCAGCGCACCAAGGCAGACTTTTTAAATAGCAAGCGTCGCCTTGAGGAGCAGTTAGAGAGAGACAAGGAGCGTATCACTGAGAAGCATATCGAAACACTTCTTCCACTCGCTGACAGCTTCGATATGGCCATGGCAGACCCCTCGTGGGAGAGTTGTGACGAGAAGTGGCGGAAAGGAATAGAAGGGGTATTTGCACAGTTACAAGGAATACTAAAAGGACACGGAGTAGAGAAGGTGGGAGCGTCTGGAGAGACATTTGATCCAGAAAAGCATGAGGCAGTCTCCAACGCTCCTGGAGAAGAGGGAAAGGTGGTAGATGTTTTACAAGCAGGATATACGGCAGGAGGTCGTATCATCCGTCCCGCAAAAGTTATCGTCGGGGTTAAGAGTTAAGTAACGAAATATGTCAAAAATACTTGGAATTGATCTTGGAACTACAAACTCAGCATTTGCTGTGATTGAAGGAGGAGAGCCAACTATCATCGAGAACGCAGAAGGAAATCGTACGACTCCATCTGTTGTTGCTATTTCAAAGACGAAAGAGCGTCTCGTTGGACAGATTGCAAAGCGCCAGGCGGTAACAAACCCAGAGAATACCATTTACGGTATTAAGCGCTTCATGGGACACAACTTTGATGAAGAGGCTGTCCAGAAGGACAAGGAGGTTGTCCCATACGAGATTAAAAAGGGAGAAGATGGAGGTGTTATCGTACACATGGGAGAGCAGGACTATCGCCCAGAGGAGGTGTCTGCAATGATTCTCTCTAAGATTAAGGCGGATGCTGAGGCAAAGATTGGTGAGAAGATCACTGAGGCAGTTATCACCGTGCCTGCGTACTTTAATGACGCACAGCGTAAGGCGACACAGGATGCAGGGAAGATTGCAGGACTTGAGGTGAAGCGAATCATCAACGAGCCTACTGCAGCTGCACTTGCGTACGGATTTAATAAAAAGAAGGATGAGCAGATCGTCGTATTCGACTTCGGAGGAGGAACCTTTGACGTCACCGTACTTGAGGTAGGGGATGACGTTATTGAAGTAAAGGCAACTGACGGAGACGCACACATGGGAGGACGCGATATCGACCAGCAGATTGTGCGCTTCCTCATCGAAGAGTTTAAGAAGTCTGAGGGAATTGATCTTGCACAGGATAAACTTGCGCTTCAGCGTCTTGATGAGGCTGCAGAGAAGGCAAAACTAGAGCTCTCTTCATCAGGCGAGACAGAGATTAACATCCCATTCATCACTTCAGGAGCAGAAGGGCCAAAGCACATGCTCCTTACCATGACCCGTGCAAAGCTTGAGGAGCTTGCGCAAGAATATATTGACCGCTCTATCGAGATCACCAAGCGTGCGCTTGAGGCATCTCCATTCTCTAAAGAGGATATTGATGAGATTATCCTTGTGGGAGGACAGACACGTATGCCAATGGTGCAGAAAGCGGTACAAGATCTCTTTGGTAAAGAACCAAACCGAACTATTAACCCTGATGAGGTGGTAGCACTTGGTGCCGCGCTTCAGGCAGGTATCTTCCAAGGAGATGTGCAGGACATTACGCTTGTAGATGTGATTCCACTTTCACTCGGTATTGAGACCATGGGATCTGTTGCGACCAAACTTATCGAGAAGAACACCCATATCCCAACCAAGAAGGAGCAGGTGTTTTCTACCGCAGCAGATAACCAGACATCGGTAGAGGTACATATCGTACAAGGAGAGCGCCCAATGGCGGCAGACAACAAGTCTCTCGGACGGTTCGTACTTGAGGGTATTCCACCAGCACCACGTGGTGTACCGCAAATTGAGGTATCACTTGATGTGGACTCTAACGGTATCCTAAACGTAACTGCAAAGGATAAGAGTACTGGGAAGGAGCAGTCTATCCGTATTGAGGCAAACTCTGGTCTTACCGAAGAAGATATTGAGAAGATGAAGAAGGATGCAGAAGAGCATGCAGGAGAGGATGCGAAGAAGAAGGAGATTATTGAAGTACGCAACCTTGCAGACCAGATGATCTACACTGCAGAGAAGTCTCTCAAGGACTTTGGAGATAAAGTGGACGCGGCAGTGAAGACTGGTATTGAGGAGAAGGTAACTGCACTGAAGGAAGTAAAGGATAAAGAAGACATGGAGGCTATCAAATCTGCAACTGAAGCACTCTCTACAGAGATGCAGAAGATAGGGGAGGCGATGCAGAAAGAACAGGCTGAGGCACAGCCAGAGGCGCCACAAGAAGATGGTGTGCGGGACGCAGAAGTTGAAGAAGAAAAGAAAGACGAGGATAAAGAGTAGTGAAAAAGCCCCGATGTGGGGCTTTTTTGTATTGGTTGACACAGTATTTTTTTGATGGTAATGTGCTTGAGACAGGGCAAACTGAACGAGGAGGTAAAAATGTTTGAGCGCTCTAATAAACCTGTTCTTCTGCAACTTCTTGGACTTCAAGTCTTCAATATCCTGCTTTTGACGGGGGTCTATTTCATGTTTGTGGTGCCGACCATTGACAGAATCAACGCTGGCAACTGTGAAGTCGACATCCAGAAATCTGCAGTCATCACATCGAAGGTTGAGAAGACCATCTTCCGCGGCTTCAGCATGGAATTTGCTGACGCAGACAGTGCCAGTGCCGGATGGTCTAGCCGGGTCAAACTTCCGAGCGGGATGAAAACTCTCGAGGGCTATGACTTTAGCGGCGATGTCTCAATCGACGTTATCCGCATCTGTGACCATCAAACCGAGATCTGCACCGCGTACGTCAGCGCATATACCGCTGACGGCCGGACGTGGAAGGGAAAACTTCTCGACGATGTCTGGTCAATCGAAATGGTTGAAGGAGCCGCCCGGCTGATGGAAGAAGGTCTCCGGGTCGGCCGACACGGTGCCTAGACCGCGTAAATCGCCATCCACAAGGAGCGCCCCATTGGGACGCTCCTTTCCTTTTGACACCAACAAAATTCCGCTATACAATGCTCGGCACATGAAAGACTACTACACAATCTTGGAGGTAGATAAGAAGGCGTCTAAGGACGAAATCAAGAAGGCGTTTCGTAAACTTGCGGCAAAGTACCATCCAGATAAAAAGACAGGGGACGAAGCAAAGTTTAAGGAGGTTAGTGAGGCGTATGCCGTACTCTCAGATGACAAGAAGCGTGCAGAATATGATGCGTATGGACGTTCATATGCAGGAGGTGGTGCTGGACAGGGAGGATTTAACTGGGGCGGATTCCAGGGACAAGGAGTAGAGTTTGATATCAATGACATCTTTGGAGATATCTTCGGTGGTGGAGGATTTGGAGGACAACGTCAGGCACGTGGAAATGATATTTCAATAGATATACAGCTTTCATTTAAGGAAGCAGTATTTGGTGTAAAGCGTTCTGTAACCCTAACCAAAGACAATGTCTGTGACGAGTGTACTGGATCTGGAGCAAAAGAGGGAACAGAGATGGTTACCTGCGAGACCTGTAACGGAAACGGAAAGATTAGGGAAACGCGGCAATCCATCATGGGACCTGTGGCAACTATCCGTACGTGTTCAGAATGTCATGGAAAAGGCAAAGCCCCGAAGGAAAAGTGCTCAAAGTGTGCGGGACGTGGAGTCATTCGCGGGGCAGAGCAGATAGATATTGCCATTCCTGCAGGTATCCAGAATGGAGAGATGATTCGTATGACTGGACGAGGGGAGGCACTCCAGGGTGGTACACCAGGAGATTTATACATCAAGGTGCATGTAGAACAACATCCATCAATTGTGCGTGAAGGCATGAACCTTATCGCTCCTCTGAATATTAAGCTCACCGATGCACTCCTTGGCGCAACGTATACGGTAGAGACATTGGACGGTGATGTTTCTATCAAGATCCCTGCAAGTATTAAGCATGGAGAGAAACTACGTATTAAAGGGAAGGGAGTTCCAGACGAGCGGGGAAGTAACCGAGGAGATTTCTTGGTAAGAATTTCTATCGACATACCGAAAAAGTTATCCAGAGGTGCGAAGAAATTGGTTGAACAATTACGTGAAGAGGGCATATAATGTCTAAATGGATACCGCAACAATAATTGCAACTGCACAACAGTTGTTGTTCTGGATTGTTATCTTTGGTGTGTGCTTTGGCTATGGAGTTGTACGAGGCTCTCGTGCGCTCGTAGGGCTCATCATGTCCCTCTATATAGCCTTTCTTGTTTTTACACTCTTTCCATACCAAAGTTACATAGAAAGCGCACAGTCTGCCATTACACTCTTTGTTGTACTGCTCGTTATCTCTATCTATATACTCGGGAAGGTAATTGAACGTGATGAAGATGAGTCTGCGTTTGAAAACTTTGGCAAGAAGGTGATCTTTGGACTCTTAGCCTCTGCACTTATCGTTGCGTATAGTTACCACGTAGTGCCCGTAACCGAGTTTATTACCCCTGGCTCTTTCATACATACACTCTTTGAACCTGCAGAGAATTTCTTCTGGTGGATGGTAGCGCCGTTGGTGGGATTGGCATTCTTTGGAAGGGAGTAGAAAGTTTGATACTATTAGACCACTATGAAAAAGAGACTGCTTACGGGACTGCAGCCATCAGGCGCACTTCACCTTGGAAATTATTTTGGCGCACTGAAGCCATTTGTTGATATGTATGAGGATTATGAGAGCCATCTTATGGTCGTAGACTATCACTCACTCACTACCGTACGAGATGGAGACCTGCTTCGGCAAAATATCATCGACATCGTGAAGGACTATCTTGCGGCAGGAGTAGACCCAGAGAAGGTTGTACTCTTCAAGCAGTCTGATGTACCACAACATACAGAACTTGCATGGATATTTGAATGTCTTGTCACCGTACCATTCCTCCAACAAGCACACGCGTACAAAGATAAAGTAGCAAAAGGACTTGAAGCAAATGCTGGACTCTTTAACTACCCGATGCTTATGGCAGCAGATATTCTTCTCTATGATACAGAGATAGTGCCTGTGGGAGAGGATCAAAGACAGCACATAGAGTATGCACGTGAAGCCACAGGGAAGTTCAATAATGCATTCGGAGAGACATTTGTGCCGCCACAGGAGAAAATCTATGAAGCAGTTGGTGTTGTCCCTGGTGTCGATGGACAGAAGATGAGCAAAAGTTATAAAAATACCATTCCACTCTTTGGAAGTGAGGAAGAGATACAGAAGGCAGTGATGAGCATTGTGACAGACTCTTCAGGTGGACGTCCAGAGCATGTCTATGCTATTCATAAACTCTTCCGAAGTGAAGAAGAACTTGATCAGCTCTACGCAGAGAAAGAGGGGAAGTACAAAGACCTTAAAGAAGCCCTCATTGCAGACATCGAAGCTGTTATCGCACCAATGCGAGAGAAGCGCGCATCTATCACAGATGATGATGTGCGTGCTGTACTAGAGACTGGGGCACAGAAGGCTCGAGAACGTGCAGAAGCAAAGATGGAGGATGTACGGAAAAAGATTGGGGTAAGCCTTTAGATTTGTGGATATTCTATTTGTATAACTATACTGAGTCAGTATAGTTATTTTTGTTGCGCTCTTTACTGGTCTTTTACATCATTAATATGAAAAAGGATTTCGATGGCTGGAATCAAGACAAAAAACAAATCCAAGAAAGGGAGGATATCCTGTTTTATAAACAAAGAGAAGTGAGATGGTGTCGTCTTGGCGTAAACGTTGGTTTTGAGCAGGATGGAACGGGCACCGCTTACGCACGCCCAGTTCTCATATTAAAAGGTTTTAGCAAGCATGCTTGTCTGGTTGTTCCTTTGACCACATCAACAAAAGAAAATCCCTACCATGTATCTGCAGGAAAGATTGAAAGGAAAGAAGCCTTTGCAATAATCTCTCAAATAAAATGTATTGATACAAGAAGACTCGACCAGAGACTTGGGTGGGTAGAGAAACCAAATTTTAAGAAAATACAAAAAGCAATTAAAGACATGCTCTAATTGCTTTTGTTCTCCCTCAAAGGAGGGCAAGCCCGAAGGCATTTGTACACATATAGTACCAAGTTGGTTACTGCTGTCAAGAATGTTGTTGACCTTCCACCCAATACACGATATTCTCTACACACAAGCCAATGACGTAGCAGACACTGCCGAGGTGGGGGAAGAACAGACGCACGTCTTACTAGAACCCTCAAGGAGAATGAAGTAACAAGTAGGGTGGCACCGCGACGTATATCGCCCCTACAAATACACTTTTCGGAGTGTATTTGTAGGGGCGGTTTGCGTTATTATTTAAACAAAGACATATGGAACGAACATTAATTGAATCACTTAGGGAACATAAAGGGAGAGAGATATCTATCGGCGCAGTCGTGGATGTTATGCGTGACCAAGGGAAGATGGCGTTCTTTGATTTCCGTGACCGTACAGGAAAGGTGCAAGGTGTTGTCTTTGGAAAGCCAGAGGTGCTCGAGGTTGCAAAAACACTTTCTCCAGAGTCTGTTGTCTCGGTAATGGGAATAGTGAACGAGCGGCCAGAGAAAATGGTAAACGCAGATGTACAGAATGGTGATATTGAGATTGAGATCACTGGTATAGAGATCCTTTCAAAGGCAGACACACTTCCATTTGATTCTGACGCTGAATTGAAACTTGATACGCTCTTAGATTACCGTCCACTTACGCTTCGACGAGAACGAGAACGTGCCATCTTTAAAGTACAACACACGATTCTTAAAGCATACCGAGATTTTCTTACCTCAGAAGGGTTTACAGAGTTCCAGGCACCGAAATTGGTAGGGGGAGATGCTGAAGGTGGAGCAGAAGTATTCAAGGTGGACTATTTCTATGATAAGGATGCATTCCTCGCAACCTCACCACAGCTCTATAAACAAATTATGGTTGGCGTCTTTGAACGTGTTTTTTCTGTCGGTGCGACCTTCCGGGCAGAGAAGAGCGCGACTACCCGTCATCTCAGTGAAATCTCCATGCTCGACTTAGAGATGGGATTCATTAAAGACCATACGGATGTCATTGGTATGGTGACCAAGCTCATGCGATATATCAGTGAGACTGTTGCAAAGGAGTGTGCGGAGGAATTGAAAATTGCAGAAGTAGATGCACCACTTGCACCAGAAGAGTTCCCAGTATTTACACTCCGCGAAGCACAGGAACTTATTAAAAAAGAGACGGGGGAGGATAAAACAAACGAACCAGACCTTGAGCCTGAGGATGAACGTTTCCTCTGCGAGTATGCAAAAGAGAATCTCAATTCAGACTTTGTCTTTGTGACACACTTCCCAACATCAAAGCGTCCGTTCTATACGCATGTAGACCCTGAGAATCCAGAGTACACCCGTAGCTTTGACCTCCTCTTCCGTGGACTGGAAATGTGTTCTGGAGGACAGCGTGTCCATGACTACAACACGCTCATAGAGCGTATTAAAGAGAAGGGGCTCGACCCAGAGAAGTTTGATTTCTATCTCCAAGCATTCAAGTACGGTATTCCACCACATGGAGGAATCGGTATGGGACTTGAACGTCTCACCGCAAAGATGCTCAATGTTGCAAACGTAAAAGAAGCAACCCTCTTCCCGCGTGATATGCATCGTATCGATACACGGCTCTCAAAAGAGGATGATACAATGGACTAGTGACTGAGGAGACATTCCAACAAACAATCCCTTCTTTCTCTGTGAAAACAGAGGTTTTTGAGGGTCCACTTGAGCTTCTCATTGAACTTATCGAGAAGCGGAAGCTTTTGATCAATGACATATCTCTTGCCTCTGTAACTGATGAATACATGGCACAAGTTGCGCTCTTGGAACAGCAGAATATCCAAGAGATCTCCCAATTCATTGCACTTGCCTCAACGCTGCTTTTGATTAAGTCTCGGTCACTACTTCCTGTCCTTGAACTAACCAAGGAAGAGGAGGAGAGTATTGATAACCTTGAGGAGCGTCTGAAGCGATACCAAGTGTATCGAAAAGCAGGTATGGCTGTCGCTGAAGCGTTTGGTCTTAACATCATGCACGAGCGCTCGTATAGTAAAAGTACGGAACCCCTTTTCATTACAGACTCTTATACAGAAAAAACTTCCCTTGCAGAAGCAATCTGGAGCGTCATTCAGGAACTCCCGAAGAAGGTAGAGCCGCCTAAGGTACGGGTACGTAAAGTTATCTCGCTTGATGAGATGATGGACAACCTTAAAGAACGTGTAGAGAGACAGATGCGTCTTTCGTTCAAAGAGTTTACCAAGAGTAATGAGAAGCCCGATGTGATTGTTGGATTTCTTGCCGTATTAGAGATGGTAAAACAAGGAAGTGTGCTGGTAGAGCAAGCAGAAAGATTTAAGGATATTGAGATAAAAGGGGAAAAGAAGAGTGAGGTGCCGAGGTATATATAGAAAGGACCGAAGACGCATTTTGCGTCTTCGGTCCTTTTTCTAGTCTAGGTCCTCTCGCTTTAGACCGTAGATAAGAGCCCACCCAACAGAGAAGGTGAGTGCCATTTCCACGGCAAACACAAACCCTTCGTGTGTAACCTCCTGCTGCAACAGTGCAAGAAGCAACAGAAAGAAGGCTGTCACTCCCATGGCGACAATAATTACCTCTGAAAAGATCTTCATCATTCTTCCTCCTTTGTATACTTTATACTGTCAAACATAGATTCAGTCAACTTCTGAAGAAATCCACACAAACCTAGACTAAATGCCTGCTATACTACCCCTATGTCACTCGACGTACAGATTGAAGGGGTACTTTTCTATAAAGCTGCACCAGTAAAAATAAGTGCTCTTTCACGTATGTTTTCTGTATCCGAAGGAGAGGTGCAGGAAGCCCTTCAGAAGCTCCAAAATCGCCTCACAGAAGGCGGAATACGCCTTGTAAGCACAGATACCGAAGTAGAGCTCAGAACTGCAGGAGAGCTCTCTGAGCTCATTGAAAACCTTCGTAAAGATGAGATGAAGAAGGAGATAGGGAAGGCAGGAGCAGAGACGCTCGCCATCATCCTCTACCGCGGTACTGTGAGTCGTTCAGAGATAGATTCTATCCGTGGTGTTAACTCCAGCTTTATCTTGCGTAACCTTCTAACGCGTGGTTTAATCCAGAGAGAAGGAAGTGCAGGGAGATCCTATGCATACAGTGTGACACCAGACCTTCTTGCACACTTGGGTATCACAAAGCGTGAAGAGCTTCCGCAATTTACCGAGATCATGGATGCGCTTGATACCTTTGAGACACAACAAGAAGAATCTTCAGAGACACGAAGTCTCTTTAACGCAGAAACATCATGAGTGACGAACAACTACTCTTACAAGAGCCTATTGAAGAAGCAGAAGCACCACGACATTTTCCCGTGAGTGAGCAACTTGGTATTCTTGCTGGTATTCTATTCCTTCTTCTTGGAACTCCACAGATTGCAGCATTTGCGAATCTTTTCATAGACGAGGAAGAGTCGCAAGAGGAAGAGGTCGCAAATGTCGAGCAGTCTGCTGCTGCACTCGCATCTATCTTCGGTGATGTACGCCTCGGGGCACAATCTGCGTTTGTGTGGGATGTAAAAGAACAGAAGGCGTTATATATAAAAAATGCGGATGAACGACTGCCGCTCGCATCTATCACGAAACTCATGACCGCATTGGTTGCACACGAAATTATGGGTACTGATGCACCCATAACAGTGACACTTGAAGCTATTAGCCAGGAAGGAGATAGTGGTTTTCGTGACGGAGAACAGTTCTCCATGCAAGAGCTTCTCGATCTAACTTTGGTAACCTCTTCAAACGATGGAGCATACTCTCTCGCTGCTGCAGCAGGAGCGAGTGTGTTTACTGATCAAGACAGCACTGTAGACGCATTCGTGGACGCGATGAATGTCCGCGCGCGGGAGATTGGATTAACGCGCACGACGTTCAAAAATCCGACAGGGCTTGATCTCTCTGAGACAGAGAGCGGGTCATACGGCTCTGCACGTGACGTGTCATATCTCATGGAATACCTTGTACAAAACTATCCAGAGATTCTTGAACGTACAACGTTGAGTAACCACACCGTTGCTGATAGTGAAGGGAACATCTATCAAGCAACAAATACAAACAGTACGACACGTGATATCCCCGGTATGGTGGCTTCGAAGACTGGATACACCACACTTGCAGGAGGAAACCTCACGATAGCGTACGACGCGGGATTGAATCATCCCATCGTGATCACGGTATTAGGATCAAGTGTCGACGGACGGTTCGAAGACGTCGAGAAACTTGTAGAAGCAACACAGACCTTACTGAGTAACCAATAGCATTATGGAAGCATCGATTATTAAAGTATTCATCCCAACTATCCTTGCCTTCGTTATTGGTATTGTGATTACTCCAATCATCACACACTTCCTTTACAAACATAAAGTATGGAAGAAACAAGGAGGGAAGACGACCCTTGACGGGAAAGAGGCAACAGAGTTCGGAAAGCTGCATCCAGAAGACCTTGAGACAAAGACACCTCGCATGGGTGGTCTTGTCATTGTCGGGAGCGTTGGTATAACACTCTGTCTCTTATTCATCGCACAGTTTGTTTTCCCAAACACCATTTTCACTGAACTCGATTTCTTTAGTCGCTCGCAGACATGGATTCCACTTGCCACGTTTTTCCTCGGAGCACTCGTTGGATTCCTGAACGATCTCTATGACATCTCACAAGGAGGAGAGAAGGGAATCTCTCTCAAGATGCGTATCCTGTTTGTCTCCGTCCTCTCGGGACTTATCGGTTGGTGGTTCTATGACAAACTTGATGTTGTCTCTATCAGCATTCCGTTTGATGGCACACTGTATCTTGGAATATTGATCATTCCATTCTTTATGATCATGACCAACGCACTTTATGCAAGTGGTGTCATCGATGGTATTGATGGGCTCTCAGGAGGCGTCTTTGTTTCGATATTCTCTGCATATGCAGGTGTTGCATTCCTCCAGCAACAATTTGATATCGCTGCGCTTTCTGCAACCATAGGTGGTGCTGTACTCGCATTCTTGTGGTTCAACATCCCACCTGCACGTTTCTGGATGACGGAAGTGGGTACGATGGCACTGACGCTGACGCTTTCGGTCATTGTCTTTATGACTGATACACTCGGTGATGGAAATGGTATCGTCCTCCTCTTTATCATCGGACTGCCACTCGTAGTGACCGTACTTTCTAATGTCGTACAGGTGCTTTCTAAGAAAGTGCGTGGAAAAAAACTACTCCGTATCGCACCACTACATCATCATTTTGAAGCCATTGGATGGCCGTCGTATAAGGTGACCATGCGGTACTGGGTTATTAGTGTCATGTGTGCCATCTTCGGCCTCATCCTAGCAGCGATTGCATAGTTATGGCGCGGAAACTTACCAGTGATCGGATACTCTTCGGTATCGTCCTCGTCCTCGTTCTTGTTGGTTTCCTTATCTTTTCTTCTGCATCCCTCGGGCTCCTGGCACGAGAAGGTGCTCGCTTTTCTTCAGTCGCGTTTAATCAGTTTGCGTTTGGTATTGTCGGCGGCTTTGCCGCGATGTATGTGACAAGTTCTGTCCATTACCGTACATGGCGGAAATACGCCTTTTATATCTTTCTTGCGACACTGGGATTAACTGCACTCGTGTTTGTTCCAGGCCTCGGATTTGAGCATGGTGGTGCAGTTCGCTGGCTTTCGATTGGAGGATTCTCTTTTCAACCTGCAGAGCTTCTGAAGATTGGATTTATTGTATACATGGCCACATGGCTCTCTGGTATGTATCGCCATACCCATACGGTACTGAAGGGAACATTGCCTTTTTTAGGTATCCTTGCACTCGTGGGCATCGTGATGCTCTTGCAGCCTGATACCGATACCTTCGCTATCATGGCGGCATCTGCAGTCGCCATGTTTATCGCTGCAGGAGGGAAGCTACGTGATGTTGGTATCATGTTTGTCTCCGCGGTAGTACTTCTTGCTATCTTGGCCTTTAGCCGTCCGTACATTATGGATCGCCTCACAACCTTTATCGACCCTTCAGCAGATCCTCTTGGTTCTAGCTACCAGGTACAACAGTCCCTCATTGCTATTGGGTCTGGCGGTTTCTCTGGAAGAGGATTTGGACAAAGTATACAAAAATTTGAATACCTCCCAGAGCCGATAGGGGACTCTATTTTTGCGGTGGCCAGTGAGGAGTTTGGATTCATTGGAAGCACGCTCTTAGTCCTTCTCTTTGTCGCATTTGCGTTCCGCGGTTTTCGGGTAGCAACACATGCGCCAGATCTCTTTGGCATGTTGCTTGCCGTAGGGTTTGTCACCTTGATTACACTGCAAGCCTTTTTAAATATTGCCGCGATGCTTTCTTTGGCACCACTCTCTGGACTCCCGCTTCCATTTATTTCCCATGGAGGTACAGCGCTTCTTGCAACACTTGCCGCAATCGGTGTGGTGTTGAATGTGAGTAAGTATCAGAAGAAGCGGGTGTGATAAAATACACACATGAGAATCGTACTCACAGGAGGGGGATCAGGGGGGCATTTTTACCCCCTTATTGCTATTGCTGAATCTATTCGAGAAAACACCCTCTCTGCACAGGCAGAGCTCTATTACATGGGGCCAAACCCTTATAACAAAGAGTCTCTCGATGCCCTCAACATAAAGTTTGTCAGCTGTCCGTCAGGGAAGATGCGGAGGTACTTCTCCTTCATGAACTTCGTTGATATCTTCAAAGTACTCTTTGGATTTTTTATCGCACTCTTCAAACTCTTTTGGATCTACCCAGACGCCATTATGAGCAAAGGCGGATACACGACTGTGCCCGTAGTCCTTGCCGCATGGTTTCTTCGCATCCCTGTCGTTGTTCATGAGTCTGACGTACACCCTGGTATTTCTAACAAGATCGGGGGAAGGATTGCACAGTATGTAGCCATCTCTTGGGCAGACACTGCTGAAGATTTCAAAAAAGAGAAGGTCGCACAAACAGGGATTCCATTCCGAAAAACACTACAGACTGATGTGGTGGATCCAAAAACACAACTTGGTATTGATCCGAACCGTCCTATGATTCTTGTGCTCGGAGGCTCCTCAGGAGCAGAGCGCGTGAACACACTTGTCTTGGAGTCTCTTGATGAGCTCCTTCCAAACTACACCGTTATTCACCAGACAGGAAAGGGCCTCTATGAAGGAGTAGTACAGACCGCAGAAGCACTCTTAAAGGATTCTCCTTATAAGGAATATTACATTCCAGCAGCATTCCTTGATGCTAAGAAAATGAATCTCGCATATTCTGCCGCCTCTCTTATCGTCTCCCGTGCTGGAAGCGGTACCATCTTTGAGATTGCAGCACATGGAAAGCCATCGATTATCATCCCCATACCAGAGAAGATCGCACATGATCAGCGCACCAATGCATACACATACGCACGACAGACTGATGCAGTTGTCATGGAAGAACAAAATCTTGCGGACGGCTTGCTTGCGGCAGAGATAGCCCGTATCATGGGTGAAGCAGCATTGTACGAGAGCATGTCTTTAAAGGCGAAAACATTTGCACCGACAGACGCGGCAGAGAAGATATCAGATATATTACGAAAGATTGCAACAGACCATGAATAGTATGTTTTCAAAAGAAAGAAAGGTGGTGACCAGATTTGCACCGTCACCAACTGGATTTATGCATGTCGGCGGTGTACGCACCGCACTATACTCATATCTTTTTGCTCGCAAACACGGCGGGGAATTCATTCTTCGTATAGAGGATACCGATAAGGCACGGCAAGTTGAAGGCTCTATTGAACATATTCAAGAGACTCTGAAGTGGCTTGGACTAGATTGGGATTATGGACCAGACAAACCAGGAGATTTTGGTTCGTGTATCCAATCTGAACGACTCGAGACATACCTCACATTCGCACGAAAACTAGTTGCAAAAGGACTTGCATATCCAGACCCTTACACGCCCGAAGAATTACAAGCGTTTCGTGAAGAAGCGAAGCGAGAAAACCGTCCGTTTCTTTTTAGAGACCACCGACCAGAGGAGATGGGGGAGTGGGATGAGAAATCTACTCTCCGTTTCAAGGTGCCAGACATCAGACGATACGAATGGCATGACGAAGTACGTGGAGACCTAGACGCAGGAGAGGAAGCGCTTGATGACTTCGTCCTTATGAAGGCTGATGGCTACCCCACGTACAATTTTGCGCACATTGTAGATGATTTCCACATGGGTGTGACCCATATCATGCGTGCAGATGAGTTCATCTCTTCAACACCACGTTTTCTCTCACTCTACGAGGCATTAGATATAGAGCCGCCAAAGTTTGTAACACTTCCACCAATCCTCGGAACGGATCGGAAGAAAAAACTTGGAAAACGCGATGGCGCTAAGGATGTTATGGAGTATCAGGAAGAAGGATATCTCCCTGAAGCGTTTCTTAACTTCCTTGCTCTTATTGGATGGAACCCAGGTACTGATCAAGAGATATTTACCAAAGAGGAACTTATCGAAGCCTTTGATCTCGATGGAATCCAGACAGGAGGTGGTGCATTCAACGAAGAGAAGCTGCAGTGGACAAACAGGGAGCACCTCCTCAGACTCTCTGATAAAGATTTTAGAGATTTTGTAGACAAATGGCTTCCTGAAGATGTACGCGCTCTCCCTCAATTCTCTGAGGAAAGGCTCATGCGACTCCTTCCTGTCATTCGAGAACGTGTTCACACTGGAAGAGATATAGAGACTGCAGCACAAGAAGGGGAGTATGACTTCGCATTTACACAGCCTACTGTAGAAAGAGAGATGCTGAAATGGAAGAATGACGATGATGTAAAAGATGCTCTTCCTAGACTGCAGAAGGTAGCGGAGATGCTTGCTTCATTACCTGAAGAAAGCTTTGGAGAGGCCGCTAAAGAAGTTATCTGGCCGTATGCAGAAAAAGTAGGGAAGGGAGAGGTGCTTTGGCCTCTTCGCGTCGCCCTCTCTGGACGTGAACGATCTCCCGACCCTTTTGCTATCATTGATATCATCGGGACTGCAGAAGCGTATGCACGTGTACAGCGTGCGGTGAATGTGCTTCTCAATGCTTAAATATGGATTCTCTACTACAATTCGTAGAATTATTACAGAAATATAGAAGTGTAGAACGTGCCATCCTTGTAAAAGGTACCGACAGAGTAGAAAATGATACGGAACACTCCTACTCTCTTGCTATGTTGGCATGGTATATTTCCTCAACATATAAGCTTGATCTCGATCTTGAAAAGCTCTTTTTATACGCACTTGCCCATGATCTTGTTGAAGTTTACGCTGGAGATATTCAATTTCAACACATTACAGATGAGGTAGCTAGGCAGAAGCATGACGCTGAACAAAAAGCGGCAGAGCGTTTGAAAAAAGAATTCCCTGAGTTCCCTGAACTTCATACTGTTATAGAACAGTATGAGAAGAGGGAAGACCAGGAGAGTAAGTTCATCTATGCTCTTGATAAGGTGGAACCTGCACTCAACATCTATATCGACAGGGGACGTTCCTGGAGAAAAGAAGGAATCACGCTTGATGTCTTCAAGAGACTTAAGCTCCCGAAGGTTGCAGAAGATCCAACTATCGAGAGTCTTCTAAAAGAACTAATCGTCCGCTTAGAAAATGAACATGACAACCTCTTTCTATCCTCGAAGGAAAGTTAGTCCGTGATACAATTTGAGAACAATGCTGAAAATGAAACCACAATACACGGCTTTTTGTGCAGGATTATTCCTAGCACTTGCCGTGTTTTTGGTACCAAAAACTATTACTCCCGTATACGCACAGTCCATAGGACAGCTCCGTGATCAAATTGAAGAGAAGAATGATCAACTTGCACAGATTGAAGCAGAGATTGCAAAGTACCAGGAAGCACTTCAGCAAACTGGAGCAGAAAAGGACACACTTCAGCGCACCATTGATCGTCTCAATCTTGAGAAGCGAAAGGTGGAGGCCGATATCTCCTACACACAGAATAAAATCAGTGCAACAGATCTCACCATTAATAAACTTGCGATTGAAATTGTTGATACCGAAGACTCCATTGATCGTAACAAAGGGGCTATATCAGAGATCCTGAAACGTATCGATGAGACTGATAGAGACTCCCTTATCATCGCTATGCTTCGTTATGAGCGTCTCACAGAGTTTTGGGACACTATAGAACAAAGAGAGCAGGTGAGAGACTCTATGGGGGATCAGGTGCATGAACTACTCTCATACAAAGATGTACTTGAAGAAAAACACTCAGAGAGTACCGAGCAAAAAGCAGAACTTGTCGCACTGAAGAATCAATACAGAGACCAGCAGCAGGTACTCGAGGTGACTAAATCAGAGAAAGACAGCCTCCTACAACAAACAGAACGAAAGGAGGAGATCTATCAAAACCTCCTGGCAGAAAAGGAGGCTGCAAAAGCACAGTTCCTTGAAGAGCTTGCAGATTTGGAGTCTCAGCTGAAATTCATCCTTGATCCAGATTCTATTCCAAGCGCAGGATCTGCTGTACTTCGTTGGCCACTAGACTCTATCTACATCACCCAGTACTTTGGAAACACTGCGTTTGCACAGTCTGGAGCATACAATGGAAGCGGACATAATGGGGTAGACTTCGGAACTCCAACGGGTACCAAAGTGCGTGCAGCACTCTCTGGAACCGTCACTGCATGGGGAAATACAGACTTTGGGGGATGTTCTTCATATGGAAAATGGATACTGCTGAAGCATGCGAATGGACTGTCGACACTCTACGCACACCTCTCACTCATCAGTGTAAATAAAGGGGACTCTGTCTCTACAGGAGACATCATTGGATACAGTGGAAACACTGGATACTCTACGGGCCCTCACCTTCATTTCACCGTATTCGCTACTAGTGGAGTCCAAGTATTGAAACTTGCAGATTATTACGCACAAAATGGAAGAGGAGCAACAGCGTGTTCTGCGGCAGGTGTCTCTATCCCTGTCGCGGCGTATAACGCATACCTTAATCCAATAGATTATCTCCCATCACTCTAATGAAAGGCTTCTACTATCACTACAAACACACAGACGAAGACATGGCGAACTATGCCTATGAAGTACTTGGTATCTCTTTGGATACCGAAGAGGGAACAGAGTCCGTCATCTATAGACCGCTCTATGAAGACTCATATTTAGATTCCAGAGATTTCTATGCACGGCCCAAAGAGATGTTCTTTGAGAAAGTGGAGGACACACAGCGGTTCACGCAGATAACAGATCCTGCAGTACTTGAGGAACTCATTAAGATTCGCGATGCAAAGTACTCTTAATCCTTTTTAATATCATTACCTCCATGGAATTTTTCATGGATATCTCGCAGACGTTTATTTGTAACATGCGTATAGATCTGTGTGGTAGCCACATTCTTGTGACCCAAGAGTTCCTGCACTGAACGAAGATCTGCACCGTGATCAAGGAGATCAGTCGCATATGTGTGGCGCAATGTATGGGGCGTCACTTTTTTAGAGACACCTGCAAGGCGTGCGACTTTGGAGATCATCAGCTGAATCGATCGGGGAGTGAGGCGCCGATCATCTCCCTTAGAGCGATAATTGATAAAGAGCGGTTTAAATACATCATGTCGTGTCTTTATATACTTGCGCAACCATGAGGCGGCACGGGGGGAGATAAAGATGGTACGGATATGCTTACCTTTACCAACAATAGAGAGCTCATAGGTACGTTTCGTGTCATTATCCTTCAACATCGTGAACTGATCGATATCAAGGGCGGTAAGTTCGGAAATACGCATTCCTGAGGAAAAGAATAGTTCCATGATAGTACGGTCACGTAATCCATTCTTTTTCTCAACATCGACTACCTTGAGCATTGCTTCAATATCACGAACATCAAGAAATGAGATCGTCTCTTCATTTTTTTGCTTAGCCAACTTTACCTTGGAGGAGGGGAGCGTCTCCATGTCTCGTTCCGCTAAATACGAGAGAAGTGCTCGAAGTGCAATAAGGTAGTAGTTCTGAGACTTCTTAGAAAGGTATTCGCCACGATTCGTCTTATACGTACGTGCAATGTACAGACGATAGTTCCATATATGTTCCGTAGTAAGCTCATGAGGCTTGAGGTTTGGCTGATTTGTTTCTTTAAGCCAACGAACGAAGAGATTGAGATACTGCTGATAGTTACGTTGTGTGTTATTTGAAAGACCTTTCTCAATCTCACAATAATCGAGGAAGGGGATGATGTGATCCTTAAGCGGAGTAGTGCTTTTGTGGGTAGACATATTTATAGTGTATCATTCGCACAATATATGTAAAACGAACAAATGTGTATAATTTATATGAGGGCTTTAGGATCTCATCTGATACATGCTACAGTAGATCTACACATACTCATCGTTGCGTAGGTGGATAGTTCGCTATCGAGTGTGTGTGGAGGAGATTGGTCTACCTCATTTCCGTAGAGTCTCAAGAATGAACGGCAAGATCAGAATGGCGTCTTCTCGACGCTCCGTAGGTTGTTCTAGTGCTCTTGGAGAAGAATGACCCCGCATGGAGAGAAGGATTGGATTAGACACCCACCTTCCCCATGCGGTTTTTTATATTTCTTCCAGCTCTTTCTCTAAAACAACATCCTCCTCACCAAAGTGGAAACGTCCTTTAAACTTCTTTCCCTCAAGGAACATGGGTACCCAATAGATATCATCTGGCCACATATCAGTGAAAGGTATCTCTTTTGTCTTAAACCACTGAGGCTTCATCTCTTCAGTCTCTACAGGCTCTCCAGAGAATGTTTCTGCCTTGAAGATATGTACCTCCAATATCTCTTCTGGACTATGTGCAAAAGAGAAATCCAGTACCCCGTGTTTCTGAATATCTGAGACCCGCACACCACATTCTTCTTTCATTTCTCTCTGTACCGCCTCTTCTATACTTTCTCCCTCCTCCACCTTCCCACCAAAACCATTCCACCTCCCCGCTCCAAAACCTCGTTTTTTCATGCCGAGGAGGACATGATCATTTTTATGAACGATACAAAGAGTTAGCTGCTTTCTCATATGGATGTAAACTTATCAAGAATATCGCCTGGCATAAAACGGGACATCATCACTGTATATTCTTTCCGCTCCTTTGTCAGATGCATCGTATACTCCCCTTCCCTCCCTAATTGTTTTTTGATCTCAGGATGATTCTCTAGATATGACTCTAGCTTACAAGGAACAACCTCGTCCTGTGAGATAACATGGAGAGAGTCTCCGTAGGTACGACGGATCATGTTCTTCAGGAGTGTGTAGTGCGTACAAGCAAGTACAACTGTATCCACTCCCCTATTTCTCTCTATGGTATCTGCAAGGATGGCATATGCTTGCATGGTATTTCCTGTCTCAATAAGCGGCACTAGTGCAGGTGTTGGGACTGAAAGAAGCTCCATATGATTCACTCCTCTTTGTGCTAGTTCGAGATTGTACTTCTTGGAGTCAACGGTACGTTTTGTCCCCACCAGGAGTGCTCTCTGTGCATGTCCTTCGATAAGCTCTTCTACCGTTGGAATAATGACTCCGAGAATCCTTCTATCTGGATACTCCTCTACAAGGAACGTATCCTGGAGTCTCCGTAATGTCTCTGCGGATGCAGTGTTACACGCAATAATGACCACCGCACAATCGTGCTCAAAAAGATACCGCATGGCTTCCTCAGTATATTGGTATATTTCTTCCTCACTTTTATCTCCATACGGAAGATTTTTTGTGTCTCCGTAGTAGAGATAATTGTACTCTGGGAGGTGCGTGATAACACTGCTGAGGATAGTGAGCCCACCAATCCCAGAATCAAAGAATCCTATGTTACTTTTTCCGTACTGCTCGTGTTGCATACACCATATTTAATGCCACAGAAGCAAGAGCCGCAAGAATAAACGTCCATTCAATAGAGACAAAGAGTGAGAGTGAGACTACAATTACCAGCCCGAGTACCCGACCAATGTGCACGGACATTTCCCGAAGAAGACTAAATTCATCAACATAGTGTCCTTGATCAGCAGACATATCATAGAGTGTTGTATCTATCGGGGTACGGACAAATATCCGCGTAATACTGTGATAGAGACCTACGAAAAATACCTGCGCAATAGAGAGCACAAATATTTTAAATACCCAGCCAACTGCATAGAGCGTGCTTCCAATACGGAGGGTCTTTGCACCAGAGTTTTTCTTTTTATCTATGTAACTTCCTAACCCCAGTTGGATAATAATGGTGAGTCCAACCACAAGTGTTGAGACTACTCCAATGTCAAAAACATTCCCATCAAATATCTCATAGAGAAAGATCGGCCAGACAATGAGATTGAATGTGTTCTCAAGACCGCTCGCAAACATACTTGAGGTCATTGGACGATACTTCTTTGCAAATAGATTCTGCACTGTCCTTTTAAAGGTCCATGTGAATTTCTCATCGGTATCAGGTACAAATGCGTATGAGATTGTTGCGAGAACCAACAAAACTATGGCCACAGCAAAGAGCGCATTGTATCCAGAGTTTTGGATGATGTATCCAGCAAGGATTGGACCCACCACTCCCATAAAGGCAATCGTGGCATAGGTAATACCGACACTTCTCCCTCGCTGTCCGTCACTGGTAAAGAGCGTAAAGTCCACATGATACGGCACCCAATGGAATACACGGAAGATAACGGTCAATCCTGCAAGGAGTCCGAGCAGAAGCCAGACATCTTCCGCGCTATCCATCCAATATAAAAGACTGTATGTTGCGACACTCGCGACCCCTCCAATAACAAGCGCCTTTCGGAATCCAATCCCATTCATTATCTGCATACCAGGCACTAGCATGAGCACATACGCAAGGGAGACAACCGCGTAGTATCCCCCAACGATGTAAAAACTCTCCCCTGTAATAGTGTAGATGTAGATAGGAACAAACACACCAAGAAGTGCTGTTGCCGCCCCGTGGATTAAACGCTTTGCAATAAACAGTTTCAAAAATCCCTGTTCCTCATCCTTCGTATTCACCAAAAACTGAACAAACAGTCTGCGTATCTTTGCAATCATATAGCAACATTATAACAGGAAGTGACTCCTATTTTCCGTGATATACTGAACGTACATCTATTAGTAACGTAGACAATATGAACAATTTTGGACAACATCGTTTCTGGAAGACACACGCTCTTCTTATCGCACGTATTTTGATGGGAGGTATGTTCCTTATGGCAGGTATCAGCAAGTTCCAGGGCATTGATGCAACAGCTGCATTCATTGCAAGCGTAGGTTTCGGCGCTCCAGTATTCTTTGCTTGGTTCGCAGCGATTTTCGAGACCGTACTTGGACTCTTTATCATTATCGGAAAGTGCTTCCGTCGCTCTGCGGTACTCCTTGCACTTTTTACCCTTGTGATTAGTTTCATCTTCCATAATCCAGGAGATGCCGTACAACAACTCGCTTTCACTAAGAATATGGCGATTGTTGCTGGTCTCCTCTTTATGGCAGCACATGGTGCTGGAGACACGTGGCGACTTGGACGAGGATAATCCTTTGTTCATACAAAAAACCACCCCGAAGGGTGGTTTTTTGTTGTCTTCGTGTTGAAGGTTATCGCATAGCGATTGTTGGACTCCAACAAGGAGATGATGCGCTCCATGGCTGTGTACCCTGCGTCTCATACAGATACCGAGCATACGCCATATTGTCATAGATATTTTCTAGATCGAGACCGAGCTTCTCTGCTGTCTCACCGTGATACCGTTTGTTGATTTGCATCACGCCGGTGTCAGCAGAATCTACCTTTCCTCGAAGAACAGATCCGTCAGCAAGTGTGTGTCTAAAGGTAGACTCACATCGTGCTACCTGGATCATAACCGGAATATCGCTGAAGTATCGTCGCACTACATCCTCAGTGTTCTTTGAACGAAGAATGGTGTGCTCTGCTACCTCAATCTGACCATATGCCTGATCGGCAACCGGAATTGCATTTGCAGCTCCTGTGACTGTAATAACTGCTGCAATGACGCTGGATAAAATAAGCCAAGTGTCTTATCTAACAAAAAGACGGCCGAAGCCGCTTCGCGAGCTATTTTAACATGGATATTTTGAAAGTCAAGTTATGTAACAGATAAATAGTCGTGTCAATAGTATAAAAACCCTTATTCTAAGCCATATTTAGAATTAGGACTTCGTATTTAAGCCTTTTTTTGGCGTAAAAAGACCATAGATCCATATAATCCGCCCTTATCTTCAAGCTCTGCGAGTACCATTTCAGGCATGTGCTGCCCTTCCCCAAGTGCTTCTGCGGTATGTCTCTGTATATCTGGAAGCAAAATACGTGGATCTCCTACGATCATAGAGCCTCCCAGTACAATACGCTGTGGTGACCAGTATAGAATAGTGTTCTTAAGCCCAAATCCAAGATATTGTGCAAGTTCATCCCAAACAGGGTCATCCTGTGGAATGTCATAGGGTTTCTTCCCTGTTCGTTTTTCCAACGCAGTACCTGATACAAGATTCTCAAGAGTATGCGGAACATCTTTACCAAGGATACTCCTATCCATGTCCAGTATCTGATGCCCAGGTTCAAAACCATCCTCGCTCGGTGCAATTTTCCCGTCGATGATACGAACTCCACCAACGCCACTGGAAACCGTATGGTACACCACAATCCCCTCTTCCATACCCGCACCGTAATATGTTTCCCCCAATCCGACGAGCGCAGTATCATTTTCAAGATACACTGGTGTATTTAATTCTTCGGAGAGATGCTTCTGTAGTGGCTTCCCCACCCAATCAGTGAGAATAGAATCATTATGAATCTGCGTACGCTCGTGATCTAGCACACCACGTACACCGCCTGCACAAGCACTCAGCTGCCGACCATCGGCAAGATCTTCTATTGTTTCAATCAATTGTGCGACCCCTTCTTCAAAATCTTGTGGTGTGTCATACACAATAGGCATCTCAAAAGACTGTAAGTCCTCACTTACTGCGACTCGTGTCTTTGTTCCACCAATGTCAAAGAGTGCGTACATACGTTTATTCTACAATAACCTTAATCTTGGTATTAAATAGCCGAGATGCCTCTTTTACATACACCTCAATATTATCTTTGAAATATGGTGGAAGCTGGTTCTGGATCCGTCCAATGATTGCATAGCCCATTGCCATCAAATCGACAATCCCCGCATGCTCACGAAGTGGTATGTGGAGGCGTGTTTCCTTGGTACCGAATACCTTATTCCGTTCACCAAAGGAAATGAAGCACTCTGTTGGGGATGGCACTACCGTCTTTGCATGCTTCATCTGTTCTGTTGTAAAAACTCTAGCAGAAATACGTGGACCGAAGAGTTCATCAAACTTTGCCAACAGTAATCCTCGAAGCGAATCAAACTGTGGAGGGATGATCAAACAGAATGCATCAAATGAACCAAAGTTCTCTGGAAGTGCAGGAAGTACTGTCTCAACATGCTGTTTAATTGCTCCTGCATCCTCTTTCGTCTTTGAAAGCAACATACCCATATACGTGGACACATTGTACGTATAGGGCTCTCTCAGTCGAGGAAATACGAGGACGTGTTCTGTATCAAGCAACTTCTCTGCAGGAGTGCTCTTTGCAGTTGTAAGGAGAAAGACTTCACTTCCTCTTTCCTTTGCATACTTCACCATCTCTGGCGCATGCTTACTCCCTGAAGCAGAGATGACGACAACCGCCTCGATATCAGGATGTGCCTCATATGTCTCCTCATATGTACTTTCGTCAGCAAATACGGCGTTCCTATCCTCGTACAGCAGTCGACCTGTCACAGCGGCTCCCTCACTCCCCAGCACGAGTACCTTTTTATCTTGCGCTGGAAGTTCTTGACGCGATGGCTTGTCTTCAAAATATTCCAAGGCACCGAGCACTACTGTATCTAGGTCTGGTAGAGAATCTTCACGAAATGTTACAAGAACATCTTGGTACATACGCTATTTTTTCTTTGCCTCGTATCCGTTCTTTTTGAGATCGTCTCGGAGTGTTCCAATAACATAGTCATAGGCTTCATCCACAGAGTCGACAATATGGAAGAGATCGAGATCCTCTGGAGAGATGGTCTTATACTTATCTCGAAGGTGATTCTTCATGAAATCAACAAGTGGTGTCCAGAACTCTTTTCCGTAGAGTATGATCGGTACCTTACTAATCTTCTTTGTTTGCACGAGTGTGAGGATCTCAAAGAGTTCATCAAGTGTCCCAAAACCACCAGGGAAATAAATGTAAACCTCAGATGCATATGCAAGAATCACCTTGCGAGAGAAGAAGAAATGGAACTCCTTAGATTCTGTGACATACGGATTAAGTGCCTGCTCAAACGGAAGTTCAATATTAAACCCAACAGACTGCCCACCCACTTTGAAGGCGCCGATGTTCCCTGCTTCCATAATGCCACCTCCGCCACCAGTAATAATCGCAACACATTCCTTTGCAAGGCGCTCGGCAAGCTCTTCTGCTGCTTGGTAAATGGGAGAATCTGGCTTTAATCGTGCACTCCCCCAAAACGTAACCGCTGTTCCATATTTTCGAAGCGTCTCAAATCCATCCACGAATTCTGACATGATGCGAAATACACGCCACGACTGCATCGCTTCAACTTTGGTGCCATCACCAAGGAGATCCGTCATTACGCGGCAGTGTTCATTCGATACGTAGATGTCTCCAACATCTTTCTTTGCAAGATCTTTTTTAGGCATACGCGTATTTTACCACGCTCTTAGAGCCACGGAATATCAAACTCCTCAAACTCTGGGAGTAACTTTTTATCATAGAGCAATCGGGAGATAACCTCCGCATGAGAGAGTGCCCCTGTAAGTGCATTGTGTGGCTGTGGCTCGTCTGGGATGCCACAGTACTGAAGAATCGCATCGAGATTGAGTGCAGAACGTCGATGTTGTGCATCAATTGGTGGGGCATTCCCTCTTTTCACGATATGCATCCAACATAGAGAGTGGGTATCAATTGTTCGGTATGCCAAGTCCCACGGAAGTCCTTCGCGTCCCAGCGCAGCTCTTACAAAGTCTCTATCAAATGAGACATTCTGTCCCGCAAGGGTACGGTCAGAAAAATGCTGTGACCATTCTAGAAATGCTCGCACCAACTCCCCTTCTGTCTGCTTACTTGAATCAGTAATCTCTTCCTTAGTAAACCCATTTACTTCTAAAGCACCATCCATAATGTGTGCTCCATCCCAGATGCGACACTCCCCGTAGAATCTATTCTCTGGATTCTTTAAATCCAGTGCTCCAATCGAAACAATGGAGTGTTTGTCATATTCTGTTCCTGATGCCTCAACGTCTAATACCAACATACCTGTAGAGTGTACCATATGATAAATCTGTGGTATGGTTGCGCCAGACCACAGATGGGAGTACCGATATGACTGACAAAATACTTGACGATGAACTTGATGCTCTAACAGAGATCCTCGCAAAAGACATCGTTCATGCCCTCCAAAATGCATGTGAACATCCGCACCTTTATATGCGTCTGCATGACGCACTCATTGCAAAAGGGGTCAGACAACGAAGCGCCGACCCGAGCAAACAAGCGGCAGACCCTGAAAATGTCGCAGATATGTTTGACCTGATCGCGGGGAGATTCGGAGTAATGCACTTCGATACCGAGGACAAGAGGAAGGGTAGTAATTAACCGTCCGTCCTCAAGCCCTGCCCCACCTCAAAACGCCCTGTATCCCAGGGCGTTTTCGTTTTCTCCACAGACATCCTCCCAAGGCCAAAAGAAGCCAAAGAAACCAATATAATAAGGGCTAACATGAAGATGTTGTCACTGTCCAAAAAACGCTTGAGTTTTTGACCTATTTCTTGTATACTCATGCCCACTTAATTAGAAGTATACAGTAAAGCGTCATGGCACATAGAAAAGCTGGTGGATCAGCAAAAAACCTAAGAGACTCGCAGCCGAAGTACCTCGGTGTGAAGCGTGCAGATGGACAAGCCGTTAAAACCGGTGAGATTCTTGTGCGTCAGCGCGGTACCAAGATTGAAGCTGGAAAAAACGTGAAGGTTGGAAAAGACCACACACTCTTCGCTATTGCAGACGGTATTGTTTCCTTCCGCAATGCACTGAAGACACGTTTCAATGGTCAGAGAGTGGCCAAGAAGGTCGTAGATGTAGTCTCTGCGTAGGATACTTCTCTCCTAAACAAAAACCACTCCATTCGGGAGTGGTTTTTGTTATACTTTTTTACATGAATCTTAAAGACAAGGTTGTACTAGCGCACCGAGGATTTGCTCACAGAAAATCCCACGAGAAATATCGAGAGAACTCTGTTGATGCCTGTAGAGAATCATCCCAAACAGACTATGTTGAGATTATAGAGCTGGATCTAAGAAAATCTAAAGATGGCGTTCTTTACTGTCTCCACGGTAATCTCCTTGAGTATTCTTTCTTATTACAGTTCCCACGGATTTTCTCCTCACTTAGAGAACAATATAAGGCCGACTCCTTAGCAGATATCCTGGAAGTGATATCAAAAGATAAGATTGTATTTCTTGATATAAAAAGTACCAATATTACACGCGATGATCTTCTTCACGTGTTCGAAGGTAGAGAGTTTAAGGAGGTGATCCTTGGGAACAAATCAGTCTCATTCCTTGATCGGTTCACTGACATGCCAGAGAGTTTTACAAAGATATTAAATGGAAATATCTTTTGTAATTTCTATGATGTAGATAAGCTTGCGGAAAAAGGATTTACCTATTTTGAAGCTGTCTTCCCTTTTCAGATTAGTAACAAGGCAGCTCACCGAGTTGCAAAAAGTGGTCTGATGTTTCGAATCTCTGGCTTTGGTTTCCTTACAAAAGAATCCTATTGGAAAGCTATCGAGAAATATAATATTACTCATGTGTCGAGTGATTTCATAGATATTTAAAAACACCCTCGGCTTATAGCGAGGGTGTTTTTAGAATCCTCCTTTACTGGATCACAATTGACGTGATCACCACTGGCTCTACTGGCACATCACGAACTCCTGTCTGCACCTTAGAGATAGCATCAACGACATCAAGACCAGAGACGATTCGTCCAAAGACTGGGTGACGTGACGTAAACGGCTCCTTATTAAAGTCGAGCGCGGTATTATCCACCGTATTGATGAAGAACTGACTTCCTCCAGAGTTTGGCTGTCCTGTATTCGCCATCGCGATTGTTCCGCGAGTGTTAGAAAGCGATTCTCCCTCCACAAACTCATCCTGGATAGTGTACCCTGGTCCTCCTGTACCATAGCTGAGTGCATCATCTCCCTTAGAGTTAGGATCTCCACCTTGAATCATAAAGCCATCGATAACCCGATGGAACTTTGTATCGTTGTAGAATCCTTCCTCGGCAAGCTTTACAAAGTTTGCGGTTGTAATCGGCATCTGCTCTTCAAAGAGCTCAAGTGTGATAATTCCTTTGTTTGTAGTGATGATTGCGGTTCTATTCATAGTATTTGTAACTGCTGGATTAGCGAGTGATAATTCATCTGGCGAAAGTGGTCCCTGGAGTGTCGATGCTCCCTCAAGGAAAATCTCACTGGGACGATCTGTATCTCTAAAGTCCGCCCACCATGCGAGAAATACGACAAGGACAATGGAGAATAGGAGTACTGCAATAATCTGATTCTTGTTTGCCATACTATTCCTTTTCTACCTTTAGAGAGAATGTTCCTTTTTCTCCGCCTGCTGTGATAGCTACAGTATGCTCCCCCACTTCTTTAATTGGTTCTGTAAGCTCTACCTGAGACGCATGTAACTGTCCCACCTGCTCTGATACTGCGGTGGCAATATCGTCTGCTTTTAGTCCCTTGAAGAGCTTCCCTTCATCATTAGCAGATGCAGTGATGGTTACCATAGCGTCCTTCAACTTTGATAGAGTCTCCAGGAATGCCTCCTGAGACGCTTCAGCCTCTGCATTTTTCTTACCTGTACGTGCCTCTACCCGCTTTACGTTTGCTGGTGTTGCAGGCTCTGCAAGTTTCTTAGGGATTAAAAAGTTAAGTGCGTGTCCGTCTGGTACTTCCTTTATCTCAAACTGACGTCCGATACGGGCTACGTCTTGTAACAAAATGACTTTCATAGGGGGTTACTATACCATCTAGCCTCCAAGATACTCAAGTGCGGCATCAAATTGTGGATCTTCACCTGGCACAAGCGTTTCAAAATCAATAGGAATAACCATATCTGGTTCAAGCCCATTTTCGGAAATAGACCGTCCTTCTGGAGTGAACCACCGTGCAATCGTCACTTTCAGTGACGCTCCTGTACCAAGCTCTACAAGCTCTTGTACCGATCCTTTTCCAAAAGTTTTCATACCGATGAGTGTTGCTACCCCGTGCTCTTGGAGTGCGCCTGCAAGGATCTCTGATGCAGATGCAGACCCCTGATCAACAAGTACCACCATCTTCTCTGGAGCGTATTCACCAAGCATCTTTCCCTGACTTCGATACACTTGCTCGTCATCTCCTCCAAAACCTTCACGTACTACCACCTCCCCCGCGGGAAGGAAATAGCTTGCGATAGAGACCGCGCTCTGAAGATATCCTCCTGGGTTAGAGCGAAGATCGATAATTATCTTATTCGTGCCACTCTCAACATATTCTCGAAGTGCCTCCTGCATACGAGACTCTGCGAGTGCATTAAAGCTATAGAGTTCAATAACAAAGACATCTCCCTCGGTACGTGTCCGAACGGTCGGCACAGCGATTGTGTCTCGAGTAATAGAAACCTCTGTAAGCTCTGTCCTTCCTTCTCGGTAGATGGTCAGTACTACTTCTGTCCCTTCCTCCCCGCGAATAAGCTGTACTGCCTCATCAATGCTCATACCCTCTGTAGAGGCTCCATCGATACGCATGACGATGTCCCCCGAGAGCAATCCAGCACGCTCTGCAGGAGTGTCGGGAAGTGGTGCAATGATGGTCACCATCTTGTCACGAATACCCACCTCCATTCCTACACCACTGAAGTTCCCAGAAATGTCTTCATGGAATTGCTCCGACTCTTTTGGCGGAAGGAACACGGTGTATGGATCTCCATAGGCATCTACCAATCCTTGAATGGCACCCTCAACACGCTCCTCTTGAGTAACCGCGTCAGTGGACGATGCTGAGACGAACTTCTTCTCAAGCAGATTCCACACAAGCCAAAACTCCTCGAGATCAACCTCATCAGCAACAGGAGCCTCGCGGAAGAAGAGATCTCCAAGACTCGCCTGCTGTCCTGCGTGACTGCTCCCCATGTGGAGTCCTGAGATAAACGTTGCCCCCGCAAGTGCAAGGGAGAGTCCAACACCAAGAAGTGGAAACTTCTTTACCTCATCATCACGATCTCTTTGTTCCGTATTCATGGGGCTATTATGGCATGGATCGAGTTGTTTATACAAAGTCTCGGCGTGGAGTACTTTCTGCTATACTAGAAACATCTATGATTGAGACATATAAACAAGGATCCCTGACCTGGGTGGATGCACGCGAGCCGTCGAACGAAGAGATACGAGAAATTATTGATACCTATGATTTGTCTCCTGCACTTCTGACAAATCTTTCCTCACCACACTCACATTTAAACTCTCTCTGTGTTGGAAAAACATTTAAAGTGACATTCCATTTCCCTGTCGTAAAGCGTAAGGATATGGACCGTCCGCACGAAGTAACCTTCATTGTGACAAAGGATACACTCATCACACTTCGTTACGAGACCATGGAAGCAATACATCGTTTCAAAAAAGAATTTGAGGTTATTGCAACACTCTACAAGACCACAAAGCGTGCGCATGGCGTACACCTCTTCTATGCGCTCTTGAATGAATGTTATGACTCTCTCAATGCAAAATTGGACTACCTGCACTCCAAGCATGAGCATATTGAACAAGAAGTCTTTACAGGAAATGAGAAAGAGGCTGTCTTTAATATCTCTGATGTAAATAGACGTCTTATCTCCTTTCGGCAGACACTCAAAGTACATGATTCCATGCTCTCTGCATCACGACGTCATATCAATGAATGTTTCTCTGAAGAACATGCGCAAGGACTTGATGATATTGAAAGTCAGTATCGTCTTCTTAACAAACGAGCACAGACGCTTTCGGAGTCGGTTGAAGCACTCCACAACACAAACTTTGCACTCTTGACTGCAAAGCAGAATGAGACCATGAAAATATTCACCATCATGGCCTTTGTCACCTTCCCGCTGACACTCTTCACTTCCCTGTTTGGTATGAACACGCAAACGACACCGATTATTGGTCAGGAAGGAGATTTCTGGTTCATCGTTGCTATTATGATCACCATCACCATCGGATTCTTTGCATACTTTAAGCATAAGCGATGGATCTAAAAATGTTCTCCTTCTTCCGAAAAAAACCGCGTACGGACGCTCCACTTTCTCTGTTTAATACAGAGACAAGACGAAAGGATATCTTCACTGCACGAAAGAATCGTGAGGTAACCATGTATACGTGTGGGAACACCGTTTATGACTACGCACACATCGGAAACCTAAGTTCTTTTCTCATGCCTGATATTCTCCGAAGAGTGCTGAGAGAGCACGGATATGAGGTGAAGCACACCATTAACTTTACAGATTTTGGCCACCTTACCGATGACGGTGATGCAGGTGAAGACAAGATGATGAAGGCGCTCAAGCGTGAAGGGAAAGCAGTCACCCTCTCTGCAATGCGTGATGTCGCAGATGTCTATATCAATGCATTTAAAGAGGATATGGACGCACTCAATATGCTCACCCCTACCACATACGCACGTGCAAGTGATTATGTTCGTGAACAGATTGCTTTGGTAAAGACCTTACTGGATAAGGGCTATGCCTACGAAACCAGTGACGGTGTGTACTTTGAGGTCTCAAAGTTCCCAACGTATGGACGTCTTGGAAACGTAGATATCAATAAGATCCGTGAAGGTGCTCGTGTGGAGGCAAACCCAGAGAAACATCATCCTGCAGACTTTGCACTGTGGAAGAAAGGAATGCTTGGTTGGGACAGTGACTGGGGTAAGGGATTCCCGGGATGGCACATAGAGTGTACCGCCATGATTTTCTCGACACTTGGTAAACAGATAGACATCCATACTGGAGGAGAGGATCTGCAGCATACCCATCACAATGGAGAGATTGCTCAAGCTGAGGCAATCACAAAGAAAAAATACGTAAACTACTGGCTCCACACCGCGTTTATCACCATTGATAACAAAAAGTTTGCGAAATCTGAAGGCAACGGTATTACGCTTCGTCATCTTATGGATAAGGGGTACACTCCTGACACGTATCGGTACTGGCTCCTCTCCCGACACTATCGCACACAAGCCAACTTCTCCTTTGAGGCACTTGATGGAGCAAAGCAGGCACTCTTTCGTCTGAAGCGACATTTCTTTGAGGAGTATCTACCAAAAGCAAAAGAGAGAGGAGACGTACGGGTGGTGTACTGGAACCGTTTTATGGATGCGCTCAATGATGATCTCGATACACCAAAGGCACTTGCTGTTTTGTGGAATCTTATAAAAGACACTGAAGTGCCTGTAGAAGATAAGGTGGCAACACTGCTTAGGATGGACTCCATTTTAGGTATCGGACTTTCTGACACACCAGATAAAGCACGGCGAGAACTTGGTATCATCAATGTGGAAGACATACCTCAAGATGTCCAAGAGCTTATGACCAAACGTGAAGAAGCGCGGAAGAAAAAGGACTGGGACGAGGCAGATAGATTACGAGAGGAGCTCAATATGAAGGGCTATTCTGTTGAAGATACGCCAGAAGGAGCAAAGGTGGTGAAAGTGTAAGTTATCCACCCGAAATCCCCTTTTTCCACTGAAATCGGAATATATACATCTGTGCTAGAATGTCTCTAATGGCAGATGCACGGGTGAACAAGTCTGAAAGTACCAAGAGTCGTCTTTTGCGTACTCCCCCACAAAACCTTGATGCAGAACGTGCACTTCTCGGTGCAATCATGCTCAAGCCAGAGACCATGCACGACGTCTCGGTGACGGTATATCCTGAAAGTTTCTATGCAGATAAGCATCGAGAGATCTTCCGTGCAATCCTCGATCTCTTTACCAAAGGAGATCCTATCGATCTTCTTTCTGTTACCACGAAGCTGAAGACACGTGAACAACTTGATCGCGTCGGTGGTGCAAGCTACATCACTGAGCTTGTAGAGACTGTCCCTGCTGCAGGTAACGCCCTCTACTATGCAGAGCTTGTACAGAACAAGTCCATTCTCCGTGGACTTATTAACGCTGCACAAGATATTGCAGAGATTGGATATTCTGACCCAGAGAATGTGGATGAGGCAATGGATGCGGCGGAAAAGAAGGTGTTCCAGGTCACCAACGCCCCAACCACACAGAAGTTTACCCCTATTGGTTCTTCCCTCACCGAGGCATGGGATCGGTTTGAGAAATTGAACTCTTCGAAAGATGACGTGCACCGAGGAATCCCGACTGGATTCTCTGCACTTGATAGCCTCCTCTCTGGTTTCCAGAAGTCTGACCTCATCATTCTCGCAGCTCGTCCTTCTATGGGTAAGACCACATTTGCACTTGATATCGCACGAAATGCTGCGGTGCAGTTTGGGAAGTCTGTCGGTATCTTCTCCCTTGAGATGAGTGACCAACAACTTGTGGATCGTATGCTTGCAGCAGAAGCACAGGTGGACTCGTGGAAACTCCGTACAGGAAAGCTTTCAAATGATCAGGAGTTTGAGGCGGTACAAAGCGCCATGGCAAAGCTCTCTGAAGCACCGATTCATATCGATGACCAACCAGGAAACAACATTTTGAAAATGCGTTCGTCTGCCCGACGTCTCAAGAACGAGCATGGACTTGATCTTCTGGTTGTCGACTACCTTCAGCTTATGAGTCCAACCACCACCAAAGCAAGTGACTCGATGGTGCAGCAAGTAACTGAGATATCTCGTTCCTTGAAGATTCTTGCACGAGAACTCGATGTACCTGTTGTTGCACTTTCACAGCTCTCTCGTGCAGTAGAGCAACGTGGTGGAAAGCCTCGACTCTCAGACCTTCGAGATTCTGGTTCTATCGAGCAGGATGCCGATGTGGTTATGTTCATTCACCGCGAGGATAAGATGAATAAAGACCAGGCGGCCGATCGTCCCAATATCGCAGAGATTCTTGTGGAGAAGCATCGAAACGGACCTGTTGGACACGCAGAACTCTATTTTGACGAGAAGCACGTACGCTTCCTTTCACTTGATACACACCATGCAGGTATGGATACTGGCATAACTGCTTCAGATGATGACTTCTAGACTATGACCACCCTTGAGAATCTTATACAACATTTTGAGCGCTTCCCTGGTGTCGGACCCCGTCAGGCACGTCGTTTTGCGCACCATCTCCTCACCAACGAGTCTTCAGATAACCAACAGCTTGCAGATCTTATCGGACGACTCAAAGATAATGTTGCGACCTGCACCAGTTGTTTTCGTTTTTATACAAAAAACGGTGGTGGTAATCTTTGCCACATCTGTGCGGACGAACGAAGAGATCACGCGCGTCTCACCATCGTAGAACGTGACTCTGATATCACGCCAATTGAACGCTCTGACACCTACGACGGTCTCTACTTTGTACTTGGCGGGACCGCCCCACTCTTGGAATCTGAAGATACTAAGAAGCTTCGTGGTGGTGCTCTAAAGCGCATTGTGACCGAGCGCGCAGGAGATCTCTCTGAGATCATCCTTGCCTTTTCAGTGAACCCAGATGGAGAGAATACTGCACGATTTGTACGCTCTATTATTTCAGAGATTGCTGAAGAACATGAGATCACCATTACCCAACTTGGCCGTGGACTTTCTACTGGGTCAGAGCTGGAGTATGCGGATCCAGAGACTATCAAGAATGCGTTGGAGAATAGGCACTAGGATGGGTGTATACTAAACCATAGAGGATCACACCAAGATAAGGAGTATTGTCATGAGAAGACTGTCACGTACGGCCGCACTCGCAGCACTCCTTCTCTCGGGGTGCGCACATACAGACGTGGAATGGAGAAACGCTCTTGATCCAGAGACTTCCGAACCTTTGGAGTTGAAACTGATCAAAGGCTGTGGATCTAAGATCTTTGTCTGTTTTAGAATAACACCCTAAACTGTATCTTTTGGACAGTAAAAAAGCGGCCTTGCGGCCGCTTTCCTGTTAGATCTTCTCGATCTGTACCCGTGCGTAGTGCTGTCGGTGACCAATTTTTCGGTCTCGGTTACTCTTCGCCTTGAAACGGATGATAGAGAGTTTCTTTCCTTTTTTCTCTCCCTGATAGGTTGCAGATACTTTTGCTCCCTTGATATATGGGTCTCCGATAGTAGTATCCTTACCATTATCTACCATAAGGACCTTATCGAACTCTACCTTATCTCCCTCCTTGAGATCTCCAAGAAGCTCCACATCAATAACATCGCCTGCTGAGACCATGTACTGCTTTCCACCAGTCTCAATGACGGCGAATTCGTCTTTTGTTGTTTTCTTTGTATCTGCCATAAGTGCGCCCGATTGTACAAGAAAAGGCGGAAAAGTGCAATATCTTATTCCTTGTTCGGCCGTTCAAGCGAAAGCTGCTCTACTTCAAGCGCCTCCCCAGTGATTTTAAGCACATCCTTGTCTACCTTCCCTAATTCCTTCTGCGCTGCATTATAGTGATTCACGGTCGTACCGAGAGAGTTTCCTACCTTCACGAAGTACTCATCATAGGCCTTCAGATGCCGTGAGAGCTTCTCTACCTGCTTCCCTATCTCTTTGGCAGACTCCTCAATTTTAAACGCTCTGAAGCCATAGAGGACACTCTGAAGGTATGCAGCGAATGTCGTTGGAGACACGATGATCACATTCTTATCCTTATACGCGTAGTCTATGAGTGATCGTGTATTTGCCTTCACCGTACCCACCTCATTCACGAGAAGATCGTAATAGATTGCTTCTGCAGGGATGTACATAAACGCAAATGGGAGTGTGCCGTCCTTTGGACGGATATACTTGGCGGTCTCATCGATACGCTTCTTGAGATCGTTCTTGAACTCCTTCTCAAGGGTCATACGCACATCATCATCCTCTTCATCTACCAATCTCCTGTAGTTATCCAAGGAGAACTTTGCATCAACGGGAATCATGCCATCTTTCGTCTCAATGATCGCGTCCACAATATCTCCTCCAGGAAATTGATACTGCACCTTATACGCAGTCGCAGGAAGCATGTTCTCTAAAGCAAGCTGAAGCGATGCCTCACCAAGGTTTCCTCGCTGTTTCTGATGTTTCAATACTTTCTCGAGATTCTGGAGTTGTTCTGCAACGGTAAATACCTGTTTTGAAGACTCCGATACCTCTGCCACACTCTTCACCACCCCCATGAGTTGCTCGTTCATCTCCTTATTGATATCACGGATCAGTTTCTGACTCTCGGAAAACTGTGTCTGCACTGATCGATGCATACGTTCTGTAGTCTCCCCCATCCGTTCATCCATAGTGCGGGTCAGTTGTTGGAGTTGTTGCTGAAGTAGGAGGAGTCCATCCTGATTCATTTCATCGTCACGTCGGATGAAGAATATATAGACCAGGACGCCCAAAATAGCCAAGAGGAGGACGAGAATCAGTATCTGTAGTGTTTCCATGCCTCAAGTATATCACGCAGTACGATACTTAAAGAAAATCGTCTTTCCAAGCTCTATAACGAACATAGAGACAATACCGTAGAGTACTGCAGCGCTCATATCAACAAAGGAAAGCGGCTGATATGAGAGGAGGTACTGAAGGGGCGGCAACGTAATAGCAAGGATAAGAAGGAGGATACTCACTCCAAATGAGCCAAGGAAGAACTTATTGGTATAGAACGGTATGTGCCAGAATGGTGTATCCAATGATCTAAAGAGGAACGCGATGAAGAGCGAATCAACAGCAACACTGAGGAACATAATGCTTCGCATACGCTCGACATCAAAGCCAAGATGATTGATAAAGAGATAGAATGCGACAAGGAGTGTGCTTAAGATCACCACGACAAGACCAATAAACTCCAACATCTCTTTTGTGATAATCCCCCGTTTGCGGATATGCTCTGGACGCATCTTCATTGCATTCTTATCTCCTGGTTCAAAGGAGAATGCGACACTCATGAATCCTTCTTCAATAATATTTGCCCACAAGATCTGTGCGGGAAGGAGTGGAATTGGCGCTCCAACTAACAGTGCCGTCCCAATGAGTGCCACCTCCGTGAGACTGGTAGAGAGGAGGTATGCAACAATTTTCCGTAGATTGGCAATGATTCGCCTTCCCTCTTCAATCGCCGCGTACATGATATCAAAACCATCATTAACCAAGATGAGGTCAGATGCTTCCTGCGCCACCTCTGTTCCGCTCCCCAGTGCCACACCAATATTCGCCTTCTGAAGTGCAGGAGCATCGTTTACCCCATCCCCCGTCATCGCAACCACTTCATCGTGTTTCTGCAAGACCTCCGCAAGACGCAACTTCTGCTTTGGCAGGACTCTCGCAAACACTTTCACTGTTTGGAGGATGTCATAGAGTTCCTCGTCAGAGAACTCCGCGATATCTTTTCCCGTCATAACAATGTCATGCTCTCCCGCGATACCAACAGCACGTGCAATAGAGAGGGCTGTCTCTGGATTGTCTCCTGTCACAAGACGTACTTCCGCCCCTGCCTCTTGCACCCCTTTGATAGCACCATCAACTCCTTCACGAATTGGGTCATCAAAGACCAAAAGTCCCGCAAAGGTCAGATTTTTCATGATGTCGTCAGCATCTTCGGGAAGTTCTGGAGAGGAGACCGACCGATGCCCAACCGCAATGATACGCTTCCCTTCCTCCGTCAGTTTCTGTATCTGTTCTCTATAGAAAATCGATTCCTTCTCCCCAATGTCTGTTGCTGCCTCCAGTATGTATTCAGGTGCTCCATTTACACAGAGCTGGTATCCTTCTGTTCCATTCTTGCTAAAGATATTGATCCCCGCCGCAAACCTATTCTCTGAGGTAAACGCAAGGTATGCAGAACGTGTCCGCCTGATCTCTTCGCTACTCTTTGCAACACCCATATCAAGCGCCTTCTCCAGAATGGCACGTTCCATTGGCTCTCCTCGGAGCGTGAAGTTATCGGTACCATTGCTGTCTTGCTCATCGATGTAGGCGTCAGAAGCAGAGAGTGCCGTGGTGAGTATATGTTTGGTAGTCTCTTCCTCCTCTCCCCCTTGATACACAATGTCTGTCAGGGTCATGTGTGCCTTTGTGAGCGTCCCTGTCTTATCGGTCAGAACAAATGTTGTTGATCCCAATGTCTCTGCCGCCAAGAGGTTTCGTACGAGTCCTCCACGATTGAGGAGCGCCTCCATAGCAACCGCAAGTACAATGGTGACCGCAGCAGGAAGTCCTTCTGGAATGGAAGCAACCGCGATTGCAACCGAGGTCAGGAGCATGGTCTCAAGTGGTACATTGTGCAGTACTCCAATGGCAAAGATGACCGCAACCAACACGATGATGATATAGAACATCAGTCGCGATACCTTTTGCATCTCCCTTTGGAGCGGGGTTACCTCATCCTCTATAGTGCTCAGTGACTCTGCAAGTTGCCCTACCTCTGTCTTGTCTCCTGTCGCAACGACCACACCTTGTCCATATCCATTAACGACAAACGTTCCTTTCCATCCCATGGAGTGACGTTCTGCAAACGGTGTACCTACACTGACTGGCGGGATATCCTTCCATACAGGAAGCCACTCCCCTGTCAGTGCCGCTTCGTTAAGCGTGAGATCACGGGTCTCGATAAACCGAATATCAGCAGGCACCTGCATACCGCTCTGCAATACCACGATATCTCCTGGCACCAGCTCTGCGGCGGGAATCTCATGTCGTTTTCCATTTCGAAAGACAGTCGCTGTGTGAGACTGTGAAGCAGAGAGCTTTTCAAAAGCGCGTGATGCGCGCCCCTCTTGCAGTACGCCGATAACTACCGCGATTGCAAGAGCTATAGCGATAACCGTTGCGTCCACATATTCCTGCAACGAAAGTGTCACGACAGCTGCAAGCAGAAGGATTACCGTAAGTGGGCTTCGCAACTGTTCAAAGATCTGACCAAACAGCGTCTTTCCCTTCTGCTCTGTAAACGCATTCGCGCCATGCTCCTTTCTTCGAAGAAGCACCATCTCTTCTGTGAGTCCATCCTCTGGCGTACGAAGACGGCTCCGCACTGTCTCTACAGGCAGTGCATGATATGGAACTACTTCTTCATGTGGATGCGTGACATCCTGCTTCGTCGTTTGCATACTTAGTGGTAGTATACCAACATAACGCTAAAAGATATGGAACTACATACACAACTAAAGAACGAATTGAAAGAAGCACTCAAGGCAAAGGATACCGTGCGCCTTGGTGTTGTTCGCAATATTTTGACCGCAGCAACAAATGAGCTTGTGGCGACAGGAAAGACACCGCAGGACATGCTCGATGACGAAGGAGTACTCTCTGTCATCAAACGACTGGCAAAACAGCGTAAAGACTCTATCGAACAATATGAATCCGCGGGACGCGATGAGCTTGCGCAGGTTGAGAAAGACGAGCTTGCTATCCTTGAGACCTATCTCCCTCAGATGATGTCTCTTGAAGAACTTGAGCCAATCGTCAAAGCAAAAATCGAGGAATTGGGTGTAGAAGACAAGAGCAAGATGGGACAACTTATTGGTTCCCTCATGGCAGATCTTAAAGGAAAAGCGGACGGTGGAGATGTAAAGAGAGTTGTAGAGAAGCTACTCTAGACAAGAGATCTAGGTGTGTTATAATACTGGTGGGACGGACAACTTAACCATAGGTGTTCAAAATGACTGAACAGAGTTTCTTTGAGAGATGGCAGTTTGATGAAGTGGTAGTCCGCTCAGGCCTTCAAGAAGGGCTTCTGAGGACTGTCGTTGATAAGATTACGTCAAACTGTCTGTGCGTATATGGGAAAGTGTTGGGTTACGATACCATCCGAGATCAGGCCCTTCAGATGATACCTACCGAAAAACGGAGCATCTGCAGGAGTTTGGTTGACACGCTTCTGAGATCAAAACTCGGGGGCTGCAAGGAAGACTTCCGACCTGTCCATCATCGCACGAAACGCAACAAGAACATCCGCAGAGAAGGCCAACTAAGCCTCCTCTAGCCAGTACATTCAAGGGCCGTCACCAGTTGACGGCCCTGATTGTTTTTATACCTCCCGCGCATTTTTAATATCAAACTCCCCCACCTTCGTTCGCCGAAGACTCTGCAATACCGCAGGATAGCCAAGCCGCTTTCCAAATTCTTCTCCCAATGAACGAATATATGTACCACTTCCGACTGCAAATCGGACTTGTACAACACATCTAGTACCAGAACAGGAGTGGCTGAGATACTCTGCCTCAGTCACTTCCATGTCTCGTATAGGAGCTTCCACTGTCTCCCCTTTCCGCGCACGTTTATACATCGGAACACCATCTTTTTTAATTGCAGAGTATAAAGAGACAGGAAGCGTCAGTGTCCCGACCATACTTTGTAATGTCTCCTCTATCTCCTCCTTGGAGATTTCTGGCACATCCTTTTCTTCGAGCACTTCACCTTCCATATCTCCCGTACTTCGGCTCTCTCCGAGAAGAATCTCGGTCACATATTCTTTCGGCAATTTTATATACTCTGTCAGTTTCTTTGTCCCTGTACCCACACCGATGATCATAAGACCTGAAGCACGTGGATCGAGCGTCCCTGCGTGTCCCATCTTTTTTATTCCGAGCTCCTTCCGTAATCTACGGATGACATCAAAAGAAGTGATGCCAACGGGTTTGTCTACTAACAGGATCTCCTCCATTACACAAATTGCGCGAGCTTAAGGACAAAGAAACCAAAGAAGACAAGGAGCATCAGTCCTTCCCATCGCATGATACGGCGTGCTAGACCCGTCACAAAGAGAATTGCTGAGGAAGCAAGGAGGATCATGAGCCCTAATTCCATAACCACAGTATCTGCAACAAGTGGTGTGATTAGTCCTGGAATGCCAATGACCATCAAAATATTAAACGCATTGGAGCCAAAGATATTTCCAACTGCAAGCTCTGCCTCCCCCTCTCCAATAGAGCGGAGGGAGATAAAGAGTTCGGGAAGTGATGTACCGAGTGCGATACCAATAATAGAAACAAGGCCGACAGAGACATTTAAGAAGGTGGCAATATTCAGCACCATATCAACCGTATACTTTGCACCAAAGAGTACTGCAATGAGTCCAAGACCAATGTATAGGATAGACTTCCACTCCAGCCTCGGTCGACGACCACTTCGCACAAGATCCACATCGTCGACATGCTCTGCTTCCGAAAAGAGGTACCACATGTATGCCCCGAAGACACAGAGAAGGAAGAGTGCCTCAATACGATCTATCGTGCCATCGAAGACCACGGAGAGGAAAAGTGCCGTGGAAATGAAGAAGATCGGCAGTTCCGTCTTAATAAGGTCGCGCTTAATGACAATCGGACCACCGAGAAGTGCCAACACTCCAACCACCAACAATATATTGGTGATATTGGAACCAACTACGTTTGCCACCACAATCTCTGTTGCTCCTGTCCAGGCAGCAGCGATCGAAGAAGCAAGCTCTGGAAGTGATGTTCCAAAACCTACAATAAGTACACCAATAGCGAACTTGGACATGCCTAGTACACTTCCTACCTGTTTTGCCCCTACCACAAAGAAATCCGCTCCACGGATCAGCACAAAGAGCGCAATAGCAAGAAAGACAATCCAAACGGTGAACTCCAACATTACTTTTTATTATACGGTACAGGCACTTTTTACGTATGAAGACTGTGGACGAGTCGTGCGAGTCTAATATCGTTATAGTCGTACTGCTCTCCCGTTGCTTCAAAGAGTGGTTTGAGCTTCTCTGCACTATGTTCCGCTATTGCTGCGGTTACATCACTGTAGAGCGTGTCCCAGTGTGTGGGAAGGAGATGTTCTACATCCTTCTTTTTAAGTACGCCATCCTCCGCAAGTTTTTCAAGGTGCCCCCAAATTGTCGTCGGTGCCATTTTTCTTTCTTTCGCAATAGTCTCAACAGATTTTTTCTCCTTGAGAAGATCTTTTGTCTCTTCGTAGGTACTTCCCGTGCTCATGCGAGACTTACGCACAGATACGTCCCCGTCCTTTGGTATTTTTCCACCAGATGCCTCAATAAAATTATGATGCATTTTCTCTATGTCCTCTTTATCCATATCTGCAAAAGCTTCCTCTGCTTGTTCAGACTCTATATGAAAACGTTCATCCATACGGATAATCTTTGGATCTACCATAAGCGCATTTGCATTGAGTCCCAAGACTTTCATACCTGAGAGTGTCCGTACACGAGAGAGTGCTACATACCCCTGTCCGTACGTGAATGCATTCCTGAGATCTATCTCCGCAGCATCAAGGGACATCCCTTGGCTCTTATGGATAGTGATTGCCCACGCAAGGCGGAGCGGTACCTGAGAGATCTCTGCGAGCACTTTGTTATCTTCTGAGACACTCCACGACGCAGGCATAACTTTAATCTCCTTCCCTGTTCCTGTTTCAATGACCGGATATCCGTCTTCGGAATCAAATGAGACCACTCTTCCGAGTGTTCCGTTTACATACCCCGCCTCAAAGTTATTCTTGGTGCACATAACCATAGCTTCTGTGCGAAGCTCTAACAATTCTGGCGAGAGGCAGTTCTTCTTGAGCCCTTCAAGAAGAGGTTTCGATCCCCTCCCTTCCATCTTGAAGGTCGCGGATTCTGTAGAGAGCTTCTTTAGCTCTGTCTCATTCATTGCATCGACATCCTTGTTGTGTGTGAAAAGACGTGTGGGCTCTATGTGCTCCTGTTCTATCTCTGTCTGTTCTCCAAGGAGTGTGTAGTGCTCCTCCTCAATTTCGTTTTTTCGGATAGAGGTGAGGAGTCCAAGAAGCATCTCGTCTTCCTGTCGATGTTGCTCAGTTATGTAACAGGTGAGAAAACGTGCCGCATTCCACGCGTTGGATTCAAACGCAAAGCGATGCATATCTCCCCGCCGTGCAATTGGCGGGAGCTGGAAAAAGTCTCCGACCAATACCGTCTGGAGACCGCCGAAAGGTTCGGTGTTTCCTCGTACTACCTTGCACACCTTATCCACCATATCGAGGAGTCTTCCGTCGAGCATGGAAATTTCGTCGATGACGAGCACCTTCGTCTTCCGTACTCTTTTTACAATCTTTTCTTTATTTGCAATGGCGTCGAGATCATAGGCGGAGAGTTCATCTCGTGCGCCGATACCACTCCATGCATGGATGGTCATACCACCAATATGTGTCGCTGCAATACCTGTTGATGCAGTGACTGCAACACTGACGTCACAGGCTTCTAACCACTCAATATACTGATTCAATACATATGTTTTCCCTGCTCCAGGCTCTCCAGTTAAAAATACATTACCGCCTGTTTTCAAAATATCGAGTGCCTCAGATTGTGTCATGAGAGGTATTGTAGCATGAGGTAGAAATAACAGAGATGCCCCAGACACGTTGTGTCTGGGGCATAAAAAATGTACTTCCTCCCTGTTTGTTAGCTCCCTTGCGTCCATTCCTGGAACGCTTCGCCGACCGTCTTGAGAACCAGGCGATAAAGCATCTCGTTTCGAGAGAATGCCGTAACGATCGAAATCTCGTCCTCCGCCATCCAGCCGGCCATGCGGGCAAGCGCCAGACAGAAGGCCTCATCGACAAGCTCCGGAAAGCCGGAGAAAGCTATGGCTGTGTCAGGAGCGGTACGAATACCGCCGCCCCATTGACCTTGGTCTGGATCACGGGTCTGCCAGCTTGAGGCCGCCACCTGATTTGCAAGGATACGCGTCGCCTTTTCTTGGGCAAGATGCTGGTATTTATCCGCCTTGGCTTCGTCTGGTTTGCCAAGCTGATGAAGGCTGACCATCGGTTCGGAGGTCTGATACCCCTGAACCATAAGGCAGAGATACCCGCCTTTTTTGCCGTTACCATGCCTCTCTGCTACAGCAGTCACCGAGGCTTCCGCAATGGAGAGAAGCGTCTCTGCATAGAGCCCTCCGCTCCTTGGCACAATTGCTTCAAGAACACTGTTCATGAGTTGTTCCTTTTGTTGTGAATATTCAGACTCTGAACTGACTGCAAAGGACAATACTATATAGATGACGCTTTGTCAAAAGTCTTATCTTGGTACTTCTACCCCTCTATACGCCTCTTCAGTCACAATTACATGATCAAGTAACTCAATACCGAGAAGCTCTCCTACTTCCTTGAGATGTTCTGTTACCAGTTCATCATCTTCAGATGGTGTACAGTCTCCAGACGGATGATTATGTGCCACCACAATACCAACAGCACCGTGACGAAGTGCAGGTTCAAAGACTTCTCGAGGATGTACAAGACTTGCGGTCAGCGTACCTATAGAAATGGTCTCTCGGGCAATGAGCACACCACGAGAATTAACATAAAATGCAACAAAGTGTTCTCGTCGAGACTCTCGTATATCTTTACACTGTATAAATACCTCCTCTGGTGTGAGCACAATGTGTGGTCTTGTGGCATAGCGCCTCTTTCCTAATTCCAGAACGGCAAGTACCTTCCCCGCTTTTACCTCTCCAAGTCCTTTAATTTTTGAGAGTGTCTTAAGGTCTACAGATTCTTCTTGATCGACTCTCTTTAAGATCTTACGCGAGAGTTGTACAACATTTGTCCCCCTCATACCAGAGCCAAGGATGGTAGCAAGGAGTTCTTCATCGTTAAGTTTGCCAATACCATATCGTGCAAGTTTTTCACGTGGACGAGTATATTTAGGAGCGTCTTGTATTTTCATAGTAAAAGAACATAGTTAATTGATAGTCTCAGCGTATCTGAAAGACTGGAGCGCAGAATTCTTTCTACCATATCACATTTGTGTTGACTCTCTGCTAAAAATAGAGCACCATACAGGCAGACGGACACGTTGAGGAGCTTAACATGAGCAACACGTCACCTTTCTCTGGAGACAGATGGGCTGGAAATCAGTCACAGTATCTTGGCGGTGAAGAGAGCTTCGCACTCGCCATCGCACTCCATCGCACGCTTGGGTGGTCTACCGTTGGTCTCTTCTCCGATGAGTCAACGATTTGCCATGCACTTGTGCGGGATTTCAGCGGGATGCATTTCGACATCCGAGGATACATTCCTTATGATGAAATCGGTAAGCCTTTCAGAATAAGGACGCAATCTTGCAACCTAAGGAGTGTCGACCCCAATGACCTTCTTAAGTCAAAGGGAGTCGACTCTGTGAAAATCGGAGGAGCGTTTCTTCTGGCCCACGAGATTTGGCATGACCAACTTGATTGGCAAATACCAAAACTGGAGGCCAGAATATCCGCTTGGTTGTACGGGAAGAAGTTTCTTTGCAAGAGATCCTAACAGACATTTGAGGCTTCGGTACCACCGAAGCCTCAACTTTTTTATATACAAGACAAACCTAAAAAAATTTGGTATAACAGGGCACGTTCGCAAGAACAAAAAGGTCCCATCGTCTAGCGGCTAGGACGCGGCCCTCTCACGGCCGAAACCGGGGTTCGATTCCCCGTGGGATCACAGATTTTCAAGCCATATTCTGCACCGTATTTTCAGGCACCCTATAGGGTGTTCAGAACTGGTATACTTGAAGGATTACTATGAAAGCAAAGAAACCAAAGGACAGTAGCGAATGGCGTGATACGTACTACCATAAACTTTTTGGTCTAAAAGCTGCCAAAGAAGCAGCAAGGACGCTTCCTCTTTTTGAAAAGGAGAACCCTAAAGACAAAAGGCCTCGGAAGGCAATCGAGAAGCTACGTTCGTGGGCTGAAGACGATAAACCATTGAGTATGAGAGAAGTAAGAAAACTGTCTCTTGACTCACACGCTGCTGCTCGTGAAGCAAAATCAGATGCCGCCCGATATGCAGCTAGAGCAGCCGGTCAAGCAATCGCGACGTGGCACATTCCCACGCACGCACTCGGTGCTTTTTCTTATGCTGCAAAAGCTCTATGTGCACAACAGAAGTACAGCAAACCTACTGCCCCAAAGAAGTAGCGAGGTTTGATAACTGTACTATCGACTGCTTGATGTATTCTCGCTCCTCATAAAGTTCTGAAAGCCACGCTATTGGGTCACCAACTAGAGAGCTGGTTCGAGCACTCCAGGAGGTTTAATTATGAATAAAGACTTTGAAACAATGTGGGTGCTAAGAAAGGATGAAAATACTCATCAGTTAATCAAAGCGCATAGATTCAATCCAGACCTCCATCAAAAATTATTTTGGAGGAATTTCGTAAAAGAAAGTCGTGAGAGAATATCACAAGTGAAGATTGACATAAATAACCCTTGGTTGGTCGGCATAGGTGGTACTATATTTACAGTCTTACTCTCAATAATATTTCTCAGATAAGGTATCTATTGCTATAGTTCTTATATATATTACAAAACCTTGTCTATAGAATCCATTACCTTGATAGTTTCATTTAGGGACACGATCATTTTTTCGTAGTTAGAAAATTCTTCTGAAGTCAGTTTTTTGTTTCTGCGGTCTTTGAGGTACTTCTGGGCTGGTTGGTACCCGCCAATGTAGAAATTCCAGACGACTTCAGGGACCCCGTCCCAGTACTGGGTGTCATTAATGTAGACACGACCGTTTTTGTACACTGGCTTCTTTACGGTATCATCACCGGCCTCGGGAAAGATGGTGATGGCGTTGCGGATGTCGGGGTGGTTTAGCAGATGTAGCTCACGGAGGTGCCGGCCGTTCACCACAAGCTTCCAGAAGATGTCTTTATTCTCTGGGTACGGTACTCGGGGAAAGTCACTCTTCAGAAACTCTTGGTACTTAATGCGATAGCTCGGCGCATGAAGTACAGCATAGACATAATCAAACACATCTTCAGGTGTAGTGTCACCTGCAATCGCATCAATATAAGCGACAATTTTTTTGTCTAGGTTCGGCACTTTGTCACCGTCTTCTGCGTATAGATATAGAGGGCATACGGCCTGACCACCACGGCGGTATATATTAAGGTCTACAATGCTGTTTGAGACAAAAACGGTATCGTACTCATTAGGATTGGCTGCAAAGCCCTGTCTGCTAAATAACATGGCGATATTGTCCTTTCCTAGTAGATGTTGCATCACCTTGTATCTAGGTGAATTAATCCAGCACTCAGTTTTCTGCGTGTAGTACATATAACGAGTGTCAAATGGTCGGTACAGGAGTTTGGTTGGTTGCTCGCTAGAGGCCTCTCTCAGTTCTTCAATACGCTCCTCTTTTTTCGCTTTTCGTTGGTCCTTTATACCAAAATCATTGTACGGGTCGGCAGCATTTAGGATCTTGCTGGTCGTATCAACTAGACTCTTTTTATCATAAAAGACCGCCAGCCTATCAATTGCTGTAAAAATACCATTGGAGTTTAGTGGGAATAAGTCATTAAGAGGAAAGCCTTTCTTATACTCATCTTTACCTTCAACCTCTTCTAACCAGGTCTCAGTTTCAGTTGGTAACGTCTTCCATTCTAGCGATTTAAGCTCTTTAGTTGAGTCTAATATAGCAAATTTATCTTCACGGTTTCCATACAGATCTGCCTTGAATACCGTAGCCAACTCTTTTCTCTTTACGTCACTTGTTTTAACACCAAAAATAATGGAGACACCGGTTTTAATGTCGAACACGTTTTTATCTTCACTACCATCTGGAGCTGTTTCTTTTTTGGTCGTGTTGCCATGAAGGTCAAGTACGTAAATCTTATCGAACGTCTGACGAAGATGCCAACGCATACCTCGGAAGGTTGGATTATCGATGTAGCCGTGGGCAGTAATCATACCAATAACACCCTCACCATTTTTCTCAACCATGGCCTCAGCAAAGCGAATGAACTTTACGTAGTCATCGTCGAGCCAGTGCTTTCGCTCTTGGAGTTTTTGTTTTCCACCAGGTTCTATTTTGTATACATCATTTTCTGTATAGTGTTTGTTTTGGGAAATACCAGAGTACGGAGGATTACCGAGCACCACCATAATGGGTTTCTCCTGCTTTACCTCTGATGCACGATTACTCTCTTCGGCAATGGTATTAACGACACCAAACAGGTCTCCCTGGCGTTTAATATGATGCGGCTCGTCGAGAGTGTTAGAGAGGTATACACCCAATCGATTCTTAAATTCCCTTACACCAGTCTGACGCATCGTCATTGCGAGTTTTAGGTGAGCAATCGTGTAGCTGGCCATCATGAGCTCGAAGCCGTGAAGCCGTGGAAGTAAGTGTTCATTAACGTAGGCTCCCCAGTGGCCTTGATTATGTTTCTTAGTCTCGTGAATGTGATGCAAGGTTTCATTGAGGAATGTGCCGGTACCGACCGCTACATCAAGTAACTGGACACGGTGTACTTCTTCAGTAATTTTCACTCGCTGGCTCTTTGCTGTAGATGGCGCTTCTTCCATTCTGGTTTGGGTGATCTTTTCAGTATCAGCAAGACCATCCTGGATACCAAACTCACGCTTCAGAATGTCATCAATACCACGCACAATAAACCGGACTATGGGCAGTGGTGTATAAAAGACTCCCATCTCCATTTTCTTCTTGGGGTCGTATTCACGTAGGAAGTCTTCGTAAAAATGAATTACCGGATCTGGTGCTTCGTGTTCTTCACCAAAGAGGTTGGTTTGTTTGAAATAATCCTCCATTAGTGCTTTTACGTCAGCATGACTAAACACTTCACATAGCTCATCCACCATTATCTCGAGGCGTTTTGGGAAGCTGCTTCCAGAGATATGGTCAAAAAAGCTTTTAAGGAAGGGATTGGTAGCTGGTACTAGCTCACGTGCTTCTTGGCGGCTAAAACTTTCAAGCGTATCGTCATTGTAGCGGGCAGCAAATAAGCCATAGACAAGAGTCTGAGCGTACATGTCTGCAAAATCAGCCACCTCAAACTCATGGATCAGGTGCTCACGGATAAAACGCATCATCCGCTCCAGCTCATCTTTCTGGTTACTCTCGCCATTTACAAAGGCCACCACGTTCTCACGGATACGCTGTGCCTTGCCGCCCATGATCTTGGCGAGGTGCTTTCCACTCTTGATTGGTTCTTTCTGACTCTGAATAAAATCATGTAGAGCACTGGCAAAAGAATCTCCATTTTCTGGATGAGGAATTAAGGTCTGAGAAGTTTTATTTAGTTCAGCAAGTCTTATTGGTTCTGTGTATGATTCGCCATTACGATAAAACCGAAATTCGGCATAATCGCTAATAATCAAGTTTGTGTATCCAAAGTATCGTGCTGCTTGTTCAGACTTTTCTATTTTATCTAAATCACTAGTAGCTTTTCTTGGATCTTTTACTTCAATGTATAACAAGGGCACTTCGCCTCGTCGTATTATATAGTCCGGTTTATTGCCACTGGCCACCTTAGGATCGTGCTGTATTACATATTCAGGAGCGGGAAAAATAGACTCTAAATAATTCTGCAAGGCCGTACGGTAAGACATCTCTGTACTTGTTGGATCTGCGTAATATTTAGAGAGCTCAGATAAATAGTGCGATATGTTTTGCATTAATCAAGAGTAGCATTTTAGTCTTATATTCTCAATTTATGATTATATTATTACTTTTTATCTCTCTCGAGAAGGGTCAATAGTATTTTGTGTCAAGTATTCATAGAGGGCCCATAAGACAACGTATTATTCTGGTCGCATTACGAGAAGGCTCACCAACACAACAATTGGTGAGCCTCTTTTTATGCTACATTTACATAATGACTACTACTGCAGACCGAAATATCCGACTTCTCAATATTCTCACTTCTTTATATGGTTTTCGTGCTTTTGAAGGTGTTCTTGCAGTTTATTTTGCAACCATCTCTGGATCTTTCGCGCTTGGTATGACCGTCCTTGCAGTGATCAATCTATCCGCAAGCTTCTTTGAGATTCCAACAGGAGTGCTCTCAGATGCTATCGGGCGAAAGAAAACTGCCATTCTTCACTATCTCGCAAGTACACTTTCTATCCTCTTTGTCTATATTGCAAAGGATACTACCTTTCTCATCATCGGAGCAGTCCTTATGGGACTCTCTATGGCACTGAAAAGCGGTGCACTTTCGGCATTCGTCTACGAGAATCTGGAGGTGCTCAACAAAACAGACCAATTTAAGAGAGTCGAAGGAAGGCGGTTGGCTCTTATGCGCTACGCGCTTATGACTGCGGGACTGTGCGGTACGCTACTTATCTACTTCTACACTATACAGACAGCCATCCTCCTAACTCTCATTGCAAGTGCTCTTGCCCTGCTTCTCAGTCTCTTCCTCAAAGATATTCGTGTATATACCCCTGACTCTACCAATGTCTATAGCGACCTCAAGAGAGCGTGGAATCTCTTTGCAGATAATCGTGCCCTTCGTAACCTCAGTCTTGGTCGTATTATTTCTCGTGGTGCAGGTAACGCGGAATACCGCTTCCGAGCACTCTTTTTCTCAGCCATTATGCCCGAGTGGCTCGTCAATCTCCTTGGTATTATAAATAATCTCTTCTCTGGCGTGGCAATGCATACAACACACTGGATAGTAGAACGTATCGGGATTGTGCGATCACTCGTACACATGGAGATTCTTGATCGTATACTCACCTCCGTCTTTGTTGCTATCAATACCGTGACTTCTGGAGTCCTCATGAGTATCACCAGCAGTATCACCTACGGAACACGTGAGATAGCAAGTGAGGATCTTCTTCAAGAGCATTACGAAAAGACACAGCGAGCAACCATGGGAAGCCTTGTCGGACTTACAGGGAGTCTTCTCTATGGAATTGTCGCTATCCTACTTGGACTCGTTACAGACGAGATAGGTCTCATGAACACCATGCTTCTCATGCAGGGGGTACTTCTTTTGACACCATTCTTCTTTTACAGAGGAATCAGACTTGCTCGATCATAAGGGGTCTACCCTTGATCCATATGTGTCTTCACGAGATCAGTGAGCTCTGCAACGTGCGCCTCTTTATCTTTCGCAAGTTTCTCCCAAAACATCTGACAATCTCCACATTCCGAAGAATCTGAGAGATATTCTTTCTTGATTCGATGGAGACTCTTACTCTCTTCGGTAAGCTGAAGCATCAGGTTGTACAAGTGGTTGCTTAACATATGAAATATAGCTATGTGGTAATTACCTATTCAGTATACCAAGAAGTCTTGCCTGTGCTACGATAGAGATATGAAAGCAAATGATATATGCGCAGATGAAGAAGCGTACGGAGAGCACTGTAAAGCACATCTCTTGAGGCAGTATGAGCTCTACGTAGACGAAGTAGATAAGCTCAATGACCGAAGGCAGAAAACAAACGACTTTTTCTTGGCCATCAATACCGCAATCATTGCATTTCTCGGTATCATGATCCGCTTTGGAGATGAGAATTTCACCACCTATTTGGTGCTCACCTCCCTTGCAGGGGTCGCAATCTGTGTACTTTGGTATTCCCTAATCCGAAACTATAGTATCGTCTCAGGCGCCCGATTCCAAATACTCCATCTTATTGAAGAGAAGCTCCCTATCCAGCTTTTTAAGAAAGAATGGGAACTTCTCACCAGCGGCGTACAGGGTAAACAATATATGCCAATAACACACATTGAACGAAATGTTCCCTGGGTATTCATCATCCTCTATATACTCCTTCTTACTTTCCAGGGTGAGGTACTTGTATTTCTCCTCTAATTTGTGGTACATTCCGAGTGAGCAGAAAGGAGTGCGACATGCATGATGATCTTGAATTCCGAGCACATGTCCTTCTCGTTTGTTCTGTCACCAAAAAGGCAAAGTTGAAGGAGGTAAGTAAATGGTTCTCCACCTTCTGTGCAGCAGAGATGTGGGGAAAGACCTATGTAAAGGAGCTTGAGAAAGAGAAAAAACTTCCAAACGGAAAGAAATGTTCTGGGTACAAACCTGAAGTGCGATACGAGACACGGAGACGTCACGTATACTGAACGCCGCGCAGAATGCGCGGCGATTTCCTTATCTTTTTATATATGTCTCAAATACGTCCGATAGATTGCCGACAAGATTATATGAGCTATGTGCTCCTGGTTCTATCCATTCGTACGCGTCATGATCCTGACTCAAGGTAACAATATCATCTCCTTCTACTCGACAGATAAAAAACACACCAACAATCTGCCACTGATTTCCTTGCACCACGGGTCGCCACTCTCCAACACTGATCGGAGCCTCAATAGATACTTCAAGCCCAGTCTCTTCACGTATTTCCCGACGGAGTGCATCCTCAAAGTGCTCTCCTGGAGTCAGTCTCCCACCAGGCACATCGTATGCTCCCTCATTCGTACCATCATCATACGCACCAGACTCACGAAGAATAAGTACCCTCCCTTCTTTATTTACAATAAGTGCTTTTGTCGCAAGAAATAATGTGACATCCATAGGCATATTATACATCCTTCCACTCTGGATTCTGACGAACCAAAAGCTCTCGAGCGTTCTGTGGCTCCGCCATTACCTCCTCAACAATACGTTCCATGCGCATCTTCTGCGATCCTTTTATTAAAATAATATCTCCTGCTTCAAGCATTTCCTCAAGCTCTCGTCCTGCACGTTCGGTTGTCTCATACTGCAGTATATTTTTAGGACTCATACCATTCGCAAGCGCTCCCTCTGCAATACCGCGCGCACGGATACCGATAGTGAAAAGCATGTCTGCACTCTCTACAACAGCTTTTCCAACAGCCTGATGTGCACCAGCAGATTCCCTACCGAGCTCCAACATATCTCCCAAGACCGCAATGCGTCTCTTTACCCCAGTCACCTGCTTCAATGTGCGGAGTGCGTTCTGCATCGATAACGGTGAGGCATTAATAGTATCGTCTATGATCATAGTCTCTTTTTCTCCTCGGATCAGACGCATACGCCCTGGTGGTGGCACACATCCTGACGAGAGTGCCTCTGCTGCTGTCTTTGTATCAATATCAAAGAGTGATCCTACCGCAACCGCTGCAGCACAGTTGTATACATGCTGTACCCCCAGAGAGTCTTTGATGGTAATTTCCTCCTCCTTATCCGCATGGAGGAGCGTAAATGATGTACCAACAGGACGTCCATCTGCGTACTGAACCTCCTCTCCTTTTCCCTGAAAAGCAGACGGAGAATACCGACTATACGCAATGCTTTTCTGTAGAGTGTCTTCAGCAGACTTCTCTACACGTGCATCATCTTGGTTATAGACAAGCGTACCTTCAGGCTTGAGTGCATGTACAAGTTTCATTTTCTCTTTAGTAATAGCCTCTGGGTCTGAATCAAAAAACTCGATATGCGATGGCACATCAGGAAGATGCGTTAACACTACGACATCAGGATGTATCCACGAAGTTAGTCGCTCCATGTCTCCTGGACGATCAACCCCGATCTCTAAGACGAGTATTTTTGGATAGTCTTTCGGAGAGAGTGCGGTCAGCAAACCCTCTACACAATTCTTAAGCCACACAAACGGGTTCTGCCAGCCGCTCTCGAGACCAAGTACCGCAAGCGGCACTCCAAGTTCTGAGTTGTAACTTTGTATACTCTTCCGCGCATGATGCTTCGTGCGTAACACCGTATAGATTGCATCTTTTGTCGATGTCTTTGCCACACTTCCCGTAATGGCAACGATTGTTGGCTGTGCTTTCTTAAGTAAAAGCTTTGCTTCGGCGGTTAAGATCTTGGTTACAGCTGTCTTAAAGAGTGTTTTCATAGCAGATTATCGGTCAGGAGGAAGATCGTAGTAGTTGATGAGAAACGTCGCCAAATCCATAAATGGCTCAGTGAGCGTCTCTGACGCATAGCGTACCTCCTTTGGATATACAGTATACAAGAAAATCAGGAATTCTGGTTCATAGGCAGGAAAATACCCAAAGAAAGAGTGCAGATACCTATCCTCATAATACCCTCCATTCTCCTGATCTGCCATCTGTGCCGTACCCGTCTTTGCAGCAATACTGTATCGTGGGAGCGCTACCGTACCACCCAGAAGCGCCTCATCCACCACCTTGATCAGCATCCTGCTAATATCCTCACTGGTCTCTGAAGAAAAAACACGCTCCCCTTCAGGGAAAGAAATATCGTGTGTCGTGCCATCTTCATAGGTAATACTCTTTGCAATATGTGGCGTGATCAATGTTCCGCCATTTGCAAGTGTCGAGAGTGCTCGCACTGTTGCAATTGGTGAGAGTGCAATACCCTGTCCAAAAGACGCGGTCGCGTACTCAATCTCACGGGGACTCTTGAGGTTAGAAACTAAACCATGCACTTCCCCAGGAAGATCTATTCCCGTCTCACTTCCAAGTTTCAATCCAAGAAAATATTCTTTGAAGGTGTCAGTCCCCATTTCCAGGGTCACATGTGCTACACCTGTGTTCAGCGACTGATTCAATATTTCCTGCACAGCCACATAGCCACGCGCCTCACCATCGTAGTTACTAAATGTCTCTCCATCGAGCGTCATGCGCCCTTCGTCAGTATAAAAAGACGTTGGCGTAATCACCCCGGCATCCAGGCCTGCCGCAATCGTCAGTGGCTTTATGATAGATCCCATCTCATAGACATTCTCTACCAACGGATTGGAGAAGAGTTCGAGTGTCGCCTCACTTCGGTCATTGAGATCAAAGCTTGGTACAATATCAAGCGCATAGACCTCTCCTGTATTTGGATTGATCACAATCCCTCCCGTCATCTCACTGTCCCACGTCTCCTGTGCCTTTTTGAGCGTACTTGAGAGTGCTCGTGCCACCGTTGGCTCGATAGACGTCACCACATCTCCTTTTCGGAGTGAGGTGGAATCAAAAACGAGACTCCCCAGATTGCTAAACAGTTCTGCAAAGAAATTGACCGAAAGCCTATCATCATCCCGCTCTAAAACTTCCTCGTAATATCGCTCCAGTCCATAGCGTCCCACCAAGTTATCTCCGTCATACCCCACAAACCCAACCGTACGTGCTGCAAGATCATTTCCTGGATAATACCGCCACTGATTCTTATACAGAGAGACCCCTGGAAGATCCAAAGCCTCAATGGCATCCGCCTCTTCCTCGGAGAGCTTCTGATACACCTCCTGGTACACTCTGTCCTTCTTCCCTGCTCTTTCTATGAAATCCTCTCTCGGAAGCGGTATAACCGCACGGAGCGCCTCATACGTGCCTTCTGGATCTTCTATGCGGGTCGCATCAATGGTGAGGACAAATCCAGAAGCAATCGTTCCTGCGGACACTTCCTGCCCATCCTTTGTCGTAAAGTAGATATTTCCTCGTGTATATAAATCTTGGACAGTGTGGACGTACTGTCCTTCCGCCCGAGTACTGTAGTAGTCTCCGTCAAGTAACTGTACCTGGTACAGTCGTAGAATAAGGATAAAGGCTCCCAATAGAATCAAACCCGTAACAAAACGTATTCGCAGGACAGCCTTCGCTCTCATACAGAACAGTATACCTTACCGAGAGAGTGCAACTGCAGGAGCACTTGCGTCAATGAATGTCTTTTCGAGCGCTATAACGTACCCCTCCTCTTCTGCACGGAGTGTGCTGACAGCAAGCTGTGCATCAATGTATTGTGCTTCAAGTTGACTTACGTATGAACCAAGATCTGCAATTTCTCGATCGAGTTCTTTGCGCATGACAACGTGTACCACAGATGAAATAACAAAATATGCGTAGAGGGACGATACCACAAGCAGCATTGAACATGCCGCGAAAAACCATCGCTTGTGTGTCTGGTATGTCTGTGTTGTCTTTCGTGATGTCATGCTGTTTCGCTTTTAATGAATATTCGTAATTTCGCGCTGCGTGCTCGTGGGTTGTGTCGTACTTCGTCTTCAGATGGTGCAATTGGTTTCTTGGTGCCCAGCTCCCCCACCCCTTCGTCCTTACAAGAACGGAATGTCTTCTTCACAATCCGATCTTCAAGACTGTTGAAGGTGATGATGGCGAGTCGTCCGCCAGGCTTGAGACCTGCAAGAGACTTGTCAATAAACTCTTCAAGGATGCCAAGTTCGTCATTGACCGCAATACGGAGTGCTTGGAACGTCTTGGTTGCTGCATCGATCCGTCCGAAGCGATAGAAAGATGGAACCGCGCTTCGTACAATCTCTGCAAGCTGTCCTGAGGTCTCTATAGGAGACTCTTCACGCTTCTCTACGACCGCGCGCGCAATACGACGCGCAAACTTCTCTTCTCCGTACCCTTTGATGACGTTTGCCACTGACTCGAGAGACCATTCGTTCACAATGTCTTTGGCAGTAAATGGATAGTCCTCAGGATTCCCGTAGGTCATAAGGAGCGGTTCATCTTTTAAGAATGAGAACCCCTTCTCTCCTGCAAGTCCTGCAAACTGTTCAATGCGCCATCCGAGGTCTGCAAGGATCGCGTCTACTTTGAGACCATCAAGTACCGTATCGATGTCTTTGAAGTTTGCGTTTACAAACTGTGTCTTTGTCTCGACACCTGCAAAAAGTTCCTCTGCAAGTCGTACCGCCTCTTTATCAGCATCAAGGGCAATGAGCATTCCCTTCTTTCCCAAATGAGAAAGAATCTCTGCGCTATGCCCTCCAGCTCCCAGCGTGGCATCCACCACAAAGGAATCTTCATGCAGATTCAGTGCAGACACTGCTTCATCTTTCAATACGGTAATGTGCCTGGTCTCCATATGTTTTTAAAGAACACCAACTTCTCCGAGTTTTTCAGCCAAGGCATCCGCCTGACCCTCGATACGTTTCTTGTAATCAGACCATTTATCTTCATCCCAGATTTCGACACGATCATGGATTCCTGCCAGCACGACTTTGTCATTGAGCTGTGCAAAGTCTTTGAGGAAATCTGGTACGAGGATACGGCCTACACTGTCTACGCTTACTTCAACCGCTCCTGAAAGGAAAAATCGATTGAATCCACGTGTATCCGCCTGTCCGAGTGGGAGTTGTCCGATCTTCTCGGTAATCTTTTGCCACTCTTTTTGCGGATAAATGAAAAGACAGTTATCGAGACCACGTGTTATGACAAGTTTCTTTCCGAGTTCCTTTCGCCACTTACTTGGAAGCGACAATCGTTTCTTTGGATCGATACTGTGTGTGTACTCGCCTATCAGCATTACTCTCGATTATACCACTATCTCCCACCACTTGACCATTCTATACCACTTCACCCCACCATATGCCACAGTTATACACATATAGAAAAACCGTCGGGGTTGAACCCGACGGTGATCAACGATTCTTCAGTTAGTGAGGAGCTGGCCCCCGTCTACTCCTGACGAGGATCTCGCGAGACCTGGCTTCGCTGTATGATCAGGACGAAACAGATCATGACGACGAAGGCGAAGACTGCAGCAGACAGTGAGATTGTAGCAACCACAATCGAATCTCCTTCCGTGAGACGCTGAAAGGGTCCTATACTGAAATAGGACCAAATCCCGATCATCAGCGACAAAAGAAATACGCAAAGAGCACTGCTTGCTCCAAAGATAAGAGCGATCATGTTTCTTCTCCAAAGATCAACCCCTCCCATAGGGGTTTCTTGTAAGGAAATCTATAATTAAAATCAGGTCAAGTCAAGAGTCGCAACCGCTCCGTCACAAACTCCTTCTCTAGCGTGCTGAGGAACCATCCAACCTTCGGTCCACTCTCCTTTCCTAGGAATACAACATAAATAGCAGAGAAAAACTCTTTTGGAGATAGTCCCGTCGCTTCTTTCACCTCGTGAATCTTCTCGTGAAGTGTCTGCCCATCAAATACGTCCATACCCTCAACAGCGTCTGCAAGAAGAGATAATGCCTTCTTCTGTTCTTCAGGTAAGTCTGCAGTTTCTTTTGGAAGTTCTTTTTGGAGCTCAAAAATAAACTTCTCGTCAGCATAGTTGTCCAACCACATGCGTGCATACTTCGCGCGAAGCGCGATCTCTTCCTTGTCCTCTGAAGTAAGATCCTCCCCCTTCATTTCTCGTACCTCCTCTTCGATATCCATATGTGGCATCTGCACAAAAAACGCAATCTGAGAGAAGCGTGGAAGGAATCTCTTTGGGATATTCTCACGCTCTGATGGTAAGTGAGAATACAAGAACACTTGGGTGTCGTCATCCTCTACTCCACTCCAATATTTCTCCGCAAGACGATCAAAGGTATCAAAAAGTACAGGGATCGCATCTCCTTCAGGATCGAAACTAATCTGTCGGTTGATTGGTGTTTTCAAAAGCAGAAGCCTCAGTACATGCACTGGAAGAAGTTCTGCCATCGCTTTTGCAGTCGCTGCATTCCCCTTCGATGAAGACATTTTCTTTCCTCCAACGAGGAAGAACTCATTAAAGACACCGCATGGTGGCTCATGTTCTAACACTTCACGTGTGATTGCTTCTGCAACCTGACGTGCCCCACCTTTAGAATAATGATCCTTTCCACCCCCCTCAAAGTCCACATCCATTGCTACAAACTTTGCAGCCCAGTCTAACTTCCATGGGAGCTTCCCGTTTCCATCAAAGGGAGAGATCCGTCCTTCGTGACCACACCCCTCTGCCCACTCCTGTACATTAGACGAACAGGTATATGCCACCGTCTCTCCATCCCAGTCTGTCACTTTCGTAGATGAAAGCTTCCCGCACTTCTCACACACAACATTAATCGGATACCAATCTTCTGCCTTCTCACTCTTCGACACCTCCATGTAGATACGACGAATCACATCACGGTTATCCAACACCTTCCGAATGGACCCATTCATCTTCCCAGACTTGTAGAGCTCACTTGCCCGATATACTTCTGCACCAAAACCGATCTTCTCAAGCACCTCTACATACTCCTGTCCGTAGTACTCTGCAAAGTTATCAAATCCTTCTACAGGAGATGGGATCATATTAAGGGGCATACCCATATACTTCTCATACTCTTTCTCATCCAAATACTTTGGAATACCATCCATCGGATCAAAGTCATTGATCTCAAAAAAGAAGTCGGTCTTGATACCACGCATGCGGAGCACATCTGCAACAATGGCATGGAGTGCCGCACTCCGGAGCGACCCGACATGCACATGACCAGACGCGGTCTTTTCATCGCGTACCACCAAAGACTCTCCTTTTTCTATCTTGTCGCTGTATTTTCGTACAACATCATCGGTAACTTTCTCTGCCCAAAACATGTTGCTTAGAATAGCGTGGTATAGGGAAAAAGAAAAGACCTCGGTTTCCCGAGGTCTTTGCCTTACGCTACCTTCAACACCTTGTATGACTGCTTCCCTCCTGGAGTCTCAAAAGTGAACTCGTCTCCCTTTCCTTTCCCCATGAGTGCCTCTCCCAGTGGTGAGAGGTATGAAAGCTTGTGCTCGTGGATGTTTGCTTCTTCTGAACCAACAATCGTATACGTGTGATTCTCTTTCTCTTTACCTTTCTGAATCGTTACCTCAGATCCAAGTCCAACGATGTCTCCCTTCTTTTTGTGTGCAACAATCTTCGCCTCCTTGATCACCTGCTCAAGGTGTCCAATACGCTCCTCAATGGCAGCCTGCATATCGCGTGCCTCTTGATACTCTGCGTTCTCAGAGAGATCTCCAAGCGAACGTGCATATTCGAGAGACTCTGCGACTTCCTTGCGACGAACGGTTTTGAGGTGTTCGAGTTCTGTCTTCAATTCCTCAAACTTCTCGGGTGTAAGGAAAGATTCTTGTACATCGTTCATAAGATTCAGATGAGCGGTTTAATTAAATAGTGTGTAAATTATACGCACGAAACGTCCAGGGTCAAATGTGTATAAACTACGAGGACACAAAATACTCTGTTCGGTGCTCTCCCATCCAATCAAAGACCCAGCTCATAATACGTCCTGCAGAGAGTGTATTTGCACGTGGGCCATGCTCCATAAAGAGAATAAAGGCATATTTCGGCTCTTCATACGGGAAATATCCTGCAATCCAGGAGTTCACAAACTCATTCGCGACACCCACTTCAGCCGTACCAGACTTTGCAGCAATAGCCACATCTTCCCGCTCCAGCGGTCGTGCAGTACCACCATCCTGCACTACCGTCTGCCGCATACCCTCACGCACAATCTGAAGTGCTTCCTCATCGATATCTATGCGCTCCTCCTCTCCCCTTGCACCAAGTACCACCTGCGGGGTCACGAGCGTTCCGCCATTGGCAATAGCAGCGTACGCTCGAAGCATTTGTATCGGTGTTGCCTGAAACCCAAATTGTCCAATAGACGTGAGGTACGTATCTCCAAGGCGCCAATCATCATCAAAGACGTCCATCTTCCATTCTGGACTCGGTACATTTCCACTCGCTTCTCCTTCAAGCGCAATACCTGTCTTCTCTCCAATTCCAAAGAGATGCATGTATTTATTAATCCGTGTAATACCAAGACCCTCCTGCTCTCCCTCTACCCCACCACCAATAGTGTAGAAGTATACGTTTGCAGAATATGCGATAGCAGTGCGTGCATCAGTCCACCCATGTGCTCGCCAGTCTCTAAAGATGGTTGGCTTGTCTGGATTGTACGGGTTTGGTACCTCAAAGGCTCCATCAGAATATATCTCCTTATACGGAGAGATGATGCCTTCTGCAAGTGCGGCATAGGCTACGAATGGCTTTACAATAGATCCAGGAATATACGCACCGCCCGTTACCTTGTTCAAGAAGGGATAGCGCTCGTCGGTATTGAGTGCCTCGATAGCCTCAACATCGTCCCCGTCAGAGAGAATCTCTGGGTCATAAGATGGGAAGCTCGTCATTGCGATAATTTCCCCCGTCTCCACGTCCATAATGGCTCCCGCACCACTTCGAAAGCCCTGTTGTATAGTCGAGGTCGCGATGAGATCAAACATGTGTTCTGAAAGCTCTGCGTCCAGAGAAAGCGTCAACTCTCCACCAGAACGAGGCCTATTGGTTGCACTCTCCGAGAGCACCTCCCCATGTGCAGTTAATTCCACAAGCCGCACTCCATTCTCTCCTTGTAGGAAATCATGAAAACTCTTCTCCACTCCTGTACGTCCCAGATACTCTGTACGGTAGTAGAATCCCGCACTATCCTTCTGCGGATAGCTCACGTAACCAATCAGCTGCCCCAGCCCACGCCTATCAGTGTACGCACGAATTGGGAAATCATACTGCCCTGTGTGATCCAACTCATTCCACGCCAAAAGTTCTCCATTCCGATCATAGACAATCCCACGCTCTGCCACAATGAGAGACTGTCGTAGCATGTTATTCGTACTCTGTGCTGCATACTCTTCTCCATTTACCACCTGCAACATAAAGAGTCGGACTAGAAAGACAGCGACAATAATCCCAAAGATACTTCCGATAATAAATACACTGCGTTTCCCTATCGGTTTCTCCAGACGCCCCTCCATCTGATGCACATTAAAAGAAGAGAGATTGAGAAGATCAGGGATAACCTCATCAAACCCAATCTCTGTATTTCTTTTTTTTCTTTTGAAAAACATACTAGAAGCGAAGATTTGGTTTGAGAATGCTCATGAGGATAAAGAGTATGGTAAATGTGACCGTATAAAAAGCACCACCAATCAGTCCTCCAGAACCGAAGTGCACGTCAATGAGTATCGCTATAACAAAAAGTTCATACCCCGTAAAATGCCAAAGATAGACGGCACTTGCACAGAGGAAAAACCACCACGGAGAGAAGAGTGCTGCGAGAAAAAGGGCTAGGAAGTAGACGATACGCATACCTTCACAGTGTATCAAATTCCATCCACTGTTGTCGTCGCCACTTCAATAATGACCTCCTCTGGCACTGGCACAGTAAGTAGTCGTCGCTCTTCTGCCTCAATATTCAAAAGTGCCTCTTCAAAGGAGACTGACGTTGTCACCTCACGAGACACTGCAAGTACACGAAGGGACTGGAGTGACACCTCCCCAACGATATAGCCATGCTGTTCTGGCTCGGTAATAACCCGATCCACCGTTGTGATCGTGCCTAACACTCCTGTTTCAAGTGACGGAAGGATCACTATATCTTCTTCAGAAAGTGCTATATCCTGGGGAACACTCACCCGAACCGTCCCATCCCCCACACCGTATGCAGTGGTGAAAATATCTGGACCGAGAATATACACGGTTGTTTCTACATCTGGTGTTGAGAAGAGTGTCACAAGCGCACTCCGCTCAAACACTTTGCTCACGAGACCAACCGCACGATCCCCATAGTGATACACCACTGCACCCTCTTTGATGCCATCACGAGAACCAGCATCAATAAGGAGTGCGTCATATGGCATGTACGGGGGTTGTGCGATCACCGAGACCGCAATGCGATCTTCTTCCTCTGAACGTCCCAGTACCCCGCGAAGTTCTTCGTTCTCATTTCGTAGTCGTATAAGTTCTTCAGACTCCACCCCACGCTCTCGGAGTTCTCCCTCAAGTGAAATGATCTGCTCACGGAGTGTCTCTCTATCTGAGAAATACGTCGAATCTGAGAGTGTATTCTCTGCTATATACAACGGACGGAGTATCGTAGAAATAGTTGCACCAATAAGTCCTCGTCCAAAGTAGATAACGAGAAGTGCAATAACAGCAATGAGGATAGTCTTCCCAACCTTAGAGTTGCGGTGATAACTCCCCTTCTTTTTCGACAAGAAGCTCTGCATATTCATCAAGATTCTCTAATACAATACCATTTCCACGGATAACGGCACGAAGTGGATCAGACACGACAATGACGGGTACCTTCAGTACCTCCTCTAAAAGATCTGATACACCAGTGATGAGCGCTCCTCCTCCAGAGAGATAGAGTCCTCGCTGCATCACGTCAGCAAGAATCTCAGGTGGCGTGATCTCAAGTACATCTCGTGCCGCTTCTACAATCGAGTGGATGCACGGCGTGATTGCCTCCCGAATATCTGCGGTAGTAATTACTACCTCTCGCGGAAGTCCTGTTACCACATCTCGTCCTCGTACCACCAATTCTTTTGCCTCGCCTTCATCCTCAACAGACGCAAGAAGTACCTTGGTCTCCTCTGCAGTCTTGTTTCCGACCAACACCTTAAACTGGTCTCGAATGTAACTGACAATCGCCTGATTTAGGTGATCTCCTGCAACCCGAATATTCTGTGACGCCACGATACCGTTAATTGAAAGCACCGCAATGTCAGTGGTACCGCCACCAATGTCGATCACCATACTTCCCTGTGCCTTATGTACAGGAAGCTTTGCACCAATTGCAGCAGCTACTGGCTCTTCGATCAGAAATACTTCACGTGCACCCGCGTTCTTTGCCGCATCACGTACCGCACGCATCTCTACGTTGGTGATCCCGCTCGGTACCCCGACAAGCACTCTCGGTGCGACAACGGCACGTGTTCCTTCACGTACCTTTGATATGAAATACGAGAGCATCTCCTCAGTCACCTCAAAGTCTGAGATCACTCCATCGACAAGCGGGCGCACTACCTCAATATGCTGTGGTGTACGACCGTACATCTCCTGTGCATCCTGCCCCACTGCAACAAGCTGCCCTGTCTTTTTATTAAGCGCCACAATCGTTGGCTCATTTAAAACAACCCCCTTCCCTTTGATGTATACCAGTGTATTTGCCGTACCAAGATCAATACCAATGTCTACCGACAGTGCATTCAGAATGTTCTCGAACTTTTTTACCAAACTCTTAATCATCGTCTTCTTCGTTAGTTACAAAGTCTTGGAGTAATTCTTCCTCAGACAGCATACGTGTCTCTCCCGTCACACGGGTTACCACCTCAAATTGCCCCTCCTCTTTTGTACGACGACTCACCACCACACGATATGGCATACCAAGAAGATCACTCTCTGCAAACTTCTCTCCTGGACGAAGATCACGGTCGTCGTAAAGCACTTCAACACCACGTGCGGTCAGTGCACTATAGATTCCATTGGTATAATCCTTGATCTCCTCATCCTCGCCATTGAGTCCTACAAGATGTACTTGGAATGGTGCAATACTTTCTGGCCAGACCAGCCCTTTCTCGTCAGAGAAAAGTTCGGTCACCACACCCATAATACGTGCAGGCCCAATACCGTATGAACCCATCACCACAGGAACACTCTCTCCCGCTTCATTCTTGAAGGTCAGTCCAAGTGGTTCCGAGAATCTTGTCCCTAATGAAAAGATGTTCCCCACCTCAGACGCCTCTACTTTTTCGAGCTCATCTTCCGATACTCCGAGATCTTTAAGCACCTCTGGTGTATAGACCTCTTCATTAATCGCGATCCCTTTTTCTTTAGATACGTAGATAGTGTCTTCTCCTGCATCTACGATGGTCTGGAACTCATGACTATATTTAGAAAAGACACCTCCTGATGCAAATGTTTTAAAAGTTTTATCTCCAATACCAATACGATCAAAGATATTCTTGTATGCCTCCGCCATCCGCTCATAGAGTGCTGTGTGCTCCTCCTCATCCTTTGCAAACGTGTAGAGATCTTTCATCACAAACTCTCGCGTACGCATGATGCCACTCTTGGCACGTGTCTCATTTCGAAACTTCTTTTGGAAGTGATATACCTGCCGAGGAAGATCCTTGTGTGAAGAGATGTGATCCTTCATCATCCGCGCCATCGGTTCTTCGTGAGTGAAACCAAGTCCGAGCTCCGTTCCATTCTGAAGTCTGGTCTTGAACCACACATCTACCTTTTCATCATTCCACCGATCCGTTTCCTTCCATAATTCTGGATCCTGAAGTGCAGAAAGAGAGACTTCCTCACCTCCAGCTACATTCATCTCTTCGCGCACAATGTTCTTAATGTTCTCAAAGACAATTCGTCCGAGTGGAAGTAGGGAGTACACTCCCGCTATTTCTTTATGAATATACCCCGCACGAATGAGAAGTTGTGCGTTTTTAGACACCTCATCGGATGGTGCCTCTTTTCGTGTTTTAGTAAAAAGTTGAGACTGTTGCATAGAGTTTTTCTATTCTATCTCCTTTTAGATGATTCTCAAAATATCATTATACGTCACCGCAATCATCAGAATAATGAGGAGTGCGAACCCTGCGGTGTTCAGGATGCCCACCCACTGCGGCGGGATCGGCTTTTGCTTCACTGCCTCAATTGCAACAAAGAGGAGACGTCCTCCATCCAGTGCAGGAACGGGGATGAGATTGATCACCGCAAGGTTCAGTGAGATAAACGCAACAAACATCAAGAGTGGCGCAAGACCAAATGACGACACCTCTCCAACGAGACCAACAATGCCGATCGGTCCTGCTACGTTTGTCAGATCTGCCTCAAGCTGTACCGCTTCCACAATCAACGTGGCAATACCAACGGTAATGTTTCCAAGCGCAACAAAGGTCATCTTTCCTCCTTCGTACAGCGCCAGATGTATCGGGAGTCGTACGGTATCAATAAGCGCAAGACCGACACCAATTGCCTGCCTATCCTCTCCAGAAATTAGTCCGTCTGCTGCAGTAATGTCCACGGTCTCCACTTCTCCGTTCACTACATACGTTACCGTAAGTGCTTCTCCATGTGTCTCGGTAAACGCACGGAATCCTTCTGGTGTAAGTGTCGCTTCTTCATCTCCCGAAGAAACTGCGAGCACCTCAACACCGTGTGCGATGCCCGCCTCAGCCGCTGGACTTCCTTCGAGCACTTCGGTGATCACCAGACGAGAAGTCTCCGTTTGTACATCAGCCACCGTCTGATTCCCCATCATCAGCACAATACTGAAGAGCACCCAGGCAAGCACCACATTCATCACAACACCCGCAACTAATACCAATGCCTGCGCCCACCGCGGACGTGACGTAAAGGCACGCGGATCTCCTTCCGCAGCCTCACTGTCCTCTCCAAAGATCTTCACAAAGCCACCAATCGGAAGCAGGTTGAATGTGTACTCTGTCTCCCCTTTGCGCATCCCAAAGAGTTTTGGAGGAAACCCAAACCCAAACTCATCAACACGCATGCCGACTTTCTTAGCGGTAATGAAGTGTCCCCACTCATGCACCAGCACAACCACGAGAAGAACAAGAATGAAGAGGAGTATATTCATAGACTAAATCTGTATTTCTTTCTCCTTAGTCTCGTAGAGTGTCTCCATCTGCTTGTTAAAATCATCCACTTTCTTCTGCAGCGTTTCCTTCGCACGGAAGACCTCATCTTTAGAGAGCTCATCTGCCTCCATCTGCTTGATCGCCTCATCCCGTGCAGTACGAAGAGAGATCCGTCCCTCCTCAAGCTTCTGCTTTGCAAGCTTCATCAATTGCTCGCGGCGTTCTGCGGTAAGTTCTGGGAAGCTAACCCGAATACCAGAATCAGAAACATTCACTGAGAGTCCAAGATCTGCATCCAAAAGTGCCCGTTCTACATCCTGTGCCTGATCTGCATTCCAGACAGAGATAGCAAGTGTACGTGGATCCTCCACGTTTATATTCGCAACCTGATTCAGCGGCACCTGTGCACCGTAGGAATCAACACGCACATTGTCTAGAAGTGCTGTCGTTGCACGCCCTGTTCTAATCGTTGCAAACTCCTTCTGGAGCCACTCATGCACCTCTTTTGCACGAGCTTCAAATGAAGATAAATCGTATGTCATATACCCCACATTGTAGCGAGGAGTGCCTATGATGGCAAATTACACCGCGAGCATGAGATACTCCAGAAGCATCTTCCGTGATGCACCTGGTGCTCCAATGTATTTCCGTACGAAGAGTACCGCGCGCAACAATGATTCATTCCGTGTCTCACTCGCCCACTGTTCGGTACTCGCAAGGAGATCCTCTATCCACTTCGCGTCATGTTCCTTTGCTTTCTCTGCGATGAGTGATGTCTTTTCTTTATATGATTTCTTAAAAAACTCCTGTGCGTATACCGACGAGCCTTCTTGCATTTCAGTATCTATAATCATAAGCCGAGACTGTACCGTTGGCATGAGGACTTCTCGTCTTGGCACAATGACATAGAACACCGACGTTTCTGCAGGCTCTTCGAGCGTCTTCAAGAGTGCATTCTGCGCCTCAGTGGTTGCATCAAAGAAAGACAGTACAAAACTTCGTGTCTCTTTCTCCACTGGTCGCTGTGACGCCTCGGTAATCAGGTTCCGTGCATCATCAATAGTGAGACGATCGCATACAATGTGACGAACGTCACTTCCAGGAACGCGCACCTCCTCTGGAAGCTGGTTGCATATCGTATCAAAGGACCCTATGTAGAGTGTCGCGTGATGGTGCATAGAGAAACGATAGCGAAAAATACGGTTTATGTCGAACGTTTGATAATACGACGAATGACCCGTCGAAGATAGTGGTCGAATGATTCACTTGGAGAATACACAATGCCCTGCTCATTTCGCCACGCATTTGCATAATCGCGGATGGAGAGCACGACATCTTTTTGTGCACCTTCAAAGTGTCCTGCGATCACATCAAACATGATCATATTCTTAAGTCTCTGGAAGAGCGGATGCTCTTTTCCACCAGGACCTCTCCCGAAAATCTTTTTCTCGCCACGGAATATACTCCAGTCTCTCAGCAACTGATCCATACCCTCTTCAATCTCTGGGGTGTAGAGGTCATCGGTAACACCCTTTGGAACGGTTGTCGCATCAGCACCTTCTATGTCTGGTGTCACAAATGGCTTTTTCGGCTCCGTCTTCTTGAGTGTCTCTTCTATATCACCTTCCACCTCTTCTGCTGTGAAGATCTTCTTCTGAGGCTTTGGAGTCTCCACTTTCAAAGGAGCCTTCTGTGGTGGTTCAGACTTCTTCTCCTCTTTTACAACAGGTGGTGGTTCCTTCACCCGCTCAATATTCTTTTCCTTTGCCGCTCGTATGCGTTCATCCAGAGATGAGATGGTATGCTCTTGTTCAACAACAGGCTCTGGTTTCTTTTCAGGAATAGGAGGTGGAGCAGGTTTCTCTTCCACTTTTGGAGAAGGTGCTGGCTGTGGCGGTTCGGACTTCTTCTCTTTTTGCACGATTGGCTGCGCCTTTGGTTGTCCCACTTTTATCTCTAACACCTGTTTATATGCACCCTCGAGTGCCTGCATGGACTGTCGGAGTGTCCCTGGTGCAGTACCACTCACTGACTTCATCGCAGAGAGTAGTGCTTGCATGTACGCACGTCCTACAGTCTCGTTCTCAGAGACTAGCGTTACTGGATTCCCTACGTACTCTGTTACCGCATGCTTGATCTCTGCAATACGCTCTTTTGCTTCCTCAGTGGACATCAGCTCTCCTACAGGAGCTGGCTGTGGCGATGTCTTCGGTTCAGGTTTCTTCTCTTCTTCTACAACAGGTGGTGGTTCTGGAGCCTCTTCCTTTTTAGGAGCTGGCTCTACAGATTCTTCTTCAGCCATCGGAAGATTGCCTGGAGGTGCTACGTGCTTTTGTACTCCTTCTTTCTCTTCTGGTTGTGGTGCAGGCTTTTCTTCTGTCTTTGGCGCCATGTCTTCAAATCCAGGAAGGAGTTCCTCAATCCGAACACGTAATGTTGCGTCTGTTCCTCCACTTTGCGCATAGCGTAAAACACTATCGCGAAACTCTGCATACGTTTCCGAATCCATATTGGCATCTCTTCCCGCTTGAAGAACCTTGGTTAGCCCTTGCCAACTCTGCATATCAAAAGTGCCGGTAGACGCGTCTCCCATAATATGGTCATTGTACCACCTCTACTTCTGCATCGTATGAGAGACTCCGTTGATAACAACTATTTCTTTTGCGCAATATGTCGCGCAACCTGATCCACATATGCTCCGAGTGTCATAGAAACATTTGCAGGAACGACTCGGTTAGACTCATTCACCCAATCAATCCATCCGTTCCATTCTTTCTGTGTTATACCGAAGTCATCAAGCTTTGCGGTGTGCGCATCAGGAGAAAGTCGCTCAATCTCAATGATCTCAGCAAGTGGCATCTTCTCTATCTTTGCAAGTCCTGCATCGTCATCCCCAAGTGAGCCAAAGATACCATCAAGAAATCCCTGGGAACTCTTCCCTACACGTTCGATAATAGATTGTCGTACTTTCTCTGCAGTTCCTCCCTGTATTGGCTTCTGTGGTATTGGTTTCGCAGCTTTCTTTTGTTCTACAGACTTCTCAGATTTCTTTGGAGTTACGTTCGGTGACTTTGACTTTTCTTCCTTTTTCTTCACCTCCACCTTCTTTTGTGTAGGTGCTGGTTTTGTAAATTTTGGTTTTGGTTTTATGCGAACACCGAGTGTCTGTGGTTTTCGAACAGCAAGATCGTCTTCCCGCGGTGCCGTTGGATGTTTGTCTTTGTACACCGTGAGATCCTGCTCCTTCTCTTCTTCGGGCTCTGGAGTTGAGATTTTCTGTGATGGAGTGCCATTTAGTGTCTCAACAGACGCCACAAACTCCTGCCACAGACGATACCGCATTGCCAACACCTCTGGTGCAAGTGCGGGCATGGAGATGGCATGCTCTATCTCCTCAATGAACCGCTGTTGAAGATCTCTATTTCGAAAGTATGCAGACCACATTGGTAGTTTCCTATCCATTGAGGATGCTTCTGCTCTTACCGCAAGTGTTGCAAAAGTGCTCTTGAGAGTTGCTCCTCCCGTTTCTATATCTTTTTTAAAGTCTTCAACAGTCTGCATGATATAGAAAGTATAGCAAACACTTGCAGTGAGAAGGTGGAGATATCCATAAAAAGAAAACGCCCACACGGAGCGATTTCCGCGTGAGCACTTTAGGCACGTATCAACTCCTGGGGGTCAACTCCCTCCGAGAAATAGACACCGTGCTCCGTATACCACCCCTGATGTTTGGTGAGGTAGTCAGGATGTTCTCTGTATTCAGGGTTCCGAGTCCAACCGTTCATGATGAGATTGTCCGCCGTCACGATCCTGTAGCCGAAATGCACGAGAGATTGTGCCGTCTCCAGGACACAAAAGCTTGCGCTCATGCCAGTCAGGATGAGTGTATCGATCCCAAAATGAGCTAGCCAGAGCTGACTGGTTAGATTGTCGAGACCGTCTTCACCCCGCTTTGAAAGAATAGCGACATTGGAAGCGTCCCGATCGATTTCTCTGTTCAGGACATCAATCATTGAACCGTACTCTCTCGTCTCCATAAGAAAAAGCGGTGTCTTTGTCTTCATGCACTCCTGCACAAGACATATCTGTGACTCGACAAGCGTCTCGTAATCAGAATCTGAGAGACGATCGACAAACCCCTCTTGCATATCGATGAGGGCGACCCCCACACCATTATTTTGGAATTCCATGAGTTACCCCCTTCTGTAATATGATGCAATCCGCAAGAGAGAATACCTTACATAATCAATATGTCAACTCTACCGTTTCGCCACAATAGTCCGCTTATATGTATCCAAATGCTCAAGAGCAATTCCTGTCCCCTTCGCGACACAGAAGAGCGCTTGATTCGCCAATACCGCTTTCACTCCTGTTCTTCTTTTCACCAATTCTGGAAAGTTCCGTAGTTGTGATGTTCCTCCAGTGAGAATAATGCCGTGGTCAATAATGTCAGACGCAAGCTCTGGTGGTGTGTCTTGAAATACTTCCTTGATTGCTTTAATCATCTCGCGGAGCTCCTTGGAAATAGCCCGTACAATTTCATTTGTCTTTACCTCTGCAGTCTTCGGGAGACCAGTAAGGATATCTCTTCCTTTAATATCCATAGCAAGCTCCTCCTCTACAGGAAGTGCAGACCCCACCTGTATCTTTACCTCTTCTGCAGTCTTCTCTCCAATAGCAATATTTCGCGTCCGCTTAATGTACTCGATGATCGCCGCATCCAATTTGTTTCCCGCCACTCGCACAGAGTTTGCAGCCACAATCCCCCCGAGAGAGATGACGGCTGCATCAATGGTTCCCCCTCCAATATCGACAATAAGGTGTCCTTGTGGCTCGTAAATCGGGAGGCCTGCACCGATCGCGGCAAGGATCGGCTCTTTCACCACGTACGCATTCTTCGCCCCCGCTTTTACTGCTGCCTCTACCACCGCACGCTTCTCGGTGGAAGATACTCCCGCAGGTACAGAGACCAGCACATCTGGTTTAAAGATATTCCAGGTGCCTAAAGATTCTTTAAGAAAGTATCGAAGCATTGCCTCGGTCACACGATAGTCTGCAATCACTCCGTCTTTCATTGGGCGGTATGCACGAATCGCGTCTGGGGTCTTACCGATCATACGCTTTGCCTCATTCCCCACTGCGAGGATCTGGTTGTCATCTGAGACTGCTACCACCGACGGCTCATGCATCACAATTCCTTTGCCAGGAATGTACACCAAGACACTCGTTGTACCGAGATCTATCCCAACTTTTGGAGTCATACCACCAAACATAGTCTCCTTATGGTAGCGGGTTTGTGGGTAAGGTGCAATGGGGACAGAGAGCGTGGTATCATACCCGCATGAACCCAGAAAAATCCGCACACCCCGTGAATCTCAGTATCACTGGAGGAAAAAAATTGAAAGGAACTGTTGTTACCAATACATCAAAAAATGGTGCGGTAGGACTCCTCTGTGCCTCACTTCTTAATAGTGGCACAACGACACTTCGGAAGATGCCGAAGATTGAAGAGGTGTATCGCATCATTGAAGTCCTTGAGAGTATTGGGGTAACAGTGACCTGGCATGACTCTGATATCGTCATCGATGTACCAGAGGAAATGGATCTGAAAGGTATCGATGTCGAAGCAGCACGACGTACTCGCAGTATTGTGATGTTCCTTGGACCACTCATGCACCGCATGAAGAAGTTCTCCCTTCCCCAGTCAGGCGGATGTAAGCTTGGGAGCCGTACGGTGCGTCCACACTTCTATGCACTCGAGAACTTTGGTGTCTCTATCAAAACAACCGATGACGCGTTTGAGGTCGTCTCAAAACCAAAAGATGCTCACGAGATAGTGCTCTATGAATCGGGAGACACGGTCACTGAGAATGCACTTATGGCAGCAGCACTCACTCCAAGTACCACCGTCATTAAGTATGCTTCTGCAAACTATATGGTGCAGGAACTTTGTGCATTCCTCCGTCTCTTTGGTGTGCAGATAGATGGTATTGGTACCACAACACTTACGGTTACTGGCGTTGAAGAGATTCACATGGATGTTGAATACACACTCGCAGAAGATCCAACTGACACTATGTTCTTCCTTACTGCAGCCATTGTGACTGGATCTGAGATCACGATTGAGCGCTGTCCAATAGAGTTCTTGGAGTTGGAACTCTTGAAGCTAGAAAAGATGGGATTCCAATATGACACCTCTGATATTTATCTTGCACACAACGGTCTTACAAAACTAGTAGACATCACAACACGTACATCTAAACTTCGTGCACTTACAGAAAAGGTGTACTCTCGTCCCTATCCAGGTCTCAATGCAGATAACCTTCCCTTCTTCGCTGTCATCGCGACACAAGTAGAAGGACAGACCCTTATTCACGACTGGATGTACGAAAAGCGTGCTATCTATTTCACCGAGTTAGACAAACTTGGTGCAGACACCGTCCTTGCAGACCCGCACCGTATTTATATAAATGGACCAACGGAACTTCACTCCAATGAACTTGTCTGTCCTCCCGCACTCCGTCCTGCCACCATCCTCCTTATCGGCATGCTTGGTGCTGATGGCCACTCTGTGCTTCGCAACATCTATTCCATCAATCGTGGGTACGAAGGACTCGTAGAGCGATTAACTGCACTGGGTGCTGAGATTACGTATTTGGCGTAGATTGACAAATAACATTTAGATAGTATAATAAGCGCAGCTTCAAGAACAAGAGGAGGCTTTCATGTCTGAATTCGAAGCATTCAAAAAGACTCTCTCTTGTCTTGAATTATTGACAAGAAGGGGTTACTTTCTACACGGATCACAGATTGGCGACATCGAACAACTAACGCCGCGACAGGCCTGTGACCTCTCACGAAAAGAGGAAAACAACCTGTGCGCAGTGTATGCGGTCCGCGCAGTACAAGTTCCTATTGTTCGAGCATTGATGGCTGGCCGAGGAACAACTTCGTGGAGAGGTAACGACGACTACCTCAGTGTTACCGGCAATCGAACTTTTGCTCCTGGGTGGGTATACGTACTTCCCGGAGACACGTTTGAGAAGCATGGGCAGGAATGGGTTTCTTTTCGTCCTGTTCGTCCGATTATGACCGTACCCGTTACCCCAACAGCACTTCGCGTTCTTGTCGAACGTGGCACCTTACATCTTCAGATACCGATACCGGCTCCCTGGTGAGCCGGTATCACACCGAGTCGCATTCTGCGGCTTTTTTCATTTGCTACAATACCTCTATGTTTGTCATAGAGGTAATTCCACTGAAGCGCGGCGTCCATATAGAGTCTCTTTCATATTTCTCAAGTGTCGCGTACCCACGCGGCACCATCATCTCTATTCCTCTTCGCAATAAAGAGGCTTCTGGCATTGTTATAGACAGCAAGGAAGTGAGCGGTGCAAAAGCAGCACTTCGTGCCGCGACGTTCTCTTTACGAAAACTCCCGACACAGGAAGACACAAAAGCACTCTCCCCCGCTTTCATCGAGACTGCCTATGAGCTCGCGGACTTGTACGCTGCGAGTCCTGGAGCGGTTATGTACCAACTGCTTCCACCTGCGGTACGTGAAGGAGAGGTTCCACTTCCACATACCCATGAAAGTACAAACGAGACTCCTGATGCACCACAGGTACTGCAGGCAACGACCGACGAACGGTTTCTCGCATATCGTTCTCTTGTTCGGGAGACATTCGCACATGCAGGATCGGTGCTCCTTGTTGTTCCAACTGCCGCACAAGCAGTTGATGCAAAAGAGCGGCTTTCCAAAGGGATACAAGATCGTGTGATCGTATTGTCTACGGCACTGACAAAAAAACAACGAGAAAAAGCATATGCTGCACTTGAAGATTTTTGTAAACCAAAACTTATTATTGCAACTAGTAGCTACGCGATGCTTGAGCGACACGATATTACGACTGTTGTTATTGAAAACGCATATTCTCATAATTATCGTGACCGTACACGTCCCTACCTCGATACAAGGCAAGTACTCAAGATACACGCGAGAGAAAGTAAACGACAACTTATCCTTGGAGATATACTCCCGCGCACTGAGGAAGAGATCTTTCGACGAGATGAGACCTATGCAACGTTCGGTGAACATGCAAAAAGACTCTCGCTTCCTGGAAAACTTGTCGTCGTAGAGATGAAGGACAAACCGCATGGAGACACCCCGTTCACACTCTTCTCTCGCAAGGCATTAAATGCGATTCGAAGGACTCTGGATGAGAAAGGTCATGTCTTCCTCTTTGCGCCACGAAGAGGTATCGCGCCCGTTGTTGCCTGTCTAGACTGTGGGTTCATCTTTCGAGATCCCGAAAGTGGCGCTCCCTATTCTCTTCTGGAACAAGGGGGTAAACGCTGGTTTGTCTCAGGTGTCTCTGGTACACGCGTCCGTGCTGCAGACACCTGTCCGGAATGTACGGGATGGAGATTGAAAGAACGCGGTATCGGTATCCAGCATATACACAAAGAACTCTCTGCACTCCTTCCAGATGTGCCAATTACGCTCTTTGACCACACCTCCGCAAACACCTTCAAAAAAGCGAACTTCCTTATCGACACCTTCTACAAAAAGAAAGGGTCTATCATGATCGGAACACCTATGGTATTCCCCTATCTTCGTGAACCTGTCGACACCAGCATCATTGTGAATACCGATGCACTCCGTGCGACACCAACATGGAGAGTGCAGGAGGAGATTCTCTGGACACTCCTCTTCTTGCGTGAGAAGACAAACGGGACGGTCCTTGTGCAGACACGCATGGAGCCAGACGAGCTTATTGAATCTGCACGTACAGGATCTGTGGATTCTTTCTATACCGAAGAACAGGCGCTTCGCAAACAGTTCAAGTATCCTCCTTACGCACACTTCATTCATCTCACGTGGCAAGGGACACGTGCACAGACTGAGCAGATACGGACACAAATTGAAGCAGAGTTCATCATGTATGAACCGCTTCTTTACAAGGCTCCGACTTTTGGCAAAAACGTAACGGAATATGCACTCATCAGAAGACCAACAAAAGACTGGCCAGATTCTCGACTCCTCGCACTCTTGCGCAATCTACCACCCTCAGTACGGATTGTGATGAATCCAGATCGGATTGTTTGACGCAACACTATTTGATACAGTTACCATATGGCAAAACTCGTAGAACAGAGTCACGAAGCACTCCACCGCATAGCGGACGAAGTGCCCGTGGAGGAGATACCCTCTCCAAAGATACAGAAGGTGCTGAAGGATATGGAGTCTGCATTGAAGTCATATAACGCGCAAGGATTTGTGGGTGTTGCAATTGCTGCACCACAGATCGGTATTCCCCTTCGTATATTTCTTGTAAAGGATATGAGCACCGACCGCTCTGACGAAGAGAAGATCCCGACACTTGTGGCAATCAATCCAAAAATCATTAAGACGTCCAAGAAGAAATCTATTGTAGGTGAAGGATGTCTCTCGGTGCCAGACCACTATGGTGCTGTTGAGCGTGCGCATCAAGCGACTATTCGTGCATACGATGAAAATGGAAATGAATATGAGCGCGGTGGATCAGGTCTTCTTGCACAGATTTTCCAACATGAGTGCGACCATCTCGACGGGACTCTCTTTGTCGATCGTGCAGAGAAGGTATGGAGCAAAGATGAGATGGAAAAGCATAACCTTCGCGAAGCACATGAGTAACTTTGTATTTTTTGGCACCCCATACGTAGCGAGTGAGACACTGTCTCACCTGATTGAAGCGGGATTTACTCCTTCTCTTGTGGTCACCAATCCAGATGCACGGCGTGGGCGTGGTATGGAGCTACACCCTTCTCCTGTGAAAGTACTTGCAGAGGAATACAATATTCCAGTACTAACTCCAGAGAAGTTGGATGAGGATACACAAAAAGAGATTCTTTTGGGTAATCCAGAGTATGCGATTGTGGTTGCATACGGAAAAATATTCCCTGAGGAGTTAATCAATGCCTTTCCTAGAGGAGTGCTGAACGTACACTATTCCCTACTCCCAAAGTATCGTGGTGCAACACCAACAGAAGCAGCGCTTCTTCATGGGGATGCAGTCACTGGTGTCACTGTACAGAAGATGGTGAAAGAACTGGATGCAGGAGATGTCATCGCACAGAGAGAGATTCCTATTGATCCTCTGGAGACCACCCTGGAACTTCGTCCGCGCCTCATTACACTCGGCGCAGAACTTCTGGTGGAGACGCTTCCGAAATATCTCGACGGAAGCATCACTCCAATCGCACAAGATCATAGTAAGGCAACGAAGTGTGGGAAGTTCACAAAGTCGGATGGTCTTTTGGATTTAGATGCACCTGCTATCGAAAACTGGAATAAATATAGAGCGTACAAAGAGTGGCCAGGTACGTATTTCTTTAAAGGAGACAAGCGCGTGAAAATAACTGACGCAACCCTTACTCCCAACGGAGTATTTCAGATACTGAAGGTAATTCCTGAGGGGAAAAAGGAGGTGGACTACGCTACTTTCCAAACCTAAGCATATTCTTTAGTCTTGCACCCCCTTTCCGTATTGCAGTGCGTACTTTGTTATTCGCTCTGCGGAGTTCTCGATCCATTTCGTTTTTTACCTCGTCGATAGATTTCTCAATCTGATCAGTCGTTGCTTCAGCGCGATACATCTTCCCATGGAAACGTACGTTAGCCTCTGCGCGATAAATGTCACCGCTCTGGCTTCCCGTCATCTTTTCAAGTTCAATATCGCAAGTAATATCGGTCTCATCTCCGATATGTTTTTCAAGTGTTGAGAACTTCTGTTCTATTAGTGACCGAAGCGTATCGGTTACTTCCATACTGGTACCTTTGATATGTGTGATTGGAAACATAATGTGATTTAGTTAACGTCTATATCAAACATCTTTATTGGTGACCGATGTCCAGTCACCATCTGCACCTTCCCTTCTGGCATACCCAGCGTGTCCGCCAAGAGTGTGCGTACACGGCGGTTGGCAAGATTTCGTTCCGCAGGTTCTTTTACCTGCATCTCAAAACGCGTATCCGAGAGTTTCGTAACCTTTTCTTTCTTTGCCGATGGAATAACGGTTACGCGTATGTACATTATACCGTGTCCTTAGAACCGTACTGTTCTTGAAGATACTCTGTAATGGCATCAGACTCGTACATTGACTTTCCAGTCTCTGAATCTACAAGGAATGGTTCCTGTTTCTTCCCACCAAGTGCAATGAGTTCATCCACTACTCCTTCATCAGCGACATTCTTCTCTTCAAACTCTAAGTTGAGATCCTCAAGTTTCTTGAGTGCCATAGCAGAAAACGGACAATTAGTTCGTACGTACAGTGTCAGCATAAAATACGGTATTTACTTTTACCCCTCTAGTATAACTATCGGCGCTCATACCGTCCAATGAGTTCTGCGGAGTCGAGCATCATACCCTTTGCAGCAGTCTCTACCTCGTCCAAGGTTGGTGTCTTAATGAAATTGAGCGTTCCAGAGACTGCGTAGATTCTGAAGACGTATCGGTGTTCTGTTGGCTCGTATTCTGGTGGTGGGCAGGGACCACGATATCCTGTCTCCCCCGCTCCGTTGAGGCCAGATACACCACCATTTATAACTCCCTCCTTTGCAGGAAGGTTATACAGTGCCCAGTGATCAAACTTCTCGATTCCTCGACTGTCTTTCACCTCCTGTGGAATGTCTGGATCGTCCATGACAAGTACGAGAGATCCTGTTCCTTCTGGAAGACTGGACACCTCAAGCGGCGGCGGTGCCAGCCTATCTCCATCACAAGTGTACTGGCTTGGGATAGTGCCGTTATGTTCAAATGCTGGCGAGGCGAGTTCCATAATTGATGATGGCGCGTGTGCGGTATTAAAGGAGAAATATGCTCCCACAAGGATGATGATAATGAGTATTCCGAGAATACTGTATGCGTGCTTCATATACTCGGATTATACCATTGAAACTCTGTGATTTTTCTGTACAATGGCGTCTACGTTCCTTGTGAGCGTATATATTCCGCGGTAGCTCAGTGGTAGAGCAGTTGGCTGTTAACCAATTGGTCGCAGGTTCGAATCCTGCCCGCGGAGCATTTGTAAAGCAAAGTAAAGTGTTATTTTTTTAGAACTGGTATAATTTTGTATATGAAAAAAATATATCCAATCACAATCACAGAAAAATTAGAGGAATGTAAGAAATTTTATCAAGAGATTTTTGATTTTAAAATTGTATTTGAGGCCGAGTGGTATATCCAACTACTTCACATAAAAAGTGGTGTTGAAATTGCGATAATGAAGCCGAACTTGGAAAATCAACCTGCAGAATTACATACCGAATATAATGGTAATGGTATCGTCTATAGCTTTGAAGTAGATGATGCTGAAGAAGAGTATGAAAAAATAAAAGAAAAGACAGATAGTATATTTCACAAATTAACTACTGAAGAATGGGGGCAAACTCATTTTATGCTTAAAGACCCTGCAGGAGTTGTGATTGATGTTGTTGAGCAAGCAAGTGAGTAAATTTTTGCATATCTTTCTTAATTCTGTTCCAATTCATAGTTCTGAACTTATCTACTACTCGGAGCTTTTGTAAAGAATAGTCAAGTATCGTATGCTTGGCTTTTCTTTTTGATATACTTTCATAATGAGTACTTACGTAGCCCTACTCCGTGGAATAAATGTCGGAGGTAATAACAAAATTAAAATGATAGAACTCAAAGTCCTCTTTGAGTCACTTGGCTACACGAATGTTGTTACTTACATCAATTCAGGCAACGTAATATTTGAAACAAGAAAGAAAGATGTGAGTCGACTGGCAAGTGAAATTCAAAAAGGTATAAAAAAGAAATTCAAGCTAAATATTCCAGTCGTACTACGTACACAAAAAAATATTGAGAAAGTATGCAAGAAAATCCCACCTGATTGGGTAAATGATAAAGATAATAAAACTGACGTAATGTTTCTGTGGGATAAGTTTGCAAGTAAGAAAACTCTGAAGCTAATTTCTACTAACCCAAAGATTGATTCGTTACTGTATGTTGACGGGGCTATTATTTGGCATCTAAAAAAGAAGAATTATGGAAAGAGTAAAATGAATGACATTATTGGTACAGAAGTATACAAAAATATGACTGTACGAAACATCAATACTGTTCGAAAACTTGCAACTCTGATGAATAGAGCATGATACAGCCAGAACTTCTCTCAACACCTCTACGAATTATTGATCATTTGATGGTTCCAATCATTTAGGCTGCTCTAATCTTCATATTCCTTAACCAGCTTGAAGTTAAGATATAAATTTGCCAGATAATTCGCTACACCAACTACACTTGCAATCACAATACGTGTCACCATAAAATATACTTCAGTATGTGTAGTAAAGAACCACATCAACGTACCCGTAACTACAGCACCAATCAGTGCAAACTTGAGAAAATAGAGATACCCCGTTACAAAAGCACGCTCCGTTCCCGCAAATGCCCATCTGCGACTCAAGACGTAATTAAGTGATACTGCAAGAAAGAATGCGATAACTGATGCAGTTACAATCTCCACTTTGAAATAATCGATGAAGATCCATAAAAGAGAGAGGTCGAGCAGAAATGTTGACATCCCGACAAGAACATAACGTATAAAACGTTGCATCTTAAGCTGTTTCATAGGAATAGTATTGTACTGTACGACTTGTGTATATGTATACTCTCGCATCTGTATAGTCCTCTATACTGTACTTATACTCTATTAATATACATTTCATGCACCATCACAAAAAATTACAAGAAGTCGCGAAATTTGTCTCAGGTCTTGTTGCTGCAGATCTCATCAGTGTTATCTGGCTTGGCGCGGCTGGACACTTCCCATTCCAGATCTTCAGCATCACATTCCCTGAGAGCTCTATCCTGCCCATTGCACTCTTCGACGCAGCGGTACTTATCATCCTGATCCACTTTGGATGGAGTGTACGACTTCCACTCCAGTCTCCAAAAGAAAAGACCCTTCTCTTCATTGTGGGACTACTGCTTGGGATCATTGCACTGCTCCACCTTACCCGTATTGCTTTCGGCTGGGATCTTACACTTGGTTCATTCACTGCGCCAGAATGGCTCTCATGGCTTGGAGTCATTATCACTGCATATCTCTCCTACGCTGCATTCCATTTTGCACTTCGTATGAAGTAACATGAAAATAGCACTTGCTCTCATCGGTATATCCGCTCTTGCTTCCGCATTGTGGTTTTTCATGTACGACTCTGAAGAAAGATACCCCGTAGAGGAAGACTTCTCGGACGTAGAGATGCTCTTTGAGCGTTTTGGTCTCCGCACAGATACTCGTATACGGAATGTTGCGTTGGATCAGATCTTCTCAGGAGGACCAGGGAAAGATGGTATCCCTGCACTCTCAGACCCTATTTTCACTACAGTCTCAGAAGCAGATGTCGACGGGGAGACTCTGGGCGTCCTCGTCATTATAGAAGAGGTGAAGCGATTCTACCCATACACCATCCTTGTTTGGCACGAGATTGTAAATGATCACATCGGTGATACTCATTTTGCAGTTACATTCTGTCCGCTTTGTGGAAGCGCAATTGTCTTTGACCGAAACGTAGATGGGGACATTCTCTCCTTTGGTGTCAGCGGTCTTCTCTTCGAGTCCAATCTCTTAATGTACGATAGTGCGACAGAATCGCTGTGGTCTCAAGCAGGAAATGAAGCCGTCGTCGGTACCTACACAGGAACAAGACTTTCAGTACTTCCCATGAGACTCCTAACATTCTCTTCCCTCCAATTTGAATATCCAGATGCACAGATACTCTCTCAAGATACTGGATATGTTCGCCGTTATGGTATCGATCCATATACGGGATATGGCCTTTCTGAAGATCTTTACTTCCCTGTGTCGGTCTCGGATAAACGCTTTCCCGCAAAAGAGATCTTCTATGTTTTTCCTTACAAAGAAAAATCGATCGCCTTTCCTGAGAAAAGTCTCATCGATACGGCAAACTTCTCGATTGGTGACACCACCGTGACCGCAACGCGGCATACTGATGGCATTGCCATTACAACAGAGGACAACACTGTCCTTCCAGGGTATTACGAAATGTGGTTCTCATGGGCAACACATCATCAAGAAGATGGTGTTGTGTGGGAGATAGAATAAATTATTGCGGAACACACGAAAGCGACCCATCTGGTATGGCCCGACACATTCCAGAAACATTTCCACGCGGTGTTGTAAAGGAACACACCGAGCCCATATCCTCCCCTTCGCAAGCATTTGTTGCTTCTTGTGGAGGTATTCTTCCTTGCTGTTGCGCACCTTCTCTACCACGCTGCATGAAGCTTTCATCAGGAACACCATGAACACACCGCTGGATATATGGGAAGGTATCTGTAAAAAGATACACGTACTCCCCTTCTATAAACATTCCGTTACACGCATCGAGATCTCCAGAGTCAGGGATATACTCAAAATCTTCAGTGTAGGTACCGTCATAGACTCCTCCAGGACCATCTGGTCGTACCCCCTCTTTTATCTGCCAACTCGACTGATACGCATGAGATTGTGAAAAATATATAGGAAATCCATCTGCTGCCCATGCGAGATGTATCAAGTCTCCTGATTGCTCTTCAAGTGCATGCTCAAGAAGTCCTTCAGGTACTGCGTGGTAATGATAGGTGCCATCTGGTTGTACATGCGCATTCGACCAATCGATACCAAGACCACCGACGCCATCTGCATCAAATGCCTCAATGGACCATGAGATATCTTCGTCGTATGTCTCGGCAGTCCCTGGTTCTAATGGAATACCGTTAAGTGCCACCCCCGCAATCCGTACTGCTGTCGTGGTCTCTGTATATGTCGGAGTGCGTGGCACACGGTACGAATGACTCTGTTCACTAATCGCATTTGGATTCCCTCGGTTTGGGAACGCTCCCGTCTCGTGATCTGGAAGACCATCAGAGGTGATGTAGCGATACTGTCCGTCGGTGGTGATAACGGCACTTCCATACCCATCCTCTTCAACAAAAAATGCTTGCTTCTCTATCGATATCTCATGAGTATGCGTCTCTCCATTCTCGTGAGTATGTGTCACACCATGAGGGGTGTCGACACCACCAAAGAGACTGGAGAGTCCCAACCAGATCGTGGTAAATACGGAAAAGAAATCCATATGCTATACCCCAAACGCTACACCCAGATAGTATGGCCACAAAACAATTGCAAGCACTCCTTGTCCGAAAGAGAGTTTGAGAAAGCCGATAGTGAAAAGCCATGCAGCAAACCACACTCCTCCCGATAATACTTGTGTTTCTACTTTTATCTTACTCATACAGATATAGTACTATACATTTGTATGAAAGTAGATGAATTAAAACAAAAAATTGAACAGGGGGACGATATGCTCATTCTCGATGTTCGAGAGAAAGAAGAGTTTGATGCAGAACAAGATCCAATCCCTGGTGCACAAAATGTACCTATGGGAAAAATCTTTGTCGAAGCTGCACAGGGTACACTTCCAAAAGATAAAGAGATTGTCACCGTGTGTGCAAGTGGATCACGATGCCAGATTGTCGCTCGGGAGCTCAAAGAAAAAGGCTATCACATTGAGGAACTTGAAGGCGGCATGAAAGAGTGGAGGTAGTTTTGACACCTATACCCCATGGGGTATACTGTTCTCTGTATGAAGATAGCATTATCTGAAAACAGACAGAAGGTTATGAATCGCCTCAAGCGAGTTGAGGGTCAGGTGCGTGCGGTACAAGGCATGTTAGAATGCGAGAAAGAGTGCGCTGATATCGCGACCCAACTGTCTGCATGTCGGAGTGCTATTGAACAAACCTTAGGAGTCTTTGTTGCCTGCGCCATCGAGGAATCGAGCAAAGGTCAGAGCAAGAAGGACACCGAGGACATTAAACGTCTTTTACAACTAATTGTATAAATCTATGTCAGAAGAACAAATGCTAAACAAACCAGTGCCACAGGTAACGTTTAAGACCCGTGTACGCGATGAGAGTATTGGTGGCGAGAACCCATATCGGTGGGAGGATGTAACCAGTGATGACTACTTCAAGGGGAAGAAGACCGTTGTATTTGCGCTTCCTGGAGCGTTTACCCCAACCTGTTCTGCAACACACCTTCCTGGATATGAACGTATGTATGACGAGTTCAAGGCACTTGGAATTGACGAAGTGTACTGTCTCTCAGTAAACGATGCATTCGTGATGAACAAGTGGGGACAGCATCTTGATGTTGAGAAGGTAAAACTTATCCCTGACGGATCAGGAGAATTTACCAAGGAGATCGGTATGATGGTGAAGAAAGATAATCTTGGATTTGGAGACCGATCATGGCGGTACAGCATGTACGTTGACAATGGTGAGATTAAAAAAGTATTCATCGAGCCAGGATTTGAGGACAACTGTCCAGACGACCCATTTGAGGTATCTGATGCAGAGACTATGCTCAATTACCTCAAGGAAGAGCTCGCGTAGGCACTCCCTTACATAAAACACGACACCTTATTGGTGTCGTGTTTTATTATTGACCTCCTTTACTATGTAGAGTACGGTGTTGGCTGGAACGCACGCAATATTGGGAGAAAAATATGTGCACACTCAATGTCGATGACATTGTCTTCTTGAAGGGGGAGTCTCACTTCCCCGACCCGCGACAACTGAAACAGCGCAACCAGCTCAAAGACGACCTCCCTGATGGGAAGCTTCTCGTCGCGGAGATTGATGAGGAGCATGGCATCGTCCGCCTCAAGAAACCGTGCAGTGAGATCATCACCATGCCAAACGGCTCTGGGCTAATGATTGATGTTCGCTACTTTGAACGAGCTGGCGGGCTCTGAGAGGAAAAGACAAGCTATGCAACGGTCGCGCTATAATGGCGCGACTTTTTGATACACTGTATGTATGAAGAAAATAGGACTCGGTATTGGAGCACTTCTCATCATCATTATCGTGGGGTTCTTTTCAGAGATGTCTGAGAAGAGTAATCTCCCTGAAGATATCAGAGTACACATTGAGAGTAAGGCGGATCTTATCACCCTTGCAGAGCCTGTTCCTGGTACAGAGGTTGGCTCTCCACTCACGGTACATGGCGAGGCAAAAGGATACTGGTTCTTTGAGGCAAGCTTCCCCATCATATTGACCGATGCGGATGGAATTATCATTGCAGAAGGATACGTCACCGCACAATCAGATTGGATGACGGAGGATTTTGTACCCTTTGAGGGAACCCTCGAGTTTGCCCCTCAAGGGGACCGTGGGATTCTTATACTCAAGAGAGCAAATGCCTCTGGACTACCAGAACATGATGACGCACTTGAGATTCCTGTTACCTTTTAATGTGTATGTGCGTGCGGCGCCTTATCTCCTTTCTGCATAAGGAAAACAGCAAGGAGTGTTGTAATTGGTACCGTGAGCACGAGACCAATACTTCCAACGAGAGACCGAATGATTTCTGTTGCGAATATCTCTCGATTCATAATAGAGACGATACTACTGTCTGAGAGCGCAAACAGAAGCATGAGTGGCAACGCTGCACCTGTATAGGCGAGCACCAATGTATTTACGAGCGCACCAACATGCTCCTTCCCTACCCGCAGCGCTTTTGTGTAAACCTCTCTTCGGGAGAGTTTCTCATTTGCATCGCGAAGCTCGCGCACAACTGCAACCTGGGTCACGGCAATATCATCAAGTGCACCGAGTGCACCGATGATAATTGCTGCAAGGAGAAGCCCCACAAAGTCCAGTTGCCCACCTGTATTGAGGTTGAGATATGTTGTCTCATCTGAGGTGAAGCCTGTGAGTCCTGTGAATGCGACAGACCAATACGCAAGAATACCCGTAAGGACGACTGCACTCATAGTACCGAGAAACGCAACGGTAGATCCTTTATTAAAGCCGTGGGTAAAGAAGATGGCAAAGAAGAGTATGAGACCTGCAACAAGAATACTGAGCGGTATGGGTGCGGCACCACTTACCAAGTGTGGCACCAATATGTATACGATGACAAGAAGACTCCCTGCAAGCGAGAGAAGAGATCGAAATCCTTGCATCCCACCAAAGAGAAGGACCACTCCTGCGAACAATGCAAAGACTATCGCCATAGCACCCTTCCTATCTACCTCGCGTACAAGGTAGTATTCTCTTCCGTCTATAGTCTTCAGGTGATTGAGATAGAATCTATCCCCTTCATCAAGCTGTATGTAGTCGTTTTCAAAGGTAACCCACTCCCCTTCTCGTTCCCCTTCCAAGAAACGTACGGTGAGTGTCTGTACAGAATTTTCTACGTCGCTTCCTGGAACAGTAACCGTGTGCTCATCTGATACCTCAATTACTTCCGCTCGCCACGTATTTTGCACGTCTTGATACAGCTCTTGTGCTGAGGCAAAGACTGGAAGTGTCATTATGATGAGTGCATAGAGTGCTACTTTCATGCAGGTATTGTATCAGTTTAGTCCATACTTGACATACTGTTTTTTGAGTATTATAATGGGATAGTAAAAATGATCTTTGAAAGGAGGTGATGATCATAGAAACGTCTAAAGAGTATGTTGGCAAAATAACCGCCATTAAGGGGGCTCGGTCAAGGTATGCTGTCGTTGATGTACCAGGGTTCCAAGGTTCAGTAACCTTTACTTTGACTAATAAAGTCTGGAAAGGCAGTACTCCCCCAAACGATGGAATCTACGTGATCCTATCGGAGCTGGAGGAAAACAATGGGCGCTGGAGAGCCCAGAGCGCTCGTCCGAAGGACGAGTAATAGTAATATAGAAATGAAAGGAACGAAGCAATGAAAAAGCTTCTCGTGACTACTACCCTGCTGGCAACAGCAGTATCTCTGCCAGCAACCGCTGGCGCCACCATAACCACCAAGGTGCTCGACAAATATCTCGGCACCAACGGTGCCGTCTTCCACAGCGGGACGGTCGTGCAGTCTGACATCTTTGTCACCCTCGGCGGCGGTTTTTATACCGACGTGTGGGTGTCCTATGCCGCCCAAGGTAGTTGGCAATCCACCTTCGGCGACGAAGTCGACCTGACCCTCGGGTGGGCCGATACTGTCGGTGCGTTTAATGTTGACGTAGGCGCAGCCTACTTCAACATCGCTGACGATGGCACGGGGATGGGTGACGTGCTTCAATTCTACCTGACCGTCGACCACCCGATCAAGGTCGGGAGGTCGACAGTCTCACCGTTCGTACGAGCTGAAGTCTATACCTCATCGAAGTCGGGCGACAACCCCGACAACGGCCAGTTTTTCCGCGGTGGCGTGATGTATTCGACTCCGCTTGCCGAAAAGTGGGGCCTCAGCGGGAAGGCTCAGGTGTCCTACGACACAGGCGCTTTCGGTTTCACACCCGGCACCTTTGCCGACGTGGACGCAAAGGTCACCTATGCGGTAACAGAGAGTTTCTCAATCTCGGCATACGGGAAAATCTCAACGCCGATCTCGACGAAAGCCAGCGACACGCGGTCTACCGAGACAGCGTTTGGCATGATCACCTCCTGGTCTTTCTAAGAGGAACAGCACGTTCCTCTCTTGGCGCCCCAACACCTCGTTGGGGCGCTTTTTCATACCTGTTTATAACGTCGATTGACCCTTCTGGGTGGTACTATAATGAATATGTAGGGTTTTGACACAACTTTCATTGTTGTCAAAACACGTTTTATACAATTAACCTTAGCTGCTATGGAACTTACAATGATGCTTGCTTCATACATCGGACCAGTCGTGCTTGTGCTCGGCCTTGGATTCCTTGTAAGCAAGGACTACTATCGCAAGGTGTACAAGCGCCTTGATGACGAGACACTTGCGATGTACATGATTACTATCCTTATGCTCGTATTTGGTCTCTTTGTGGTAATGAATCACAATCTCTGGGGATCACTTGAGGAGGTAATTGTCTCACTCATCGGTTGGGGTACACTTATCAAAGGTATTATCCTTGGTATTGTGCCAAAACACTTCGAAAAGCTCGGAGAGAAGTGGGTTACACCTGGACTCATTAACGCATACGGCGTGATTATGATTGTTGTTGGTGCATACCTTACTTTGGGAGCATTTGGTGGATAAACTATCCATTTTTTCACAAAAACACCACCTTTGAGGTGGTGTTTTTGTTTGACCCCTCCCCTCCTCTCGTGTATAACAGGAGACAGTTGAAAATTTTTTCTGATCTCAAAACGATGGAGGGTGAGATTATGGATGGTCAGGGCACAGTAACGAGAAACAGGGGCTCCCTGCGGGAGAATCTGGGATATGTGATCAGATTCACTGTCCTCAGATTTGAATTCTTCATGTTTTTTCTGAGTTCTGAAGGAAGATCGTGGATAACATACCTAGGTCTCCGAGAGGAGCGCTGGGAGCGAGACGGTCTGGAACCACTTGTGCATCTTCTTGTCGAAGAGCATTTGAAGATCCCCTACATACTTGCATGGGTGAATCATCGTGGTTTCCACATTGACGGGAACGCAGCAAAGACCCGTAGGCCTATTAGGTTTTTTGGGCTTTATAAAAAAGTGCGGATGCGGGAACCTGTGAGTCTTGCCCAGATCGAAGGGGAACTCAGGAAAATCCTCAGCGCAATGCGGGCAGAGGCCTCTAAACTACACCGCAGCTAGTCGGGAAGGGTCGTTCAATTCGGAACGACCCCTTTTTCATATGCACATTCCTTCTTACACAATGCATGTTTGGCACTGTCCATATGCTACACTAAAAATAGGTCGATGGTGTATGAAAGACTCCGTTGCGCAGCCATTCATGCACACAAAAGAAGTACTTCTTTTATTCGCATAAATTTCAAAACTATGATGAGATTAAGCGGAATTGATTGGATTGCTATTGTCCTCGTCATTATCGGAGGATTGAACTGGGGACTTGTTGGAATCTTTGATTTCAACCTTGTAACCGCAATCTTCGGAGACATGTCTTCACTATCACGAGTTATCTATGCACTCGTTGGACTTTCTGCCCTCGTGCTTATCTACACCACATCAAAGATGCGTGGTGGAAATGGCATGATGTAGGATTCGTCCTTCTTTCACAACACATCTCTGATGTGTTGTGGCTAGAGCGTCGAAATATATGATGTATAAAATCCTTATCACCCTTATTGCCCTCGCTGTTCTCTGGACAGCCGTGAGCTATTTCTTTGAACGGAATATAGAAGAACCTGCGTATGAGGTACTTGAAGTCCGTGATGGTTACGAAATACGTACCTATGAGCCGTACATAGTTGCGCAGGTGGATCTGCCAGACCTCCCCTACCAAGAGGCGCTTGGTGAAGGATTCACCATCCTTGCGGACTATATCTTTGGAAACAACGTTGCACAGCAAGAATTTGCGATGACCGCGCCCGTCTTCGTTGCAGAGGATGAATCTGAGGAACTTGCGATGACCGCCCCAGTATTTGTGGAGCCACAGACCATGTCCTTTGTCATGCCAAGTACGTATACATTAGAGACACTGCCGCTTCCCAAAGACGATCGCATAACACTCTTTGAAGTACCCGAACGAACCGTTGCCGTACTTACCTTCTCTTGGTGGCGTACCGAGGCACGTGTGCGAGAGAAAGAAGCGCTTTTAAAGAGCTATCTTGAACGTGATGGAGAATCTGTCGGGAAGATAGAATACGCTGGATACAACGCTCCCTTTACCGCGCCATGGCTTAATCGGAATGAGATCCTCATAGAGATATGAAAAAGGTCACCGTGAACGACACGATGCAGAAAGGTTACACCTATATCCTCAAAGAACCTGCAGGACGAAACTTTGCAAAAGATTTCAAACCAGATCTGACACCGAAAGAGATGCTAGAGCTTGGTGTCTTTGGAGGTAAATATATGACGGATTGTATAAAAGAGTTTCCAAAGAGCTGGTTTGCCCGCGCAAAACTCTCTCCCGAAAAACACGACGATTCTCTGAACTATTTTGGTATTCACGCAAGTCAACCGCTCTCTGTTTGGAAAAAGAAAGGGTGGATATACAAGGAAGACCCACGAGGATGGTTTCAGTGGTATTGTCGGTACTACATGGGACGTCGTATCCCAGAGGAAGACGAACGACAAATTAAGCGATGGCGGGCAATGAATCGACACATTGCTCAACTGCAAAATGGATGTAGACGAGGAGATGAAGGATGTCAGCCGCGAAGACGACAGGCACTCCTCCACTGGGCATACGATAGTCGGAAGCTATGAAAAAATACGTCACGATAGAAAAGAAAGTTGGAGAGACACCGCTTGTTGCATTGGAGAAATACCGAAGTGCACACTCACACCTAGAGAGAGTACCGATGGCATATGCGGGACGCCTTGATCCTATGGCTTCAGGGAGACTTCTCCTACTGATTGGAGAAGAGTGTAAACAGCAAGAGAAATATCATGGTTTGGATAAAGCATACGAGTTCTCTGTCCTCTTTGATGTTTCTTCTGATACTGGAGATGTGCTGGGGAGGCTTTCATATAGAGCTCCTTCTTCGATAGAGAGTCTCAAGGGGGTTGTAAAAAATGTAAAAGGAGATATTACGCTCCCCTACCCACACTTCTCTTCCAAGACTGTCGAAGGAAAGCCTCTCCATGTCTGGACTCTTGAAGGAAGAGTCGGAGAGATAGATATACCAACGTACACTGCCACGATCTATCAATTACGTTTACAAAATACTGAGACAAAGACTGGTGCGGAGATTGCAGACGAGGCACTCCAAAAAATTGAAACCATTCCTCCCGTTACAGAAGAATCCAAGGCACTGGGGAGAGATTTCAGGCGGGATGATGTGCGCTCTGATTGGAAGGTATTTAGGGAAATGCATGGGAACGATATTTATACTATCGCCCACTTCTCCTGTGTGTGCAGTAGCGGTGCGTATATGCGCACTCTCGCGGAAGAAATTGCAAAGAAAGTTGGTACTGAGGGGTTGGCGTATAGTATCCATCGGACGAAGATTGGGAGATATGTGGGGTTTGGGATATGGTCTAAAACGTATTGACTCCCCCACCACACTCTGCTATTATCCACCCACTATGTCACAGGATAAACTCATACGAATGGTGTCTGAAGGCGACGAAAAAGGCGTTGGTAAAGGACATATCTACTATACGCGCAAGAATAAGAAGAAGCACGCGCAGACGAAATTTGAATTCAAGAAATTCAATCCCGTAGCAAAAACACACACTGTCTACAAGGAAAAGAAATAAAAAAAGCGGCAATTGCCGCTTTTTTTTATTTCACATCCTTCGTCTTATCGTATACACCCTTTTGGGCAAAAGAGTTCATGCGTGTTCTAAAGAGTAGCGCCTTTTGTGCCAATTCGATATTCTCTTCTTTCCCTTGCCAAGCGGTAAGTACAGGCTCCTCAAGCGCACGAGAGAATGAGGAAGAAATTGGCCATGGCTGTTCTCCTTTTTGTGCAATGGCATTAAGGTTTTCAGTTGCACGCTTTGCGGTCTGGCCGCCCGAGAGGAATACGACCCCTCCGATATCATGTGGGATACTCAAATGAAACGCCCGAAGTGTTGCGTCTGCAACCTGCTCAGGTGTCGACTGCTCTTTATATTGGTCTCCTGCAAGCACCATGGAGGTCTTCAGTATCAGTCCCTTTAGATCCACCTTATACTGCCGCAGTGTTGCAAAAAGAATCTGAAGTGTACGCATACTTACCTCTTCTGCTCTCTGTATTGTGTGATCTCCTGCAAAGATAACTTCTGGCTCTACAATTGGCACAAGGTGTGCTCCTTGTGCAATCTGAGCATACCGTGCAAGCATGACCGCATTCATCTCTATACACGCATCAGTCGGTATATCTTCTGCGATTGTAATGACCGCGCGCCACTTGGTGAATCGCGCCCCGAGCGCATAGTATTCCTTTAGACGGTCTGCAAGATCATCAAGTCCTTGGGTGACCACCTCCCCAGAGAATCCTTCAAGTGGACGTGTCCCTTTATCTACTTTTATCCCTGGAATGATACCGCGCGCGGCAAGTACATCAGGGAATGGAATGCCATCATCCGTCGTGTTGCGAATACTAGAATCATACATAATGACTCCGGAAAGGAATTCTTCAATACCAGGTGCAGTGAATAAGATCTCTCTAAAATCTTGTCGATTCTCTGGTTCGTTCGGTAAATTAACTGTGTCTAGTCGCTTACCCACCGTTCCAATACTTTCATCTGCAGCAAGGATACCCTTCCCCTCCTGCATCAGTTGCTTCACGGTTACATAGAGATCTTCATGTGCCATATAGAAAAGTGTATCACAGTGTTATTCTCCCCGAGATTCCCTTCGGTGTGTAATGACCGCGCGAACAATCTCATAGAGAAGCCAGAGTACTGCTGCAATGATCACAAACTTAAACCCAACGATGGTAAGTGCCGCTTCTCCAAGAGAATATACAAGCACTCCCCAGAACGTATTCCAGAGAATAAGTGCTCCAAGTGCCATCAACGCAAAAGATCGGAGCGGGAGATGGAGAATTCCTGCTGCAGTTGCGGTTAAGGCAGAAAAAGCTGGATTCCAGAAGGTGGCAAGTATATAGCGCCATCCACGAGCCTCTAGTCTTTCTCGTGTTTCATTAATACTCTCTCCAAGTCCAAACCGTGTAAGCAAGCGATACCATCCGTATCGTCCAAGGAGATAGTCGATAATATAGGCCGTATAGAGTCCTAGAGTCACAAATACCACCGCCTTCACTGCGGCAAGCGGACTCCCCGCAAGCGCAACAGAGAGAAATATGACGAGACTGCCAGGGAAATAAAAGCCAATGAAGAGGAGTCCCTCAAGGAGTGATCCAAGGTATATAACAATCGGCCCGTACGTTTGAAAGGCGTCACCGATCATACGCTTAAGCTCATAGTCTGGCGGAAGATCAAGGAGATACCACCCACCAATAAGTACGCCCATTGCAATAAGAAAATAGAGTGCTGTCTTTATATTTCTCATACTATGCACGAATACGCCATCCTATCTTAAATACATAGGTCACTAAGATCGCAAGCCCGATAAGGAGCCCAAGAATCACTAACACGCCAATACCCGTGTTCGCCTCAGAGATACCAATCATAGAACTTCGGATTCCATCCACAAAATAAAAGAATGGATTGAGACGTGTCAGAAACTGCACAGTCTCTGGAAGCATAGAGATAGAATAGAAAATACCTCCAAGATACGTCAGTGGCGTAATTACAAAGGTGTTTAGCACAGTGAGCTGCTCAAAACTCTGCGCCCAGAGCGCAACAAACATACCGAGAAGTGCAAAGATACCAGAGACAGTTGCGACGTAGAAGAGAAACGCAAGTGGGTTTGCGAGCGTCACCGCTCCAAAGAAGAGGCCAACGATCATAATGAGGATTGCAACTAACACCCCACGAAGTACTGCCCCAAACATGTACCCAAACATCATGCCTGCGTAAGAGAACGGGGCAACCAGAATCTCTTCAACACCACGCGTAAAGCGAGCGAAGTAGAGAGAGCTGGAGCTTGAGGCAAACGCCGCTCCGATGATGTTTAACATCAAGATCCCTGGGAATACAAAGGTGATATAGGATACCCCTGCCACCTCTTGAATGTTTGAGCCAATGACGTATCCAAAAATAAAGATATACAGTGCCGCAGAAATGACGGGCGAAAGCAAGGTCTGTGTTGCCACCCGAAACGTGCGCTCAATCTCCCGTCGCACCATGGTGTAGATTCCGATCCAATTTACTCGCATATTAGTCTGTATCTCCTTTAGTAATTGCTAAATAACTCTGTTCAAGAGAACTTCCGTCCTTTACAAACTCCTCCTTGCTTCCTTGCGCAACAATCTTCCCGTGGTTGATAATTGCAATCTCATCACAGAGCGCCTCAACCTCTTCAAGATAGTGAGAGGTTAAAATAATGGTCTTCCCATTTTTGTTCATCTCTCGTAGATACTCCCAGAGATCATGCCGTTGCTCCACATCCACTCCTGCAGTCGGCTCATCGAGAATAAGGAGATCTGGTGCATGCATCAATCCACGTGCAAGCATCGCACGACGCTTCAGTCCTCCTGAGAGCTCCTGAAACTTCTTCTTTCGATGCTCTTGGAGATCAAATCGGGTAAGTAACTCTTCAGCGCGCTCCATACGCTCTGCTTTTGACATGCCATAGTACCCACCAACATAATCGAGTAGTTTCTCGACGGGCGCAAAAATATCTACATTAAACTCCTGCGGAGAAAGTCCGACTAATTTCCGTGCCTCTTTGTACTCTTCCTGCACATCCACACCGTCAATGAGAATCCTTCCTGAGGTAATAGTCGCGATACCTGTAATACAGTGGATGGTACTGGATTTCCCTGCTCCGTTTGGCCCCAGAAGACCAAAGAAGCTCCCCTTTGGAATGGAGAGTGAGATTCCATCAACCGCAGTCTTCTCTCCATACTTTTTGACCAAGTTTTCAATGGTCAGTGCATCGTGTGTTGTATTCATGAGGCGTACAGTATACCATTCCACTCATGGAGAACGAAGGAAAATGGCTTCTGGAGGAGAAATACAATGGAGTTCCGACTCCAGAGTATGAGCAAGACCTCGCTCGGCTGAAAGCAGGAGAGCCTTTGGCGTACATCATTGGTCACATTCCCTTTCTCGGCACCACTATCTACCTAGATTCTCGCCCACTCATTCCCCGCCCTGAGACAGAGTACTGGGTAGAGCAGATCATAAAAGATATGCCAGAGAGTCCCCGTGTCCTTGATCTCTGTGCAGGATCTGGATGTATTGGCATTGCGGTACAGAGTGCTCGACCGAATGCACAGGTAGACTTTGCAGAGATTGATGAAAGACACCACGAGACGATACGAAAAAACGGAGGCGAGCAAATCTATGGTGGTGATCTCTTTGAGAACCTCACTCGGAAATATGACTATATTCTCACCAACCCACCATACATAGATCCAGAGATAGATAGAGCTGAGGAGAGTGTAAAAGCATACGAGCCACACAATGCGCTTTATGGAGGAGAGGATGGAATGGAGCTGATCACTCGTATTATCGAAGAGGCGCCACACTATCTAAAAGAAGGGGGCACTCTTGTCATTGAGCACGAGCCAGAGCAAGCAGAAGAGATTGCACGACTCGCAACAGAATCTGGCTTTGCGTGTGAGACAAAAAAAGATCAGTATGGGACATGCCGTTGGTCAATACTCAAAAGAGATTAGACTTTGTTCCTACCACCCAAACTCAGAGTAATGAATACCATCTTTGTACGACTCAATCGCCTGCCTTACATAGTCAATAGTATTGTCCGGCAGTTCATCAAGAGGAAACCAGCTAAGGTCATCACACTTATGTGGTTCACAGTTTGTAACCGCACCCGCATATGATCGAGTTGTCATAAAAAAATCAATACGTTCATCTTTGCGTGCTTTGCGGTGCATTACATGAACCACCTCTAGATCTTTCGGATCAAGAGTAATACCAATTTCTTCTTGGATCTCTCGGGCACATCCCTGTTTGGCAGTCTCTCCCCCATCAAGATGACCCGCAGGTACTCCATACTCTCCATCCTTAAATCCAGTCTGGCATCTTCGTTGTAACAGAATCTTACCCTCTTCTATAAGAAAGAGATACGAGGCTCCTACATACGGAAAGTTTTCTCTCATTTCTAAAGTATACCCTACAGCGAACAGAGCATCCCCTCACCACACTGACGAGTAAGCCAATCTTCACACGCCTGCCAACCACCCTGCAATGTTGCCTGTGCTTTACTCTCTACACTTTGGAAATCTTCTTGGAAGGAGTATGGGACAATGTAGGTATATTCTCTCGCATACCCTCCTTTGATCATCTCCCGATTGAGCAACACATCGTCAGCATAGACATACGCAAGAATACGTCCATACGCATCATATGCGTTTTGTGCGTCATCCATTTGAAGTGTTACAGACTCCCCCACCATCCGTTCAAGTGTCTGCCTTCCCTCTTCTGCATAACAGTACCCTTCTTCGGGAGCATCGATACCAATGAGGCGAACAGGGACTTCCTTTCCATATCGGGAAACCACCAACGTATCTCCATCAATAACACGTGTCACCGTGTAGGTATCATGGATGAAGTAAAAACATCCGAGTGCAAAGATAAAAATGAGCGAGAGTGCGTATTTCATATCCGTATGATAGCACGCCTTGCTCAAGAACCTCTTTCTGCGTACAATCTAAAGCATGGCAGATAAAAAACTCTCAACAGACCCCTATAAGGGTGTTCGTGATTTCTATCCAGAGGACATGGCAATACAGCGGTATATTTTTGATACGTGGAGTCATACCGCAGAATCTTTCGGATACGAGCGCTATGATGCGTCTGTTTTGGAGCCAGCAGAGCTATATCGTTCAAAGACCAGTGAAGAGATCGTAAATGAACAGACGTATACCTTTACTGATCGCGGCGACCGAGAAGTAACGCTACGTCCTGAGATGACTCCAACAGTCGCACGCATGGTTGCAGGAAAAAGACGAGAACTCTCCTTCCCTGTCCGATGGTATTCCATACCGAACCTCTTCCGTTACGAGCGTATGCAACGTGGACGCCTACGGGAACACTGGCAGTTAAACTGTGACCTTTTCGGTGTGGATGACTACACTGCAGATGTGGAGATGATCGCACTTGCGTATCAAACGTTTATTAACTTCGGCGCTGATCCTGAGATGTTTGCTATTCGCGTCAACAACCGCGGCTTCATGGAGGCGCTCTTTAAAGAGTTTGACGTCACTGACGTAGACACCGTAGCCGTACTCACACGCTTGATTGATCGCAAAGATAAGATGCCTGCTGACGACTTCAGAGAGGCGCTCGATGACATGATTGCACCAAGTCGTGTTGAGGAGTTTCTAAAAACCATTGAAGGAAGAGACGAGAGTATTCTCGATACCATTGGTACTGACACCACACTAAAGCAGGTACTCTCAGGGCTTCGCGAGCTTGGTATTGAGAATGCCTTCTTCAGCCCATCACTCGCTCGTGGTTTTGACTACTACACCGGTACCATCTTTGAGTTCTTCGATGTCTCAGAAGAGAACAATCGTTCGCTACTCGGTGGTGGTCGCTATGATAACCTTACTGGGCTCTTTGGCGGAGACCCTATCTCTGGTGTGGGATTTGGTATGGGAGACGTTACCATGAGAGATTTTCTTGAAACACATGATCTCCTCATCGCACCAATCACCTCTCCAACACTCATGATCCTCCCAACAGATGAGTCATTTAATTTTGAAGCACAGAGACTTGCACAGCAATTCCGTGCAGAAGGTATCAGTGTCTCTGTGGATGCAACAACAAAGAAGATTGGTAAGAAGGTTGCGTCAGCAGACAAAGCATTGGTCAGCGCTGTTATTGTCCTTGGAGAAGATGAACTAAAGAGTGGTACCTACACGATGAAGAATCTTCCTGAAGGTACCGAAGAGGCTGGTACCGTGGAGGAATTACTTGGAAAAATAATTACCTAGAAGGATGCGTTACATTGTTTTTGATCTCGAAACCCAAAATGTTTTTCAAGATGTCGAGTCGAACGACCCCGCTGCTTTAGATATTTCTGTCGCATCACTCTATGATAGTGAGACTGACTCCTATACCACGGTTGTCGTAGATGATCTCGAACAACTCTGGCCAATCATTGAACGAGCGGACGCACTTGTCGGATACAACAGTAATCATTTCGATATCCCCCTCCTTAATAAATATTACCCAGGAGACTTAACACAGATTAAAAGTATTGATCTTCTTGAAGACATCAAAAACTCCCTCGGGAGACGTCTGCGACTTGATTCCGTTGCAGAGGCAACCGTTGGTGCAAAAAAGAGTGGGCACGGACTTCAGGCGGTACGCTGGTGGCGTGAAGGTAAGATCAAAGAGATCATGAAGTACTGTGAGCAAGATGTTCGCGTGACAAAGAAGGTCTTCGACTATGCCCGCGAACATGGAAAAGTATTATTCAAAGAAGGACGAAAGAAACGAGAAATACCACTTGATACGGCACACTGGGAGACAAAAGAGGATGTTGCAATGACACATTCGTTACCTTTCTAAAAGTGAAAGGCGCCCTCGGCGCCTTTAGATTCTCCTTTCCCTATTCACATAACACCGTAATCAATTCCCACTCATCTTCGCAGAGAAAGACTGTTCCTGACACAACCATTCCCGCAAGACCCGAATCGTCCTCAATCGAAGCTCTCTTCGGCTCCTCAAATGGTTTCTCACCATTACCTTGAGCTTTGAGTTCTTCAACAGTACGCCTTAGGTGTTCCTCATTCAGGCTGATTGAGGTCTGGGTGCCTTTTGGTGTTTGCCAGTCCTGCATAAGGACTTCCATCCGACTCTCCTCTTGTTGCTCTGATCGAAACGAACTTCAGCCTACCCTAAAAACACAACTGCAACAACTACTCCTGCAACCACAATGCGGTACCAAATGAATGGCCAGAGTGAGTGATTCTTCACAAAGGAGACCATAAAGTGGATAGCTCCCAGTCCCACCACAAACGCAACCACAGCACCTGCAAGGATCATTCCCCAATCTGTACCAGACGTACTTCCCAACTCAAGCGCTTTCTTTGCTCCCCCACCAAGAAGCACAGGGATTGCAAGGAGGAATGAGAATCTTGTTGCTTCACTTCGAGAGAGCCCAAGAATCATACCTCCTGCAATTGCAGATCCAGACCGAGACATACCTGGAATAAGTGCGAGTGTCTGAAAGAATCCCACCTTCAGTCCTGTCGCCATATCAATACGTCCGTCCCTAAACGACGTGTGGTATGTGTGCTCTGCGTACATGAAGAGCACAGAGCCAAGAACAAGCACTCCTGCCACAAGCAGTGGATTACGGAAGAGTGTGCCCATAATATCTTCGAGCAAAAGTCCGAATATAACTGCAGGGATTGTTCCGATGATAAGTGCTTTAAAAAGGAGAAGATACTTCTGATCCACAGGCTGTCTGCCGAGAAGTCTTAAGAATGTCTGAAATAGCAGAGAGATATCTGCCCAAAAATAGACAATGACCGCTGCGACTGTCGCAAGATGAAGCATCGCGTCAAACGCCAGCGTCTGGCCGTCACCGAGAACACTTCCAAAGAGAATCAGGTGTCCTGTACTGGAGATTGGTAAGAATTCGGTAATACCTTGGACAATACCAAGTATGACTGCATGTGCGGTATCCATATGTGTCTTCCAGTATAGCACCCTATGCTATACTTTCTCTATAATTTTCGTAAATCATGAAGAGCAATACATCACTCGCAATCCCTATAGCCATTGTTATCGCAGCAGCACTCATCGCTGGATCCCTCTATCTTGCTGGATCACGAGAGCCACTCACACTCGACACAACACCAGAGTCCGACACTGAAGATATTGCTATCAGACCACTTGATGCAAATGATCACATACTTGGAAACCCGAACGCACCAATTCTCCTCATAGAATACTCAGACTACGACTGCCCGTACTGTAAGCAGTTCCACGAGACCATGACACAAATCATTGAAGAATATGGAGCAACGGGAGAAGTAGCCTGGGTCTACCGACACTTCCCGCTTACCTCACTCCATCCAAATGCAATAACGCTTGCTGAGGCGTCAGAATGTGTTGCAGAGCTTGGAGGAAATGAAGCATTTTGGACATTCTCTGATCTCATCTTTGCCGAACGCGAAGTAAACGCACAAACTGATCTTGAACGTCTCCCAGAGTTTGCCATACGTGCTGGTGTTGATAGTGACGCATTTGAGACCTGTCTTGCAAGCGGAAAGTACGCCACTGCAATTCAAGATTCTATCGCTGATGCAGTCGCGACTGGAGGACGAGGAACACCTCATACCATTATCGTCGCTGGAGATGAGACTGGAGCTATTAGCGGTGCACAGCCATATACAACGGTCAAAGGGATTATTGAAGACCTCCTCTCTTCACGCTAGGAAGCACTCCGTTCCTGTAATTTCTGTACGAGGAGTGCATACGCCGAATCTTCTTCACAGGGGAAGGAGAGAAATGCTCCTGTCGTGATTTCTTTGGCAACACGAACAATCTCTTCTTTAAGTGCTTCAATCTCTTCGTCGGTTATTGTAAAAGCTTCTTCCTTGATCTCTCCTTTTGTATTTGGTTCCACAAAAGAGATAACTCCCTCTCGTGTTTTATATCGCTCATCATCATAGAGTGAGAGCATGAGTGCATAGAAGACCAACTGACGTTTATAGTCTCCATTTGAGTCTTTTGTTGTCCCCTCAATCTGTCCACGAGTCTTCGGCTTCCCTGTTTTATAGTCCACCACACGAAGAACATTCCCTTCTGAGTCAAAATCCAAACGATCCAGCTTTCCTGTAAGTTTTATCTTCATATCGTCAGCTTCAAGAAAGACGGATAGCGAGAACTCTTCCTTTGTCTCCACTCCTACACTCTGTTCCAGATGTGGAAGGTATACCGCAAATGTTTCCAGACCACGCTCCAAGAGCCGTGTGTATTCTTCTGTGGTAATGGGAAGTCTTCGCAGCTGTGTCTCAAGATATTTCTTCGCGTCAGAAACCGAGAGGCTCTTTTCTTTGGTCAATCGCTCAAGAGCACCGTGCATTGCATTTCCATATTGCAGCGAAGCATTCATAACCTCAGGCACCCGAAGCATGTTGCGGTAGAGATACGTCCACGGAGAATCCAAATAGTTGTTAAGTGCTGTTGCAGAGAGGCCACGCTCATGGAAGAGATGCGCAAGAAACGCACTGTCTATACCAGACACCTCTCCCTCTCCAAACCCTGCAAGTGGCTCGAAATCTCCCGCAATCTCTTGCGTCTCAACAGATACGTCATCAAGGAGTCGAGATGGGATAAGTGCCCTCCCCTCTGCGTTTGTCTCACTGTGAGAGAGTACAAGTCGCTTTCGCGCACGCGTCATTGCCACATAGAAAAGTCTCCGTTCATCATCAAGTGGGTCAAAATCCTCTTCGGGAACATACCGATTAAGTGGGATGGTGAAATATGACCGCTTCACCTTTCCGCCCCAATTGCTATCAACCAAGTGGGGTACGAAGACATGATCAAACTCCCGCCCTTTTGATTTGTGTGCGGTAAGCACCTGCACAGCATGTGCCGCATCTCCAATATATGGTGCATTTAACGGCAGCCTGTACTCCTTCCGCTTCTCAAGAAGTGCAATCACTTCTTGAAGTGTCGATACCTCATCTCGTCTGACCAAGTCTTCGATCTCATCATAGAGACGTCGTACCACGCGGACACCCTCAAATGGATCCTCTTCAATAACATAATCGAGGAAGCCACTCTCCTTGAGGAGGTATTCGAGTGTATGATGTGGTGCTTCTTTTGCAGTCCGCTGTCGCGTCTGTGCCAATACCGTCATAATGCGATGTGCGCCGTCGACATGTTCTACACCAATCTCACGGAGGATCTTCTCATCTCCGAGCACCTCAACAAGCGGTCGGTCATATCGGACCGCACCAAGAATTCGAAAGATATCGGTTGTAGTAAGTCCCCAATACGCGTCATGAAGAACGGTGCGGAGTGTGGTTGCGTCCTCTGGATGCATAACCGCACGAATGAGCGCAGTGACTGTCTGCGTTATTGGATGCGAGAGAATATCTCCATCGGAAGAAGGAGCAACCGCAATACCTTTCCGTCGAAGCACGAGCGCGAAATCTTCCACCTCTCGATTTGTTCGTACGATGACAGCAATTTCTTCTGGTGGTACTCCATCTTGTATCTGTGCTTCAATCTCTTTTGCTATGTGTTCATCTTCTACCACCTGATGCTCAAACGAACGTCGCTCGATATCTGCCTCCTCAGTATTACTGACCAATGGAATACGGAGATCTTTCAGTGGACCATCCTCCACCGCAACAAGATCATGTGCCACGTCCAAGATGCGCTGTCCTGATCGATAGTTCTCGGTAAGTGAGATAACATCCGTTCCAGAAAACGCATCTTTGAAATATAAAAAGTTCTCAAGTGATGCTCCTTGGAAGCGGTAGATTGCCTGCTTCTCATCTCCCACCGCAAAGATGTTCGGACTCTCGTGGTATGACGCGAGTAATTCCAATATCCTGTTCTGACTTCCATTCACATCCTGATGCTCATCTGCAAGAATGTACTGGTATGTTTCTTGGAGATCCCGAAGCATGTCCTCATTTTCTTCAAGTGCCGCAATGGTCTCGGTGATCATGTCATCAAAATCATAGAGACGCTCTGTGGTGAGCAATGCTTCATACGCACGGTAGAGTGCAAAGAGTTCCCGATTCTTAAGTAGCGATTTTTCTTTCTTAGTATATTCCCCACGCACCTTTCCTTTGTGTGCCCCCTTCTCGTGAATCTTCTCTGTATTTTCAAGATCCTTCTCTTGTCTCTCGAGAATCTCTGCACAATCATCTGGAGTTATACCTTCTTTTTTAAGATGCTCTATCTCTCTCTGTATCGGCACCACATAGTATGCAGGATTTCCCATTGGACGAAGGTGCTTCACACCCTCTGTCTCAAGCAGTGATTCAATGTATGCAATCTTTTCCAGGTCTCCCATAAGACGCCCTCCAATAACCCTCGAGTATGCATCAGGGTATTCTCGAATGAGACGCTCTGCAAAGCTGTGGAAAGTGTAGATCGGCACACGATATGCCGAGGCGCCAATATAACTGTGCAGACGCTCCCGCATCGCCTGCGCTCCCGCATCGGTGAATGTAAGTGCGAGGATGTTCTCAGGATTGGTATCCGTGTTCTTGAGAATCTGCGCGATACGTAATGTGAGAATCTGCGTCTTTCCCGTTCCAGGTCCTGCAACCACCATTATCGGCCCCTCAACGCTGTCTACGGCCTGTTTTTGGGCTTTATTAAGCCTTGTATAGGCTGTCTCAAAGGGTGTCGTACTCATATAGAGGTCATTATACCGCACGTGCGTAAAAACACTTGCAATCCCCCCTCAAGCAGAGTACAGTAGTGGCTCAACGGATCCGAAACGGTATGCTCACGACAGAATCACTGCTCGCAGCACTCATGATGTTGGTAATCGCTAGCGCGACCTTTTTCATTGCAAAACGTGTGCGACTTCCTTACACCGCTCTCCTTGCCTTCGTTGGAATGGCACTCGCACCAGTCTCACTCCATGTCCCGCTCTTTAGCTTCATGCGAGACTTTGTGCTCACCCCAGAGCTTCTCTTCTACGTGTTCCTTCCGACGCTCATCTTTGAGTCCGCATACAACATAGACGTACGACGACTCTCAAGAGACCTGCCCGTCATTGCCTCTCTCGCAATTGTCTCCCTTCTCATTTCCACCTTCCTTATCGCAGGAGCACTCTACTTCGTACTTGATCTCATTGGATTCTCTATTCCATTTACACTTGCACTTCTCTTCGGAACTCTTATCTCTGCGACAGACCCAGTTGCAGTACTTGCGCTCTTTAAAGAATACGGTGCCCCACGACGACTCTCTCTCATCTTTGAAGGAGAGTCTCTTTTTAATGATGGTACCGCTGTAGCGCTCTTCCTTATTGTGCTTGGTGTCATCCTGAATGGGTACCATGGATTTGCCACCATTGAGACTGGTGTTACCGCCTTTCTCATGATGGTTATCGGAGGTGCATTCTTGGGACTCTTCTTTGGGTGGCTCTTTGCAAACATCATCGGATTCACGAAACAGAACGAGTCTGTCTCTATCACGCTCACTATTGTGATGGCACACCTTACGTTTCTCCTCACCGATCTAGTGGCACATCATCTCAGTTGGAATGGACATCCGCTCCACCTCTCCGCAATCATCTCCACTTCTGTCGCATCAATCGTTATGGGTAACTATGGACGATACAAGATCAGTGTTCGGGCAGAGGCATTCGTGGAGAAGTTCTGGGAGCAGCTCGCATTTATCTCAAACTCTATTGTCTTTATTCTTATCGGACTCCTCTTTGCAGAACTGCCAACAAACACCAACCATTTCTGGATGATTATTCTCTCCACTATTGTCATCGTGGCCATTGCACGTGCCCTCTCTATCTACCCTGTTATGGCCACACTGAACTTCTTTCTCACCGAGAAGATTCCTCGTACGTGGCAACACCTTATGGCGTGGGGAAGCCTTCGTGGAGCACTTGCCGTCACCATGGTACTCCTTATTCCAGATACACTTTCCTTCCCTGGTTGGGAATATGCCATAACACCAAAAGAGTTCATTCTCACCATCACCATCGGCTGTGTCTTCACCACTCTCTTCCTGAAAGCAACTACTATTGGCTCTCTTATGAAGAAACTCAAGATCGATACCCTTCGTCCTCTTGAGGCACTCCAGTACGAGGAGGCACGAGCGCTTGTAGAGCATACGGTCCTTGAGCGTCTGAACAAGTTTGCAAAGAAGAACTACATTGATACCGCTACATTTGAAGCGCTTCACAAGAAGCACGGAGAGCGCTACATGGAAGCCTGTACCGAGTGTGCAGAACATGCAGATCTTCTTGCGGAGAGTGCGCTTCGCCTTCATGCAATTGGTATCGAACGGTTCCACCTAAAGAAACTCTACCAGTACGGAGAGGTGAGTGAAAAAAGTGTGAAGCGTATCATGAACAAACTTGCAGTACAGAGCGAGTACCTCGACGAGGGGAACATGAATGTCCCCGAGACGTCAACATATGCAGAAAAAGACCTGTTCGGAAAACTCACTGGCTCAATGAAAGATCTCCTCTATACTCCGACAGCAGAAGAGGCTGCAGTCGAGAATTACACATACTATCGCGCACAATCCATCATCGCGCGTAAGGTACTAAAAGAGCTGGATGCCATTGAAACTAAGGGAGAGTCTCGGGTATTTTCTCTTGACGCGCTTGAGAAGACACGTGTTGCATATCGTAAGTTCCGTGATGGCTCTACCGCAAAAATGGAGGCAGTCGCAAAGAAATATCCGTCGCTTATATCAGAGACGAACCGACAACTTGCAGAACGAGGGCTCTTTAAGGTCGAAGAGACTGTGCTTGATGACCTCTTTGAGAAAGAGTTTATTACCCCGAAGATTTACATTACATTGCGGAATCAATTTGAAGAGGAGGCTGTGTAGTATACTGTCCATATGAAAGTCATATTTGTTGCAGGACCGTTTCGAGGAGATGGAAGCAGAGAAGCAAGAGAAGGAAACTTAGAGAAAGCACGCCAGTATATTCGTCGCTTTGTAGAAAAGGAGATCCCCTATTATTCTCCTCACATGAACACAAGTACAACCACCATAGACTTTGAAGGGAGAGATCCTTTTGCGACAGCGCTGAATCACCAGTTCCTTGATTACTGTGACGCACTGGCGGTGCTCCCAGGGTGGAAGGACTCATCAGGTACCCAGGAAGAGATTACGCGAGCAGAAGAACAAGGAAAGAGAATATTCTACCTTGAAGAAGCGGATGCTTTTGAGGCAATGAAGAAATACCTAAAAGACTAACTCATGGAAATAGAATACGAAGCAACATTTAAAAACATTAATAAAGATGGAATTCGTCAACAACTCAAATCTGTCGGAGCATCTTTAATACGTCCCGAGTTTCTACAGAGACGTGTACCTCTACATATTCCAAACAGACAACCTTCGGATAACACATGGGTACGAGTTCGTGATGAAGGAGACAAAGTAACCATGAGCGTGAAAACTGTATCCGGTGACAAAATTGAAGATCAAAAGGAAACTTGTATCACGGTAAATAGCTTTGATGATGCGTTATCATTACTTGAAGAAATTGGTTGTAAACCAAAGTCATACCAAGAAAATAAACGAGAACTCTGGAAAATAGATTCTGTTGAAATAACTATTGATGAATGGCCTTTCCTTGAACCTTTTGTGGAGATTGAGGGACCTTCTGAAGAAGCGGTGCGTACAGTATCCGAACAACTTGGATTCAATTATGATGAAGCTCTGTTCTGCTCCGTAACCACCTTGTACGAAAAGAAGTATGGCGTCTCGCAAAAAGAAATAAACGAAACTGAAAAAATTACCTTCGATATAGAAAACCCATTCTCATAACAAAAGACCTCCCGTAAGGAGGTCTTTTGTTTAATATGATTTCAGCCGTCGTGCTTTCTCATGCTGGCGAATCTTCTCAAGTGCCTTTGCTTCAATCTGACGGATACGCTCGCGGGTTACCCCGAACTCCTTTCCAACCTCCTCAAGGGTGTGGTACGTACCATCAACAAGCCCATGACGCATCTCGAGAATCTTTCGCTCCTTCTCTGAGAGTGTATCAAGAATCTCCCCCATCTGATCTGCGAGGATACGATGCGACACCTCTTGATCTGGAGACGTGATCTTGTCGTCTGCAATGAAGTCCGCAAGACGTGATCGATCATCGTCATCTCCGACAGGAAGCTCTAGAGAAATGGTGTCCTGACTGATCTTCTCAATCTGATAGATCTTCTCAACCTCTACATTCATCTCTGTTGCGATCTCTTCAGGCATTGGGTCTCGTCCAAGGTCTTGTGCAAGACGTCGTGAGACCTGCTTGTATTTCGCCATAGTCTCCACCATGTGTACGGGAATACGAATCGTACGAGACTGGTCCGCAAGCGCACGAGTGATTGCCTGACGAATCCACCATGTTGCATACGTGGAAAACTTGAATCCTTTCGTATAGTCAAACTTGTCTACCGCCTTAAAGAGTCCAAGATTTCCTTCTTGGATAAGGTCGAGCAGTGTAAGGTCTGGACTCCGCCCCACATATTTCTTCGCAATAGATACCACTAGACGGAGGTTTGCACGTGCAAGAAGATTACGAGCCTCCTCATCGTCTTCAACAATACGCTTTGCAAGATCCCGCTCTTCTTGGGCGGTCAAAAGTGGGTACTGCCCGATCTCTCGGAGATACATCTGAATAGAATCGTATCCACTATCTGAGCGCTTATAGACATTCTTCTTCTCAAGAAGATCTCCGCCTGCGGTCTCTCCAAGCATGCCGCCAGACTCGAGCACATCGATACTTGCAGTCGCAAACTTCTCATAGAGCTCCTCAAGGAAATCCACATCTTTCTCAATGCGGGGATATGCCTTTAGGATCTCATCATAGGTCACATACCCACGAGCACGCCCCTCCTCAAGCAAAGCTTCCGCCTTATCTTCAAGCGCCTTTTGCGCTTTTGAGGTACGTTTTCGAGCCACCTTTTTGGTAGCTTTTTTCTTGGTAGTCTTTTTAGTTGTCTTCTTTGCTACCTTCTTGGTAGTCTTCTTCGTAGTTTTTTTGGCAGTTGTTTTTTTAGCTTTCTTCGCTACTTTTTTTGTTGCCTTTCTTGCGACTTTTTTTGTCGTTTTCTTTGCCCTTTTTTTTGTTGCCTTCTTCGAAGCCATGTGACCCATACTATACCCTAAAACAGAGAAAAATCTAGAGGATCACTGTTGTATCCAGTGCACTTTGGAAAGACTGCATCTGCTGTAAAAGCGCTTCTACTTTCTTCATATCCCCCGCTCGTTCTGCAGTCTGGAGCTCTTTTTTAAACTCTGCAATACGTTTTTTGGCGGTGCGAAGTGATAATTCCGTTAGTTTTTCGCCAAACTCTTCCCGCACCTCCCGTTCTGAATAATTCGCAAGCTGATCCTCAAGCGCAAACGCAAGTTTATTCCCTTTTTCTTTGTCTATATCCATATCTTCTCCGAGAATAGTCTTCAGTTTTTCTTTCACGAGTGCTCCAAGATCCTTATGTTCCCCACGCATGAGAATATCTGCTCCTACAGAAAGGAATGCAGCAACCTCATCATATCGGACGCCTTCATGTATCTCCTTCTGAGACTCTTTCTCTGAGACAGGCTCTTCTGTACGATCTATTTTCTCAGCGAATCGTTCCACCTCATAGTGAACTCCGTCTTTGGTAGTGTCTAGTCGCTCTGCAATGACTTTCTCAAAGTGTTCTCGGTCTATCTTATTTGGCATACGTGCCAAAAGCGGAAGCACTTCTTCACGTACACGCAATTTATACGCACGCTCATCCTTTGATTCTTTCTCCAGCACATTGAGAAGAAACTCTACAACATGTACCGCCTTCCCTACCACATGCTTAAACTCCTTTGCATCTTCTTTGATGATGTCGGCAGGATCCTTTCCTTCGGGCATCTCTACCACCTTAATATCCATACCACGAGAAAGCATCATCTCTGCTGCTCTGTTTGCAGCTGCTATTCCTGCACGATCAGAGTCCAGTGCCAGTACCACCCTATTAGAAAGTCTCTCTAATAGGTCTATATGGTGAGACGTCAGTGCAGTCCCTGATACCGCAACCGTGTTTCCATAGCCCGCTTGATGCGCAAGCACTACATCAAACTGCCCTTCGGTGATAAGGGAGAAATCTAATCTCCGTATTCCCTGCTTTGCCTTGTCATATCCAAAGAGAATATCAGACTTCTGATACAGCTCCGTCTCTGGAGAGTTTACATACTTTGGTATCTCCTTATCTTTTGAGAGCGTCCGTCCAGAAAATGCCACTACACGTCCAGAGGTGTCCCAAATTGGGAACATGATGCGATTTCGAAATACATCGTATGGTTCCTTACCTCCATCTGCTTTCTTGATAAGCCCAGTCCGTAGCATCTGTGCATCGGTATACCCCTTCTCTGTAAGGTGACTTCGGAGAGAACGCCACTCATCTGGAGCATAGCCAATACGCCACGTATGAAGTGTTTTTCCATCAACGCCACGTCCGAGAATATAATCTTGTGCTGGTTTATGAAGTGTCCCCTGCTTAAAGAAAAATGCTGTCGCTTCTTCGATCAGTGCGTACTGTGTATCTCGCTCCGTCCGTTTCTTTGGATCCTCCCTCACAATCTCCACTCCTGCTTTATCCGCAAGAATCTTAAGCGCTCCTTTAAAGTCTACCCCCTCCATCTTCTCTATAAAGGTAAAAATATCTCCTCCTTGGTTTGAAGAGAAGCAATAGTACATACCCCTATCTGGGGATACATAGAAAGACGGTGTTTTTTCATTGGTGAACGGAGATTTTCCTTTATAATTTTTTCCCGCTTTCTGGAGCTCTACATAGGGCGCTACTACGTCAAAAATAGAGAGTCTTTCCTTGATTTTCTGTACCGTATCGCTCATACGTGCATACAGTATACCGTATCTATAAAAAATAGCCCTTCGCGCAATGCGAAGGGCCGAGTCCTCTTCAGGGGCAGTTCTAAAAATGTACTAAATAGGGGTCCCTCGGGTTGGTAAGGTCCGAAGGACCCCAAAGACTCCCTAAGAAGGTCAAAGACGAGCCCGGCGGGCCAATTCGGCGGGAACTCTGCCTCTTGATCGGAAGCCACCAGACCTCAGTCCCTGGGGCGTCGGACAGAAGGATCAGGCTGGAAAGAATATAACACTTCATACATAAAAACACAAGACCCGCGATTAATCGCGGGTCTTGTGTTTTACATGGTCTTACTCCTCGTCTTGCGGAGCAATCTCCTTGATCATTTCCTCCTTTTCACTTCCCTTAAATCCAGTACCTGCTGGGATAAGGCGTCCGATGATGACATTCTCCATGAGTCCAGAGAGATTGTCCTCACTTCCGCGTACTGCGGCGTTGATAAGGACACGAGTGGTGTTCTGGAATGATGCGGCAGAGAGGAAACTCTTTCGAGAAAGTGAGGTCTCGGTAATACCAAGGATGAGTTTCTCACCCTTCGCAAGTTCCTTCCCTTCCTCCTTAAGCTTCATGTTCTCCTTCACCATGATCCACTCTTCGATCACGTCACCAACCGTGAATCGGCTGTCGCCGCTCTCAGTGATCTTCACACGACTCATCATCTGCTTCACAATAAGCTCGATATGCTTGCGGGCAATGGTCACACCCTGAAGCTCATAAATCTTGTTGGTCTCGTTAATGATGTAGTCCTGCGTGAGTTCAACACCGCCGAACTTAAAGAGGTCTGGAAGGTGTGCAGAACCGTCAGTGAGCAACTGCCCTGCTTTCACCTCTTCTCCCTCAGAGACGGTGACCACACGGTGGTAGTTAACAGCGTACTCGATAGGATCATTCTTCTTCGTTGCACCCTTTGCACCAACTGAAGGTGTCACGACAATTGTCTTCTCACGACCCTCAGTTCGGATCTCTGAGACGATACCGTCAGTCTTAGAAATAACTGCAGGAATCTTTGGCTTCCGCTTCTCGAACACCTCCTCCACACGTGGAAGACCTTGTGTTACGTCTCCTCCTACAGACGCTGCACCTCCTGCGTGTTTAGTATTCATCGTAAGCTGTGTACCAGGCTCTCCAATCGCTTGCGCTGCCACAGTACCGACCGCCTCTCCAATATCAACGAGTTCGTTGGTAGTGAGGTCAATTCCGTAACACTGCTGACACACACCTTGGAGTGTCTCACAGGTCATTGGAGAACGTACGGCAACGGTCTCAATACTCTCATCGTTCTCAATTGCAACCGCATCGAGTCGAGAGACAAGATGCCCCTTCTTGAACGACACCTCCTTTCCTTCAACCGCTTCTGCAAGAATACGTCCGCGTACCGCCTTAGAGAATGATGTCGCAATTCCTGACGCAGATGTGCGTCCAACGGTCACACTCTTCTTTGTCTTACAATTATCCTCGGTAATGATCGCATCCTGCGCAACCACGAAGAGACGTCGAGTCAGGTATCCAGCCTTTGCGGTTTGAAGCGCGGTATCGGCAAGTCCCTTACGTGATCCGTGAGTCGTAATGAAGTACTCGATCGGAGTCATACCCTCCTTCATCGAAGACTGTACCGGGAACTCAAGTGTCTCACCTCGAGTGTTCACGATAAGTCCCTTCATACCGATCATCTGAGAGATCTGTCGGATACTTCCTCGAGCTCCAGACTTCCAAAGGTCATATGCAGATCCATTGGTGTCCATACGCTCTGGGATAATCTCCTCAAGTTCTGTCTTCGCACGGTGCCATACTTCGATAATCATACGACGTCGCTCGTCTCGAGAGATAAGTCCATCGTTGAAATGCGTCATGATCTCCTGCTCTTCTCCGCGAGCTTTCTCAAGAATCGCCTGCTTCTCTTCAGGTACCACAACCTCATCAATTCCCCAGGTAGATCCAGAGATAGTTGCGTACTTAAATCCGAAGCGCTTCACCTTGTCGATCACCTTCGGTACAACATCGACACCCTCCGCGTCAATAAGGTCAATCACAACCCCGAAGAGATCTCTTTGAGTCACCACATCGTTAATGAATGTGTGATCACTTGGAAGCACACTGTTAAAGAGAAGACGTCCTACTGATGTTTCAAACACCTGTCCTTCGAACTGTGCGTACTTTGGTGTATCGGTTGCAAGCACCTTCACCTTCGCACGGAAGTCGATGATGCCGTAATCAAATGCGTTAATTGCATCGTTTGGAGATGCAAAGAACTTATCTTCTCCCTTTGCTCCGGGAACTATCTTGGTCATCCAGAAGGCACCAAGCGCGATATCCATGAGAGATTCTGAGACCACTGGTTCTGCAGAACCTGGCTTCAGTACGTTTTTGTTTGCAGAGATAATCTCCTTTGCCTCAAGCTGTGCTTCATCAGAGAGTGGTACGTGTACCGCCATCTGGTCACCGTCGAAGTCCGCGTTGAATGCGCTACACACAAGTGGGTGAATCTGGATCGCGTTACCTTCAATAAGTACTGGGCGGAATGCCTGAATACCTTGTCGGTGAAGCGTTGGCGCACGGTTCAGAAGTACGTGCTTGTCTTTAATCACATCCTCAAGAATCGCCCACACCTCTGGCACCCCGTCTTCGATAAGACGTCCTGCACCACGGATGTTGTACGCAAGCTCCTGTCGAAGGAGTTCTGAGATAACAAACGGACGGAAGAGCTCAAGCGCCATGTGCTTTGGAAGTCCACACTGGTCGAGTGCAAGCTCAGGACCAATAACGATCACTGAACGTCCAGAGTAGTCCACGCGCTTTCCGAGAAGGTTCTGGCGGAAGTATCCTTGCTTACTCTTCAGGTAATCTGAGAGAGACTTCAAAGGACGGCGCTGCGCCTGACTCATTGCAGAGTATGCAGTGTTTCCATGACGGATAGAGTTGTCGATAAGAGCATCAACTGCCTCCTGCAGAATACGCTTCTCGTTTCGGAGAATCACATCTGGTGCCATGATGTCGATCAACTTCTTCAATCGATTGTTTCGGTTGATCACACGACGGTAGAGGTCATTGAGGTCTGAAGACGCGTGACGTCCTCCCTCAAGTGCCACCATTGGACGAAGTGCTGGTGGAATCACTGGAATACGGTTGAGGAACATCCACTCAGGACGTACCTCTGCGTGAATCATTCCACGAATCAGTGAGAGTCGCTTATCCAGCTTTGCACGCTCGAGTGCTCCTGCTGTCTCACGCTGTTTCTCAAGTCGGGAGAGCAAGTCATTGAGGTCAATGTTCTTAAAGAGATCGTAAATTGCCTCAGCACCGATACGGGCCTCAAAGAGTGTTGAGTACTTCATTGAGTACTTGTGGTATGTGAGTTCGTCGAGCACCGCACCTTCGTGTAGTCCTTCGATTTCCTTCTTTGTCTCATCAAGACGATCTTTCAGCTCTGCGCGTGCTGCATCAGAGTTCAGTGTTGCAAGTTTTGTCTTGTACTCTGTGTTAAGCTCCTTAATCAGTCGCTCCCGCTCTGCCTTTGATACTTTCGTAACAATGTATCCAGCAAAGTAGATAACCTTCTCAATTTGGGCTGCAGATGTTCCAAGGATAAGTGCAATACGTGATGGTACTCCACGAAGGAACCAGATGTGTGAGACAGGTACACAGAGTTCGATGTGTCCCATTCGCTCACGACGTACGATTGAACGCGTGATCTCTACTCCACATTTTTCACAGACGATACCCTTGTACCGAATACCACGGTACTTCTTACAAGAACACTCGTAGTCCTCTACAGGACCAAAGATACGCTCATCAAAGAGTCCGTGTTTCTCAGGACGCTGTGTTCGGTAATTGATAGTCTCTGGCTTTGTAATCTCGCCTTTAGACCACTCAAGAATACGATCAGGCGATGCGAGCTTGAGCTCGACACTTGAGAATTCTTTGTTTGTTTTATTTTTTGTGTGCATAGTGATTTCTTAAAGACGAATAATTACACTTCCTCACGCTTAAGGTCTACATCAAGTGAGAGACCTCGAAGCTGATTAACCAAGACATTGAACGCCGCTGGTGTGTATGGATGACTAATCCGCTCACCACGAACGATTGCGTCAAAGGCTGCCGATCGACCTACAATATCGTCAGACTTAATCGTGAGCATCTCACGAAGCGTGTATGCCGCTCCGTATCCAAGCAGTGCCCACACCTCCATCTCTCCGAAGCGCTGTCCTCCGACCTGCGCACGTCCACCAAGTGGCTGCTGGGTAATGAGAGAGTATGGACCAATAGAACGCATGTGAATCTTGTCCTCCACCATGTGGTGTAGTTTCAAGATGTACATGAATCCAACAGACGTCTTCTGCGCGAACTCTTCTCCCGTACGTCCATCACGAAGCCACATCTTTCCATCCTCTGAGAGTCCAGCTTCCTTGAGCTCCTTCTTAATCTCTGTCTCGCTTGCTCCTGCAAATGGTGGCACGATTGCCTGGTATCCAAGCGTGTGTGCAGCCATACCAAGGTGTAACTCGAGAATCTGTCCGAGGTTCATACGAGATGGCACTCCAAGTGGAGTAAGGAGAATGTCGATTGGACGTCCATCCTCTGTGTACGGCATGTCTTCCTCTGGAAGAATACGTGAGATAACTCCCTTGTTACCGTGACGTCCTGCAAGCTTGTCTCCCACTGATACGTTACGTACCTGCGCGACCGTAATGTGGATACGCTTGATAACACCACTCTCAAGGTTGTCTCCTGCTTCACGTGAGAATACCTTAACCCCAATAACACGCCCCTGCTTTCCAGCCTCAAGACGAAGTGAAGTGTCTTTCACGTCTTTAGCCTTCTCTCCGAAGATAGAACGGAGGAGTCGCTCCTCTGGAGTCAGTTGTGTCTCACCCTTTGGTGTCACCTTACCTACGAGAATATCTCCTGGACGAATTTCTGCTCCGACACGGATGATTCCGTTCTCATCAAGGTTACGAAGTTTCAGTTCTGATACATTCGGGATATCAGGTGTCGTTACTTCAGGTCCAAGCTTGGTGTCACGCACGGCGACCTCAAACTCTTCCATGTGGATGGTCGCAAACTTACTATCCTTTACCAGACGCTCTGAAATAATAATCGCGTCCTCGTAGTTTGCTCCACTCCAACTCATAAACGCGACAAGTGCATTCTGCCCTACTGCAATCTGCCCATTGTCTGTTGTAGAGGTATCAGCAAGAAGATCTCCTCGCTTTACCTTGTCTCCAACGGTCACTGCAGCACGATGATAGAATGCAGAGAAGTCATTCGTACGCTGGAATGACGTGAGTGGGTACTCATCTTTCTTTCCCTTCTTGTTTTTCACCACGATGTGACGAGCATCACATTCAATAACTTCTCCTGCCTCATGTGCAAAGATCACACGTCCTGTATCACGTGCAGCCATCTGCTCGATTCCAGTTCCGACAAGTGGCGCCTCCTGAATAACACATGGAGTCGCCTGCTTTTGCATGTTTGATCCCATGAGCGCACGGTTGGCGTCGTCATGATTGAGAAATGGAATCATTGAGGTCGCAACAGAGAATGCCTGGTTTGTTGCAATATCGATGTAGTCCACATCTTTCTTCGCAACTACCTTTGGCTCTCCACCACGACGTGCCTCCACCATAGACTGGGTGATCTTTCCAGACTCATCCATTCGTGTTGCCGCGTGTGCAATGTTAAATGGCTCTTCTTCATGTGCATTGAGGTATACAATTTCTCCTGTCACTGTTCCTTTCTCTACCTTCGCGTAGGGGGTCTCGATGATACCGAAGCGGTTTACACGAGCATACATTGAGAGACGAAGGATGAGTCCAATGTTTGGTCCCTCAGGTGTGTGGATTGGACAAAGACGCCCGTAGTGAGAGGTATGTACGTCACGCACCTCAAACCCTGCACGTTCTCGGGTCAGTCCTCCTGGACCGAGTGCTGATACCGTACGAAGTCCCTCCACCTCAGCAAGGATGTTCTGCTGTTGCATGAACTGTGAAAGCTGGTTGGTGGTGAAGAACTCCTTGATAGTTGCCTGAAGTGGACGCGGATTTACCAACTGAATTGGAAGTGACGTCTCTGCTTCAATAGTAGACATGCGATCCTGAATGTTTCGCTTCATACGCGTCATTCCCACACGAACACGCTGCTGGAGCATCTCGCCGAAGTACCGTACACGACGGAACCCGAGGTGATCGATATCATCTGCGAGTGATCCTGGAGTCTGATTGAGTTCAATAATGTGCTTGATGATAGCAACAACATCCTCGAGAGACACGGTACGCTTCTCAACCGCCTTCGGTGTGGTTGGCAGTCCAAATCGTTCATTGAAGTGGTGGCGTCCGATCTCTGAAAGGTCGTAACGAGATTCATCAAAGATAGAGTAGATAAACTCTCGGGCATTCTCTACAGTTGCAAGGTCTCCATCACGAAGACGACGATATATCTCTAATACAGAGTCGTCAGTTGTTTCTGCAGGATCTTTCTCAAGCGTAGTCTTGAGCACTTCCTCTGCACCATCAACTCCTTTGAAGAGTTTTAGCATATCCTTATCACTCTCTACTCCAAGGACACGGAGAAGTGAAGAGATTGGGAACTTGCGCTTACGATCAATCTTTACGTAGATTGCTCCATCATGCTCTGACTCGATTTCAACCCATGCACCACGTGCAGGGATGATCTTCGCACCAAAGAATGTCTTGCCTTTCTGCTCTTGTGATGTGAAGAAGATTCCGTACGAACGTGCAAGCTGTGGCACGATAACACGCTCCACACCATTGATGATAAAGGTACCGTGTTCGGTCATAACGGGGATGTCTGCAAGGAATACTTCCTGATCCTTTGCACCACCGAAAGTTTTGTTCTTCAGTGTGATGTTCGCACGAACGGGTGCATCGTAGGTGAGCTTGTTCTCCTTTGCATGCTCTGGAGTACATTTCGGCTGCCCCACCTCATACTTGTTAAAGAGAAGCTCAAACTTCTTATCTGAGTAGTCTGCAATTGGAGAGAACTCCTGAAATACCTCCTTGAGCGCCTCTTCAATGAACCACTTATATGATTCACGCTGCGGCTCAATAAGATCTGGAAGATCTACCCGCGGCTGTCGGAAAGACTCGAATGTCTTCTTCGGCATCTGCCCAACAGTCTGCATTGTTGTGTCCTTTTTTGCCATTATCTATCGCTTAAACTGAAAATGCTCACCCTATAACGCAAAAACCGCGTCAAAAGACGCGCTGACCGTTTACCACACTAGACGGTTCGTGCTTGCATTAAATATCGTGATGAATTGAAAACCTCCAAAAACCCTCTTCCCGAAACTCAATCGATGGATTTAGTACCAAGAGTCTAACGTGATTGCGTAAAATCGTCAACCGGTCAAGAGAGGATTGTGGGTAAAGAAAACACCCCGCCAAAGGCAAGGTGCCTTTGGCGGGGTTTGTGCTTTTACTTCGGGAACGGAATGAAGAGCAGTTCTTGATGTTCATACCGGCTTACGAAGACACCCATCGGGTGCAACCCCAAGGGATCGGACCAGGTACAACCTGAGACGGTGTTGAACGGGACACCCATGATCGAGAATCTTATGGCATATTCACGATCGTTGAGCTTGATCTCTTCAGCTGAAATCACACCCAGTTCCGGATGGAACATGACATCACCGCCCTCAGTATATGCCTGCGAGTTGAACGAATGCTTCAACCCGCCAGTGAAGTCCATGACGACAACATCACCGGTATCACAGTGAAGAATGATGCCGTCCTTGTAGCCGAAGATGCCGTCGTCTTCAAGGTCCGGACGATACCATTCGTCCCCACCGAAGCTGAATGTTTCTGGGAGCGTAAAGATATACCCATCATTGAGCCAGACCTTCCCGCTTTCATCATAATCAATGATGATACAGCCATCGTACGCAGGTGCAAGATGGTGCCGTTCGTCATACTTTGAAGTGAGCAACCGATTACCGTTCGGCGTCACCAGATGAACTTCATTTGTGGAAATCACCAGGATGCCTTGCGGATGAGGAATGCACTGACCAGGCCCCTCATAGAGCAATTTTCCGTTCAATAAACACCGACGGCCGGTCTCGGTGGCTTCATACGTGAGGAAACCGAGAAGGTTTTGCTCACGACCAACGTGACAATGTCCTTCCTCCTCATAAAGAAGTTCCATGCCATTCAATAGAAGCCTCCTTCCTTCACAAGCAAGTACGTAGCCTTCCTGGTGCGGAGCGAAGTCCACCCGCTCACCGTGCCCCATACTGGGATTTGCGACGATGACATCGCCATCTTGGTATTGTTCGAGAAGCTCACTGAAAGAACCCTCAGCGATTGATCTTACAAGTTTCATTTCCTAGCCCTCCTTTGTGCTAGTTTTTAACCTTCAACCTAAAGACGAAGATACAATAAAATATTGTATCGGTCAACCCTTCTTCCTCCTCCACTCCTCTATCTTCTTGTGATTCCCCTCTACCAATACCTTTGGTACTTTATACTTCCTTCCTTTATATTCCAAAACCTCAGGACGTGTATACATCTCTCCACTTGAAACACGCTCTTCCTCGAGAGACTCAAAAGTACCAAGCACCCCTGGGATCTGACGTGACACAGAGTCTACGACAGAAAGCACAGGAAGCTCTCCTCCTGTGAGCACATAATCCCCTACTGAAACCTCTTCTGCCTTGAGTGCTTTCTTCACACGTGCATCAATTCCTTCGTAGCGACCACTGATTAACACGAGATGCTTATATTTCTTGGCAAGATTCTTTGCCATCTTTGTATCAAACTTCTTTCCACGTGGCGCCATGATAAGCACCTTCACATCTTTCTTTCGTCCAATGGCTTTCTGTGTGGCTTTCAGTACAGGCTCTGCCGCCATAACCATACCAGGACCACCTCCATACGGTCGATCATCTACCTTCTTATGTTTTCCTTTTGCGTAATCTCGTGGGTTGTAATATGAGACTTCTATCTTTTTTCCACGACTCTTTGCCCCCTTTCCTTTCTCCGTTTTCTGCGCACGACCTAAAACACTGGCGTCTGTGTACGCCTTACATACTTCAGGAAACAGTGTGACGATATGAAAATGCATGTTCTATGTAATTAACTCATCTCGTAACTTCATCCAGATCTTACCCATACGATTCTCTCCTTTACTACCATCCTTAGTCATGCCCCAGTATGTATCAGGAGCATAGACCTTATGGAGCTCCCTATCTCCCGACGCCTTAAGGAGCACTCCAATATCTGGATGTTGTGCAAGCTTTGCACGAAACAATACTTCCATAACCGTATCTTTATCGTAGTCCTGTACTGCAAGATCTGGATCATTCTTATATTTCTGTCCAATACGCCATGCATCCATAGGACTAGGAGCATGCTTTATCTCATCACGTTCTGGTCCAGATTTGATCCGTGATGCTTGGTACGCATGTTCTACGGTCGGGAATACCTCGTCCCATATCTCAATACGGTGTGCAGAAAATGGAGAAAGGTATGTAAATATATCCTCCACAAAATTAATAGGTTCCTTAGATTCAGGATCAAAACCCTCTCTCATATATAGATCTCCCATATACATAATTGGAGTCTAGCATACAAAAACACAGCAGTCCCCTGCTGTGTTTTTGTAAAGATATTTAAATCTATGCTTCGTCGCTTCCAGAGACCACCACACCACGTCCTCCTTCTGGCTCATTAATCTTGAGATTTACTCGAGCATCATGTTTCATGCCCACGACGCGGAGTAACGTTCGGATTGCTTTGGCGGTATTTCCAGAGCGTCCGATAATCTTCCCCATGTCCTCGGCATGTACATCAAGCGTAAGCAATACACCCATCTCATCAACGGTACGATCTACCTTTACATCCTCAGGATGGTCTACTAATGCTTTCACGAGATTCTCAAGGAATTGCTGATCTTCTTGCATGGTATTTGTTGTTGTATTGCTGTTATTGCTACTAGGCGAGGCCGCAACAACTTCGCGTTACTTTTATAATAGAAAAGTACACCCTATACGTCAACGGACGCATGGGCAAACCATGCGTCCGTTTTATATGAGAAAGTGAGTTACTCTGCCTTCTCCTCTTCTTTTGGAGTCTCTTCCGAAGATTCCTCAGCAGGAGTTTCCTCCTCTGTTGGCTTTTCTTCTTCAGCAGGAGCCTCTTCCTCCTTTGGCTCCTCTGCTGGAGTTTCCTCTGGAGTAGACTCTTCTGCAGGAGTTTCCTCAGCTGGCGCCTCATCAGTAGACTCCTCTGCTGTTGGTGCTTCTTCCTCAGGCTGCTCACTAATAATTGGAGATTTCTTAGGAAGTACGTTTACTGCCTTCCCTTCAATCACTCCGTTCTTGACCAGAAGGTTGTGTACCGTATCAGATACCTGTACTCCCTTTGCGATCCAATCCTTGGCTTTATCACCGTCAATCTGGAACTGGTTCAACTTTGGATTGTATGAGCCAATCAGATCTACGTGCTTGCCGCTTTTTGGACCGCGACGAGAGTCAGTTACTACAACACGGAACGACGCATCGTTCTTCCGACCTGTTCTTTGTAATCGCATTTTTAGCATGACCGAGAGAATACCAGATACAGGGCACATGGTCAACTGGTAGTCAGCATGTTATAGTCACGTCAATGCAAGAAAAAGAACTGGAGGGAGTCATCGCAATCCGAGGCAAAGGCTTCGGTTTTGTTAACATCCCCGACCAAGAGGACGATATCTACATTCCCGTAGAAGAAACGGGCACCGCACTTGATACCGACGTCGTGCGTATTTCAGTCAGTCCCGCAAAAGACGGCAAGCGCGCCGAAGGGCGTGTGCTTGAGATTATCTCCCGTGGACACGAAGAGCTCATTGGCGTGGTAGAAAAGGACGGAGAGAACTATATATTGAATCCAGACAACAGACGTATCCACATAAAACCGATACTTCCGTCTGCAACCCAGACTGATGAAGGTATGAAGGTGGCCGCCACCCTTGATGCGTGGACAGACCGAGAAAAAACACCGACTGCACAGATTGTCGATACCCTTGGTGTTGCGGGACAACACGAGACAGAAATGCAAGCCATTATCCGCAGTGGTGGATTCTCTGAAGACTTCCCTCGTGAAGTGCAGGATGCTGCACAAGAACTCCATAAGAATCAGGCACAGATTTTCGCTGACGCAGAAAAAGATCCAAAGCGTCGTGATATGCGTGGCACCACTACCATGACCATCGATCCTGCGGACGCAAAGGACTTTGATGACGCACTCTCTTTCGAGATGCTTCCAAATGGAAATCGCGAAATCGGTATCCATATTGCAGACGTGTCACATTACGTAACTGAAGGAGATCCACTTGATGTAGAGGCGGCAGAACGAGGTACTTCTATTTACCTTGTAGACCGTGTGATTCCCATGCTTCCAGAGATTCTTTCAAATGACCTCTGTTCCCTACGCCCAGATGAGGACCGTCTCGCGTTCTCTGCTGTTTTTGAGATCAATGAACATGGAAAGGTCGTCGACGAGTGGTACGGACAGACACTGATCCATTCAGATAAGCGATTCTCTTATGAAGATGCGCAGAAGGTACTTGATGACGATGAAGGAGAATATCATGAGGAACTCTCAGAGATGATGCGTCTTGCACGTATTATCCGCAAAGCACGGTATGCAGCAGGAGCTATTGCGTTTGAGCAGCCCGAGGTACGCTTTGAGCTTGATGATGCAGGAAAGCCTGTCCGTGTGTACACCAAGGAGCGTACCGAGACCATGCTTATGATCGAGGACTACATGCTTCTTGCAAACCAAAGCGTCTCTACATTCATCAACGAGCTCTCAAAGAAAAATGGGAAGGACGCTGCATTCATCTATCGTATCCACGACATGCCAGACGCGGAGCGTATTGAGGAACTCGCGATTTTCCTCAAAGCACTTGGATACGAACTTAAGACACATAAAGGTGTCGTAGAGGCAAAGGATATAAATAAGCTCATGAAGGAAGTTGAAGGAACTCCCGAAGAAGCACTCATTAAGACCGCAACCATCCGCTCTATGGCGAAAGCAATCTACTCTACCAAGAACATTGGCCACTTTGGTCTTGCATTTAAATACTACTCTCACTTCACCTCTCCAATCCGTCGTTACCCAGATCTTATGGCACACCGTTTGCTTCGAAAGCATCTCGATAATTCTCCAATCTCTGGAAGAGAGAAGACACGATACGAAAAACTCTCTGTGCAATCTTCAGAGCGTGAGCTCAATGCAGTACGCGCAGAGCGAGACTCTATTAAATACAAGCAGGTGGAATACATGCTTGATAAAGTGGGACAAGAGTTTGATGGAACCGTTACAGGTGTCTCAGATTGGGGTATCTACGTACAGGATAATGAATCCCGAGCGGAAGGTATGGTACGACTCTCTGAAATTAAAGGAGACTACTTTGAGCACGAAGCAAGCAAGTACCGTATCAAGGGACAAAAGACTGGAAAATCGTACCAACTTGGAGATGAGGTGCGTATCAAGCTTGTAAAAGCAGATATGGAGGAGAAAAATCTCGATTTCGTGCTTGTGTAAAATAGTGGTATAGTGCGGCAGTTCGACAACCATAGGGAGAGATTCCATGTTTGATCGGGACGGGACGCGGGCTTGCCCAGTTTATAAGGGTGAGACGCACAGGTACAGACTGTACCTCCATGCGCGCAAGGAACGCGATCTTGATACATACTATAAAAGACTGCTACGCAATCACCCTCTTCTGAATATCACCTTGAAGGAGAGGGCAAGTGCCCAAAGGCAAGAATTCTTGCTTACGGCAACGCACGCAGAGATGTGTATGCTCACCAAGAATCTTCCTGAAGATATTTGGGAAGCGTGGGAAGAAATCTAGTGGTTCGCATATATCCTGTGCGGACCACTCTTTATTTTGCCACCTGCACCGCTTCATCAAACTCAATGGAAAGTAGTTTCGATACCCCGTCATTCCCCATAGTCACTCCGTAGAGTACCCCCGCTCGACTCATAGTCTCACGGTTGTGTGTAATTAAAATAAGTTGGGACTTTTCTGCAAGTGCAGTAATCATATCTCCATACCGCCGACTATTCGCCTCATCAAGTGCGGCGTCCGTCTCATCAAGAATGATAAAGAGTGGCGGATTCACCTGACTCATCGCAAAGATAAGTGCGATGGACGTCAGTGCTCGCTCTCCCCCTGAAAGCATATCGAGTCCCCGCACTCGTTTGTTCGGAAGCTTTACATCAATCTCAATACCTTCTGGTTCTTCATTTTCTTCTTCGTCAAACAATTCCCCCTCCTCTTTCTTACGTACCTTCGGCTTCACGCGAAGCAACTTCGCCTCCCCGCCGCCGAACATAAGCATAAAGAAGCGTTGGAACTCTGTATTGATCTTCTCAATACCAGAGATAAAGAGTGTGTCTAACTCTTTGGTGAGGTCTGCAATCAATTCCGTAAGCTTCGCTACCGACTGCTCAAGATCTTCAATCTCCCGTGCAAGAAACTCATCTCGCTCCTTTGCCTCATTGTATTCTTTAAGAATTTCATCTCCAGATCCCTGCCCAAGATCCTCAAGTCGCACCTTGAGTCGCTCAAGCTGTCGACGGCGTTCCCGTTGTACACTCCGATCTTCATGTGCAATATTCTCTGCGTCCTCAAGCACCTGGAAGTCCTTGTACGCACTCGCAGCACTTCGAATAAGTGCAACCGCTTCGCGAACCTCTCGCTCAAACTCTTCAGTGTCCCGCGTGAGCGTCCGCATATCTTCCTCAACACGTTCGAGCACAGACTCCAGCTCTCTCTTTTCATTCATAAGCGTAAAGACTTCCCGTTCCGCCTCACGCTCTTCAGAGTGCTCCTCTTCAATAGATTTCTTCAGTGCTTCGTACTGTGCACGTAATTTCTCCTCTTCCTCAGAAACATTCGTAAGTTTTGCTTTGAAAGATTCTTGCTTTTGTTTTAATTCTGCAAGCTCTCTTTCATCCTCTACGCTCGTGTTCGCCTCATCTCGCGGACGCTCCAACAGAGCTTTCAGTGCTGTCACCGCTTTTTGAAACGCCGCACGGATATCCTCCTCCTCAAGTGCACGTTCCATCTCCTCTTTCACTCCTTTCACCTGCGCATATGGAATTGGTGCCTCAGATACCGCTTCTTCCTTTCGTCTCGCGTCAGCAATACGACGCTCCAAGAACGATACCTGCCCTTCAATTGTTCCGCTCTCTCGAAGTACCTCTTCCCTCTCTCTTCGGACGCGAGAAATCTCAGACTCTAAGTGCACGAGCTCGTCGCTCTTCTCATCTTTTGCAGATTCTTGGAGCTTCGTCTTTGCTTTTTGGAGAAGGTCATTCAGCTCTCCTAACCGTCGCTCTGGTGTCTCTTTCCGTTCTATAAGTGCTTTCTTCTGATGCGTAAGATACACATCTTCTCGGTAGAGATACTCCGCATATACGCCTTTCAGTTCTTCGCGTAGATCTTGTGCCTTCTCAAACTTCTTTACCTGTCGCTTTAGTGACGCAAGGTGTGGCGCCACCTCCCTTCGGAGTCCTTCAACATGCTCAATGTTATCCAGTGTCTTCCTAAGCTTCTGCTCACTCTCTTTCTTTTTATATTGATACACCTTGAGTCCAAGCGCGTCCTCGATCATTTCACGGCGCTCTTTTGGACTGGCGGTAAGGATTCTGTCTGCCTCTCCTTGAGAAATAATGTGATGTCCAGTAGATCCGATATTTGCAGCAGCGAGGAGACTTTGTACGTCTTTGAGTCGTGTACGTGAGCTGTTCACGAGGTACTCATTTGAACCGTCGCGATGGACGACACGTTCGACAACGATCTCATCAAAATCTAATGGAAAGATTCTTTTTTCATTAGAGAGCGTCAGCTGTACCGAGGCGCGGTTTGCCCGAGACACAGAAGAAGACCCACTGAAGATAAGATCCTCTCCTTTCTTCCCTCGCATCTTCGATGTTGACTGCTCTCCAAGCGCAAATCGAAAACTCTCTGCCACGTTACTCTTCCCAGACCCATTAGGACCGACGATGGCAGTGATGGGTGTTTTAAACTCCAAGCCACTCTTTTTTGCAAAGGACTTGAACCCGTTGATTGTAAGTTCCTTTAGATACATGTATTACCAACACTCAGCTCCTGCAGAATAGACGGCATACGATGCCTGGTCTGCACTAGTCATTGAACCTCCACAACTATTCGGATACCGAGCATAGTCATCACCTTTCGCAAGTGTCTCTGTCTCTACGACGTTATACGCCATAAACTTATATTCACTGAAATCAGAGTTTGTACGATAGATGTACCCGTATGTATCATCTGTTGGATCGGTTGGAAGCTGTAAGATGTTATTGAGTCCATCGATATACTCTTCACAGGTTCCATAGTTAGACCCATGTCCTGTCCACTGAGTAGTATTCCGTGAACATCCGACGTCTGGGTACTGCCCATATGCCTCTCGATATATTTCAATAGAGAGTCGTGCCTGCTCTACAGCAGCCAGCCGTTGTTTGTCTCGCGCATCTGCTCGCGCATCGCTAAGACCCCCTACAACAATAGAAGAGAGTATCGCGATGATAGCCACCGCAACTAAAAGCTCAACAAGCGTAAATCCGCGTCTCATACCAATAGTATACAGTAGAAACGACGCACTCGCGTGCGCCGTTTCGTGGATTACCACCCTTTAGTCTCAATGGCATTCTCTGCAGCCTCCTGCTCTGCCTCCTGTTTCGCTCGCCCCGTTCCTTCAGCAACCTTTGTCTCTCCAAAGAAGACACCGACGGTAAATACTCTATCGTGATCTGGTCCTTCCTGTCCCAACGTCTGATAGCTTGGCGTCACATTTTCTTTTTCCTGCGCAAGCTCCTGCAGACGACTCTTTGCATCCTGCCAAAGGCGCTTTTCTACAATCTCCTCAGTACGAGGGAAAAGGTTGTCTGCGATAAACTGCTCTGCCTTCTCGTATCCCTGATCTAGGTAGATTCCTCCAATGAGTGCCTCAAATGCATTGGCAAGAATATATTGCCGCGCACGACCCATATCTTTTGCCTCCCCTTTTGAAAGGAGGAGAAAATCATTCACGCCAAGACGAGTGGATGCATCTGCAAGTGACACCGTGTTTACAAGTGCCGCACGAATCGCAGTGAGTTCCCCTTCTGGCTTCTCTGGATATTTCTTAAACAGGAAGTCTGTCACGACAAGTTCAAGAACAGCGTCCCCAAGGAACTCATACCGCTCGTTATGATCCTGTGTTGCATCACGATGCTCGTTCAAATATGAACGATGGGTAATTGCGGTTAATAGGTTGGTTTTGTCTGTAAAACTGATACCAAGTATTGACTCCAGTTTTGCAAACTCGACCGAATTTGTTTCGTTGTTTATTTCCATATAGTGGCTACGCTACCACAGATTTATTTCTTGGCAACGAGCATCGTGACCGCCTTGGTCACAATCGGGAGAATGTCCTCGTAGAAGTTGAGCTCTAGAATATCGGTAATCTTGAACCACTTCGCGTCATCAAGACCCCCTTTCTGCTCCAACTCAATGTCGGTGTATGGAGACTGTGCGAGGAAGTAGGTGACCTGCTTACGCACTTTCCCTTTCTCTGGATGTGACGCAACGTACTCATTCTTTCCAAGTTCGCTTTCTACTTCAATATCAAGACCAATCTCCTCTTTAATCTTTCGCTGTGCACCCTCTTTCAAATCTTCATTTTCTTCAATACCCCCCTTTGAAAGCGTCCAGTGACCAAATATATCATGTACAAGTGCAAGAAAAACATCTCCGTTCTCATCCTTTGCGTACACAACTGCCCCCACCTTTCTTTCAATGTCCATTTCATCAAACGGAATATCCTTCTTCTTTCGTGCAGATCCTTCATCCTTACCTGGCTCTCCGATTTCTTTGTACACGGCACCAAGCACTCCATTGATGAATCGACTGGAGTTGTCTCCACCAAACTGTTTTGCAAGCTCAATCGCCTCATTGATTGCCACCTTTGCAGGCACCTGGGAACGATCTGCAAAAAGAAGCTCGTACAGACCGAGTCTGAGTATGTTTCGGTCTACTGGAGAAATACGATCAATAGGCCACTCTGGCGCAGCTTTCTCAATAATTAAATCTAGTTCCGACTTTTTGGAAGTAACTCCGTCAAGGAGCTGTGTCATAAATGGCATGTCCGACTTATTCTGAGCAAATTCTTCCACATTACGAGAAAGAGCCTCCGATGCTTCGGCTTTTCCCATATCGCCCTGATCCCATTCAAAGAGCGTCTGAAGAACAATTGATCGTGAAAGATGTCTCTGTGCCATATACTCTCGTTTCTCTAGTACTATATCAAAAAAATCCCAGTTGTGGGATTTTTTGGTGGATTACTCTGGTTTCTTCTCTGGTTTTGTGTCCTGTGTATTTTCCTCAGTAGCCTTCTTTGAAGTATCTTCCTCTGGAGTTACTGGAGTCTCCTCCATAACTTCTGGCGTTGCCTCTGGAGCAGCTTCCGCCATCTCTGACTGGATACGCTCTCGGCGTGCTTCCATACGCGCTTCGCGCTCTTTACGCTTTGTCTCAAGATCCATCACCTGCCGTCCATTGTAGTACCCACAATTAAGACACATGTGGTGCGGACGATGCATTTCGCCACAATTTGGGCACTTTGAAAGCGTCGCTTCCTTAAGCGCGTGGTGTGATCGGCGGTTCTTTGTGTGAGACCGCGTATGTCGCATTCGTATAACCATAGTGGCGACAACTATAACAGATAGACCCTAGAATTGCAATATAAAATAAGACCGGTAGCCACCGTGGTGACATACCGGTTCTTTTTGAGATTCCTCGCTGTTACGCAGCGATCTTGTTCGGAGACTTACCTTCTTTTTTTTGTTCTTGTCTCTCATAGTTGGGACAAGCACCCCTTGGGATTGCACGCCAACCAGCATCGGATCCTTTCGATCCGCAAAAAACTGATGCGAGCAGTCTCCCTTTGTGAAGACTATCGCCACCGTGGCAATTCTTACAGGTTGCGCACGGAGCTTTCATTTCGTCGAGTCTCTTTCGACATTGTTCCTCTTTACGATTTGCAAGGAAATCCATATTCCCTTCCATCTCTACCCCAGAACTCATTTTCAGACCTCTTCTTTTGTAAGATTAAGAACATACCCTTGGTCTCTTCCAAGGGTACTCAAGAGAATACCATTAGACCTCAAGAAATCAACCCCCTACAATACGATCTCCTGTGCACATCTGATACCCCATTCTCCAGTATTGCCTCCCTGTGCTTTTTCGTGCCATACCCTTTGTGTATATGAAAATCGTACTCTGCATATTGCTTAGAAATACGGACCATATACCTATCCCGTGTTACTTTCGCAAGAATAGATGCAAGTCCAATGACTTTCTCTTTTGCGTCTCCTTTTATAATGGTCTGCTGCATCTCAAACGCTTTCGGAGCATACAAAAGTCCATCGAGTCGCACATCGGTCTCTTTTGGATCAAGATTAAGTCCTCGAAATGCTCTTTGTATCGCAGATCGAATACACGGATTAATGCCTCTAGTATCAATGGAGTTCGCATGCACCATAGCAACTCTATAATCCAGAACACCGTCTCTCTTTAGTTTCTTTGCACGTATGAAAATTTCTTCCCTTCTTTTCTCTGATAGCTTTTTAGAATCTGTGACACCTGGAAGAAGGCTCCAGTCAAAATCGTGGAAAACACAGGCCACACCGACAGACACAGGCCCCGCAAGCGGCCCTCTTCCTGCCTCATCTACTCCCACAATATGCTTCATCGTACGTACATACTACCAGAAACGAAGTTTGCTATACTGGTACCACTATGGCAGAGAAACTGGAGGCAGACTTTATACATCTACACGTACACAGCCACTATTCTCTTTTGAATGCACTCCCCACTCCAAAGGAGCTTGCCGCTGCCGCAAAGGCAGATGGCATGCCTGCACTTGCCATCACCGATGCTGGCGCACTCTATGGTGCAATCGATTTCTATAAAGCGTGTACGAAAGAAGGTATTAAGCCAATTATTGGTGTTGATGCATTCCTTGCACCACGCACCATGGCGGACAAAGAGGGGCGCATCGATAAACCACGAGGGCGTGTCGTTCTTCTCGCAAAGAATAACAACGGGTATAAGAACCTCATCGAGATGGTCACCCGAAGCTACTGTGATGGTTTTTATTATCGTCCTCGCATAGATCATGAGCTCTTAGAAAAATACAAAGATGATCTCATCTGTATTATCCCGTCATTCAGTGGAGAACCCGTACTTGCACTGAAAGACGAACATCCTGAACAGGCAGGTGCATCTCTCGACTGGTACAAGAGTGTCTTTCAGGACGACTGTTACCTTGAGATCACCCATCACCCAGAAATTCTTGGACATGAGACGACACAGAAGAAAATTATCGAGCTTGCACAGGGATCCAATACACCACTCGTTGCCGCACACGATGTGTACTATCTCAACAAGGAAGATCATATTGCACGAGAGGCACTCATAAAAATCCAGAATGGCGGTGTCGTCGATCCGTCCGACTTTGACGATGACCACGAAGACTTCTCTTTTATTACCCAAGAGAAGGCACAGGAACTCTTCAAAGACACTCCAGAGGCACTCTCAAACACCGTAAAGATTGCAGAACAGTGCACGGTAGACATTACCCTTGGACAGGAAGCATGGCAGTTTCCTCACTTCCCCATTGAAAGCGGTAAAGAACCAGATGCAGAACTTCACGATCGTGCGTATGAGGGTATTGTATGGCGCGGTCTTGATCCAGAGGATTCTACGATCAAAGAGCGACTCGAGTACGAACTTGGCATCATTAAGACAAAGGGGTATGCAAAATACTTCCTCGTGGTAGGAGATCTCCTTCGTGAGTCTCGAGAGCGAGGAATTCTCACCACTATTCGCGGATCCGTTGCGGGGTCACTCACCACGTACGTGCTTGGAATTACGAACGTAAACCCGCTGGAATACAAACTGCCGTTTGAGCGTTTCCTCAATCCCGAACGACCATCCGCGCCAGATATCGATATGGACTTCGCCGATAATCGGCGTGACGAGATTATCGGGTATGCTCGTGACAAGTACGGGCATGATCATGTGGCACAGATTGGTACTTTTGGAACCATGATGGCACGTGCGGCTGTACGAGATGTAGCTCGTGCGCTTGGACACCCATACAGTGTGGGAGATAAAATTGCAAAACTCATTCCGATGGGAAGCCAAGGGTTCCCGATGACCATTGAGAAGGCGATGGATATTGAACCTGACCTCAAGAAACTCTACAAGAGTGACCATGAAACGAGAGAGATTATTGATCTTGCGAAAAAAATCGAAGGTCGTGCACGCCACGTAGGAGTACACGCTGCTGGAGTGGTGATCGCCCCAGAACCACTGAATCAATACGTGCCTGTACAGCCCGACCAGAAAACAGGAAAACTCATCACACAGTACGAGATGCATAGTGTAGGAGAGGACGGTGTAGGGCTTCTTAAGTTTGACTTCCTTGGCATTAAGAATCTTGCCATCCTCGCGGACGCGGTAAAACGCGTACGAAAAATTCATGGAGTGGAAATTGATATTGAAGATATTGATCTCGCAGATAAAAAAACATTTGAGATCTTAGCAAGTGGACAAACTATGGGACTCTTCCAGTTGAACGGTTCGGGAATGACCGCGTTCTTGAAGCAACTAAAGCCAACCACTATTCACGACATCAACGCGATGGTGGCCCTCTACCGACCTGGTCCGATGGAGTCTATTCCTCAATATATTGAACGAAAGCATAACCAGTCGCTCATTTCATATCTCGACCCTCGTCTTGAAAACATTCTTGATCGTTCGTACGGAGTGATTACCTACCAGGACGACGTGATGATGATCGCGCGAGAACTTGCGGGATACTCATGGCTTGAGGCAGATATGCTCCGAAAGGCGATGGGTAAGAAGATTCCTGAGGTGATGGAAGCAGAAAAAGATAAGTTGCTTGAAGGATTCCAAAAGCACGGAAAGCTTCCCCCAACGCTCGCAGAGAAACTGTGGAGACTGATCGAACCATTTGCTGCTTACGGATTCAACAAAGCACACGCTGCAAGTTATGGGCGAGTGGCGTATCAGACGGCCTATATGAAAGCGAACTATCCCGTGGAGTACATGTCTGCGGTATTGACCGCGGACTCTGGCGATACGGATAAGATCTCTGAGATTATCCATGAGTGTGATCGTATGGGTATCGAGGTGCTTCCACCAGACATTAACGAGAGCTTTTCAGATTTCTCAGTGGTGCCCGCAAAGGATGGTGGGGACGCAAAGATTCGCTTTGGACTGACTACCATTAAAAACTTCGGTGAAGGTATCGCTGACGCAATTATTGAAGAGCGTAAAACAGGTGGACCATTTACTTCCCTCTCGGACTTTCTTACCAGAGTGACCGACAAGAATCTTAATAAAAAGTCTCTTGAGTCTCTGATCAAAGTCGGCGCATTCGATCAATTTGAAGAACGCAATACGATGCTTGAGAATCTCGACACCATGCTCGCATACAACAAAGAGCACGCTGCAGGGCAAGAGTCCGCACAAGACTCCCTTTTTGGAGGACTTGAGGATAACTCATTCCATGAACTCTCACTAAAGAAGGTGGGCCCCGCATCCATGACAGAACTTCTTATTTGGGAGCGAGACTTACTTGGAGTCTACGTATCAGGGCACCCACTTGAGGAGTTCAAAGAGGAACTTAAGAAACGCGCCTCCATCAGCGATGTGAGAGCAGATGGACGCAACGGCATTCCCGTTGTCACCGCAGGACTCATAGAATCCGTCCGAGAACTCCTTACCAAAAAAGGAGACCGTATGGCATTTGTACAGCTTGCGGATCAAAAAGAATCGATCGAGATGGTGGCTTTTCCAGAAGTCTTCACCACCTATAAAGAGCTTCTTGTACCAGGGACGTGTGTTGCAGTGAAGGGGCGGCTCTCTATACGTAATGACGAACCAACCATTGCTCTTGAACGAGCAAAACTGCTTGCAAAGAACGAGGAAACAGACTAGGATTAAGTCATCAGAGATTGCTTCGGCTACCACCCGAAGATGGAGTCCATGTCATATGACCTAATCTGATCAATGAAGTGCCTCTTTGTGAGGAAGCTCGGTGGAACCGCGGCAAAGACCGTCCGAGCAAGCGCATGATTTTCATGTGTTTGCTCGGGCGTTTTTATTTATCTAACACAGCATCTATGAGTACCCTTGAACACAAACGACACACTCTCGCCCATCTCCTGGCGGCGGCAGTTGTACAACATTATCCCAATGCAAAGCTTACACTTGGACCTGCTATTGAAAACGGCTTCTACTATGATATCGACTTCGGCGATGAGACCTTCAGCGAAGATGATTTGAAGCGTATACAAAAAACCATGAAGAAGACACTTTCCTCATGGAAAGAGTTTACCCATGAAGAAGTCTCTCCCGAACAGGCACGAGAAATGTATGCGGACAATCCATTTAAATTGGAACTCATAGATGACATCGTAGAGAAAGGAGAGAAAATTACACTCTACACCGCAGGAGATTTCACTGACCTCTGTCGCGGTGGACATGTTGAGAATCCTGCAGAGGAGATTAGTGCTGATACCTTCAAGTTAGATAAAGTTGCAGGAGCATACTGGCGTGGCGACGAGAAGAACCCGATGCTTACCCGTATCTACGGACTTGCATTTGACACCAAGGAAGACCTTGAAGCCTATGAGAAACAGCAAGAAGAGGCAAAAAAGCGAGACCATCGAAAACTTGGAAAGGAGTTAGACCTCTTTACGTTTTCAGACCTTGTAGGGCCTGGACTGCCTCTCTACACACCGAAAGGACAGCTCATGCGTGAGTCAATCACCGATCTTCTTTGGAACATTTCTAAGAAATATGGATATCAAAAGGTGTCGATCCCGCACATTACAAAAGTAGACCTCTATGAGACAAGCGGTCATGCTGCTAAGTTCAAAGATGAGTTCTTTTATGTTGACGGAGCACAGAGTGGTGACAAGTTTGTACTCAAGCCAATGAACTGTCCGCATCATACACAGATCTACGATTCTAAACCTCGCAGCTACAAGGAGCTCCCGATTCGTATGTCTGAAGTAACCCATATGTATCGAGATGAAAAACCGGGGCAACTCGTAGGACTCTCTCGAGTACGAGCGATTACCATTGATGATGCACACATCTTCTGTACACCTGAACATATCAAAGATGAAGCAATAAACATTGTAAAGATTATTGAGGAGTTCTATACCTCATTTGGTCTCTGGAATAAGGGTGAGACGTTCTGGGTATCACTCTCTGTTCGTGACCCTGAGAAGCCAGAAGACTACCTTGGAGAAGATGAAAACTGGAACAAGGCAGAGCAGTATCTTCAGGAAGTATCCGATGAACTTGGACTTGACGCAAAACGTATTGAAGGTGAAGCTGCCTTTTATGGTCCAAAACTAGACTTCATGTTTACCGATGCGTTGGGACGCGAGCGACAACTTGCGACTATTCAATTGGATTTTGTCATGCCTGAGCGCTTTGGATTGGAATATGTTGATAAGGACGGAGAAAAGAAGATCCCCGTTATGATACACCGTGCAATTGCAGGATCACTCGAGCGATTTATGGTGATCATGATAGAGCACTTCGCGGGAGCATTTCCACTTTGGCTTGCACCAGAACAAGTACGCATCGTACCTGTTGCTGAGGCGCACCTTCCGTATGCAAAAGAGGTGCTTCAAAAACTTTCCGATGCAGACCTTCGGGTCACACTTGATGACTCTAAAGAGTCTATGGGAAAGAAAATCCGTGGCGCAAAGAAAGATAAACTCCCCTACTTCATTGTTATCGGAGACAAAGAGGTGGAGGAGGAGACTGTTACCCTGGAGTCTCGAGACGACACCTCAGAGACATACTCCCTTTCTGATGTCGTAACACTCCTCACCAAAGAACGAGACGAACGTTCTCTCTAAACAAAAACCCCGAGCTGTTGCTCGGGGTTTTTGTTTATGCGTCCTCGATAATAGACTCAATACGTTTTCGATCAAGGGCAATCCAGCCATCTTCCATCGGGAATGTCGCTTTTGCAAGATCAGCAATCTTGTTAAAAAGATAAAGCTGCTCTTGTTCTGTCTCTGCTTGTTCTCGTATGAATGCTCCCGCATCTGGTGCAAGGAGAATACGCTCTTCCTCAGCACGCCTTCGGAGTGTTGAACGTCGATCTATAGCTGGTTCCTCCGCCACAAAAGTCCCCATATCCTCTGGTACATCTGGTTTAGGAGTCTCGACTGGTGCAACACTTGCTACTGCTTGTGTTGTAGATGCAACTGCGGGTCGTTTATGTATAACGAGTATATAAGCAATACCAACTCCCCACAGTGCAAGAATAGTGTAGAAGAGGGTGGTAAGAAGTGGTCCTGCCTCAAATCCAGTGTATGGCACATTTGATACTGCAATACCAGCAACCTGTCCCGTACGAGTAATATTTGCTGAAGCTACAGAACCGCCATTCTCATCTACTTCGATACGTACACTACATGTACGACTACCGTCCTCATTGTATACGGTCAGCGTATAGCGCGTATCTTCGTCTGGGTACACGTAGATACTATCGTCGTCTTCATCATAGTCCTTTCGATCGCGGGAACTGTGTCGTGTATCGAAATACTCTTCTCCGTGATCATCGCGGAGTCGTATGTCATCTGCTCGCTGGTTATCCCATGAGAGACGCACACGATCTCCCTCATCGATATCATCATCTGAGGCATCAAGGTCACATCGTGGACGGTCGTTATCGTCATCATCGTCATCGACATTGATGAATTCGCTACAAGTCACCTGATCCCCTCCGCTTGATGCGGTAAGAATATAGTGGTCATCATCTTCGTCTGCCTCAAGCCAAATTGACCCATCTTGAGAGACATGGCCAACACCATTGTTAATATAGACTTCATCGGCACCAGTGGTACTCCAGAAGAGACGGAAATCGTCACCTTCATCAACCGTAGAAGGGCTTGCATAGAACGAATCACAAGAGAGATCATTATGGCTTACAGGTGTGTCATCTTCGACAACTACTGACTCGGTACACGTTACCATCTCTCCTTCACTATTCTCTGCGGTGAGTGTGTAGGTTGTATTGTTAGATGGAGAAACTGTTCGTGATCCATCAAGTGCAACAGAGCCGATCCCATGATTAATAGATACATTGACAGCGTCTGATGTATTCCAGATGAGTGTTGTACTATCTCCATCATAAATGACTGCTGGAGATGCATAGAATGAGTTACACTGCGGAGCACCGATTGCCGTTGGAGTGTCCTTTTCGACAACTACTGACTCGGTACACGTTACCGTCTCTCCCTCACTATTCTCTGCGGTGAGTGTGTAGGTTGTGGTACTTGATGGAGACACAGTTCTCGATCCGTCGAGTGATACCGAACCAATTCCATTATCAATAGATACTTCAACAGCGTCTGATGTATTCCAGATGAGTGTTGTACTATCTCCTTCCGAAATAAATGATGGGGACGCGTAGAACGCACCACACCGCGGCGCATCTATATCTACTGGGTGATGTGTTGTTGGGGCGTCAACATATACAGACGTATGACATGAAATGTCATACCCATCACCGTATGCAGTAAGTGTAAATGTACGAGATTGGTCCACAAAGATCGTTCGTGATCCATCTTTTGTTACACTCCCGATTCCACTAATCTGCACAACATCTGCATCTTTTGTGTCCCATGTAAGAGTTACATTACCGCCCCCTTCTGAGAGCGACGTCCTACTTGCTTTAAACTCTTTACAAACAGGATAGTCTCGATCCTTATTCTTACCAAAGCTAAATATGCTTCCACTATAACTTCCGCCGTAGCTGCTACCAGAATACCCGTATGAGCTTCCGGAATATGAATATATTGGAGTGTAGCTACCTCCGGAATAAGAGTAGTCCGATCCGCCGCTGTATGAATAATCTGAATCACCTGAGTACGAATAGTCTGATCCTCCTGAATATGAATAATCTGAATCACCTGAATATGAGTAATCAGAGTCATTCGAGTACGAGTAGTCGGAACCACCACTATAGGAATAGTCAGAGCCATTTGAATATGAATAGTCAGATCCGCCGCTGTATGAATAATCTGAATCACCTGAATATGAGTAATCAAATCCGCCGCCATAAGAGTAGTCTGATCCTCCTGAATATGAATAGTCAGATCCGCCTGAGTAAGAGTACTGTGCGAATACGGTCGTTGGTAGGAACACAAATACCAAAAGACCCATCGAGAATATCTTTCCGACTTTACCAAGAGTTTTCATACTAATATCTCTATAATTCATAACTATTCCACATCAAATCAATGTGTGTATCAATGGTGAAGATCTATTCACAACTGATACACAAATTGATTCTAAAGAATCAATTGAAAGAAAAGGAGTTGGATATCGGGCGTATTGCGCGCCCGATATCCTTATCTGTTTAGTCCCGCATGTCGACGCGATAGGAACCTTCCAGCGTGGCAAACCGACGACGATCTTTTTCGTCACCGGAGATATTCCCACAGGAGAAGAGGAGAAGAGGCTCTCCGTCGGGGTCGAGCAAAACATATTCGCCCTCCCGACACCCCCGTTGATACGTGAGATCGTTCTTCGAGCCTGAGAAATCGGTGCGGTTGATCCAGCGTCCTGAGAGAAGCTGGTCGGTGCACTTGACTTCTTTCAGCCCAGACAGAACTTGGACGACCTCCCGCCGATCTCGGAAGCTTCGTTGAAGGCGAACCTCCAGCATCGACACCCAGTTCTCCCACCGGATCCTGAAGAACCGGTTGTAGCTCTCGGGATCGGCGATGGAAGCGATGAACTCCCGCTGCCTTACCGAGTACGTCGGCCGGTTCCAGTAGTTCGGAAACCACCGAGTGGTGATGTCCGTGGCGGCTGGTTGTTGGTATTGCAGAGGTTCAGCCGAACCGTAGTCGCGATATTCGTCGCTGCTGCTGTTACGGAAATCAGCACACTCCCAGTCCTTGGGCCATTCGCGGATATACCGTTCGGTGCGGTTTCCGTTAGCCTCCGTCACATACCAAGCTTCTGACCTTGGTTTTTTACAACCGAGTGACAGCTTGTACTGGTCGAAGTCAGTCAATTCGGGGATCCACCCTTTATGCGGGATGGGGCACCATTTGACCCCTTCGATCACCTGACAGGAGGGGGCCTTCCCTGTTTTCGGATCGGGAGATTTGACGCCCGAAGGGTCCGTACACGCCCCCAGTGCCAGCAAAAGTGCTGACGAGATTACGAGTGCCTTCATGGCAGACTCTCCTTTCTTAAGATGAACATTCTACCTCCGTACATACGGAGGTAGACTCCTCGCTGTGCGAGGTTTCCTTCCAAGAAATTTTTCCAGAGAGAAAACCTCGTACATGCGTACAATACTCCAAAAATCTATAACCAGAGTATTATAAAGTATCTAAAAGGTATTGTCAATATATCTAAGGGTTGAGTGGAAAGGAGTCAATGAGCACTGCTTCAACGATAAATCGGTCATCCTTTGCACCAAACGTATTACACGTCACTAACGTAAGCCGTTTTTCTGTACTTTCAGTCTCTACTGTCGCCAGTGTCGCCTTCTCTTGATATGTTCTATCGACACGGTAGATGTACTCAAAATCGTTAGATTGTATCCGAATAAGGTCTCCCCACTCTAGGTCTTGGATTCCATTAAATGCCTGAAAGTTCCTATTTTGTACCGTTGGAAGGTAGCTGGAATGTCCAAAAAGAAACATACCCCCTTCAGAGAGTAGATCTGCAGAGTCAGGATGACGTACCACTCCCGAGAGTAATGCATCATCAAGATCTACAATACTACGTGAAGAGGGATTAAGAATCGCTACCTCTTTGTTTAATTTATCAATGATGAGCTTATTTGGCGTTGCATCTTCTGCAATGACCCCATAAGTTTCAGTCATGACCACCTCTTCAGCACTCTTCGGTTCCTCTGGAATGAAATCCACCATATACAGCACCCCATAGGTGATGAGTATCACCACAAAAAAGGTGCCGAAAAAAGAGAATTTTCGCTCCCAGATACTCTCCAAGACATAATCGAGTGTTGCACGCATATGTACCAAAATAATACCCTACCCTTTGACATTGTCAATAGTATGTTGTAATATGTGAGCATCATGAATACCCACATTGCAGAACCGCAAAGTAGCAAAGCAATGAAAGCGCTCGCTTTTATTGGTCTTCTGGCTATTCTCTTCGCCATTCTCTTTGGTGTCGTAAAGCTTGTACAGCTCTCCTTCCCCGAGAATGCACAGTCCCCTGCCGCTGTTATTGAGAGTCAGGAACGAGTACCTGAAGCGGTTCCAGAGTCAGAGATTATTCCTGAACCAGAAATTACCGAGCCAGAACCTGAAGTGGTAATCCCAGAACCAACTCCAGAGCCAGTTGTAAAACAACCAAAGCCTGTATATGTATCACAATACAACGATATTCAACTCTCTATCCAAAATATTGGATTTATCTCAGGAGGAACACTTTTTAGTTCACTGATTATCGACAGTAACATTCGTGGTGGTATCCAGTTTGCAGTAAAGAATATCGGTACACGATATTCCAACACATGGGATATGGATATCAACCTTCCAAACGGAGAAGATTACCGTATGAATACACAGCCAGGACTTGCACCAGGTGAAACTGCCTTTATCACTATTGGATTCGATCCAGATCGTCGTGACGGTACGTATACATTTGATGCGCGTGTCACCTCATATGGAGAGACGACAAACTCCAATAACTACGTCAGTGGTTCAATGACATTCATTGACTAAGAAAAAATCCGACCAAGGTCGGATTTTTTAGAGATCGATAGTCGCGTTCTTCGCATTCGACTGAATGAAGGACTTTCGACTCGATACGTCAGTACCCATCAAGATATCAAATACTTTGTCCGCCTCCACCGCGTCTTCTACGGTCACCTGCTTCAGGAGACGGTTCTCTGGGTTCATAGATGTCTCCCACAGCTCATCTGGGTTCATTTCTCCAAGACCCTTGTATCGTTGTAGTCGTACGCGAGAACTCTTCTTTGCTGTTGTTTCTTCTGTCTCTTCTTCATCTTCAGATTCAGTTTCTTCAGACACCTCTTCGCCAAGGTCCTTTAGGATAGAGAGCTTCTCATCTTCAGTATATGCATAGAACATTTCCTTTCCTTTCTGGATCTTATACAGCGGTGGCTGTGCGATATAGAGATACCCGCCATCAATAACTTCACGGAAGTGTCGGTAAAAGAGCGTGAGTAAGAGTGTACGAATGTGTGCACCGTCGACGTCCGCATCTGTTGCGATGATAATTTTGTGATACCGAAGTTTTTCAATATCAAATACGTCTCCAATCGCAGTACCAAGCGCAATAACCAAGTTCTTGATCTGCTCACTGTTGAGCATCTTATCAATACGCGCACGCTCTACGTTCAAAATCTTTCCACGAAGCGGCAAAATTGCCTGCGTACGCCGATCACGACCCATCTTTGCAGAACCGCCCGCAGAGTCTCCCTCTACGATAAAGAGTTCTGCCTCCTCGGCGCTCTTGGTCTGACAGTCTGCCAATTTTCCAGGAAGTGTCATTCCTTCAAGCGCACCTTTTCGGAGCACAGAATCCTTCGCTGCTTTTGCTGCCTTACGTGCCTTCACCGCAAGTGTTGCCTTTCCAATGATTGCCTTCGCATCATCTGGATTCTCCTCAAGGAATGTGTTGAATGCCTCACTGAAGACAGACTCTACCGCACCACGTGCCTCAACAGAACCGAGCTTCCCTTTTGTCTGTCCCTCGAATTGGATCTCTGGCATCTTCACGGAGATAACGGCAGTGATTCCTTCAAGAACATCGTCCCCCGTGAATGACCCGTCCTTCTCCTTGATGAGGTTGTTCTTCTTCCCGTAGTTATTAAGTGTACGAGTAAGCGCAGTCTTGAATCCAGTCACGTGTGTCCCCTGCTCTGGATTGTAGATATTGTTCGCAAACGCAGACAGACGAGATGAGATATCATCCACGTACTGGAGTGCTACCTCTACCGCAAGCACTGCGTCGTCCACCTCTGTTTTTTCAATATAGAAAATGTTCTTGTGTACAGGTTTCTGATGCTGGTTATTGAATGCAACGAGAGATTTCAATCCTCCCTCGAAATAGAAGTTCATGCGTGGCACTTCCATCTTCTGGTCTCCAATGAAAAGCACCCCCTTCATATCGAGATTTTTTTCAGTCTTCTCATCCATCTCCCGTGCATCAATGACCTCGATACGCATTCCTTTCACAAGATACGCTTGCTGTCGCAAGTGCCCCACAATGCGTTTGAAGTCATATGCAATCTCCTTAAAGATTGCTTCGTCTGCTTGGAAAGTGATTGCGGTTCCGTTTAACTTTGATGCGGCTACCTTCTTCACTTTCGCTTTTGGCTTTCCGATGTTGTACTCCTGCGTGTAGTACCCACCATCGCGATGCACCTCTGCAATGAGGTGTGTTGAAAGTGCATTCACCACAGACACACCCACTCCATGGAGTCCTCCAGATACCTTATACCCTTCTCCACCGAACTTTCCTCCCGCGTGAAGTGTCGTGAGAATAGTCTCAAGTGCGGATGTCTTTGTCTGCTTGTGCTTATCAACGGGAATACCACGTCCATTATCTGCAACACGAATGTAGTTCCCAGGAAGAAGGGTCACCTCCACACGGTCTGCAAAACCACCCATGGCTTCGTCCCGAGAGTTATCAAACACCTCCCAGATAAGGTGGTGGAGCCCATCAGGCCCCGTGGTACCGATGTACATTCCAGGACGCTTGCGTACTGGCTCCAGTCCCTCAAGAACGCTAATAGCTGATGCATCGTATCCGCTCTTTTTCGTTGCTTTCTTTGCTGTTTTCGGCATAAAAAATACTGAGCGAATATGCTCAAAATGTACCCATAGTATAGCAGATTTTTAGGAGAAAATCTTGCCTGATTTATACCCATTTTATATAGAAAAACCGCCCAAAACGGACGATTTTCCGTTGGGCGGGATGCGCAAGGTTCAGAGCCACCTGCAGATGTATCGGAACTGGCGTTGACCGCCTGTAACAAACGGATTGCACCTGCGAACAAATACAATATAGACTGCGATAACCGCGGCTGGAGCAATCGGAACAGCAAACGCTGCGAGTGTTTGTTCCCAAAGCAGCCATTTCAGGAGTGTGTCCACTTCTGAGAATATGCCAGCGAGAATCAAACTGACCATACACAGAAGTAACATTATGACTGTGGTTAGCTCTAATACTGCGCTCAAATCTGCAGACAGCCACCCCCTTTTTGACGAACCGTCAAAAGGTAGCGCTATAATTCTACCTCCTAACATCTCTATATCTCCTCGATAATTTCAAACCAATCTCAATATACTTCTCAAAATCTGTAATGTCAACCTTACCGCACCTCCCAACCCTTCTCTGCCGCCACAACATTAATACGCTCCATAATCGGATTCACCTCCTCATCGGTAAGGGTTCCTTCTGTGGACTGGAACACGAGACGAAACGCATATGAGGTTTTTCCATCTTTAGAGAACTCATCAAAAAGAGAAATACGTACAAGTAAATCCCCCGCCTCACTCCGAAGCACCTCTTCAACATCATCTGCAGATACTCCCTCTGTCCAGAGTGCGATGTCTCGGGACACATGTGGGTATACGGAGAATGGCTTGTAGGTTACATCAGGCGTCTTCTCAAACGGTTCGTACGCTTCAGGCTGTGGAAGTTTGGAAAGTAGTGCTGAAAGATCCATCTCCGCCACCCCCTTCTCCATAGAGACTTTAAGCTCCACGCCAAGTACTTCCTCAAGCGCTTTTTGTGCCTCCTGTACAGGCGTATCATCCTTTGGTGTGTATCCTGTCTGCTTGGTACGTACTCCCCACGAGAGTGCGAAATGTTCCTCGACAGTCCCGTCACCTTTTTCAAAGACGGTACCAACCTCAAAGACACGGACGTCTTGTGTGCCAATAAGATCTACATACGGCATGTTCTTATCCAGTGCCTCGGTAATGTTTTTTGAGAGTGTGCTTCGCAGATACCCCTTATCACTCGCAAGTGCATTTAGGAGTTTTACTTTATCTTTCTTACGAAATGAAGACGTAATGACCTCAGAAAAACCAAGGTCGAGAAGTGTCTTCCGAATCTTCTCACTGTAGTACTGCCGTGGGTTCACTTCTGCAAGTGCAGTCTTCTCAGGCACCACAGACTCCACATGATTATACCCATACACACGCCCCACTTCCTCAATATAATCTTCTTCGATATGTAGGTCAGTGCGCTCCCACGGACTGGTTACAGAAAATGTATCTCCGTCTTGTGTATATGCTATTCCAAGACGAGAAAGGATGCCTGCAACATCATCTGTAGTGAGTGAAAGCCCAAGCAATCTATTCGCACGCTCTACAGAAAGTGTCGTCGACACCTCTTCTTGCTTCACTGGGTATGTATCAGTCCATCCGATAATTTCACCTCCTGCAATCTCTTTGATGAGATTCGCAGTCTCTTGGAGGGCATATGGAATTAACTCTGGAGATGGATTGTTCTCAAAGCGCTTTGAAGCATCGGTCTGCAACCGAAGTTTCTGTGACGCTTTGCGGGTAATGACAGGGTCGAAATTAGCAGCCTCAAGAATAATATCCGTTGTATTCGTATCTACCTCTGCATGCTTTCCTCCTTTAATACCCGCAATACCAAGCGCCGTTCCATCTGCGTCTTCAATCACTTGGATGTCTGAAGAAAGTTCGTATTCGTCATCTGAGAGCGTTACGATCTTCTCTCCCTCAAGTGCATATCGCACACCGAGACTTCCTCCAGAAAGTTTTGAACCATCATACGCATGGAGTGGTTGTCCCAAAGAAAGCATCACATAGTTTGTTGCGTCCACCACGTTATTAATAGAACGTTGTCCAAGCGCTTCAAGACGCTTCTTCAGCCACTCTGGAGATTCTTTAATCTCTACCCCCTCCATACGTACCAATCCCATACGTCGGCACCCCTTTTCATCTGTGATACGTGCTTCAACAGTGTCAGTCTCTGAAAGCGTTATCTCTTCGCGGAGTGGATCCTTCACCAGTTTCGTGTCCAACAACGCCGCAAGTTCTCGTGCGATACCTCGGTGACAGAGACAATCGCTTGAACGATTCGGGAGCACATCAACGTCAATGACATCCCCTTCTACACCTTCAATCTCAAAGGCGTGGAAGGTTAGAAGTTCTTCAATCTTCTCTGGTGTCGGAGTCTTCTCTCCAAGATATTCTGCTATCCATTCGTGTAGTACCTTCATAATTAAAATTGTGAGACAAAGCGGAGGTCACCACTGTAGAGATCACGGACGTCATTCAGTCCATATTTCATGAATCCCATGCGATCGATTCCCATACCAAAGGCGAATCCAGAATACACTTCAGGATCAATGCCAGCATCACGAAGTACGTTTGGATGCACCATCCCCGCACCCATAATCTCCACCCACTTCCCCGCAAGCTTACTCTCTCCCGTTACTTTCATATCCACCTCTACTCCAGGCTCCACAAAGGGGAAGAAACTCGGGCGAAAACGTACTTCTGCCTCTCCATCAAGGAAACGAGAGAAGAAGTGTTCAAGTGTTCCCTTAAGGTGTCCCATATGCACCCCCTTGTCTACATACAGTCCCTCAAGCTGATGGAATTGCGCTTCATGTGTTGCGTCAGTAGCTTCGTTGCGAAACACCTTCCCTGGCACGATGACACGAATTGGTGGCTCATGCTTCTCCATATACCGAGACTGTACGGGACTGGTGTGTGTACGAAGTACCGTTGGCTCTTTCACATCATCACTTCGGAACCAAAAGGTGTCCTGCATATCTCTCGCAGGATGATCCTTTGGCACGTTCAACATATCGAAATTGTAGTGTTCTGTTTCTGCCTCAGGACCTTCAGCAAACACGAATCCAATCTCAGCAAAGATGCTGTTAATCTCTGAGATCATCTGTGTCAGTGGATGTTGGTGTCCCTTCGGTGTTTCCATACTACGTGTTTAAGAGTATCTGATACATAATAGCACCATCGAGTGCGTACACGCCGCCGTTGTAGACGCGCATATCAAGACTGTCTCCAAGAAGAAGTGGTTGCATATTTTGCCACCCACGATCATCTATCTCCACCACATAGATACCGTCCTCAAGCGCAAGGATGACAATGTCAGAACTGCCTGGGTAGAAATCAAAGGCAGTGATGATCTGCTCTTTATCATCCAACTGTATCGTTGGATCGCACACTTCAGCCATCGGTGCTTCATCAAGAAGAATGTCATCATGCGTATCAGCAAACGCAACACCTTCTACCGTCTCCACCTCCTCACTGAGGAGCTCATACTCTGGCGCACAGTAGTAGTATGGCATGTTTTCTTCTTCTCCAACGTATCGTGCATATACATACCCTTCAGACTCATAGAGCGCTACCCCATTTGCAACCTTTGTAGTAGTTGCAGTTGTTGTCGCCTCTTCACTTGAGAGAAATGAGTCAATCCCCTCCTGAATACGAGATGGTAAAGACACAACCGCTTCATCATCAAAGACCTGTACGAGTGTCTGGTGCTCTGTATCGTCTAAAAGCACTGTTGGGGAGAGGCTGTCTTCCAACACATATTCATTTGTCGTTGAGGCATGTGCAATTGGTTCTTCTGGGAGCACTGTCTCGCCTGCCGCTGTGCGATGTGCAGAAATAACACGCACCTGTGGTACTAGAGGCATATTAAACGCCTGTGCCTCGGTCACTACATGCGGATACACAGGTAATTCTTTCACCCACGTATGGGATTCTGGTTTTTGTACATGCACCTTATGTGTTCCTGTCTCTAGCCCTTGTGCATAGAATGCACGGCGAAATGCACGTGTTTCTCGCACCAACTCATCGTCTATATAAATCTCCGCTCCTGTACGGTCTGCGGCTACATAAATACCTCCTGTACTGACAAAGGTATCGGTTGCGTCGAGATTAAGCTTGTATCCTGTCGCGTAGAGATACAGAAATGGAAGTACGATGATAAAAAGGAGTACGAGGAGGGTAAATACGATTTTTCGCTTCTTAATCGAGAGCGGTTGGGTCGGTTCCATAGTGTGTTTAAACTACCATACTATGCGGTTTTGTCATCTTTCCGATGTTTTGGCGTCACCCAGAATCCCATATACTTTCCAAGCATGAGTCGCGTCTGTGCATCAAGTCCTGGAAGCGAACTGAAGGTAATCATAGTGATTGGTACCAAGAACCATTGTACAGCCATCACAATGTACGAAAGTCGGCTCTTTCCATCAGGACGTGCGGGCATGAGTGTAAGAGAGATAATGGACGAAATGATCAGTCCAAACATAGAGAGCGTAAGGAGGTTTCGTACCACGATCGGAAGGTTGTACGAGAGTACAGTCTCATGGAAGACGCGTCCACCAAGGAAGATTGGCGCCCACCCGAGGATAAAGAGCATGATCGGATTCGTCACCAAAGACCAGTACCCTTCCGCCTGACGCAAGAAAATCTTAATACGGATCTTCAGTGCAATATTCTTATTCTTCATGAAGTGGTACCCAATGTAGACAAGGTTCTCCACTCCATATGTCCACCGTCTGTGCTGTTTATAGATATTTTTAATCGTACCCCAGAGCGTTGGTGCAGCGTTGGCATCCATGGATACTGGATATGAGAGTGGCACTACATCATACTCCCCATCGTTCGCCACAAGGAGGTTCCAATAGATACGAGAGTCCTCAGACACCATGTTGGTCTGCCAGTACCCAATCTCGTAGAGCGCTTGGAAGGAGACAGAGTGCGAAGAGAATGTCGCCATACGTTCGGGACGTTCCTGCTGCACCATCTCCCAGAACGTACTGGACATTGCCACCACCCGTGAGAGTGGAGATGCATCCCAGATATTGTTGTTAAACACAGGAACTGGCTGATACGAGCTCTTCAGTGGTCGACGGGCAGTCATAAAGTGCCAGACAAGACAGTTGAAATAGTCTGGGTAGATGACAGTGTCGATATCAAAAATAGAGACGAGTGTATGGTTATACCGAATGCCGTGCGGATCAAGTACTTTGGTACGCACTTCTTCTGCAGCCCATGTTGCGTTTGATCCTTTCCCTGCAAGTTCCCCAACGATATCGCCTGGGTGTGTAGAGACAAGGAAATACCCAAAAGTATCTGCCCACTTCTCTCTCATTTTCTCTGCCACCTTCTGTGCCCCCTCTCCCGCACGCTCTTCTGCAGCCAACACAATGACGAGACTCTTCGTATCGTAATTTGCATTTGCCATTGATGAGAGTGTCGCGTCAACAACATCTTCTCCTTCCTGATAGAACGGGAGGATTACTACATGGTAAAGGTGTCCGTATTCAAAACGCTCGATCATCTTCGCCCAATCCACTTTGAGATTCTTGCGCAATCGCGCCCAATTATGTCGGAGATGGAATGAGAGGAATGCAGTCTTTAACACCCAATACACCGCAAACGCGATGATAAAGTACGCAGCGATAAACGGTACGTAGACGGAGAGAAGTACCACGGTGATCAACGTAACCCATGACGCTACACCAGGTAAAATCTCTAGGAATCGGTATATTTTTTTGTCTCTCCCTGAGAGCTCCACTGCACGACCGACCTTAAAGTCCTTTCGACGTGCGTATGGTAACAGGTGAGAATCCTCCGTATTCATACGGCGGGAGTATACCCCATAGTGTGGTTTTAGGAAATAGTGTATTTAAGATACCTCCGCTTGGTAAAGCAGTGCTATACTTATACGTATATGAAATGTAAAAACTGTAACTGCCCTCTTTCTAAGTCTCAGCGTACCTATTGCTCAAATAAATGTCAGGCAGATTTTCAGTACAAGAAATATATTGAGAAATGGAAAAGAGACAGTAGGAATGGAGGCCGAGGAGTCCCCACTAAGAATATCTCAAGACATATAAAACGTTATCTTGTTGAGATCAATGGAGAAAAATGTAGTTCTTGTGGTTGGAGGAAGAAACACCCAACAACCAAGAAGGTTCCGCTAGAAGTCGATCACATTGATGGAGACCCAGAAAATAACAACCTCAATAACCTCTCCCTCCTTTGTCCTAACTGTCACGCACTTACACCCTCATTCAGGAACCTGAACAAAGGTAACGGCCGCCGTTGGCGTAAATGATATTAAATGTCTTTGGAGCCACCTCTCGGGTTCGAACCGAGGACCTGCCGATTACAAGTCGGCTGCTCTAGCCAACTGAGCTAAGGTGGCGATATAAAAATGCGCGAATTGCGCGTACGGTATTATGCGCGAAAAGTCTCGATAATGCAACCTAGAGTCGGGTACCGATTGCTCGCTCTTTTTGTTTCTTTTGCTCCTCTGGCGAAAGTGCAGACTCTGCCTTGTGCACCGCAACCTCTTTGAGATGTGACGAGGACTGTTCCTTTGTTACTTTTCGTGCAAGCGCTTTGTTCGTACGCAACAATGCATCAAGACGTGTATCGACTGCACGAAGAAACTGCTTGAAACTTCGTAGTACCTGATGGAAAAAATAATGAAGGGAGTGTCGCATGATGTCTCTGCGGAATGGCTGTGAGAGACGTTCACATACTTTATAGAGACGTTCTATCGCTGCATCAAAGCGTGTACGCTTATCTTCAAGAAAGCGTGTGCCACGAGTACGCTCTTTATTAAAGAGCTGCACGATGAGCGCGAGTAGTCCTGCGCTTACGATGAGGCTAATGAGTGCTGGTTGCATATGGGTAATAGTATACCAAAAAACACCCTCTCGGGTGTTTTTTCTCTACGCTACAGACATTCGCTTCACTTCTGTAATTGCGGCGTTCTCGCCAAACTTCTGGACTGCTCCCTGTACAAGGTCTCCGATAGTCTTCTCTGGATCCTTGATGAATGCCTGCTCAAGAAGCACACGATCTTTGTAGTATGCGTCGATTTTTCCTTCGAGGATCTTCTCTTGCATATCTTCTGGCTTGTCTACTACCTCCTCCTTCAGTACCTCACGTACTTTTGCAATCTCCTCTTCGCTCACTTCCTCGCGAGTAACTGCAACAGGAGCCTGTGCAGCAACATGCATCGCAATATCATTTGCAAGCGCAACAAACTCCTCGTTCTTTGCCACGAAGTCTGTCTCACATGAAAGCGTTACAAGCGCAGCCACTTGATTCGTATTGTGTACGTATGAACCAATCACACCACTTCCAAGTTCGCGATCTGATTTCTTTGCTGCAGCCTCTCCTCCCTTCTTCTGAAGAAGAATCCGCGCCTTGTCCATGTCGCCCCCTGCTTCCTCAAGCGCTTTCTTACACTGCATGACAGAGATACCTGTTGCATCTCGCAGTTCTTTAAGCTGTGCTGAAGTGATTTCCATAGAAAATTATGTGATTAGAACTAGTAGTTAGGCTGTTGCTGTTGCCTTCTTTCCTTCGAGGTATGCATCAACAATCTCAGTGAGTACGAGTGACACGCTCTCAGTGAGCGCGTCGTTACATACTACTGGGTACGTGACGAGTGAAAGGTCTCCGTCAGAGCTCGAGATACCCACCACTGGAATGTTACGCTCCTTTGCCTCTGCTACCGCAATAGCGTCATGACGTGGATCTACAACCACGAGCATATCTGGGGTGCGCTCTAGTGTCTTGATACCACCAAAGTTGAAGGTGAGTTTCTCAAGTTCGCGACCGATAAGCACACGTTCCTTCTTGGTGTACTTTCGCTCAAGTTCTCCAGACTCTCCCTGCTCGGTAAGGTCAAGGAGTCGCTTGATACGCTTCTTGATCTCTGCAAAGTTAGTGATCATTCCACCAATCCATCGGTTTACGACAAATGGAGATTCCGCCTTCTCAGACGCTGCCTTTACTAACTTTGAAGCCTCATCCTTTGTTCCCACAAAGAGAACAGTCTTCCCTTTTGCTCCCATCTCCTTGACCGCTTCTTTTGCAGCCTCAAGGAGTTCTGTTGTTTTTTCAAGATCGAAAATGTCAGTCCCCTGCTTGTTTCCGTAGAGATACGGCACAACCGTTGGATGACGACGGCTTTTTGTAAAGCCAAAGTGCGCTCCTGCTTTGAAGAGTCGCTCAATTAGATTTTGTTTTGTATTCTCTGACATAATTTTAAGTAAAAAAGCGCGGTAGCGCCTTCTGTGAGGAAGATGCTACCACAGTGGGATGTAAGATGCAATGGGCTCGCAGCATATTTTACCAACGAAAAAGGCCCCACCAGATTGTGAGGCCTTGCCATCATTTTTTGACTCAGAGGTCTTTGTACGCCGCGCGGAGAAACAGATATGCGTGATCATTCGCATACGCACCGTGCGCATTGAATTGTCCCGCACAAATCCGCGTTTCGGATTCAAAGACCCTACATTCGAAACTTGTGTCCCGATCAGATCGAGGAATCGTGAAAATTGCCCAACCGCCGCAGATTTCATGAGCATCCTCTGGCAAGACATAGCTCATGATCTTTTCTACAACACCTCTATCGGTCGTACTCATCAGTCCGCGCCGTTGCGCTTCCTGCAGGATAGTTGTGGCCGCCAGAAGGTCATCCGAGCCAAAATCGTCCGTGAGCTTGTCTTCGAAGATTTCAGGCGTCAGCATGACAACCTCGTAGGTCATCCCCGCATCTTCATCCCGAACGACTCCGTAGACTGCACCGTGCTGTCGGTGCCACATGGTTTCGAAGTTCTTCGGTCCACGCTTGAAGTTGTTAAGGATTTGCTGCATGACCTTTGGTTCTTCAACCCAATCTTGCCGCTCATCTTTCGTCAAATCTGGAAAGTTCTGCATTACCATGCCAAAGAATTGGCAGATCTGTTTTTGAGTAGTCATGACGTTTTCTCCTTTTTAGGTCTTCGTCAATGATGTAAATGGACTCTAAACTATCCATATGTATACCATTTTGTATATGGTATGTCAATATCTTATTCTTGTTTGCTCACTGTTTGCAGCGTATCAAAGATATCATCAAACTTCCCTGCCATCACATCCTCAATATTGTGCCACGACTCTTTAATACGGTGGTCTGTAATACGGTTCTGTGGGAAATTGTACGTACGGATTTTCTCAGACCGATCCCCTGTTCCAATCTGACTTTTTCGAAGTTCCGCGTGTTTTTTCGCTTCCTCCTCTTCGTGAAGCATTTCCAACTTTGCAGTAAGGATAGACATGGCCTTTTCACGGTTCTTCAACTGCGATCGCTCAGATTCTGAACGTACATCGATGCCTGTTGGTGTATGCACCAAACGCACTGCAGTCTCTACCTTGTTCACGTTCTGCCCTCCAGCACCTCCCGCACGAGAAAACTCCATCTCAATATCCGCTGGGTTAATCTCCACCTTAGGCTTCTTACGCATCGGAAGCACTGCAACAGACGCAGTTGATGTGTGGATACGCCCCGCCTTCTCTGTGACTGGGACACGCTGTACACGATGTACACCTGTCTCATACTGGAGTGCATCGTAGACTTCAGAACCGAGAATCTCAAAAGTCGCTTCTTTATATCCACCTGACGACGAACGAGACTCATTTGCAACAAAAGTCTTCCACCCGCGCGTCTCTGCATATTTAAGGTATGCCTGTGCAAGTTCTTCTGCAAAGAGTGCCGCCTCATCCCCGCCAGCACCTGCACGTACTTCAAGTGCTACTCCGTACGGCTTCGCCTCTTCCTCTCGAGACTGCTCCACAATCTGATCCATCTCGTTATACTGCGCCTCAATCTGCGTATCAATATCTTTAAGTTCTTCTTCAGCGAGGGCTTTCAGGCTTTCATCCTTAAGGAGTTCCTCATTCTCTGCCCGCTTATCCAAAAGCGCATCAAATTGCGTCATCAGGAACTGTGTCTTCTGATTCTCTCTGAACTCTTGTAGTTTTTCTTCGCTTAATTCCATACGTATAACTATAGCACTCTACGAGAAAACCCGCGTGGCTATAGCCACGCGGGTTTTCTTACAGACGTTACGCCTTTTTCTTGCGTCCTCCAGCCTTCTCTGCACGCGCCTTGAAGCGCTCTACACGTCCTGCAGTATCCATCACCTTCTCCTGTCCTGTATAAAACGGATGTGATGCACTTGAAACATCTACGTGTGCAACGGGATACTCATTCCCATCTGTCCACTTATCTGTCTCTTCAGTTGCGATTGTCGAACCAAGCAAAAAGCGCTCCCCACTTGCGTTGTCGTGGAAAATTACCTTTCGATAGTTATCTGGATGAATATCCTTTTTCATAGCCGAAGTACTATAGCAAACTTTGTTGCTTTGGCAAGTAATTAGACGCCATCGAGGAAGTCGATATCATCCTGGTACTGCTCTGCGTACGAGAGTACGCTCGATGCATACCCAAGTCCGTTAATCTTCCAGTATCCTCCCGCGTAGTATCGTGCTGCCGCCTCTTGCTCTGCACTGTATCCTCCTTTCCATGCACCGAGGTCGCTCACGAAGATTCCTGTTGCCATAATGGCATGCTCTGGATTCCACGGGTCTGCTGTATCAACACCAATTGCATCTGCCACACGGTCTGCATACATTACCCATGTTGATGGAATGAACTGGGTTGGCCCCATTCCTCCACCGTATCCTACAGACTGTGGACATGAGACCGGTGTCCCGTATGGTGGACGACCTAACTCTTTAGTGATCTCAAGGAATGGCTCCACATCTCTATCTGGCTTCATCACGCGTGCAAATGGAGTTCCTGTATTCTTTCCCTTTCCATCTCCTGTCTCTGGATCTACCAAGAGACACTGTCCAACATTCACACCAAGATTAGACTCCTGTCTGAGGATTGCAAGAATGAAAGCCGCACGAACACCCGTATACTTCTCTGCTTTCTTTGCATAGGCGAGCGCAACTTCAAACGGAATACCGTCGGTGTCCAGTCCACGGAGGGAGAAGAGTGCCGCGTTAATCTGCGCTGCCTTTGCCTGACGGTCTGCAAGAATCTGCTGGTATGATTTCGCCTCCTGCTGTGTTGCAGCAAGCAACTGTTTCTTCTCTGCCTCACTCTGTGCGATCGTCTGCTTCCGTTGCTCTACCACATACTTTGCATCTACCTCCTCACTCTTCTGCGCATCAAGTTGCTCTCGCTCTACTTCAGTCTCTGCTTTTGCGTCACGAATGTTTTCAAAATGCTCCTTGAGAGAGCGTTGGATGGAATAGAAACTATCAACGTCCAAAAAGAAATCTGAGATGTCTTTGCTATTCAGCACCACCTCCACCAGTGCATAATCATCTATCTCGTTTGTCTTCCGAATGAGTTGCGCCAGTGACTGCTTCCCTGTATCAATACGGTCCTCAAGTTCTCCGATACGTTCGGTACGAAGGTTAATATCTTTTGACAGTTGTGAGATAGCGATATTCTTCGCACGAATAGTCGCCTCAGCGGCATTAATTTTTGCCGTGAGCGCCTGTACATCGCTATCAATACTGTCGACACGGCCATTTGCCTCATCGAGAATAGCCTGCCAGCGCTCAATTTCTTCATTACAGCGCTCCAAATCTTCTTGGAGTTCCTCCTCACTCTTTCCATCAGTCCCCTCACTACACGCGTCTTGTGCACCCGCGTGAGACACGCCGAACGAGCCGACAAGAAGTAGCAGAAGTAGAAAAATCCCTATACGCATACGTGCAAATATTATACACGACTCCGCCATACAAAAAACGCGGCCTGTGCCGCGTTTTTCTGGATTACTCCTCTGTCTTTTCTGCTTCTTCAGATTCCTCTCCCTTTCCTTTCTCCTCTACCTCAATCGCATCCATATCTACCTGTTCTACTGGTGCTTCTTCCTCTTCTTTCACCTCAGATACCAGCGCAACAACTTCCTCAGGGTCTATCTCTGTCTTCACCCCCTCTGGAAGTGTGATGTCCTTCACTTTAATCTGTGCATCAAAGTCTACAAGTGATGACACATCGACGGTAAGATGGCTTGGGAGCGCACTTGGACGACAGGTTACTTCAAGCTCGTGCATTACCTTCGTAAGTGATCCACCAAGCTTAATTGCAGGTGCCTCACCTTCAAACTCCAGTGATACCTCAGTGGTAAGTTCCTTACCACGTTCTACTGCATAGAAGTCCACGTGCTGCACACCTCCCTTTACAGGATCGAACTCCACATCGTGAATCAGTGCCTCAACCTCTTCCCCAAGACCTGTAAGGTTCACAATAGTAGATTCTGCTCCATCACGGAACAGTTTATCAAGTTCCGCTTTATTAAGCGTAATTGCTGTCGCCTCTTGTTTCTTTCCGTATACGACCGCAGGAATTTGCTCTTTCGCACGAAGTGCTGCAAGTTGCTTTCCGCGTTCTTCTCGTTTTGTAACGTTTAGTTGTACCGTCATAATTATGTGTCTTTATATATGTGACGAGAGCATAGCACAGCACTCCTTAGGATACAACGTTCTCTGGTGTCTCTCCGTTAAGAAAGGCCACGATGTTCTGTGCTGCAATGAGAGACATCTTTCCTCGTGTTTCTACTGACGCAGATGCGATATGTGGGGTAAGGGTCACATTATCGAGATCGGACAATCCTGCCGCAAGTGCTGGCTCATCTTCGTAGACATCGAGTCCTGCACCAGCAATCTGGCCCGTCTTCAATGCCTCAACCAGTGCTTTCTCATCTACCACAGGACCGCGAGACGTGTTAATGAGATACGCCGTCTTTTTCATCATCGCAAGACGCACACCATTCACAAGATGTTTTGTAGCTGGAAGAAGTGGTACGTGTACGGAGACAATATCCGCCTCTGCAAAGAGCTCCTCAATATCTTCTTTGTACGTTGCAGCAAGATCGTTCTCAAAGTGTTCGTTCTTCTTGATATCGTTGTAGATGATGTTCATACCAAGTCCACGATATGCTTTCTCTGCCATTGCGTATCCAATACGTCCTGCGCCAAGAATACCGAGTGTCTTCCCTTTCAGATCACTTCCAAGGAGTAGTTCTGGCGCCCAGCCGTCATACTTCCCCGCACGGGTAAAGCGATCTGCCTCTGGTATACGCTTTGCAACAGCAAGCATCAGAGAAAACGCATACTCTGCCACCGTCTCCGTAAGTACTCCTGGCGTGTTCGTGACCGTTACTCCACGTTCTTTTGCTGCTTCAAGGTCTATGTTGTCGTACCCAACCGCATAGTTCGCAAAAATCTTTGCGTCAGTTGCATCAAACACCTCCCCATCAATGGTGTCGGTGAGAAGACAGAGCACTGCGTCATACGACTCCTTCCCTAGTTCTGCGATAAGTTCTTCTTTGGTAAGCACCCCTTCTTTAGTACTAATCGTAACCTCGTGCCCCGCTTCTTGAAGCAGGTTGATTCCATCCTCAGGAATCTTTCGTGTGACAAATATACGTGACATATACCTATAGGATACGTGTTCTTCGGTATCTATCAACAGGCATGCCGTGTATTGGAGTCCCGCTCCCTTGTACACTACCTATATATGTCACAGCAATACGATTTCGTCGCCATAGGCGACATCACCATAGATGCCTTTATCCAACTCTCTAAAGAGGACGCAACGGTTATGTGCGATATTGAAGGAAAGCCATGCCAACTTCTGATGGACTTTGGATCGAAACTTCCGTATGAAGATGTCACCGTGGTAAATGCTGTTGGAAATGCTCCGAACGCGTCCGTGTCTGCGCATCGTCTAGGTTTGAAGAGTGCGCTGGTGACCAATCTCGGGCATGATCGCAATGGAAAAGACTGTCTCGACACCCTTCGTCGGGAAGGAGTACACACAGATTTTGTAAAGATTCATGAAGAGAAGAGTACCAACTATCACTACGTACTTCGCTACGGCGCAGAGCGAACCATTCTTATCAAGCACGAAGAGTACCCGTACCTCCTTCCACAGTTCCAAGTGCCACCACGCTATATCTACTTCTCTTCCATCGGAGAGAACGGGGTAGATTTCCATCATGCTATTGCAGATTATGTACGCAAAAACCCAGAGACCAAACTGGTTTTCCAGCCAGGAACCTTCCAGATTCGTCTTGGCTATGATGCCATCAAAGATATCTACGAACTCTGTGAGATTTTCTTCTGTAACAAACAAGAGGCAGAAAAAATTCTTGGACTTCAGAGTACTCCCGTACCAGAGCTTCTTCGTAAGATGGCGACACTTGGACCAAAAATCCCTGTGATTACCGATGGACCAAACGGTGCCTACGCACTCGATGGGGATGATGTTTGGTTTATTCCGATGTACCCAGATCCGAAAGAGCCTGTGGACCGTACAGGTGCAGGAGATTCTTTCTCTTCAACGTTCACCGCAGCGCTTGCGGCAGGACATGATATTAAAACCGCACTGACATGGGGACCAATCTCTTCTATGTCTGTGGTACAACACATCGGTGCACAAAAAGGCCTCCCGACGCAAGAAGACCTTGAGAAATACCTTAGCGAAGCGCCCGAGAGTTACGTACCGAGAAAAATTTAACCGAGCGCTTTCTTCGCAGCGGTGACAATCGCTGGTGTATCAATACCGTAATATTGAATGAGTGTATCTGGATCTCCAGACTGTCCAAAGAGATCTTTCACTCCCACACGAACCACCTTTGTTGGATGTACTTCTCCGAGGTATTCTGCAACCACAGAACCCATACCGCCCGCAACCTGATGCTCTTCGACAGTGACGATGACGTCATGCTCTTTTGCAAATGCAAGCACTGCCTCTGTATCAAGCGGTTTTACCGTCGCGAGATTCATCACCGATGCACCAATACCTCCTTCATTTAATTCTTTTCCTGCAACAAGTGCGTTGTGAAGGATGGTTCCTGTTGCAATAATACCCACCTTCCGTTCGTGCGCTTCATCGCGCTTCATATATATAGATGCTTTCCCGATAGCAAATGGGGTTGCTGCAGTCGTCACCACGGGAGTCTTTTCTCTTCCCAGACGAATATAGACTGGTCCTTCATATTTTGCTGCCGCAAGTGTTGCGCGTTTTGCTTCGTGCACGTCACATGGTGCAAGCACCACCATGTTTGGTACCACCCGCATAATGGCCATATCCTCAATCGCCTGATGCGTCGCACCATCTGGCCCCACGGACACCCCTGCATGTGCACCAACAATCTTTGCGTTCATATTGTTATATGCAATGGTAGTACGAATCTGTTCCCAGCTTCGCCCTGGAGAAAACATTGCATATGATGCAAAAAATGGAATCTTCCCCATTGCTGCCATTCCCGACGCAACCGATGCAAGATTCTGCTCTGCAACACCAATCTCTATATATCGCTCTGGGAATGCTTCTTTAAATGCCTGTACACGGGTAGATTCAGTAAGGTCTGCACAGAGTGCAACGACATTCTTATCTCGTTCTCCCGCTTCTTTAAGTCCCTCACCAAAACCATTACGATTCGGGACTCGTTCGATGGAATCACTGAAAAGATTTGGATTGAGATGCTCTGCTGTCATATTACTCGCTTACGCTAATCATACCGTTAAGTGACCGAAGCTTCTTGAGCGCCGTCTCTGCCTGCTCATCTTTTGGTACTCGATCCTCTGGTCCTTTCCCTGGAGGATTGCCGTGCCACCTGAAGTCTCGCTCAAAGACATCCACCCCCTTGGCAGGAATGGTGTGCGCAATGATAAGTGATGGCTGACTGTACACAGACTGTGCTTTTCCAATTGCATCATGCATCGCACGGATATTGTGGCCGTCCACTTCCTGCACGTCAAAATTAAATGCCTCAAACTTCTCTGCGAGTGGTTCGAGCGGCATGATGTCCTTGGTATAGCCATCAATTTGGATACCATTTCGATCCACGATCACAATTAAGTTGTGGAGTTTCTCTTTCCCTGCAAGCAATGCCGCCTCCCAGATTTGTCCTGCGTTTAGTTCCCCATCTCCTGTAAGGCAGTAGAAGTATTTTGAAGAATATGGATTGTCCATACGCTCTGCGAGGGCCATACCGACTGCTTGCGATAGTCCAGAGCCAAGCGGACCAGAACTGGTCTCAAGTCCAGGGAGCAACTCTCTGTGTGGGTGTCCTTGAAGCCGTGAACCAAACTTACGCAGTGTCATCAGCTCTTCTTTCGGGAAATACCCCGCGTGCGCCATCGTCGCATAGAGCACAGGACAAATGTGTCCATTTGAGAGAACGAGTCTATCCCGCTCTTTCCAGAATGGATCTTTTGGATTGTGTTTTAGTACTTCAAAATAGAGGAGCGTAAAAATATCTGCCATTCCCAAGGGCCCTGCAGTGTGTCCGCTCCCTGCTTCAACAAGAGATTCAATGACGCTCTCGCGTATTTCATTTGCCGTGCGCTCCAAAGAACGGACTTCGTCATCGCTGAGATTTCTCATATGTGTAGTATAACGCATCATAAAAACACCATCTGTGTGACGGTGTTTATAGGTCTATGCAGTAATGTTTGAAGTGCAGATTCTAGTGGAGACACATTTTATAGAGTGTCTCTGTTTGCAAGTACTTTGAGGTCTTTGTACGCGTCTTCCCAATTATCACTCTTCAGTATTGCAGAGCCTGCAACGAATCTGGTGGCACCAGCCCGCGCCAATGCAACAATGGTTGTTTTGTTCACACTGCCGTCGATACTAATCGGTAGCCGCGGATACGTATTGTGTATATATTCTATGCGCTTAATAACACGCTCATCAAACGGCTGCCCTTGTGCACCAATGTCTTTAATGCCCATCAATTGTATATAGTCCACGTGCTCCATATCTATATCTTCAAGCACGTGTACATCTGTATCATTATTCAAAGAAAGTCCGAGATGAAATGCACGTGGTGCACTATCTTCAATAATGTCAGAAAGTTTCTTTGTACTTTCTACATGCACCACAATCTTCTTTGCACCCGTCTGCATCCAGAGATCCATGGTCTCTTCTGGATTTTGAATCATAAGATCAAGTTCTGTTGGCAGTTCGTGGAAGTTGAGATTCTGAAGTAGTGTCTCAACAGACTCTGTCTGATTATACGGCCACGATGATTCGGGAGCAAAAACACCGTCAACAATATCCACCTGCACTTCATCAGCAAAGTCTGCACACCGTTCCAGTGTGGCATCTAGATGTCGTCGTGAGGTTGGAATAACCGCAGGGACAACACTACGCATCAATCTGTTTGTTTCTTCGTACATGACGTTCTTCTTCAGAGAATGGAGTCTGAAGCCAAAGTTTTACCGCATCCTTTGCTTCTTCTTCAGAGAGAAATCGTGCGCCGAGTGAAAGTACATTCGCGTCGTTATGTTCACGAGAAAGTGTCAGAATTTCTGTATTACCTCCGTAATAGACGGCCGCGCGTACGCCCTCTGTCCTATTTGCGACAATTGCCTCTCCCGTTCCAGATCCTCCGAAGATGATGGCTTTCGTGTTCTCAGGATCGACAGCAACTTTCTTTGCCGCTTCCTGCATATACTGCGGGTAGTCATCATGTTCATCGTATGTAAGCGCACCACAATCTTCCGTCTCATACCCAAGTTCGTCCCTGACATACGCCATGATAACTTCTTTCAACTTGAATCCTGCATGATCTGTGGCAAAAATAATGCGCATACTATACGTGCTTAGACACTGTCTCTACATGCTCTACTAATGTCTGTGTGTACCCAGACTCATTATCGTACCAGCCAAGCACCTTCACGAGGTTGCCTCCTACCACACGAGTAAATGAAAGATCTGCGATAGCACCAAACCCTGCACCGACAATGTCTGAAGAGACAATTGGTTCCTCGGTAACCGCAAATCGAGGGCTCCATGCTGGAGATGCGGCTGCTTCTCGGAGAATGTCGTTTATCTTCTCTGCAGTCGTGTCCTTCTTTGCAACAAAAGTGATGTCAACAAGCGAACCAACGGGCACTGGGACGCGCATAGAGATACCATCAAACTTTCCTTCAAGTTCTGTGTGTGCTTTGGTGGTTGCAATCGCTGCTCCCGTCGTTGATGGGATGATATTTTGTGCAGCCGCCCTTCCTTTTCTGAAGTCTTTTTTATTCGGTCCGTCTACCAAAGACTGTGTCGCGGTGTATGCGTGTATGGTATTGAGGAGTGCTTTCTCTACTCCTACAGAATCCTTAAGAATAGCAATGAGTGGACTTGCGGCATTTGTAGTACATGACGCGTTGGAACTAATCTGACAGGTCTTCAGCGCATCATCATTCACTCCCATAAGTACGGTTGCACCTTGCACCCCCGCAGTTTCTGGATCGTCTTTGATTGGTGCAGACACTACCACGCGTTTTGCACCAGACTCAAGGTGCACCTTTGCTTTCTCATAACTTGCAAACACACCAGTCGCCTCAACAACAATATCGACATTGAGATCTTTCCATGGAAGTTCCTTTGGATCTCTAATAGAGAGACAATTCATGGCTGTACCATCAACACGCATCTTCCCTGCCTCGTAAGAAACATCAAACGGAAGCCCCCCATAGACGGTGTCGTACTTGAGAAGGTATGCGAGATTCTCTAGATCTCCAAGGTCATTAACGGCAACGATTTCAAAGTGTTCGTTCCCATATGCCGCACGGAAGAATGCTCGTCCAATTCTTCCAAATCCATTGATTGCTACTCTTGTCTTTTTCATATGTCTCTTATTTTATCATGCTCATGGTTACTCAGTTGGTTCCTCTGTCGGTTCGGGCTCAGGCTCTGGCTCAGGTTCTGATTCTGGTTCAGGCTCTGGCTCCTCTTCGACAACCTCTTCTTCAGGCTCCTCTACTACTTCTTCCTCCACGGTCTCCTCTTCAGGAGTCTCAGTTACCGTTTCGGTGATCTCCTCTTCCTCTGTTACCGTCTCAGATTCGTCTGATGATGTGTCATCAGTGTCTGATGTACCAGGGTCTGTGGTTGTCGCGGTATCGTCTTCTGTTTCTGTGTCAGTATCATCCGTACCAGGATCTGTCGTTGTAGCAGTATCTGTTCCATCGTCAGTCGTGGTTGCAACATCATCCTCTGGATCACTTCCGCCACCTCCACCTGATGACGGTGTCTCTTCATCATCCTCATCATCTGGTGTATCGACTGGTTCCTCTTCTGCAGACACCGCTTCTCCAGTAAGGAGTTGCTGAAGTTGCTCCTCAGAGACACAAGTGTCGTTAATACAGAGCTGTTCAGTCGCTTGGAAGGTTCCCGCGATCATGCTACCGATACCGTTTGCAGTGTCTGCGAACCACGCGATCATATTAGAGAGGAACCGTGCGGTAAACGATCCTTCCTCAGCCTCACTGAAGAGTGTCTCTTCGTCCGCAAGGCTTTGGAGGTCAAGATCAAGTTCCTTAATCGCATTTACCGCCGCAGCTAAGATTGGTCGGTCTGCAAGAGTAAGGAACCCGTATTTATCCTCCCCGACCGCCTCAGGAATACTCTCCTGTACATTCTGTGCAGAGAACCCTGCATAGACGGTCTGTGTCTCAAAGCCAGAGAACTCATTCCAACTGTAGAGGATTGGCTCGAGATCTCGGATGTCTTCAAGACCACGGTCGAAGTCTCCATGGATATCTTTTAGTCGCTCATCAGACGATACGGTAAGGTTTCCATCTGCATCAGTCTGAAGTGCCCCTGCGCCGAAGTTCTCAAAGCGGACGCTGCCTGTTGTATGCAGTTGTGCAGTTGGCGTCGAAGTGCCGATACCCACTTTTCCGTCTGCGTCTACAATGAATGGTGTATCATCTCCGCCTGTAGAATCTTCCACGATGAAACTTGGGCCAGCAGTCTCATTTACTACTGAAAGTTTGGCGTATGGTGACGAAGTTCCAAATCCAGTATTTGCACTCTTGAGCGCAAACTCGTCTGACACAAACGTGTACTCATTTTCTACTGCAACCATAATAGACGCAGTGGTTGTTGTTGCAGTGTATGGCTCAAGTGCGATACCGATAGTTCGCACGCTCTCTGTCGCTCGCATACCAACTCCTGGCTCACTGAGTGAGAGTGTAATACGGTCTCCAACTGCAATCGCACCTCCTTCACCATTCACCTTCACTGGTACACGTCCTGCAAGTGCTACTGGCTTTCCATCAGTATCTTCTCCTCCAAGGGTAATACCTGGAGCGGTCGAAATGATTCCAAATGGTGTATCTCCATATGATGCACGCTTTACGTACTCGTTATTATATGGATCAAGGGTTACGATTTCTCCTGCAGCAATCGTTGCGTCAATTGTTGGATAGTTCTCTGCAACGTCGATGTTAGAAATTGAACCTGTTGTTGCGTAGATAGTTCCGTCGGTCGTACCACAAGATCCTGTTGAACGTACACAAAGTGACCCTTGGATAGAGAGGGTTGAAACTGGGGATGTGGTACCGATACCAACCCGACCGCTGTCATCAATACGAAGACGCTCTGTATTTGAAAGGCTAACAATGAAATTCGGAGCTGAACCTTCATTGAAACGGTCTACCTCGATAACGAAATCTCCAGTCGCTGAGCTTGCATTAAGGTACGCATCAACATTAGTATCAGAATCCGTCATCTGTATTCTTGGAGAAGTACTCTTCAATGTAAGAAGTGTGCCTGGATTAACATCACCAATACCAATAGCCTCATGTGTAATGGTCATCATTCGGTTCATTGTTCCAGAGAGTGACGTATTAAATTCCAACCACCCACTTGTATCCGCACTTGCGCCTCGCTGAGCCTCGATACGCGCCACTTCATTTCCCGCGCCATGGTTAAACTTAATACCTCCAAAATCACTTCCAGTCAGACCATCTGTGGTCTCACCTCCTATTGCAAGGTATCCAGGTGTACTCCCTGCTGATTCAAATATCTCAAGTTTCTCAACTGGCGTTGTCGTACCAATACCGACGTTTCCTGAGGAGTCGATAGCCATACGAGCAGTCGCACTCGTTCTTAAGAGCATTTTATCTGAGGAATTAAGATATTCGATTGTACCTATTCCCTGCGCATCTGTATCACCAAAACTAAGCCTTGCCACTGCATTGTTCCCAGAAACCATTGAAATACCAGCTACTGTACTTGCGGCACCACTATTTTGGACAATCAATGATGATACACCATCAGTACCCACCGCAGTTCCTGAACCTAGAATCTGAAGCTTTGTTCCAGGATCTGTAGTACCAATACCGACGTTTCCTGATCCGTCAAATGTCATGACAGAGCGACTATCTGTTACATCATAGAATTCAAGCTTACCGTTTGCAGAAATACCATCCGCAATACGCCATTCTTGGTTTGTTGAGCCCGTCTTCTTGATATCGAATCCAACAATTGCATTCGCCGCCACCTCAGTCTGAATAAGTGTGGTGCCACTACTGTTGGCTACATGAAGCTTTGTTGAAGGACTTGTCGTACCAATACCGACGTTTCCCGTTGCGGTCAGGCGCATTACTTCACTATTCACACTTGCATCTGCAGTTGAAAACGCGAGATCAAGATCTCCACCAGAAGGAGTAGGCTCTACCGCAAATATTCCTGCGTATCGTCCTGAGAGTTCCCCAGCGCCAAAGATACGGATACCCGCACTATTTTGAGAAGAGCCTGATGAGAGATCCTGCACCAGATCGAGCAGACTCAATGATTCGTCGACACCCGCAGTACCCTGAACCACAAGCCGGGAAGTTGGCGTTGTCGTACCAATACCGACGTTTGCTCCCTCAAAAGTGTACCCAGCATATGAAGTATCTGGCGCACCTGACAGAGACCAGTGCCATCCGCCAGGAGCCCATGAACGCATCCATGATCCATCACCTTGTACATACGAACTTGTCGCCTCCCCATTGTCATACCAGCGAATGCCAGAGATATCGTCTGCAGAACGCCCCACGAGGTGGATTGCATTAGAATCTGAAGCACGCCCTTGCACTTCGAGTGGACCTGAAGGCTCGGTGGTACCAATACCGACGTTTCCTGAGGAGTCGATGCGGAGGCGTTCATTGTAACTATTATTGAGCACCGTGGAGAATACTAACGCACCATCATTGGTCCCCCCTCCATTCGCATCTTCCCAGAGAGCAGTTATTTTGGCCATCTCTGCACCTGTAAATCCTGTACTAAGTTCCCCTTTAAACTCTAGATCAGTTCCAAATCCTGCTGCCGCAGTTCCTGACGTCTGATGTTCAAGCACAAATCCTGAAGCCGTTCCTGATGTTGCAGAATCTGAAAGCAGGACATGGAGTGACGTGTCTGGATTAGTCGTACCGATACCGACGTTTCCTGTACTTCCTTGCACAAAGAGAGCATTCTCTTCATTGTCACTCTCCACTCTGAAATCAATATCTGCACTTGTCTCGTTAAATACAATCTCTCCTTCTCCTACAGTGCCATTGTATCCATTCAGTTTAAGGAAGTTACGTGCAGTTCCATCTACCGCCATGAAAAACTCCAAGCTTCCCGCTTCATCTGTGTTTGTTATATCTTCACTGCTCCCTTGAATATATCCGAAGTTTGTAGCAGTACCACCTGAATCCAGTCCCATAAATCGGATTTGTCCAAGCTCATCCCCATCTGCTTGTGAAGCAGAAGTCTTAAAGAGACTAAGACGTGATGGATTTCCGTCAGCGTTTGTATTTTCTATCTTGATGTCTGGACTGAAAGAAGAACCGCTGGTGAGATGGAGGAGTGTGTCTGGATCTGTTTCTCCGATACCGACGTTTCCACTATTTGCAATAGTAAGTTGCTCTGTTGGAGTTCCGTTTACAGAGTTGAAGAAACGCATACTTGTATCTGCGTTTCCTGCACTTGAGAAGTTGTTTTCTCGAGCAACAACGATTTTTGCAACACGATCAAGGTTATTTGCCAATGCAAACTTAATCTCAGCTGTTTCGTCAGTGGAATCAGTCGCGGATTCATTCACGATAACAAGTGAAGAGTCTCCTCCATCATTGTCTCGACGAAGCTCAAGTAACTCACTTGGACTTGTCGCACCAATACCGACGTTACCGTTATTGAATATCGCAGAATATCCTGTACTAGCACCGTCAACCGTCAAACCAACTCCTGTTGCCGTCGAAATATATACTGACCCTCGAGCGTTTGTATCAGAATCTAAAACCTGCAAAGCATACCGACTTGCTCCTCGATTGTCATCCGCAGTTATATTGAGAACGTGGTCACTACTACCATTTGAGGCAACGAGAAGTTTTGATGCTGCCGGATTAGTCGTACCAATACCGACTCTTCCTGAACTTTTGATAACTAATGCCTGATTAGCCGATCCTCCATCGTCAGTTGTAAAGTAGAAATCTCCAGAGTTTGTTCCTGTATCTACATATGAAATATGTCCATCCGCGTCTGATGTTCTAAACATTATGTCGGCCACTCCCGCACTATTGGTATTCTCAATCTGCAGCCCTATTGGATCGTTTGTTCCAAGACTACCAATTGCAGTAGCATCTGAATATTGGATGTGGAGTGGGTTGTCAGGACTTGTAGCACCAATACCGACGTTTCCTGCTTCAGTGACAGTAAGTACCTCTGCCCCACCTGTCTCAAAGAGATTGAGGATATCTTTTGTACTATTTGTCTGTACATTCAAACGAGCAGATGCTGTTGTTGTTCCAACACTAATGTCTCCTGAGGAATCTATAACCATTCGATCTACTGCAGAATTACTTCCATCAGGAGTCGTACTGAAAACAAGTCGACCTGGAATATCATCCTCTCCAGGAGTTCCGTCCACCAAAGCCCTAATAGAAGCAGCTTCGGTGTTGAGATTTGTACCGTCTGCTCCAGCAAAAGTGATGTATCCAAGAACATCATCATCCTGCACAATTGTAGATAAACCAAGCGTTCCTCGAGATTTTGTCAGTGCCAAATACCCTCCAAACGCATTGTCTGAGAAACGATTAATATTGATAGAAGAAGAACTTCCGTTTGTTCCTGTTACCTGCAATGCCCCCTGTAGACCAAGTGCTGCACCTACTGAGGAATTGTACCCTACAAGCAGTTGCCCAGAAGAGTTGATAACAAGATCTCCTGTATCTGTGTTATTTACTGCAACAAAGAATCCATCCGGACCCGTTCCCCAGCGAGAATATCCGCTTGAATCATTTGCTTCTATAAATGCGTAACTGTCGGTAGATTGCAGGTTAATAGCTTGGTTACTGTTACCAACATCTATATCTAGCTTGAATGATGGTGAAGTTGTCCCAATACCAACGTTTCCTGAGGAGTCGATGGTCATGCGTGTCGCAGAATTATTTCCATCATAGAAACGTAGATTTGCACCGTCAGTCCCGACAGTGGTAATCCCCCAACGATCTGCTCCATTTGTCACAAACCTATACCCCGCATTTCCATTTGCGCTTACTGTAGAACTGATAATACCCCCCATACCGTGCCCAGTACCAGTCTCTGCAACGTGTAATACTGAATTTGGCGTTGTCGTACCAATACCGACGTTTCCAGTATTAGTAATCCTCAACTTCTCGGTAAGTCCTCCATTTGAAGTATAGAATGCAAGATTTGTGTGACTATCATCACTGTCACCTGCCGGCAACAATGCTCTAATCTGTGCTGAGAGTGTATCGTCAGCACCAAATCCTCGACTATAGAACTTCAACGTTCCACTCGTTCCGCCTGCAGTTAGGTTTGCACTCGTACCAACAGCAAGTGTTCCTGTAGAGGAAGACTCTACTTCCAACGTGTTTTCTGGATCTGTTGTTCCGATACCTACAAGTCCATCTGCAGTAATTCTCATTCGTTCTGTCAAAGATCCCCCATCGTTTGTCACTGAGAATTTTATATCTGTACCATCAACATCATCTGTGTTTGCACTTGCAAGTATTCTCGCAGTAACATTTCCTAGATAATCTTGGAAATCAATATCTCCAAATGCATTTCCAACCGCGTGTGCGTTTGAACGTTGAAGCAAGAGCGTTGCTGCTCCACTCGCTCCTGAAATATGAAGTTTTTCCTGTGGTGTTGTAGTACCAATACCGACATTGCCATCATTAGTAAGTGAGAGCACGTCGCTCCCTGCAGCCTGTAAGAACAGGTCGTCTGTTGCATTTACGATGAGGTCATTACTTGCAGAGTTGATGTATCCAACTGTTGTGTCTCCCACCGCTGAACCGGAGCGAGTGAAGAGAATTTGTGTGTGTGCACCACCACCGATCTCTGCATCAGTGAGTGTAAGGAGTGTTGATGAATTACCTGAAACCGCGTTGTTAACTTCCAGGACACCAGCTGGACTTGTCTCACCAATACCGACGTTTCCTGAGGAGTTAATTTGCATGTACTCTGTAGAGTCTACACGAAAACGGATTGAGGATGCTCCACCTGCATTACCTTCATCTGAACCAATATAAAGGTCATCGTTGTTTGTGAAAATCTCAGCATACTGACCGCTACCACTATCTTCGAGACGCAATGTTGGGTAACTAGAATCTGAGGATATGTGTAACGTTGCCGACGGTGACGTCTCTCCAATACCGACGTTTCCTGAAGTATCTATTGTCAGCCAATCATTTGTTCCAAGTGCAGACCCATCGGAAATCTTAAACTTGTTGGAATCAGAAGCATCAACCCCCATTCTAAACTGCTCTGCATTATCTACGTAATATCGTATGCTTGAGTCTGCAGTACTTTCGTTATTACTATCAGCCTTAATATAGAGTGTTGCGAAATCTTCACCTTCGATTGTTAAACCAGCACTTCCTGAATCCTCTTCAAGGTGCAAGAGTTGTGAAGGACTTGTTGTACCGATACCAATATTTCCTCCACCGATGATAGCAAGGTATGTATTTGAACCAAGATTGGTAGAGTTTGCGATCTTAAATGTATCGTCCGTATTATCAATACCAGCAGACCATGTGGTAAGTCCTGTGAGCTCAAATCCAATTTTTGCGTCCCCCGCTCCATCCTGCTCAATAAGCACTGGCGTATTTGCATCACCACTATCTACATATACATGGAATGGTTGTTCTGGACCGTCGGTTCCAATACCGACGTTACCACTACCAAGAACAGTAAGTGCGGTAACTGGAGTCCCTGCTGTACGTGTGCGGAAATATATATTTCCTGCTGTTGTATCGTATCGGTTATCAATATAAGTTGAGGCCGTTCCGCGATCAAACCAGATATCTGTGCCAGTTATAGAGTTATTTCCAGAGAGTGAGATTGCGGAATCGAGTGTGCCACTATTACTTGAAACTTCAAGGACTTTCGCACCGGCAGTCGCTCCTGTTGGGAGTGTCCCTCCTGGATTCGTGGTGCCGACACCGACGTTTCCTGAGGAGTCGATGCGCGCATGTTCAGAACCATCGACCAAAAATCTTATTTCTGAACCACCAAGAGTATTCCCAGCATCTGCTGACAGTGAAAGGCTTCCGTCTCCATCAATATGCAATATTTGACTATAACTATTGTTTGAAGTCTCAGATAGTCTGATGTCTCCATCACTTACATCTAACTTGTCCTGCGGACTCGTCGTACCAATACCGACGTTTCCTGATGTATTAATAGTTACATCGATCGTTCCGTTAGCACCGAGATGTAGTGCAGCATCAGAACGAATGGACATTGATTCAGTTAGCGCTCCTGAGAAGACTGAACCGTTATTACCATATCCA